>NZ_CP124747.1:3345312-4014375 GCF_041860085.1 Schlesneria sp. DSM 10557
ATGTGGGGCATCGATGCCTGCCACATGACGCGACTCAGTTGGCAACGACTTCCTCCCGGCCAGCGCGTGGCTGGTGTCTTGAAAGCCTGGAAGTACGTCTATCTCCATCATCTTCGCCGCAAGAACATTGTTCAGACCGCAATTCGGATTGCCAAAATTTCGCTCCTGTGGTGCTGGATCGGACTCGAAACGGGAATCCGCCAGGTCCTGGGAATGGGTGCCCAGACGATTCGCTGCCGAGCCCTGACCGAGCCCTCGAAAGAGACCGTCCCCATGAATACTTCACGCGACAACGAAGTGAAGCAGGAGTCACTGAATGCCGCCTGAAGCCCTACGCGACACGCCCCACCCCGTCCGGGGACAGTCGGGGACCATTTCAATCGCCCTGTGTACGTACAACGGCGAACGATATCTGCCCTCCCAACTGAACAGCTACCTCTCCCAGTCACGCCTTCCCGACGAACTGGTTGTCGGTGATGATGGATCGACCGACTCAACAGCCCGACTGATCGAGGACTTCGCACGCGTCGCGCCGTTCCCCGTTCGGTTCTTCCAGAATCCACAGCGACTGGGTGTCGGAACAAACTTTGACCAGACCCTGCAGCGCTGTTCGGGTGAATTCATTGCGCTATCCGATCAGGACGATGAATGGAGACCAGACAAACTGGCGCGCCTAGCGGCATTGCTGGGGCAGCACCCGCAGGCAGGCTACGCGTGCTCCGATGCAGAGATGATCGGCAATGATGGCCAGCCGCAGCATCATCGGCTTTGGGAACAGTACCGCTGCACGCCGCACGAGTTTCTGCAGCAGGGCGACTCCAGCGCCCGCCACCTGCTGCTCCAATCCGACCGGATTCTCGGTGCGACGATGCTCTTGAGGGCCAACTGCATCCGCGCGCTGTCACCCATTCCTCAATCCTGGGTCCATGACCACTGGCTGTCCGTCATGTGTGAACTGATGGGCTATCATGGCGTTGCTTCACCAGAACTGTTGACCCGCTATCGTCTGCATCCCGGCCAGACATGCGGAGTGCGTCGGCCGGTCGGACGCTATCGCCAGAAGCGGCTCGGCTTTTCACGTCGGTGCGAACAGCGACTTCGACGGCGCGAACGCCTGTCGGACCTCCGCCTGTTTCTGGAAGAGCGGCTGATACCCGTTCATCCGGAACTGACGCGCTGGCAGCCCGTCATCGCCCAGGCCGAAGAACTTGCCGATCAAGCCATCTGGCGAGACAGTCTTCCCTGGTGGCGCCGAAAGCTCATCCGACTCCAGCAATGGTGGCAAGTCAAACCCACACCCTCACGCGTCCGATCGCATCACGGAACCGACCCAGCATGAAGCCGTTTGTCTCCATCATTGTCCCGCACTACCAGACGCCCGAACTGGCCAAGCTCTGCCTGCGCAGTATCAGAAAGTTTACCCACGACTACGACTATGAGGTGATCGTGGTGGACAACGCATCGAAGGGAGACGCCTCGCTCGACTACTTGCGCAGTGTCGAATGGATCCGACTGATTGAACGGACGGGAGAGATTGCGACCGGAAGCCTGGCCCATCGCGAGGCTGTCGCCATCGGATTTCAGGAAGCGCGCGCGCCGTTTGTGCTGACCGTTCATACGGACACCATCCCCATTCGGGAAGACTGGTTGAAGTTCCATCTCGACCCGATGCTGGCCGACGATTCAATTGCCGCCATTGGAACCGACAAGCTGGTGCTCCGTTCCCCCCTTCAGGAATCGCTGAGACAAGTCGAAGACGTGCTCACATGGTGGAAGCGGTTTCGGCCCGTGCGAAAGAACAATCGACAGCCCTACATCCGCAGCCATTGTGCGCTCTACCGTCGCCGCATCATGGATCAGCACGGGTTGACGTACACCGATCACGCTACCCTGACCGCCGGTCAGGGGTTGCACCACGACCTCGTCAGACTCGGTTATGAATGTCGCCTGCTCGACCCACGCGACGTCTCGCAACGGGTCGTTCATCTGAACCATGCGACTGAACTGCTGTTACCGGAACTGCAATCCGAAAGCCGGCTGCTGCACCTGTGGCGGGGAAAGTCACGTCTGCGTCGGTTCTTCCAGCAAGCAGCAATCCAGCAACTTCTCGAAGATGCCTCATTGGATAAAAATACGAACACACGGAAGTCACTGAAGGTCGCCAGTTGACACGGGCCACAGGGCCGGACTCGGCTGGGGACAAGGAAACATCGTTCGATTTTGGGAGCAGACCCGGCAGACGAAGTTCGCGGACCTGTGGCCTTTTCGCGGCACAATCCGCTATTGTAATCGTGCCTCACCTGATGAGGATGTTTCATGGAATGAAATGAGCCAGGTCAGGTCACCACGTTCCTGCAGAACCCGCTGCTGGACGCCCCGTGATGGATCTGACCACCACAAGGAAGTGCTCGCGTTATGCTTTCGCTGCGTCATCGACTTGAATATCTCGTCTTTCAGACATTCGTTTGTGTGATTGACTCCCTTTCACCTGCGGCGACCGCCTGGGTGGCAAGGGGCCTGGCGACAGTGATCCATTACGGGCTGCCCCGGAAATGGACGAGATACAAGGTCGCCTCTGAAAATCTCGTGCGCGCCTTCGGTGACCGCTATTCCGAGAAAGAGATCGAGAACCTCGTTTACGAGATGTGGGTTCATCTGTTCCGCACGATTGCCGAGACCGTACAGTGCCCCCGCAAGCTGCATCTGCACTCGTACCGGAAGATCGTCGACTTCGCCGACTTTACTCGCACCAATGAAGCGATCTGCTCGGGCCGGCGTGTGCTGATGCTCGGCGGCCACTTCGGAAACTGGGAGATTGGAACGGCCCTGTTCGGTCTATGGGGGTTCCCTATGGGAATCGTCGCGCGCGAGATGGATAACCCCTACCTGCATGACTGGTTCCGTCGCCAGCGGGAAAATACCGGTCACCGGATGCTGCTGAAATCGGGCGATTTCGATGAAATGGTGGCCCTCTTGTCCAAGGGAGGAAACCTGGGTCTGCTGTGCGATCAGGATGCCGGCCCGAGAGGCGTCTTCGTGGATTTCTTCGGCACGCCCGCTTCCACCTTCAAATCGATCGCACTGCTGGCGTTGGAGTACGACGCTCTGGTGATGGTCGGCTATTCGATTCGGCTGAAGGACGAACCGGGCAGTCAGCCCTGGTCCCGCTTTGAAGTCGGTTGCGAAGCCGTTATCGACCCGCGTGAACTGAACACCGATGACCCTGTGGGTGAAATTACGCAGCAATTCACCTCCGCACTGGAACGGGCAATCCGGCGAGCCCCCGAACAATATTTCTGGATCCATCGCCGCTGGAAAAGCGAACCTCGCTCGAATAAGCGAGCGAAACCCATGCAACAGCGTCTGGCTGGCTGAGTCCTGCCGGAATCATTCGACTTATCCAAGAGGTCATCTCACCTGTCGAGCACTGCGGGCGAGACCATTACGAAAGAAAGTTAGGAACAGACCGAATTCAGGTTGAGATACCGGCAGAACCTGCCGAGAGCCGTACCGATTCGGGAAAGCCGCCTGTTCCTGTTTCGTCGTTAAAATTATTATTCTCCCACGACTGACAGGTTGGCACCACGATTGAAGTTTGCGTCTGTATTGGTCGAAGTTGAAAAAACGCGTTCGCGAAACGATTCGACAATTTATGGGAGCCAGCCATGGATCGGCGGCAGTTCTTTCACCAATTCAGTATCTCGCTTGCGAGTCTCGTCGCAGTGACCTCGATCGGTTGCAAGGGGACTCAATACGCTCATGTGCTCAGCCCCACCGACACCAACATGGTCGGAAGCCATACTGCGGGTGCAGAGACATGGGAGCCACTGATTCAGCAATCCGTCGGTCAACTGCTTGCTCGTGAGCAAAGCTCTGTCACACTGACCTCACACACCGGCGAGCCCTGCAAGAAGCGCATCTGTTTCATGCACGTGGATAATCGCAGCTCGGAAGAGATCGGTGACTTTGGTGATCAGATCTATCAAAAAATCGACACGATTATTAACGGATCAGAAACGTTTGAACTGGTCAATATCCGTGCGGTGAAAGCAGCCCTTCAGCAGGCAAATCTGCGTCCTGATGACCTCTATACTCCCAGTGCGCGACGGAAACTGGCCGGGGTGATGGAGCAGGAACGCGAGCCGATCGACTACTTTCTGTACGCGACGATTACCTCGGGCACGACGCGCAGCAATGGCAAGGACTACCAGCGCGACTACCTGTTGACGCTGGAACTGGTCAACTTCGAAACCGGTCATACAGAAAAAGAATCGGCCGAATTGCGCAAGGGATACCATAAGTCCAAACTTGGTAAACTTCGGAACTATGGACAGGGTTGAGACGAGCATTGGTAACCCCGTCCAACCCCGAGTCCATTCGTCTGAAATTGGACGAGAGACTTCATTCCGGATCCGATGACGTTGACGAAGTGACACAGAGGGGGAGCAGTAGACTCTCCCCCACGTCTCACCGTGAACGAAGGCCGGGAGTCGAATCTGCCGAGGTCGACATGAACATTCCATCGCCTGAATGTCGCAGCGCTGTTGCAAGCGGTTCGAAGCGACGGGCGTTTTCCTGCTGCTCGCGGATTGCCGTGCTGCTGCTGCTGTTCAACTGCGGTTGCAGTACGCATTTTGACCGACTTCAACCGATCCGGACCGCTTTCTTCGACGGCAATCTGCCGATGGCGCAAGAAGCCCTCGCCAAAGAACTCAAGAAGCGGAAGGGCGAGCAGGATGTCCTGATGCTGGATCAGGCTGTCATCGAACTCGCTTCAGGCCGCCCCAAAGATGCAGAACGAATCCTGCGCCAGGTTCGCGACCGCTTTGATGAACTTGAGGGGATCGACGCGGGTAAGGAAGTCGCCTCGATGCTGACGGACGATCAGGTGCGTCCCTATGCCGGGGAAGACTATGAGAAGGTGCTGATCCGCGCGATGCTCTCGCTCTCGAACCTGATGTCGGGCGGGGGTGATGCCGGTGCTTACGCGCTGCAGATGGTGGATAAACAACAGCAGATCATGCTGGCCGTAGAGGAAAAGTATAAAGAAGAAGATCAGTCCGCCGTACTCGCTTACAAGCAGGTGGCACTAGGTCCGTATATCCGCGGAATGCTCGCCGAGGAATCTCCGCTGACACTCAATGATGCGTTACGGGCACGGGTGCAAGTCGCAAAATGGGAACCGAATTTCCGCGACGCCAAGGTCGATATTCACCGCTGCGAGCACGAAGTTGCCATGCATAGCGGGCATGGTGCCCTGTATGTCTTCGCACTGGTCGGCCGAGGCCCGATCAAGCAGGAAACGGCCGAGGTTCCGACGCAGGCGGCGTTACTCGTGGCAGATCGAATCTTCGACGCACTGGGAAAACGGAACGTGACCCCGACGCTCGCCCCTGTCAAGATTCCCCGCGTCATCAACTTTGTTCCCGTGGCCGACTGTGTCTCGGTTCAGATCAATGGCGAAATGGCCGGAAAGACGGCCACACTGGTCGACATCGGAGAAATGGCCGTGCAACAGCAGCAGGCTCATTTTCCTGCGATCATCGGACGAGCCGTGGCCCGCCGCGTCATCAAGAAAGGCATCCTGTACGGTGCTCAGGAGATGGCCGATGTTCAGAAAGGTTCGCTCCTCAGCCTTGGCGTCCTCGCTGCGGGCGTCGCCTGGGAAGCGACGGAGTCGGCCGATACGCGATGCTGGGGGCTGTTGCCCGACACGATTCAGGTTTTCCGGGTCGAACTTCCGGTCGGTGAGCACACGATCACGCTCCGTCCGTCGCAACGTCAGGGGGACTTCGGGACGCCAGCACAAACCAAAGTGACAATCAGAGAAGGACGTCATACCTACCTGCTGGGGAACCTGCCAGCATCCCGGTTCGTAGGAGAGCTGCTGACATCGTCCCGTGAATATGACGAAGAATGACGGGCTTTCTCAAACTTCGTGTGGCTGATTCAACAGAGCACAATTCGAGGGTGGGGAGAACGCTTTGGATACTTCTATCCCTGATATTCTATCTCCGTTATTTGAAGTGCAGTTTCATCCCTTGGACGACAATAATCCCACCTGCAGTGGTAAACGGTAATGAGTAGATCAGCCAGTCAAACCGCTTGAGTTGTGCCAGCGGGGATTCTGCTCGATTCAGTCCTTGCCCTCCAGCAGCGCTGGCCTCACCGCCACGACCATCAGTGCGTTTCCCGTGGAACCGACCGCTGCCCGATTCCATGGCAGCAATTCCTGCCCCCACAGCGTGAGAGGGCATTTTCACTTTCTCGTCTTCAATATCTTCATTAAAGACAAGGCGATCGACTCTCCAGCGACTTTGCATGGCGTTTCCGTCGCCGAAATCATAGGTCCCCTGCTCGGGCATCCAGATCCCCGGCTCGAACAATTTGAAGTGGGTGACCTCGTAGCGCTGTCCCGCTTCGTAGATTCTGGGCTGATAACTGTATCGAGGATCCAGAATCATTCGATTGCATACCGCACTCTGAGGGAGTCTGAATGAGATCTCCAGACACTCTGCTCCCTCACAGTCGACGACTTGGTGCTCGATATCACACGGTGGAACGGGAACTGTAAACCAATCCAGTTCGGTGCAGTTCCACAGAGCGGCCAGGGGGGTGACAACCGCGTTGTAGACACCTCTTCGTTGCCCTGGAGGAATGGGAACCGCCATTACAGTTCCCTGCGGCCAAACCCATCCCGCCAGCGCACCATCGCAAAAGTATTTTCGACGACCGCTGGGCTGTCCATTCTGAAACGACTCCTCTCGCCACAAGAATCGGTCGTACTGAGTCCAGTAGTATTCACCCGACGTCGTCAATTGTCCGTGATCCGGCTCTGCTCGATTGGATTGCTCCATTTCGTAGTGCATGTGCAGACTGTCAAACGACGAACGCCACTCGATCAGTGCTTGAATAGCGGCATCCAAAGTCGGCGGAGTAGCTCGGCCCGTCGCCGGAACCAGGAAGAAAACCATGATAACGAAGCATGAATCGATGCAGAACCGTGATCGCCGCAGCGTTGAAGCCGCCCGTAGTCGCCCCATGTTGTGACCCTTCTGAGAAGAGCAGCCGAAGACATGAAGAAGCAGGGACTAACACAGATAAACGGAAATTATAACGATGCCGTTTCCAGAAACTCATCTAAAAAACAAGAATCTTGCCGCAGTCGGTTCAGACAATGATGGATCACTTGACGGACGAAGAGACCGTTGATTCCGTGGTCGGGGGAGGCGGCAGTTGACACCTCGCCAGGCAAGAGCGGGGCCGACCTCGGCGGGACGGGTGACAGAGAGAACTTGCCGACCCGGACGTGCCAGCCATGCTGCATGGCACCGGACGTAAAAAAGCCCCGAACATTCGGGGCTGAGGGTGACTAACCGGGCTCGAACCGGCGACATCCAGAACCACAATCTGGCGCTCTACCAACTGAGCTATAGCCACCATGCAAATTTCAGAGACAAGATTGTAACCACACTCGCCAACGATGCAAGCTCGATTGTTGACGATTTGCCGGACAAAATTGGTCCCGAATCCGGGGGTCAATGAGGAAACGGCAAAGTTGCTTCCTGATACTCTTTCGTATCCAGCAGTTTCATGGATTCGCCCAGAAAACGGAACTTCACTTCGTCCAGATTCTCTTTCAGGTAAAGCCGTTCAAAAAAAGTACCACGTTCAACCAGGTCTCTCCCTCCGTGGCGCGTTAATGAATCCAGACGCTCATTGTTGATGACCACCAGGGAGTGCAGTGCCTGCGTCCGAGCATCGACGGCACTGTTGATTTCTTCCTGAGCCCATTTCAGCGTGACTTCGGACGTGCTTCCCGCAGTGCGAGAAAGTCGACCAAGATTTTTTACGAGATGAGTCGCCAACATCATCAACCGTGGATGCATTCCAATCGCAACGTGGTCCAATTCGTGACGGCCCAGCACCGATGTATGCCACTGGTCCCGTTCAATGCTTTCGGGAAGCTTGATCATGTGCGAAATGGAAGGCTTGATCGTCGTGAAAGCAGGAACAATCGAGACATCCAGAACCTTCCCCTTGGCCCCCTTCCAGCGGACGTTGTGATTGTATTTGTATTCCAGCGAGAGATGGAAATCAGTCCAGCCATCAAACGGCTTGGGCCGCTTGTTCGCCGGGTAAAACTCGACGTCCAGACAGCCCGAGTTTCTCGCTTTCTCAATCCAGACTGCAACTTCCTGTTCTCGAGTGTTGCACGTCGATGAAGGTTCAAGGGATTCTTCCGAGCATACGAACTCGCCTGCCAGGCAAAGCAAGAGAAAGAGGCACAACATGCGACAGGCGATACGGCGCCCGTGAGACGAGACAATCGACAATAGCATCCAGAGGCGATCCAAATTGACAGGACGGTACGAAGTGGGCCATGACCGTACCTTCGCCCCTTACGACGGTCAATTGGCTACTTACCCCAAATTCTCAAATATTCGGTTAAACCTTGGCCGAGTTTACGACAGCCCACGCGAGATGACTCGAAACACTACAGTCACTTAAACTTTGTGACGTCGTAGTAGCGATATGTGCCATCGTTCTGACGCGCCAGCTTTCGCAGGAAGTTCTTCGCCCCGCTCGCCTCAGAGACTTCCGGCCCGACCCCAAACTCAATGCTGTGAATACGCGTCTTATTCAGGTTCATCCTTTTGAGAGAAGCGAGATCTCCCTCATAGATGGGTGGCTCCTGTCCATCCGTCAGAAAGAAGATCACATCCGGTTCCAGCCGCAGTGCCAGTTCCAGTGCGGGAACATGTTGCGTTCCCGTACCGGGTTGAATCCCCGCAATCTTCTGTTTTGCCAGGGTCTTGTGAAGTTCTGTCGCGGCATAAAGCTCGGGCTTGTGGGCATCCCTCAGATGAAGCACGACCGGTTTGTCGTCGTAGAAAATGATGAGAAACTGCTGATCCCCTTCTAGTGCCTGCAGACTCGACACCAACGCCGCCTTGGCCACTTGCATCGAATTATTGCTGGTCATACTGCCGGACGCATCGATGACGAACACCACCTTGGAACCTTCATCGCGAGTCCCCATGAAAGCCGCTCCGGGTGCCCCACCCTGGGTCCCCGTCGCTGCGGGCCGTTTGCCCCCTCCCGACTTTACCGGTTGACGCGGATCGGTGACGGTTGCTCCGGCAGGCAAGTTCACACCTGGGCCAATCAGTTGATGCCCCTCATCCTGAGGCAGAGACGTTTCCACCGGTGGCTGATCCGGCGTTACGTGTGTTGGCGCAAACGCATCCCGATTCGCGGGAACATCCGGTTGAGTCTCAACCAGCTCCCCGTCTCGCGCTTCCCCCGGAATGAGAGCGTCGGGGTGATCTCCCCGGTCCTTGACCACGATCCCCACTTCACGTGACTCTTCCTCAGAAAATCCAACCGGAGGACGGTCACAGCCTCGCAGCGAAATCGCAAAGAGGCCGAGGAAGGCCACGTGCGCGACGAACGATAAAACTGTCGACATGAACAGAGCGTGAGGAATCCAGTCAGGCAGCCCTCTCCCTGTCGAACCGCTCGATTGCGGATGGGCGGTCCTCTGGCCTGCTTTCACCAGCGAAGGCTCAAATCGATTCGCTGGCTTCACGTCTGTCTCCTGATCTGTGTCGGTTAAGGAGTCCCCTTCAGGACCTCCGCGTCCCTCATTTCTCATCCTATCACCCCACGCTGGGCGTGGGAATTTCAAGTCTGGGCGTCTCAGCAGTAAGGCCACGCTAGGGGCATCCGATGAATTCCAAACGGACCGCCTGAACTTCTGAGCTTCTCTCCAAGTGGGTGCCGTGGCCGATCGCGCCACGCAGACATAGAATACCGGTCACATGAAAACTCCTCGAACTGTGTCTCGAAATCAACAAAGAGACTCAGCGGTCCCCTCTGACACTCTTTCCTCAAGACAGGTTGATCCATGTCCCGCTCGTTGACTCTCATGCCGACCTGGGTCCCCGCGGTCCTCAGATTTGCCGGGGTTTACAATCTGGCATGGGGAATCTTTGTCATCCTTTTTCCCCAGCTCCCGTTCCGCTGGCTGGAACTCCCTGAACCAAACTATCCGTCACTGATTCAGTGTCTGGGTATGGTCATTGGTGTCTATGGAATCGGTTACTGGATTGCCGCCCGCGATGCTGCCACGCACTGGCCCATCGTTCTGGTGGGCCTACTCGGCAAAATTTTTGGACCGATTGGCTTTGTCTACACGGCCCTGCGAGGTGAACTTCCCTGGAACTTCGGCGCGACCATACTGACGAACGATCTGGCATGGTGGATCCCCTTCACTGCCATTCTGTTTCATGCCGCGCGGATCAACGAAGCCCGTCGTACAACGACCGAGGGCCTCACACTCGAACAGGCGCTCCGGGCCGCTGAGACCCCCGATCATCGAAATCTTTTTGACCTCTCCTTTGAAGTACCGCTTTTACTCGTGTGCGTCCGCCACTTGGGGTGCACTTACTGCCGCGAAACGCTGTCTGACTTGGCGAGACAACGAGCCGAAGTGGATCAAGCGGGCCTGCGTCCTGTCATCGTCCACATGGGTTCTCCTGAACAGGGTCGCGAGATGCTCTCCCGGTTTGGCCTGGACGATGTCGCCGCAGTGAGCGACCCGGACCGTCGACTCTTCCGCGTTCTCGAACTTCCCTTCGGCACACTCGGTCAACTGATCAGCGTGAAAACCTTCTGGCGAGCGTTGTTCGACGGAGTTGTCTTTCGGTATGGCTTCGGTCGTTTTGTCGGACACGGCCTGCAGCTTTCCGGTGCTTTCGTGATCAAGAATGGCCGGATCCAACGAGCCCTTCGCCACAATTCCCCAGCGGATCGAACGGACTTCTCACAGTTCAGTTGCCCGGTGAATTAATTCCTTACGTTCTGCGAGGTGAACGGGATGACCGACACAACAGAGAGCCCGCCCTCGCGAAAAAAGGGACCTCGCCTACTACGTGCATTGTTTCTCTATGGAGGGATTCCCTATTTCTCGATTCTCGTTCTCTTTACCGTCTTTCAGCGAAAGCTGATGTACCAACCCACTATTGCTGCGGACTTGTCGACTTCAAACGTCAAACTCGCTCCTGACATCGCTGACGACGTTCACATCAAAACTCTCGACGGGTACCTCCTCAAGGGCTGGCTTGTGCATGGGTCAAAAGAGGATCCTCCTGCACCGTCCCTTCCTCTGGTGATCTACTT
The DNA here is from genome assembly GCF_041860085.1 of Schlesneria sp. DSM 10557. Taxonomy (NCBI): domain Bacteria; kingdom Pseudomonadati; phylum Planctomycetota; class Planctomycetia; order Planctomycetales; family Planctomycetaceae; genus Schlesneria; species Schlesneria sp. DSM 10557. The sequence goes on from NZ_CP124747.1 coordinate 3,356,497, forward strand.
TCCCGGGAACGCCGGGAACCGTCACGAGCGGCTTGCCGACTTGCTTGAGATTGCACACACAGGATTCGATGTGCTGATCTTCGACTATCGTGGTTATGGAGACAGCACCGGGAAACCATCCGAATCAGCCTTGACCACCGATGCACAACTCGTCTGGAAATTTGCCTGCAACGAACTGAATTACGCTCCGCAGCAAATTGTCGTGTTTGGCGAATCTCTCGGCGGGGCCGTCGCTCTCTCACTTTGGTCCACAGAATCCGACTCCGCTCCCCAACCTGCCGCAGTACTCCTCAATTCAACGTTTGCCACCATGGGTGGAGTTGTCGCCTGGCATTACCCCTGCTTTCCGTTCCAGTTCCTGCTGCTGGATCGCTGGCGCTCGATCGACAGGATTCCCCGGGTCCCATCACCTGTTGTCATCTTTCACGGTTCGGCGGATGAAATCGTTCCCTTCTCGGAAGGTCAGCGGTTAGCGAGCCAATCCAGGAATGCCCAATTCATCGAAATCGCTGGCGGAACTCACAATGCCATTCCCATGAGCAACGTTCGCACGCAGCTCATAGCCTTACGAAATCGCATCAGGGAATCGAACGAAGCTACAGTGGATTGAACAATAAACGCTTCAACCAATGAGGCGCAAAGCGAGCCACAGATCATGCAACCTGTGGCTCGCTCGTTGATCAGAGGCCCGCTTGCGTCACGCAGGCGGAGCCATCGGAAGCGGACTCATGGGCGGAAAGCCCACTCGACGTGCATTGCCTTACTTACGCTTTTCGATCGCGGTCTTAACGGCAGCCCCCATGTCAGCGGGGCTCTTGGCGACGACGACACCAGCCGCTTCCAGTGCCGCCTGCTTTTCAGCAGCGGTACCACTTCCACCCGAGATGATGGCGCCGGCGTGGCCCATTCGTTTTCCCGGGGGAGCTGTCGAACCGGCGATGAAGGCAGCGACAGGCTTGGTCACGTGCTGCTTGATGTATTCGGCCGCTTGAATTTCTGCGTTTCCACCGATTTCACCGATCATCAGGATCGATTCGGTCTTGGGATCCGCTTCGAACATGGCGAGCAGATCGATGTAAGTGGTCCCGATGATTGGGTCCCCACCGATACCGACGGCGGTGGTCTGACCCATGCCGATATTGCCCATCTGCCAGGCGGCTTCGTACGTCAGCGTACCGCTCTTGCTGATCAGTCCAACGGAGCCCTTCTTGTGGATGTAGCCCGGCATGATGCCGATCTTGGCCACACCGGGGGTGATGATCCCGGGGCAGTTGGGGCCGATCAGACGGCTGCGGCTGTTGACCATCGCCCGCTTGACGCGAGCCATGTCCAGCACAGGAATCCCTTCGGTGATGCAGACGATCAGATCGATCCCCGCGTCAGCCGCTTCCAGAATCGCGTCGCCGGCGAACGGAGGTGGCACGAAGATCAACGAGCAGTTCGCGCCAGTTTTCCGAACGGCCTGCTCAACGGTGTTGAAGACGGGGAAACCATCGATTTCCGTCCCCCCCTTGCCCGGGGTACATCCACCGACGAAGACGTCTTCGCCTGGACGGTGCTCTTGGGCATAGGCTCGGCACTGCTGGGAGTGGAACAGCCCGGACTTTCCGGTAATCCCCTGGCAAATGATCTTGGTATTTTTATCGACAAGAATGCTCATAGTATTTGTCGCTGGCCTTCAGAAAGAACGAATAGGAATTTGTTGTCTGCTCAATTGTGGTTCTGGTGACGCGAGAAGTCCGAAAAGTGACGTAGCCTGTCGCTCCTCGATTCTTAACTTCACGCACCCAGCGACTTGACCGCCTTTTGAGCGGCGTCGGTCAGATCCGTTCCCACAATGATTGGCTTGCCGCTCTCGGCCAGCATCTTGCGAGCGAGGTCCACATTGGTTCCTTCCAGACGAACCACCAGCGGAACCTTGATTCCGATCTTGTCATAGGCGGTCAAAAGTGCGGTCACGATCGTGTCACACTTCATGATGCCACCGAAGATATTGACCAGAATCCCCTTCACGTTGGGATCGGCGAGAATGATGCGGAATGCTTCCGTCACCTGGTCAACATTGGCACCACCACCCACGTCGAGGAAGTTCGCGGGTGCCCCCCCATGATACTTGATGATGTCCATGGTGCTCATCGCCAGTCCCGCACCATTCACCAGACAGCCGAGGTTGCCGTCCAGCTTGACGTAGCTGAGACCGGAAGCCTGAGCCTGCACTTCCATCGGCTCTTCTTCGGACAAATCGCGATGAACGAGCAGATCCTGGTGCCGGAACATGGCGTTCTCGTCGAAGGCCACCTTCGCATCACCGACAACCAGATCCCCTTCCGCGGTCACGACCAGCGGATTGATTTCGACCATGCTGCAGTCACGGTCAATGAAGAACTGGGCCAGCTGGGTCAGCAGCTTCTCGGCAGCGCGGACGGAAGGACCTTCCAGTCCGAGGCGATATGCCAGGTTGCGTGCCTGATACCCACGAAGACCTGCTTCGACGTCGAACGGCTCGTGCAGGATCTTTTCAGGGGTGTTGTGGGCGACGACTTCGATGTCCATCCCCCCTTCGGTTGATGCGATCAGAATCGGACCACCGGTTTCGCGATCAACGACAACGCCCAGGTACAGTTCCCGAGCGATCTTCAGGCCTTCTTCGACCAGCAGCGTGCTGACCAGCTTACCTTCTTCACCCGTCTGAATGGTGACCAGCGTGCTGCCGAGCATGCGTGAGGCGTTATCCTTCGCCGCCTCGGCCGACTTCACCAGAACGACACCGCGCTGTTCGGGGTGCTCTTTGAAAGTTCCTTTACCCCGGCCCCCAGCGTGAATCTGCGATTTGACGACAGAGATTTCGCCACCCAGAGTGGTATAGGCGGCAGCCGCTTCTTCGGCGGTCTTGGCCACAATGCCTCGAGGAACCTTAACTCCGGCAGCAGCCAGCAGCTGCTTGGCCTGATATTCGTGAATCTTCATTGTTTGTCCTGTGGATGCGACGGCCAAAAACTGCCAGTCGGAGTTTTCTACCGACCGGGCGTCCCCGCATGATAACTCCCCAGATGCGATTGTTCCACAAGACCGCAAACAGCTCCAAAACTCGCTGTCCATCGCCCCAAATCGTCGCATCCGCAGGGATCTTGCAGCGACTGGCCACCAGAAAATGAGCTCACGCAGTCCCCACCGGCCGCAGCAAGGAAAACAAACTAAGATCTCTGTCCGTTCCCCTGTTCTTGGCGCCGTCACGCCCTTGCATCAGCTCTGGCCTGGGAAAGTCCCCCGCTCCGACCGAAATCACCGGCGATCGAAGCTCGACCGAGCGTAGCCAGACAGCCGGACCTACAGCCAGACAGCCAGACACTCGCCGACGCGAAGGCCATTGTGCCCGATGAATTCGAAACGCCGACGTCGCACGGCAGCATGATCGAGTGGCCACTGCCTCACGGCATCGCAGTGTGAAACCCGAAGCGGAGAGGCGAGCACTGACGATCTCACTTTTTCGCTAGCTTTGTTCGCTCGAGAACGTACATCGCCCAGTCCCGCCCACACACACCCACACTGCCTCCATGCCCAAGCTGTCTCCGTGTAAACACCTCCGCACTGGTGACGCAGTACCGGCGCCCCTGCACAAGCAGCATGGTCATTCCCACACTAACCTCAGCCGACAAACACAGCCGACGGGCGGGACACTCCGCAAGCATCCCCATCAACCACGCGCCTCTGGGTGAATGTCAGCAATTGCCACACGACCATCTCAGCCAGAGACAGCGGCCGCAAGACTTGTTTCCCGAGTTTTCAAATAACGGCGATACCAATCGTTCAGTCTGCATGCAGCGTTCAGAAACCGCATTGCGTCAAAGTTCCGCCCAACGAACGTCCGCCGATGGTAAAAAGGTCCCTGCGCCGCAGACGCTGGCCAGCCAGGCCAGTCAACGAAAAACACCTAACCCCTGATCGATGCAGTACATTGGACTGGCCACCGACTGGCCAAAGCTTGGCCAGCTGGCCAGTCGCTCCCCGGTGTCACCCGAAATCCCGAATGCGTGTCCCGGCCTCCCTCGATCCCCCACTGAGGCCCATCGAGGCTTCAGTCGAGACGGGATCAGTTAAAGAGCCGCTCTTTCCCAAGCCGCTGCTGTTTGAGGCGGCGGCTTCTCATTCCGCCAAAAGCTGGCTCCCGTCCGAAGACTGGTCCCGCCAGTGGACCCATCCTGAAATTGCAGCACCCACTGCGGCCCCCCTGCCGAGTAACTGACCACTCTCCAATGGAAGCGAAGCAACCGAAGTCTTCCGACCGCGAACGAACCCAGCCCAGGACACAAACGCCCCAACCCCAGAAGCTCTCCTCCGACCCCGCGTCGGTTGGAAGCAACGACTGAAAGCTCCCACGTGATCAGTGTCGGCCACAACAACCAACACTGCGAGCCCAAACAGCCAGACATTTGGAACAGGGCTCGCGCAGGACCGTCGAGCGATCAAGCGGCCCGGATCAGCCCAGCATCGAGGCCACGGACAACTGTGGATGCGAAGCAGGCTCAAACGCGGCCGCCTGCTTGCACACAGTCTTTCAACAGACTCTGGACACCTCAACGCAAAGCAGACTCGCCTTGCCCTGCGTCTCCATTTCAGGGGCGAGTCATCACGGATGCAGAGTCCCCGGCGACCCATCCCCGGAAGTAAAAGAAAGCTGATTCCGGGTTCATCACAGCGGGACGATTACTGACCAGCAATCCGGAGCCCTCTTACGAACTTATGGCATTCGATGCACTTCAGCGTCGTGTCCATCCATTTCAGGGCGACGCCGTCGTAGTTCCGCTTTTCGGCTTCTTCGAGCAACTGGGTCGCACTGCGTTGAAACTCAGTGCTGAACTGCCGATACATGACATCGTTCTTGACCTGCCATTTCTCCGCCTTGCTCATTTCGACCAGCGACTTGGCACCACGGACAATACTCTCGGCGTCTTCGGAGACGAGTCCCTCCAGAATGGAGCTTGATGCTTCCAGCTTCTTTCGCATGAACTTCGAGAGGTCGAGGTCTTCCTTCGCCTCCGGAACCGCTTTCTTAGGTTCGTCCGACTTATTTTGAGCCGTTGCCACGACGACAAAGAATGCCGTTGCGATTACAGGCAAGCACCAGATCAAGGCGACGTTCAGTTTTTTTAGCATCGTGGATTCTATTCCTGTCATTGGAGTTGAGAGAACACTCGTCTTCGTTGCCGTGTGAACCGGCCCCCGTCTCACGGGTTGGGAAATCCATTCAAATCATTTCGACGGTTGACTCGCCCCCCGGACATCCCGATGGCATTCGATGCAGCTCTTCGTGGCATCGAACCACTGCAGCGCGGCATTGTCAAAGTTGTTTTTCTCGGCCGCTTCCAGCAGCTTCCGTACGGCCCCGTTGAATTCCAAAGAGTGTGCCCGGAATTTCGAGTCGATCAGGAATTTCCATCGTTCAGCCTTGCTCATCTCAAGCAATGACTTGGCCCCTCGTTGAATCATTTCGGAATCCTCGACGGTCAGTCCTTCCAGGATCTCCGACGACGCATCGAGCTTCTTGCGCATGAACGCACTGAGCGAGACGTCGGGTTCATCATCCTTAGCCTTATCCGCTCCTTGAGCAGTCCCCTCTGAGTGCCAGGCAAATCCCGCCATCACCAGAGCACCTGTGAAAGCAACACCCAGGACCGAACGCAGCAGTAACGTCAATGTGGCTCGCATACGAAATTCCATTTCTACTTAGTCGTCAATCATCCCGGGACAATTCGCCGTAGAGTTCGCTTGAACACTCGGTTGAAAAACGGAACAGGCTCCGAAACCGTTGCACCCTCAACGTGAAGCTAGCACGAGTCGAGGCGCGTGTCCTAACTTACTCAAAAGCCATTTAAAGCAACACCCCAATCGCCAGTGTGAACGACCGGCCTCAATGCATGCAGTGTACCGTTAACCGCGATTCCTTTTGATTCTCGATAAACCGGTGTATCGTGACCAAGGTAATATGTAATTAAAGATTTCCGGCATCTCAGAGTGGCGGAAAGTTTCCAGGTGACCAAAATTCAGACAGGCTATTGATGGTCCAACCGGACAGAAATCCAGCGACGCAGCCCGATCGAGGAAGTCGTGTCCATCCGACAGAATCTTCGAAAAGCCTCCCCGCAGTTCACGTGCGGATGATTCTCGAGAGCGCCATGGATGGCATCATCTCCGTGAATGCGCGGCAGGAAATTATTCTTTTCAACCCCGCCGCGGAAGCCATTTTTGGCTGGAGCAGCGACGAGGTCCTCGGTCGACCAATCGACCTCTTAATTCCCCTGCGTTACCAGACCAAGCATCGATCGTACGTCGAGCAGTTCGGCAAAGACCTCATCCAGAGCCGGCGGATGGGAGTGCAGCGGACGGTGATGGCCCTGCATCGTTCCGGGGTCGAATTTCCGATCGAAGCGTCGATCTCGCACACGATCCTCGACGACGAGCAGGTGTATACGGTCATCCTTCGAGACGTGACCGACGCCGTTCGTCGGCGGCAGCAGATTGAACAGCAATCTCAAATGCTCGATCAGGTCTCGGACGCGGTCAATGTCGTCGACACATCCGGTAAGATCACCTATTGGAACCACGGAGCGACAAATCTGTTCGGCTGGTCCGCTCAAGAAGCCATCGGTCAGAACGCCAGTGAACTCTTTTTCCGAGATGGCTCGGAACTCTGGCAGACGATCCTGCGAGAGACCAACAAACGAGGATCCTGGTCGGGTGAACTGACCAAAATGACTCGCACTGGTAAATCCGTGATTGTGGATCACCGGCGCACGATCCTGAAGGAGGGGAACGAACTCAAGGGGTATCTGTGCATCGACATCGATATCACCGACCGCAAAAAGCACGAGCGGATTTCGCTGCGCAGCCAGCGTCTGGAAAGCATCGGAACTCTGGCCGGTGGAATCGCACATGACCTGAACAATGTCCTGACCCCGATCCTCATGGGGGCCAAACTCCTCTCCTCCGACCGCGCACCGGCCAACCGTCAAGGGCTACTCGACACGATGGTCGCCAGCGCTCGACGGGGTGCCGCTCTGATTCAACAGTTACTGGCGTTTGCCGGCGGGATTCAGGGCGAACGACAACCCATCCACATTGGCCAGCTCATCGATGAAACTCGCGGGCTGCTCGAGCATACTCTCCCGAAATCCATTCAGATCATCACGAAAATTGCTTCGAACGTCCCCCCCGTCATGGGTGACGCGACGGAACTCTCGCAAATCCTGATGAACTTGTGCATCAACGCGCGCGATGCCATGCCTCAGGGTGGCGAACTGACCATCGAAGCCGAACCCATTCATTTCTCCAGAATTACGCCACTCCCCCACCCGGATGCCCATGAAGGAACCTACCTGCACCTGAAGGTTGCTGATACCGGTTGCGGGATGACATCAGAAGTCCTCGATCGAATTTTCGACCCGTTCTTCACGACCAAAGATCTGGGCAAAGGGACCGGCCTGGGACTCGCCACAGTCCAGGGGATCGTCAAAAGTCACGGCGGATTCATCCTGGTCTACAGTGAGCCCGGTGATGGATCTTCCTTCTCCATCTATCTGCCGACCGCGACAACATTGCCGACCTCGACGAGTGAGACATCCAGCAAAGAGCCCATTAGAACGGGTGATGGTCGCTGGATTCTACTGGTCGATGATGAGGCGATGATACTTCAGATGACAGAGGCCGTTCTGGAAGCGAACGGCTATCACGTGATCACCGCCAGCGACGGCCCCTCGGCCGTGCAGAAGTTTTCGGAAGACCCCGGCAAGATCTCTGCCGTCTTGCTGGACATGATGATGCCCGGCATGGATGGCTTTCAGACTCTGGAAAAACTGCTTCAGATTGACCCGAATGTCAAAGTCATCGCCTGTAGCGGACTGGGAACGGCCCAGCGAGAACGAAAGGCCGTCGCGGCAGGTGCGAAGATTTTCCTGTCAAAGCCACATTCAGACGACCAGTTGCTGGACGTTCTTCTACGCCTTTCGCAAGCGGATTCCGCGCCTTCATGAAGATGTGAATTCTCGAATCACTGCGATAAGATCAACGAAACCATGTTCCGCTCGCACAGGAGCAGGCGAATGTGAACTTACCGATTGCACAAAATTATGCCGAAACTCTTAGTGGTGGATGATGACAATCTGATTCTGGATTGCTTTCGTTACGCATTTCCAGAGGAACAGATCACAATCCTCACGGCCGCATCGGCAGCCGAGGCACTTTCTCAATTTCGCCAGCAGTCGTTCGATGCCGTCATCACGGATATCCGATTGCCAGACGGCTCTGGCCTGAAGCTCATGGAAGAATTTCAGCGTTTGGACCACAAAGTGCCTGTGATCCTGATGACCGGACACGGCACGGCGAGCACCGCGATTGAAGCGATGCGAAGTGGAGCGTTCGAGTACCTGCTGAAACCGCTGGATGTCGACCATCTCCAGTCCGTGATCGACCGGGCGATGGAAGCGTCTCGTATGACTCGCACACCGGCCAAAATCGCCACCGACCCTGAAGTCGACGAGACGGAAGGAGATCTGCTGGTCGGTGAATGCCCCGCCATGCAGGAAGTCTATCGTCAGATCGGCCGAGTCGCAGGACAGGACGTCACGGTGCTGATCCTGGGGGAAAGCGGTACCGGGAAGGAAGTCGTCGCTCGTGCGATCTATCAGTACAGCAAGCGTGCCAGCAGGCCCTTCCTGGCGATTAACTGTGCTGCCATCCCCGAAACCCTGCTGGAAAGCGAACTGTTCGGCCACGAAAAGGGAGCGTTCACCGGCGCCGATCGCAAGCGAATCGGAAAGTTCGAACAATGTGACGGCGGCACGTTGTTCATGGACGAGATCGGTGACATGACTCCCCTGACCCAGACCAAGATCCTGCGCGTCCTGCAGGATCAACAGTTTGAACGAGTCGGCGGTACCGAACAGGTCCACACCAACGTGCGACTGATTGCGGCGACCAATCGCAATCTGGCCGAGATGATGGCCAGGGAAACATTTCGATCCGACCTGTTCTATCGTTTGAATGTTTACACAATTCATCTGCCACCACTACGTGAGCGGAGCGGGGACATCCCCGTGCTGGCCAGGTATTTCCTGAGGCGGTTCAGCCGCGAGCTCGGCAAGCACATCAGCGAAATCGCACCGTCCGCGATGAATCTCCTGACGTCCTACACCTGGCCCGGCAACCTGCGAGAACTGCAAAGCGCCCTGAAACATGCCGTCGTCGAAGCAACCGGCCCGGTAATTCTGCCCGATTTCCTTCCTCCGACCGTACGTCCAACCCGTGCAGACTCACTCCCGGCGATCGAACCGAGTCCCTCCGCGGGAAACTGGGACTCCGTTTCGGAAGAGGGTTTGGTCCAGTTTATTCAACAACAGATTCAATCGCACACAGAAACCCTCTACGACGACGTCATCCGACGAGTCGAGCGGGTCATGCTGCTGGAACTCCTGAAACACGTAGACGGTAACATCAGCCGCGCCGCCGCCACCCTCGGAATCTCCCGCTCCACCCTAAGAACAAAACTCGCCGCCCTCGGCCTGAACCTCGACCGGTCAGTTCGCCTGTCGGAAGGATAAAACGACTGGAACTGGAAACGTGATCGTGGTGCCAAGATCGAGCCCCCCTCCTTCTGGCGACGAGTTCGACCGATTTTAAATGATCAGCGACCACCTCAGCTGACAATGCTTCCGTCTCAAGGCGGCTAAAGATAGTTAGACGCAGTTTCAAAACCGGTTCAAGCATATCATCACGCAGGCGAGGTGGAAAAAGCCTTCGAAGAGATGCGGGTCGTATTCGTGCCTGACAAGAAGTCTTCTCTGATAGCCGAACCAGCTGATCGTGCGTCCCACTTTCCAGCGACTGGCATATCTCCTCAAGCTTCGCCCGTCTTGTCGAGACGGCTTTTTCCGGCCTTTTCGGTGGGGTGTGATTTGCTCGATACCTCGCAGTTGGAGTGTGTCACGAACCCAATCCGCATCGGCAGCCTTATCGTAAAGCAGTCTCTCCGGTCTTTGGCCAGCAATTTGAATGTCGACCAGCGTCTCGATCGTGTTGACTTCGGCGACCTGGGCAGAAATGGTGAACCCCGAGATGGGGACGCCGTTACCGTCCGTCATCAGCATGAGTTTCGTTCCTTTGCCTTTCTTGGTCTTGCCAACCTCGGCGCCCCCTTTTTTGCAGGTGCGAAGGTGCCATCACCCATCGCCTGCGACCAATTCAGCAGTTTCCGGCCATCAAGGGACGTAAGGAGTCGTTCCCAGGTTTTGACCATGATTCCTCTTTCCGTCCACTCCTTGAGCCTTCGCCAGCATGTTGCAGGAGACGGATATCGCTCTGGTAAATCTTGCCATCGCCCTCCGCTCTTCAGGACCCACAAAATTCCCTCCAGACAGGGTCGAGGCTCGACTCGTGGTCGGCCTCCCAGTGGGGATGGAAGAGGGTTCGCAAACAGATCTTTGATTGAATTCCACTGGGCATCATCGAGAGAAGGCTTCGGGACCGTCCTGGACCCTGTCGTATTCGGCCGCCGTCGCTGGGGCCACATGGACAGGGTAATTCGCATGTAAGGGACTCCTTTCTCCCTTGCCGGTATGCAAATTGCCTGCCAGAGTCGTTATTGCAAACATAGGGTTTTGAAACTGCCTTTACAACACCAGCCCTGACGGCAGCTATCGCGAACGAGTCCATTCGTGCGAAATGATTCTTACAACCGTTTTGAGTTGGCCAAACACAGCGAGCGCAGCGCTGCAATTCGGCGGCGGCAACAAAGCCCGATCAGCTAAACATTGTGTGACAATGAGAAAACCGATTGACAGAATCATACTGAGCACTACAAATTGTCTGTGGGTTATCCAACACACTTGGGCCTATAACCTAAAGTCCGAAACATCCCGAGAACTAGCTCGATGGCGAGGTATCGATGGTAAATCGCCGATGCTGCTTGCTGACAATCGACCGTCGCTATGACAAACTGCTCGCGAGCTGTGGTGGACAGCATGACGCTCATATGACATTCGCAGTTCGAACCGCCATTGATGCGCTTTACCCTGAAGCGATTGCAATGTTGACGAATGCCAATCATGAGGTCCATAAGGTGTCCCGCAGCTCTCCGGGATTCCCAGTGTTCGGGCCAGCCAATCCGAACTCGCGAGTGCGCTTGGCAGTGGCTGATTTACCGGGTTTACCGACAGGCCTCGTGCAGCAAGTCGTCTGTGAAGAATGTGGTACACTGCACCATGTTGTTGCCCTCGCACTACAGCTTTTACGAATACATGAGTATCTACTTGGGGTTGCTGGAGAATGCATAGAGGTTGTGCCCGAAGTTGGACAGACTCGTATCCGAGTGCATGACGTCGAATCCACTTGGGAGGGCGTTTCCGAAAACGCTCTGTTGGCGCTGCGGCAACTGATAGCGGATTGTCGATCTGGAACTGCCTCGCGTTCGACTCTTCCTCCGTTTTCCTTCCAAGGCTCAGGCGGGCACAGTAAGCGTCCGGTGAAGTGCATCTTGAGTTATGCTTTAGTCTGAGTGGGTTTTGTTACCCATTCAGAGTGGAGATGGCGAGATGTCGCAGGTTGGTTCACGGAGTCGTGAGAAGGAGTCGTACTGGCGTTCCCATTGTGAGCGTCAGTCTTCGTCGGGGGAGTCGATTCGGGGCTATTGTCGTCGTCGCGGGCTTTCGGAGGCGACGTTTCATTACTGGCGGCGTCAGCTCTCGAGTCTCGATCAGGAGTTGACTGTTCGGCGGACCAATGATCCGCAGGTCACCCGCCCGCAGGGAACCGGGATGGCGGGGCTGGTGGCTATGAAGGTGGTGGGTGATTCGCTGCCGCCTGCGATGCTGGAGATCGCCTGTGCTGGCGGTCTCGTCGTTCGGTTACGTGAGGATGCGGGTGTCGAGGTGTTGACTCGTGTGCTGACCGCCTGTCGGCAGATCCCCTCGGAACAACTCTCTTCGTCTGCGGGGGGGCGATTATGCTGAACATCTCTCGCACGACACGGGTGTTTCTGGCGACAGTGCCGACAGACATGCGGAAGGGGTTTGACGGTCTTCACGCCCTGGTGGAGAGCGTGATCGAAGAAGATCCGTTTGCCGGTCATCTGTTTGTGTTTCGGAACCAGCGTCGCGACCGGATCAAGCTGCTGTGGTGGGATCGCGATGGCTGGAGCCTGTTTTACAAGCGGTTGGAAAAAGGATGTTACGAGTTCCCGACCGACCGGAAGGAACAGACCTCACGCCGCTGCGAGATTCGCGCAGAGGAGCTTTTGCTGCTGTTGGAGGGGATTGATCTAGCAGCCTGTTGAAGAATCTGTGAATTTCAGAGGTTTCATCCGATTTTCGTATTTGCGAGAAAATGTGGCGGACAGACTCAGAAGGCCATGCAAGTAGCCGGTAGAGGGAAGTGTCGCCGATGATGGCTCCAGAGAGCGATTTTGAGTGAACTATAGACCGGAATAATGGCCGAAATACGGCCCCTGGCCGTGTGCAGCGTCCTCGGTTTGCCCATTCCGAACAGCTTGAGCATCAAGATTCCCAGATTCCGGGTGGCAGCCACCATCAGATAGCGTTTGTTGATCTTGGCCAGGCCTCGTAGCCATGTCCTTCGAGATCCCCCGGTCCGACAGACGTGGGCAAAACTTCGCTCCACCTTCTCGCTGCGAGCACGCTGCAAGCTCTTTCCCTTCGCCCGAGTCATCCGGCGGCGGTTGTTTGCCACCGCCCTATGCTGCTCGACAGGTTTGTCTTTCCAGCGACGGCGGTAACGGGACTTCGGCTTGGGGATATAGGTCCGCAGGTCCATCTCCTCTGCCCCGGCTAACTGCTCGTTCGTGTGATACCCCTTGTCAGCCACCACCTCTTCAATCTTCAGGGAACTTCCGCTCTGTTCCAAGTGTGTTTGAGCCGTCAGAACGCTCGCCAGTAATGTCTGCGAATCCCCTTCCGTTCCCGTGTAAACGGTCGCGGACAGGATGACTTCACTCTCCAGATCAATGACGTGCTCGGCCTTGTAGCCCAGGTGAGTGCGCCCGTCCTTCATCTTCACAATTTTACTGGAAGGATCGGTACGTGAGGCCCATTCGGCGTTGGAGACCTTCTTCTTTCCTCGTTTCGCTCGCTGCTGGTCGAACCGCCGCAGTTCCTCATCCGTCGGGTCGTCATCTCCCTCTCCCAGCAGGCCCTCTTCCTTCATCAACCGCTTCAGGTACTCCTTCCAGTCTTCCCCCGTATCTTTGCGGATAATGGACTTCATCGCCGCGTTGGCTTCCAGGTACGTTGAGTCCACTCCGACCGTCCTGGCCTTCAGTAGGCCCTGTTCCTCGATCACAAACAGGATGTACTGAAAGACTTCCTCGTGAACCGACAGCGGTAACCGATCACGGATACGAGTCAGACTGCTGTGGTCAGGAGTCTCTTCCGACAGGCTGATTCCCAGAAAACGCCGCAGCGCCAAGGAGTCTTCGCACCGCCAGGCGATTCCCCGCTGAGAGTCGATCCCTTCCAGATAGCCAATCATCAGCATTCGAAAGTAGACGCCTGGAGGAATCGAAGGGCGGCCACCACTCTTGTAGTGCGGCTGGCACAACTGCTCGACGAACAGATCAAACCCGTGTTCACGCAGCAAGCGATTGAGTTTGTCGTAAAACACATGTCCTGGACCGGTCGCCAGACGATCCGTCTCCAGCCAGAATTCCCGTTGACTCTCTGATTCACGCTTCCCCAGCGACACCGCCAAATCCTCCAGATACCATCTTCTCAACAAGGCCCGTTGAGTATATCAGGGATATTGGCTTTTGGGAGTTTTTCAACAGGCTGCTAGGGAGCGTGAAGCGACGCCCTCGCTATGAACGGCCGAGCGCAATCAATGACACCACGGCGCGGTCTTCAGTGTGAACTTCGTTCGGTCGTAAGACTGTCTGGCAGAATGCTGTCCCATGTCTTCGGTAGTCGTCCCTCCACGACGATTCGTGGAGGGACGTTTTTCGTTGGGAGAATACAGAAAAATCCCAAATTACTTGAAACGTTTTTGGGGGTTCGGGCGTATGACAGGGCATGAGTACGGATGGCTCCATTCTTCCTGATGACGTTGAGCAGCTCAAGGCGATGATCGCCGCACGTGATGCGGTCATCGCCAGAAGAGAGGCCGTCCTTCTACAGCGCGACATCGAGATCGTGGGACATCGCGCCGTCATCGCGCAGAAAGAAATGGTGATCACGTCATTGCACGACGTGGTTGAGCAGCAGCAGGCCAAACTGGAACGTGTGCATGAGCAACTGGCTCGCCTGCTTCGTGAACGCTACGGGCCGCGTAAGGAACGGGTCGATCCGAATCAGCTGACCCTGTTCACACCCGAAGAACTGGCGGAACTGATTCGCGAACTGAAGCGGGATCAGCAGGATTCGGTTTCGACCGACGATGGTTCGCTGCCCCAGGACGAGTCGCTGGGGGCCGCCAAGCCCAAGGGGCATGGCCGACGTCCCATCCCGCCTGAGATTCCGCGGGAAACCATCGTCCATGAACTGACGGAGCAAGAGCGACAGTGTCCCTGCTGTGGAGAGTTACGCGCCGAGATCGGACGTGAGGTCAGCGAGCAGCTGGAATTCATCCCCGCCCGTCTCAAGGCGATTCGGCACGAACGAGTGCGCTACGCCTGCCGGGGCTGCGAAGAGCATGTGGTGCTGGCTCCCAAGCCACCGCAACCGATCGACAAAGGCCTGCCGGGACCGGGACTGCTGGCGAACCTGATCGTGTCCAAGTATGGAGACTACCTTCCGCTGTATCGGATGGAAGACATTCTCTCGCGCTACAGGCTTCTCCTGCGGCGAAGCACACTGTGTGACTGGGTGGCGTCGATGGCCGATCTGCTGACCCCCTTGTACGACCTGCTGTGCCAGCGTGTGCGACAATCGGGTGTGATCCATACCGATGACACGAGCATCAAAATGCTGTCCGAAGGTCAGTGCCAGAACTGCAAGTTCTGGACGTATATCGGCGATCCCGCTCATCCGTATGTCGCCTACGAATTCAGCCTGACGCGCGCTGGGAGGAACCCGTCCCGGTTTCTGGAAGGCTTCTCGGGTTATCTGCAGGCGGATGCCTTCAGCGGGTACGACCAGATCTATGCCAAAGAACAGGTGACAGAAGTCGCCTGCATGGCACATTGCCGCCGGTACTGGCAGGAGGCCAGTCACACCGATGCGCGACGGGCGTACGAAGCGCTGGGCTACATCTCACGGTTGTATCAACTGGAGTCTGAATTCGAAGCGGCAGGGCTGAGCGGTGCATCACTGCGTGACGCACGCCAGCAGCATGCGGTTGGGATTCTCAAGACCTTCCGCAGCTGGCTGAACGAAGAGCAAAACCAGGTACTCCCCAAGAGTCCGATCGGACAGGCCTTCACCTACACACTGAATCAGTGGGAGGCGACCTGCCGCTACACCGACGACGGTGCACTGCAGATCGATAATAATCTGGCGGAGCGGATGATGAAGCCTCCCGCCATCCTGCGGAAGAACATGCTGTTCGTCGGCGGCGAACAGGGAGGTCATCGCGCTGCGATCCTGCTCAGTCTGGTCGGCAGTGCCAAGTACTGCGAGGTGGAACCGTGGCACTGGCTGCGAGCGGTCCTGGAGGAACTCCCCAAACGACTACGCACGGGAGCAGATCCCCCCGACCTGACAGACCTGCTCCCCGATCAATGGCTGAAGGCCCATCCCGAGCACCGCTGGAAGATCGAAACGATCCGCAAAAAAGAACGCCAAAGGTCCAAACAGCAAAAAGCCAACAAGAGAAAGAAACGCTGAACCCCCGGACTCATCCCCGGGGGCCTACTTCACCGTGCGCTTACCTCTTGCGAGCTGCGATTGAAGGAACGGCAGTTTATCAAGTCACTGCCAAGGACCTACCATTCTCAGGGAATTCGCCAGAAGAAAGTTCATCTTCCAGGTAACGTCGCCGTAACACTCATGGTGACGTATTACCACCGTTGCCAATCGGGTGGGAACAGTCGTCGGGGTTTGTTTCCGATGCTGATGCTGCTGGGGATTGCCGGTCATTACACCCCACAAATCCGCACGCGGATGGCGAAAGCCGCGGCACTGCTGGGATCCTATGATGAGGCGGTGACGATGCTCGCCGAAGAAGGGATCAGCATCTCCGTCAACCAACTGCGAACGGTGACTGCGGGAATGGGCCAATTACTTCGGCGAATGACCGACCTCGGTTCAATGACCGCGACGGGAACAGTGTCGGGCCGACGGATTGTGGTGTCGATGGATGGGGGGCGTGTCCGTTTGCGGGAGCGACGTCGAGGCAAAACGAAGAAGGGGCGCAAGCGATTCTCACCGAAATGGCGTGAACCACGACTCTTCATCATCTATGCCGTGGATGAAGAGGGCCGGATGGCGAGCGACTTCGCCCCCGTCATTGACGGCACCATGGGTTCGTGTGACCAACTGTTCGCATTACTGCTGGCCTACCTGCGGGGGCTCGACTTGACGGAAGCCGCTCGCATCCTCTTCGTGGCGGATGGCGCCACTTGGATCTGGCGGCGGATCCCCAAGCTGATCAAGTCGCTGGGACTCCTTGAGGAAAAGGTCCAGCAATTGATCGACTTCTGGCACGCGATGGAATACCTGGGCAAGATTGCCGAAAGTAAGTCGCTCACGGGAAGTCGCAAGTCGCGCTGGCTGACGACTCAAAAGAAACGCCTCTGGCGGGGAGAGATCGGGGCAGTGGTCGATGAGATTCGATCGCTACTGGGCTCGCACAGGACGAAAGACCAGAAGACCTGGTTGAACTATTTCATCACGAACGGACTGACCAATCGTCGCATGGACTATTCTCATGCGCGCGATCACCAGCTGCCGATCGGCAGTGGTGCCATCGAGAGCGCCGTTCGTCGCGTCATCAACCTGCGTGTCAAAAGCAATGCCGTCTACTGGCTACGGGAGAACGCGGAAACGATCATCCGAATCCGAGCATGGATCAAAGCAGGGAGAGCAGAAGAACTCTTCCATCAAACAACTTGCGTCACGCCCGAACTCGCTGCCTGATGCCTACGATTTTGAAATCCGCCCCTTCGGCTGTCGTCACCGCTCGCTTTTGCTAGCAGAGATCTTCAACCCCAATTCTGGTTAGCAAGCTTTCGAGTCACGAGTCCGATCATGGAGATCTGAATCATGGCTTCGCTGGTCTCGGGATTGTGTTCGTAGTCTTTGCTATGCCGTCGGTGCCGAGCCAGCCAGTCGAAGGTTCGTTCCACAATCCATCGATTTGGCGAGACGACGAATCCGCTGGTGTTCGGCGGACGTAAGATCGTCTGCAAGTCCACCAGAACGACTCTTTAACCCACTTCGGCAGTCCATCTCGTCCATAGGCGCTGTCCGCAAAGATTCGGCGCAGTCGACCGAACGGATCAAGTTTGTGCAGAAGGTAGCAAGCTCCGCCCTGATCTTGCCAAGCGGCGGCATGAACGACGACTCCCCAAATGAGCCCCAGCGAATCAACGGCGAAGTTTCGTTTGCGGCCAGTGACTTTTTTCCCTGCATCGAAGCCCCTTTCCGCTCCTCCTTCAGCGGTACGGATTGACTGGCTGTCGATGATGGCCACGCTCGCGTCGGCTTCTTGCCAGCGGCCATACGAAACTCTCGGCAAAAGGCTTCGTGGATCGAATTCCAGACTCCGTCTCGACGCCAGCGCCAGAAAACGGTGTAAACCGTCTTCCAGTGAGGGAATTCGTGCGGCAAGTAACACCAATGTTAACCGGTTCAATTGAGGTGCAGAATCGCATCCTGAATGGCTCTGCGGTCCACAGGCGGTCGCCCCACTTTGGCCCGCTTGGGCAGCAGTTTTTCAATGACCTTCGATTGCTCATCCGGGATGCTGCTGGGATAATTCTTTGATGGCTACGGCTCCGTCTTACTTGAAGGTTTGACATAGCTTCTTTTTTCATCCGAGTTCCGCTGCCGTCCTCGGACAGCGACTCCCGGAGTACCCAATATGCCCTGCTATACTGCGTGGAATGAGTACCTGAGACCGGATACACCTGAGTATTTCAGAGCAGAAGAGGCGGTGCGGGCGAAACTCGGTGCCGTCAAACACATTGTAAACTACTACTACAGGGCGCACGAACATACGTTGCCCGCCTTACCACCTGGAACCACTATTGATCCGCTTCGACAACCGCGATCACGCAAGGAAATGGCCATTCGAGAGGCGATTTGTCATCACTTTGCATGCGATGGAATTCATTTCTGCACTCTATACGATGTATGTTCCTTATTGGACGAAGAACAGGAAGCCGACCGACCTTACGTGGCAGTGATCCAGCCTTGTGCGACGTTAATGAGAACTGAAACCAGCCGATTCAATGTGAGCTATGCTTCTGATGAAGAGAGCTGACAGTATCCGTTCACGGGGACAGGTCTGCGACACTTTTCCGCAGTTTTTGTTGATCGAGGAACTTGAGTATCGTTCTGGTGAAGCTTGCCAGCAAAGCCCGTTTTCGCCGATCCGCATGTGAATTGTTCATCCGCAGATTGCGCAGAGGGACGCAGATTTTGAAGGAAGAGAGCCAATCTGCGAGAATCAGCGCAATCTGCGGATCAGTGGGCGATGAGGAAGGCTTGTTCTTGTTTTTTGCAGGAGGATCACGACCAGGGGTGGTTGGGATTGGCAAACTGAGACGGTGCTGGAAATTCCGGGGGCGAGTCGTTTGAATCTGGTGATCGTCTCTCACCTTTTCTGGAAAGCGCTCGCTCATGAAACACCTCTTTCTCTTGGTGATCGGCCTGTGGTCCCTTCCCTGTCTGGCGGGTGAGTGGAAAGCAAAATCGGCTCCGCTGATGACGAAGTGGGCGGCGGAGGTTTCACCTGCGAATGCGCATCCGGAATACCCTCGTCCGCAACTGGTTCGTAAAGACTGGCTCAACCTGAACGGCTTGTGGGATTACTCCATTGAGCCGAAAGAGGCCGCCCGGCCGGGCCGGTGGCAGACGGAAGCGATTCTGGTCCCCTTCCCTGTGGAATCGGCTCTGTCAGGCGTGATGGAACTGGTGGGACCCGAGCAGAAGC
Organism: Schlesneria sp. DSM 10557; assembly: GCF_041860085.1. Taxonomy (NCBI): domain Bacteria; kingdom Pseudomonadati; phylum Planctomycetota; class Planctomycetia; order Planctomycetales; family Planctomycetaceae; genus Schlesneria; species Schlesneria sp. DSM 10557. The sequence goes on from NZ_CP124747.1 coordinate 3,375,589, forward strand.
TCTGGTATCGCCGTACCTTCCAGATCCCGCGAAAGGACGATGCGGTCGACCCCGCCTGGGTAAATCAGCGGGTGCTGCTGCACTTTGGCGCGGTGGACTGGGAAACAACCGTCTTCGTCAATGGCCATGAAGTCGGAAGCCATCGCGGCGGCTACGATCCCTTCAGCTTCGACATCACCTCGGTCCTGAAACCGGATGCCGAGAATGAACTGATTGTCGCGGTCTGGGATCCCAGCGACGCAGGCTATCAGGGACGGGGTAAACAGGTTCAGAAACCGGGTGGGATCTTCTACACCCCCACCACTGGAATCTGGCAGACGGTCTGGCTGGAGCCCGTTCCCCAAACGTATATCCGTGACGTCACCATCGCTCCTGATCTGGATCAACGGCAGCTGACCATTCAGACCGACGTCGTTAACCCGCAGCCGGGATGGAAACTGGGGATTGTCGTCCGGTCGCAAACCGCCACTGGAGGGATTACTCACCGACGCTGGCAGACCGATCTGAAAGCCCCTGCACGGATCACGCTGAGCGATCAGGATCCGAATTTTGCATCGTACATCTGGTCCCCCTCGAACCCGCATCTGATCGACGTCCATGTGGCACTCGTCGAGGATGCATCTGCCGATCTGCTGGGCTTCGGGCAGGAGTGGTTGCCGAAGGATCCAGGTGTGATTGAGGCGGTCGATCCTGTTCCGCTGGCCGACCTCGTCAGTTCCTACACAGCACTGCGGAAAATTTCTGTGGGAAAAGATGCTCACGGAATCACGCGCATCCTGCTCAATGACAAGCCCCTGTTTCAGGTCGGCCCGCTCGATCAGGGGTTCTGGCCAGACGGTCTGTATACCGCCCCCACTGACGAAGCAATGAAATTCGACATCGACCAGACGCGTGCTTACGGTTTCAACCTCATCCGTAAGCATGTCAAAGTGGAACCGGCGACCTGGTACCACCACTGCGACAAAACGGGAATGCTGGTCTGGCAGGACATGCCCAGCGGAGATCGCTCGGCCCAGTGGGACCCGTTCGGCAAGTTCGACAATCAGGAGCTGACCCGTTCTGCCGAATCGGCGGCTGACTATCGGCGGGAATGGAAGTCGATCATCGACTCGCGCCGTGCATTCCCCTGCATCGTCATGTGGGTTCCCTTCAATGAGGGGTGGGGACAGTCAGAGACCGTTGCCATTACGAAGTGGACGAAAGAGTATGACCCCAGCCGACTGGTCAACTGCGCCTCGGGAGGAAACGACTTTCCCGTGGGTGATGTGATTGACGTGCATAGGTACCCGGGGCCCGTCGCCCCTGTTCCGACGACAGAGCGTGCGTCTGTGCTGGGTGAGTTTGGCGGCCTCGGCCTGCCGTTGGAGGGGCATACCTGGCAGGGGAAAGAGAACTGGGGATACCGCAACTTCGAAGACCAGGCGTCACTGACCGCTGCCTATCTGGATCTGTTTGATCAGCTTCATCCGCTGATCGAAAAACCGGGACTGTCGGCCGCCATCTACACGCAAACGACAGACGTCGAAACCGAGGTCAACGGCCTGATGACCTACGACCGCAAAGTCCTCAAGATTCCCGTGGAAGCGGCGGCGAAAGCACATGCGGCATTATTTCAGCCAGCCCGGCAACTCAACACAGTTGTTCCCACGTCCAGAGACGAAGCGGTCACGTGGCAATATACGCTGGAGAAGCCGAGCGACGGCTGGGAAAAACCGGCATTCGATGCCACTGCCTGGAAGTCAGCGCCGGGTGGCTTCGGTGAAAAATCGACACCAAGTTCCGTCGTCAGAACAGAATGGAAGTCCAATGATATCTGGCTGCGGCGGACGTTTGATCTGAAGACCGATCCCAAGGGGGAAATTCGGCTGATCATGCACCATGACGAGGACGCAGAAGTCTACCTGAACGGCGAATTACTGAAGAAAGTCAGTGGCTATTCAACCGACTATCGGCAGTTTCGTCTCAGCCCTCAGGCTCAGAAAGCACTCACCAGGGGAACCAACACGCTGGCTGTCCATTGCAAACAAACGGGGGGTGGCCAATACATCGACGTGGGACTTGTCGAACTTGCCGAATGAGACGCCACCTCTCGTTAATTTGTAACGGTTATCGAGGCAGAGCCAGGCGGCACCGCGTGTTAAAGTTTAACGAATTGGCTGGCTGTTCAGGGTCGCAACAGCAGAAGTGCTGCCGGGAAGTCGTCTCGACGATACATCCGGCATGGATGACTTCGAGCTAGAACAGTTGAGAAAAAACCCGCAGTGGTCACTGGTACTGCAACAGTATCATCAACTCCATACGCAGGGACGCAACGATTCGCCCGAGTTTGATGGATGGACTCCCAGGATCTTCCACGTGGAAGATGTCCCTGTGGAAGAGCTATCCGGCATCCACGGGAAGCTGATCGCGTACGGATTTCTCAAGTTCGACCTGGCAGGCCGTGACGGTGGTCTGCGGTACCAGTTGACTCCGCTGGGCAAGCAGGAAATCCAGGGACGCATCAGCGAAGACGAGGACGGCGACGACGTGGCAGTCCCTTCTGTGACCGACTCCGCACTCATCGAACGCGAACTGGCCGAGCCTGTATTGACTGGCCCGGTGCTGGCCGAACAGGGTGAACTGACCGAACAGGGGGAACTGGCTGAACAGGGTGAACTGGTCGAGGCCTGAGGACTACTCGAGATAGGTCCCTTTTCCGGCACCGCTTTCGTAGTCCTTGGCCAGTTGCTCGGCCGTTTCTTTTGACAGAGCACCGGCATCGACGCGTGCGGCCAACTGCTTCTTGTACGATTCCAGCAGCTGCAGTCTGTCATAACGGGCGAACTGCAGCATGTCGTTGATGCGGCTCCCTGGGACCAGTTTGGTCACGTGGTATCGGCCGTCGGCATCGATCACCACCTGAGCTTCGTTGGGATTGCCGAACAGGTTGTGGTGACTTCCCATCACCTCCTGATACGCCCCGGTGAGGAAGATTCCCAGGTAATAGTCCTCACCATCCTGCCAGCGGTGCAGTTCGAGCGTCTCTTTCACATCCTTCAGATCGATGAACTTGTCGATCTTTCCATCGCTGTCGCAGGTGACGTCGACCAGCGTCGCGAAGTCTGACGGAATCTCGTTCAGGCGGTGGATCGGAACGATGGGAAACAATTGCTTGATCGCCCAGCTGTCCGGGGCTGAGCGGAACAGAGAGAAGTTGCACAGGTACTTCTGAGCCAGAATTTTCTTCAGTGCTTCAAACTCATCATCGGGGAACTTGTCCTCTTCGGATTCTTTCAGAGCCCGGGCACAGACTTCCCAGAACAGCACTTCCCCTTTCGCCCGATCTTCGAGACTGATTAACCCCAGATTGAACTGCGTATGCAGTTCGTCTTTGTGTTCGAGGGCATCGTGGTAGTACTCATTATAGTTCTTGCCGTTGATCCCGTCGCACAGGTCTTTGAGTTCCGTGATGACTTGAGGATCGTCGTTGTCGATGGTCACGACAGGGACATCGTCGGCGAAGGTTTCGATCTCATCGCGAATCGACGTGATAAAGACGGTGTGATAGGCCGTCATAAACCGCCCGCTCTCCGTCACCAGATGCGGATGGGGGACATGCTCTTCATCACAGACAGACTTGATGGTGTAGACGACGTCGTTCGCGAACTCCTGCACGGTGTAGTTGACGCTCGAGTCATAGCGCGTCTGTGAGCCGTCATAGTCCACCCCCAGACCGCCGCCGATGTCGAGGAACTCGATCTCGCAGCCGATCTGTCGCAGTTTGGAGTAAACGCGTGCAGCCTCTTTCATCGCGTTCTTGACACGTTTGATGTCCGTGATCTGCGACCCGATATGGAAATGCAGCAGCTTCAGGCGGTGGTCAAGTTTGTTTTCCCGCAGCAGACGAACACAATCAAGCAGTTCTGATGTCGTCAGTCCGAACTTGGCGGCGTCACCTCCGGACGAAGCCCATTTCCCCGACCCGCGTGAGTAGAGCTTGGCGCGCAGGCCGATCCAGGGAGCGACCCCGGTCTGCTGCGCCAGCTTGACGACCATCTTGAGCTCGTTCATTTTCTCAACGATGATGACGACCCGTTTTCCTGCCTGCACAGCCAGCAGCGCCGTGCGAATGAACGCTTCGTCCTTGAAGCCGTTACACAACAGCAGCGATTCGGCATTCTGCTCTTGTGCCACCGCCGCGTAGAGTTCTGCTTTTGAACCACACTCCAGCCCGACCCGGTAACGATTACTGTCCCGCAGGAACTCTTCGACCACTTCACGTCGGGGATTCACCTTCATCGGAAAGACCGGATAGTGCAGCCCGTGGAAGCCGTACTGGGTGATGGCTGAATGGTAGGCCGTCGAAAGCCGTCTCAACTGGCTGGTCAGGATCTGAGGGAATCGCAGCAGCAGGGGTGACTGCTGTTTCTGCTTCGACAGCAGATCATCGACGAGATCCTTCAAATCGACTGAACGCGAATCTCCCTGGACGGGACGGACAACGACGTGCCCCTTGCCATTGATATCGAAATATCCGGCTGACCAGTTCTCGACGCCATACGCCTGTTGGATTCGCTGCAGAGTTTCGTCATTCATGACGGATCGATTCCCGATTGAGTAGGAATTGAGAGTGATTGCTTACTGACCGACGTACTGAGCTCAAACTGCTGGATCTCACCGACGGGCCTGGCATGTTCCTGCATACTGTGCAACTCGAAGCAGGAGGCACCAGCGAAGCCGCAGCGGAGCGGATCTCCGCGCCCCGGAACGGCTAAACAGCCCATGGCAAGGGGCTGGACTTCAGACCTGCCTGAAGATTCTCGACCGTCATCTGCATCATGCGGTGACGCGTGCGATTGGACGCACTTCCCAGGTGAGGCGTGATCACAATATTCGTCAGCGACAGTAACGGATGGTTGCGCGGAAGGGGTTCGGGATTGGTCACATCCAGCCCCGCTCCGGCGATGCGTCGAGAGTTAAGTGCCGCGAACAGGGCGTCATGATCAACGACCGCCCCGCGTGCCATATTCAGCAGGATCCCCGTCGGCTTCATTAAGCCCAGTTCACGCGTCCCAATCAGATTGGTCGTTTCGGGCGTCAGAGGGCAGTTGAGTGCCACAAAGTCAGATTCCTTCAGCAGATCATCAAACGCTGCGTACTCGACGCCGAGGTCCCGCTCCGCTTCGGCGTCACGGTTACGATTGTGATAGAGCACTCGCATATCGAAGGCCCGGGCACGGCGAGCGACCTGGCGGCCGATCCGTCCCAGCCCGACGATCCCCAGCGTGCTGCCCGAGACTTCGTAGCCGATCAACTGAGCCGGATCGTAATGAGTGAATTCGGCAGAACGGGCGAACTGATCCCCGACGACAACGTTGCGGGCGGTCGCCAGCAGCAGCGCCATCGTCATGTCGGCCGTCGATGCGTCGAGACAGCCGGGTGTGTTCCCGACGGGAATCTTGCGTTCCCGAGCCGCTGCCACGTCAATGTGATCAACTCCGACACCGTGGTTGCTGATCACCTTCAGGTTCGGCATCCGATCCATCAGGGGTCCATCGACGCGGGGATGTCCGAATGTCAGGACGCCCACAGCACGGGCCAGACTCGGTGATTGCGGCGACTCGTCCCACTCAAGGATCTCAATATCCGGACCGAGCATCTCACGCAGGACTGGCGGAAGTCCATCACCCATGATGGGAACTGGCGTCGTAGCGGATGTCATTGAGAGTTCTTTCGGATTGACGGAAATTCGAAATCGAACATCGCTGAATGGGGGACGGAGCCCTCTAACTGTGTTGCTCAGCGATTCCGTGAAGGGGAGTTCCTGCCACGTCTTCGCCATCAGGAAATCAGGGCTCCCTTCGCCTCTAAAAAACGTTGTTCAGGACTACATCGCAGCTCGTCGACCCGGCTTCTGCTTGAGTGGAGCTTCGTTTCCACACCCTGCGGAGGTGGGGAGCATTTTCCCGGGACTGCAGCGGCCAGCGGGATTGAAACAGTCGCGAATGGATCGCATGACGTTCAGGTCTTCAGGAGCGAACAGCTTGTCCATGAAGTTGATTTTTTCGACGCCGATGCCGTGTTCCCCCGTGACGCTTCCCCCCAGTTCAATGCACTTGCTGAGGATCTCGTCGCTCGCTTTGAGAACTCGTTCCACCTGTTCGGTATCCCGTTCATCGAACAGCAGAATCGGGTGGATGTTGCCGTCGCCCGCGTGGAAGACATTCACGATTCGCAGTCCGTGCCGGATCCCGCAATCGATGATGTGTTCGAGAATCTGAGGCAGCTTGGTGCGGGGCACCACGCCGTCTTGCGTGCAATAGCTGGGACTCAGTCGCCCAATCGCACCGAACGCCTGCTTGCGGCATTTCCACAGCAGGAGTCGCTCTTTCGTCGAATTCGCCTGCCGAACTTCACGTGCCCCGTTCGCCGTACAGAGATTGATGATGCGTTGCGCTTCTTCGTCGACAGCGACTTCCAGGCCATCGACTTCGATCAGCAGGACCGCACCGGCATCGAGCGGAAATCCAAAATGGAACGCCTGCTCGACGGCACTGACAATCCCCTGGTCCATCATCTCGAGTGCCGCAGGAACGATCCCGGCCCCGATAATTTCGCTGATCGCTTTCGTGGCGTCGGAAACCGTTTCGAAAATTCCGAGCATCGTGCGGTACGCAGCGGGATCGCGTGTCAGTCGGACGATGACTTTTGTCGCGATACCGAGGGTTCCTTCGTTGCCGACGAACAGTCCGGTCAGATCGTAGCCCGGCGTTTCTTCTGTCGGTCCACCTAACTGGACGACTTCACCACTGGGCAGCACGACTTCCGCCCCGAGTACGTGGTTCACGGTCACGCCGTACTTGAGCGTGTGGGGTCCCCCGGAGTTTGTGGCGAAGTTTCCGCCGATCGTGCAGGCTCCCTGACTCGAAGGGTCCGGGGCAAAGTGATAACCGCTCCCTTTCAAGTGCTGTGTCAGGTGCACATTGACGAGTCCCGGTTCGACCACGGCATAGCGATCGCGGTAGTTGACTTCCAGAATCTTCCTCATCCGGGTGAGCGCGATCATGACGCCCCCCCCGACGGGGAGGCACCCCCCGGCGAGACTGGTTCCCGCCCCGCGGGGAACGAAAGGGACGTCGAACTCGTTGCAGATTTGAACGATCGCAACGACTTGCTCGGTCGTTGTCGGAAAGACGACCACATCGGGCGATTTCTTATCGACGACGAATCCATCGCACTCGTAAACCAGCAGTTCTTCGGGATTGAAAAGCAACGACTCTTCGCCCACCACGGCCCTTAACCGTTCGAGAAGCTGCTGAGGTCGATGAGTCGTCCGAACGGGTTGAGCCAGGGATGTGGTCATGAGGATCGATTTGTTTCCAAAAGCGCAGCGGTTGTCGAGGACTGCACGAGAAAAACCAGGAGAAAATTACCTTAGACAGTGCTGTTAGAAATGGGAAGACACAGGCCCGGATCCCGGGCCACTTTCTCTTGCGAGTGCGAGGCCGAGCCTTCCCCGTACGTTTCTGGTACGGCAGCCCAAAGCCGAGGGATTCCGACGGAATCATACGGAGCGTCTCCCCTGTCGAGAAATCTGTCCCTGTCTTCGAGCTGCCCGACCCCCCTGGCCACTCGGGTTGTCCTCATTTTCTTGTTCCTGCGTACGTCAATTGCTCATCGATGTCAGGACGGCGGATGTGGTTTTCACGTCTGTGTGCAGTTACAATTCCATCCATTGAAGAAAACTCATCCGGCAGACGGGGGCATTCGGGTCCGCAGCGGATGAGAGAGAGGGTTCGACAGGTTGATGAGGGGGGATCGACATCTCCGCTGACATTGTCTGATCCGCCGCTGTTCGCATGAACCGATGCCGGTTTCCACGCTGATTCTCGTTTTGTTCTGTGAAAGTTGACTATGTCTGTTGTTTCCTCCACGGTTCCCTCCTCAGCATACGGCCCGGCAACGTCACAGGTTCCGGACGCGGAAGGCCGCTTCGGTGAATTCGGTCGACGGTTCGTCCCCGAGACGCTGATGCACGCACTCGAAGAACTGACGGTCGAATACACCCGAGCCAAGGCCGATCCCGCCTTTCATAAGCAACTGGATTCCCTGTTGCGTACCTTTGTCGGCCGCCCGAATCCACTGTACTTCGCCGAACGACTGACGAAGGAATGCGGGGGAGCCCAGATCTATTTCAAGCGAGAAGATCTGAATCACACCGGCGCTCACAAGATCAATAACACGATTGGACAGGCGCTGCTGACCCTGAGAATGGGGAAGAAACGGGTCATCGCCGAGACCGGTGCCGGTCAGCATGGCGTTGCCACTGCGACCGCGTGTGCCCGCTTCGGCCTGCCCTGCGTCGTCTACATGGGTGAAGAAGATATCCGCCGACAGAAACTGAATGTCTTCATCATGCGAACCATGGGGGCTGAAGTCCGCCCGGTGACCAGTGGCTCACGCACTCTCCGCGATGCCATCAACGAAGCGATGCGCGACTGGATGGCATCCGTCGCCGACACCCATTACATCCTCGGTTCCGTCGTGGGGCCTCACCCCTTCCCCATGATCGTCCGTGACTTCCAGTCCGTCATTGGGAAAGAAGCCCGCTCGCAATGCCTCGAAGCGACCGGAAAACTGCCTGAGGAAGTCGTCGCCTGCGTGGGTGGCGGCTCCAACTCGGCCGGTATGTTCTATCCCTTCGTCGACGACACGACTGTGGAACTGAGCGGTGTGGAACCGGGCGGACGTGGTCCGAATCCCGGTGATCATGCCAGCACCCTCTCGTACGGTAACAAAGGGATTCTTCATGGAACGTACAGTTACGTCCTGCAGGATGAGGATGGGCAGACGTCGGACGTCCATTCAATTTCGGCCGGTCTCGACTATCCCGGCGTCGGCCCCGAACATGCCTACTGGAAAGACACCGGTCGCGTGAATTACGTGAATATCGGTGATGACCTGGCGCTCAAGACCCTCCAGCATGTGGCTCGTACAGAAGGGATCCTGCCCGCACTGGAAAGCTCACACGCAATCGCTTACGCACTGCAACGAGCCAAACAGCGCAAGCCGTCGGACGTGATTGTCGTCTGCCTGTCGGGACGGGGGGACAAAGACGTCAACGAAGTCGCTCGACTGACCGGCAAGGACCTGTAATGCCCTTGCGGGAATTCAGGTAGCAACCTCGCAGGGAGACGGCCAGCTCGCTCCCCGCGCTCGATCGATTAAAGCCAATGAAGAGGCCCCTGGCGCTGAGTTCAGCGTCAGGGGCCTCGTGTTTTTCGAGCTGCCGCTCACTCATCCGTTACCGGGCACTCGACCGGAGTCGGGCCGCCGTCAGCGTATTCTCAAGCAGCATGGCGATCGTCATCGGGCCGACTCCGCCGGGAACGGGCGTGATTGCGGAGGCGACTTCCGACACCGGTCCGAAGGCCACATCCCCTACCAGTTTGTCACCAACCCGGTTGATGCCGACGTCGATCACGACGGCCCCCGGCTTGACCATATCGGCCGTGACAAACTCCGGCTTTCCGATCGCCGCGATCAGGACGTCGGCGGTACGAGTCAGCTCGGGCAGGTTTTTCGTGCGACTGTGGCAGATCGTGACCGTGGCATTCGCGGTCTCCCCTTTCTGAACGAGCATCATCGCCACAGGCTTACCGACAATCTCGCTTCGCCCCAGCACCACGACATGGGCCCCATCCAGCCGAGTCCCCGACTCCCTCAGCAGCACCTGAACACCGTGCGGGGTACAGGGGAGAAATCGAGGACGCCCCTGAGCCAACCGCCCGACGTTCTCGGGGTGAAAGCAATCCACGTCCTTCGCAGCGGACACCGCGTCCAGTACGGTCGTTTCATGAATCTGATCAGGCAACGGCAACTGCACCAGAATGCCATGCACGGTCGAATCTTCATTCAGTCGATTAACCAGCGCCAGCAGTTCCGCCTGGGTCGTCGTCGCAGGGAGGCGGAAGACATCACTATCGATTCCGACCTTCGCACAAGCGTTTTCTTTATTTCGTACATAGACCTGGCTGGCAGGATCGTCGCCGACGAGGATGGCGGCCAGCTTCGGCGTGATGTGAGTCTTCTGGCGGAACTCGGCAACGTCTTGCGTCAATCGCTCACGGATCGCAGCAGCGATTGCCTTTCCGTCGATTAACTGAGCGGGCATTTGATGAACTTTCGTTTCAGGATTCTACCCCGAAAAGGGGTAGTTTATTTGAGAAGACCGTAAACAACCATTGGATTCCGAATCTCAGGGGGTCGCTCGTCGTTCGATGCGAGCACCCGTTCGTGCTTGTTGAACGGTCTGGGTCCACATCTGTTGAGAGAGCCGCTCCATGATAACAGGTCGGACATCCTCAAGACTGAAATCTCCCACCTGACGTTCTGTGACCTGGATCAGGTGCACGCCGACCGGTGAGACGATCGGTTCGCTGATCTCACCGATTTTGAGGGCGAACGCCGCATGCGAAACAGCCGCGGGAAGTTTTCCCTGCCAGCCGAACAGTCCCACGTCCCCTCCACGTGCGCGAGTCGGCGACTCCGAATACTTCATCGCTGCTTCCGCGAAGGTCAATTTCTTCGCCATCAGATCATTTCGGACTTCAGCCAGCACCTTCTTCTTCGCTTCCACCACGTCAGCCTCTGCAGGCATGGGCAGTTTCAACACGATCTGGTTGGCGCGAAGCTGAGTCCCATCCAGTTCCTGCTTATGCTGCTCGAAATAGTCTTTGACCTGTTCGGCAGTCACCGTCTTCCGGACATAGACCTGCCAGGCGAGCGGCAGCCCGAGCTCCGCTTTCAGTCGGCTGGACGAATAGCCCAGCTTCGCGAGGACAACGGCAGGATCTTCCCCTCCCTTGCGAATGTAGGCTTCCGCTTTCGAAATCTGAAACTGCACTTCCTCTTCGGGGGGCTCAATTTTTTGAGACGCCAGAAACTCACGAATGAGTTGTCGATCAATCAATCGCTCGATGACTTTGGGAGTTTCTTTACCGCGCTGGTCCGGCGCGACACCCTGCTGCGACAGAGCGAAATCGACATCCCCTTGCGTAATCGACACTCCATTCACACTGGCGACGGTGGCAGGCGCATCGTCAGCAGCGGCCAAGGCCGTAAAACAGCACAACCAGACCAGTCCTATGGCGGCCATATTCGAGACTCTCCCGGGCTTCAAAATCAGAACCGGGGACATGGTAGAGGATCGACCCGTTCTCTGAGAACAGCGCAATTACCGCGTTCCCCGCCAACGGTCACTGTGCAATCGACTCTGCCCCGCTGCCACCCCCGGCCAGGGAGTATCACACCTTCGCTTGCTGTCAAAGAACGAAAGCTGATCGGCCGATGTCCATTCTTCGATGATCAATGGTTCCTCGCGAAACCCAAGCTGCTGTTTGACAAATCGCGTCAACACCAGCAGCGGGGCGAACAGCAAGCCCATCAGTAAAAAGACAATCGGTAGTAGCGGGCCGCGGCTGAAGAATGTCTCGAACTTCGAGAAGTAGTGATTCCAGCCGAGCACGACCATCATGGCCGCAACACTCAAGTAAGGCCCGAACGGGATTTCTCGCGAGGACCGCAGCGTGAACGTGATTGAGGTGGCAATCAGGGCACACAGAGGTGCCACGAGGAAGAACACGATGAGAGACGCCTGCCAGCCCATGAAGCTGCCAATCATCGCCATCAGAATCACATCCCCGAACCCCATCGCTTCCCGCTGAAAGGCCCAGTGCCCCAGAATCCGCACGATCCAGACGGTTCCCCCACCCACAATCAGGCCGAGCACGCTCGAGAAGAGACCGTGCAGATGCGGATGGGCGTTGAAGAACGGAATCTGCTCGGGCAGGTAAAGCATCCAGTGCAGCCACACGGGCAACACAGGCTGTAGTCCATTCAGCTCGTAAGCAGAGAAGAACCACGCGGGCCACAGCGCGGGAGCCCCCAGAATTCCCGCACCGATGATCCCGGCAATGGTAGCAGGGACCGTCACCCCGTCGGGAATGATCATCAGGTCGAAATCGATGAATGTCGCCACCAGCAGTGCTTCTGCGAGAATCAGGAAGTAGACGTATTGCGCATTCACCAGCCAGACCTGCATCGGCTGGGTCAGCCCCGGCTGTGCCAGAGCGCCGAGCGGAGAATAGAGAGCACTCCATTCAATCCGCGCATTAAACCCTGCGGGAACGATCGCCAGATAAAGGACAACCCACAGCAGTCCGTTAAAGAGCTCGATCAACGCGTACCGCATTGAGATTGCATGTCGACAGAAACGACATCTCCCCCCCAGCCGCAACCAGCCGAGAATCGGGACATTATCGACGGCCAGAATCCGCTTTTTGCAGTACGGACACGAAGAAGGAGGATGATTCAACCCAGTCAACTGATCCCACAGCCGTTCATGCTGCGGAATGCGATAGATGCAGACGTTGAGGAAGCTCCCCACCACCGCCCCGAAGATAAACAGCCAGCTCAGGACAATAATGAGCGGGATATCGCCGGGAATCATGTGGTCGCCTGCTGTCGGAATTCTGGAGGAAGTTGGGTCAGGATTCGCTGAACGAGACCTTCGATCGAAGTCCCTTCCGACATGACGGTCACTGTTGCGCACGACTGGTACAACGGTTCCCGCTGGGAGACAAGAGCTCGAATCTCTTCGACCCCTCCCATCGCTGTCAGATTTGGTCGGTGATTGGACGGCGAGCCATTCCGCAGGATGCGCCGAGCGATCGTCGCGACGCTCGCCTGAAGCCAGACGACCGGCCCGGCATTTCGCATGTCCTGTCGCGTCGCTTCATTCAGGATGGCCCCCCCACCGGCGGCAATCACCAGACGATCCCGTTTCAGTAACTGAACCAGGACTTCACGCTCAAGCCGCCGGAACTCGGGCTCACCATCCGTCGCGAAGATCTCGCGAATCGACCGGCCCGTCGTATTTTCGAGTTCAACATCGGCATCCACCCAGTCAAAACCGAGTTTCGCGGCCAGACGCGGAGCGACGGTGCTTTTTCCTGTGCCACGATAACCGATGAGAGTGATAAGCATTTCTGCAGGGGGTCAATCACGAAAAACAGTCGACGTAAAGGGCTGCCACAGACCACACTCTAACAATTCCTGAGGGCGATTTGAAACGCGTCGACGGGACCTTTCGCGAGTCGTTCGTCCTGGTCGAAGCTGAGCACGACGGGCCGCCGCAGCCCCTGCTGAAAAAACAAAAGCACCCCGTCAGATCTCATCAGAAAGACCGGACGAGGTGCCATATCTACGTCGTAATCACCGAAGATGCTGGACGCAAACCGCTGAAAACGGGCTGACAACCGCTATTAGCGACTGGCCGGACGTCAGGTCACGGACGAACAGACGTCATCCATCAGCCAGTGATTGATGTCACTCAGCATCTTGACGGTGGGAGCCGTGCCGTAGTCCTGGTAAAAGCGGGTGCCGATCCGCACACCAGAAGCATTCAGCAGGCGTCCTGCGGCGATCAGGCCACGGGCATTGCCGGATCGGGCATTCGTCGTTGCGGCAAGCAGAACCCGCTTATCACGCAGTTCATGAGCCTGTCGCTGCGAGAAGGGGACGAGTGGCAGCGATCCGTAGAAACAGGCCGCCCCGCCAAACCATTCCGGCTTGTGCAGCAGCAGTTCCATCGCCGCTGAGGCGCCGCTCCCAAAGCCAGCCAGATAGATTCGCTCGCTGTGGATGTGACGTTCCCGACGCAGAGACAACACGAGTGACTCGACATCGTCGATCAGTTCCCGGACAGCCTCATCCGTCGTTGACCAGCGGTATCCGTCACCCGATCGAACATCCCCACGCAGGGCCAGACCGATGTAGTTCCGCTCACTGATGTTCGGCATCACCGAGGCCAGCTCTTCCTCAGACGAGCCGTCGCCATGGAACCAGACGACGAGCGGATAGGCGTACCGCGCCTCGTAGTGTTCCGGCAGATGAACCGAGTGGGGACGATCCGATTTCGGACGTGGCAGAAACGGGCTCGATTCGCCGGCATGCAGCGTCTCGATCAGTTCGATGATCTCGCTGTGCGTGGGAAGCTGATCCTCATCGAACGTTCCGTCCAGGACAGAATCTTCAACGGGGGGCGTCAAATCATGGAACCTGCGGCCCCACGGCGTCGGATCGAGACGATCAGAGTCTCCGGACTCCCAATCGAAGTTGAAAAAGGAGCGTTCGGTCATTTCCGCAGTTCTCCTGGGGACACTTTCAGTCCGACCGGGTCGAGTTTTGTAATGATTTGTCGAGAGACTGTCCGGATGGGGATCGAGGGTCGAGGCGAATCCTGCAGACTGACTTCTTCGCCAGTGAACGCAATGCTGTCACGAACGTCGCTCATGGGAAAATACTTCCCCGGGCATTCCGTCGCTTTCACATCGCTATGCCCCACAATCTTGTTTCCTACGATGCGGTAGTCTCTTTTCAGGATTCCCACCAGCTTTTTGACCGCAGCTACCTGGGCTTTTGTCGGTGGTGATTCTTCGAAATTTCCAATCAGAACGATGCCAATCCCAAGCTGGTTATAATCCGCCACTCCGGCATGGGCACCCTGCATTTGCTGTCTCCAGCGAAATGTGGGCTCGATTTCTCCGTCGCCCATCCCCTTACCGTTGCCAATGACAAAGTGGTAACCGACGCCCAGCCATTGTTTGCCATTCTTGTCTTTGCGCTTCAGATGCTCTTCGTGAATACTTTCCACACTTCCGCTTTCGGCAGCCGTGTGATGCAGAACGATGTAACTCCAGTCGCGTGATTCGATGTCCGGCTTCCAGGGGTTCTTCTTCGTGATCGGGTCGATCGGATGCATTGTGGGAGGACTGAATGACTCCACGGGTGGCGTCTGAATCGGGTTTGGACGCATCGAGGATGGAATCGAAGCGGTTGGCGGGACAACAGTCGATTGATAACAGCCCGTCCCTCCGACACTACAAACAATCAGACACGTCGCCACCAGAGACTTCACAACCAGCCATGCTGTCCCGCTCGTGCACCAGGGAGTCCCTTCGACACGTCGAGCCTCTCGTTCATTCAGCGCGTGCTTCTTGCTGCGGTTCATGCCCCATCCAT
Organism: Schlesneria sp. DSM 10557; assembly: GCF_041860085.1. Lineage (NCBI taxonomy): Bacteria > Pseudomonadati > Planctomycetota > Planctomycetia > Planctomycetales > Planctomycetaceae > Schlesneria > Schlesneria sp. DSM 10557. The sequence goes on from NZ_CP124747.1 coordinate 3,390,652, forward strand.
TGGGTAGTATCAACTCGCTCGACCGGGGTGTTCCAAGCGGTCAGGACTGTAGTTTTCTCGTGAAATCATGTCAACGTAGAGTGTTTTGCGGACAGGGCTTCAGACCATCGGAGACAGGGCGAGACCGTTAAAGCTGGTCGGATTTGCCGGCTTTTCACGCACTTTTGAGGGCCGGTAACTTCTCGCAGCCCACCTGAATCACCTAATTGTCACGCTAGACGCGAAATTCATCGGTTTTGGGCCGCGCACGCGAATCCCCTCAAGTTGAGCGAGAAACCAGCCTGCCTCTCACCCCCTGAGGGCCCCCTGGTCCGCGTCCTCTTTGACGGAAATCGGGTGACAATAAAGAGTGATTCGGGAGGGCGATTTCCTATTGACGCTGACTCCGGTTACAGGTCTGCTAGTATCTGAAAACTGCGAGTCCCTAAAGAGAACCTGCTCGCACGATCCACTCGACCACGCCGAACCGATTGAAGCGATTTGATTCGAACGCCCCGTCTCGAAGCGGATCGCTTCTTGAACGGCTGGTTAAGTCCCGATAAGATCCGTCCGGGCGTCAGTTATCCATTAATCCACCCTCTATCGAAAAAGTTGCGAGGATATGTCGAAAGCGACGGACATCCGCATTAAGAGTGCCGCTTGCGCCGTTGAAACCATCCCGTTCCGGGCACCGCTGAAATTTGGCGGTCGCGTCATCGAAAAAACACTTCAGCTGAATGTCGATGTTGAAGTCGAGTCGCGTGATGGAAAGCGCCACTCCAGCGGTTTCGGTAGCATGCCCCTGGGTAATGTCTGGTCATGGCCGTCTGACAAAGTGACGCCCGATCAGAGCGAAGCACTGATGCTGCGATTCGCAGAGGAAGTGGTCGAACTCGCAGGAAACTGCACGGAATATGGCCACCCGATCGACCTGGTCTATCATCTGTCTGGTGAATATGACCATCTCGCAAAGCGCCTGGCTCAGCAAATGAAGCTGGCCGAGCCGATGCCCGAACTGGCCCAGCTTGTGGCAGCCAGTCCGTTCGATGCCGCACTGCATGACGCTTATGGTCAAATCCATAATCGCAATAGCTTCGACACACTGACGTCGAAATTCATGAACTATGATCTGGCTTACTATCTGGATGCCACCTTCAAAGGGGAATATCTCGATAAGTACACGCTGCGTGAACCCAAAGAGCGCATGCCGCTGTATCACCTTGTCGGAGCCCTCGATCCGCTGACCGACGCGGAAGTCACAAAGAAGATTGGTGACGGTCTGCCTGAAACGCTTGAACAGTGGATCGCCTACAACGGCTTGACCCACCTCAAGATCAAGCTGGCAGGTGATAACTTCGACTGGGACGTCGCCCGCACGCTCGCCGTCAATGCCTGTGCCGAACAAGCCCAGGCGAAACGGGGCTGCACGCAATGGTTCTACTCGGTCGACTTCAATGAGAAGTGTCAGAATGCGGCCTACGTCGTCGATTTCCTGAACAAGGTGAAATCCGAAGCGCCAGCCGCCTTCGACCGGATCCAGTACGTTGAACAGCCCACACACCGGGACTTGCGTGCCAATCCCGACAACAAGATGCATGAAGCGGCCAAGCTCAAGCCGATCGTCATCGATGAATCGCTCGTCGATTACGACAGCCTGCTGCTGGCTCGCGAGCAAGGCTATACCGGCGCCGCCCTCAAGGCCTGTAAAGGACAGACCGAAACACTGCTGCTGAGCGCCGCCGCTCAGAAGTTTGACATGTTCCTGTGTGTCCAGGATCTGACCTGTCCCGGGTACTCATTCCTGCATTCCGCCAGCATCGCAGCACACCTTCCCGGCATCGCTGCGATCGAAGGAAATGCCCGACAGTACTGCCCGGCCGGAAACAAACCCTGGGCCAAGCGATTCCCGACCATGTTCGAAATCACGGACGGGACAGTCGGTACCGGCGTCCTCAATGGAGTAGGGTTGGGGATCTAACCTCAACACTCAACCCCTGAAGGCACCTGCAACCCCGTCCGTGCTAGCGGGATTCACATCCCGTCGGCCTCGCCCCCTGGATCAAACGAACAAGAAAGCCCCCCGACGAATCACTCGCCGGGGGGCTTTTATTCAATCACGGTCGCCGAGAGAGATGATCAGCTCACTCGCCACCTCCATGTGCAGGCGTTAGACCGCAAGCGGCATCAGAGCAGAATGGTCTGCTCGCGATCGGGGCCAATGCTGATAAATTTGGCCGGCACCTCCAGCAATTCGCTGACCGTATCCACGTACTGCCGTGCCCCTGCCGGAAGATCGCTCAACTTGCGAGCGCCGGTAATATCCTTCTTCCAGCCTGGAATCTTGCGGAAGATCGGTTTCGCCACTTCCAGGTCTTCGACGTGCGACGGAAAGTCGGTTGTCCGCTCACCCCGAATTTCGTACGCCTCACAGATATTCAGTTCGTCGAGCTGCGCCAGCACGTCAAGCAGCATGACAGCGATCTGATCGACGCCACAAACGCGTGCTCCGTAAGCCGTTGCCACGGCATCGAACCAGCCGCAACGGCGAGGCCGTCCGGTGACCGTACCATACTCATGCCCCACATCCCGAATGTGCTGTCCAATCTCGTCGTTGAGTTCCGTCGGGAAAGGACCGCCACCGACCCGCGTCGTGTACGCCTTGACGACACCAATCATCCGCGTGATCGCACGCTGGGGAACTCCGCTGCCGCTGTGAATCCCGGCCGCCGAGCTGTTGGAGCTGGTGACGAACGGGAACGTTCCATGATCGACGTCCAGCAGGCTTCCCTGAGCCCCTTCGAACAGGACATTCTTTTTCTGCTTCAAAGCCTTATGCAACCAGGCCGTCGTATCAACGACGTGTGGCGCCAGCTTATCGGCAAATGCGACGTAGGCCTCATAGATCGCATCGGCGTCCAGCGGAGTGATCGATGGATCAAGCGATTTCAGCGTCAGATTCTTGAACGCCACAATCTCGGCCAGCTTGGCACGGAATGTTTCGCGATGATAGAGGTCGCCAATGCGGATCGCGTGACTGCGCCCTGCTTTGTCGCGATAGCAGGTTCCGATTCCGCGTCCGGTCGTTCCGATGGCGTTATCGCCCCGCCGTTTTTCAAAGATAGCGTCTTCGATGATGTGATACGGCAGAATGACGTGAGCACGATCGCTCACGAGCAGATTTCCGCCGTCGACGCGAACACCACGGTCGGTCAGCGACTTCATCTCTTTGAGAAGCGCGTCGGGATTCACGACCAGGCCATTGCCAATGACGGCGGTGACACCGGGACGCAGAATGCCTGTCGGCAGCAGGGACAACTTGTAGGTTTGGCCGTCAAACTTGACCGTATGACCGGCGTTGTTGCCCCCCTGGTACCGCACGACAACTTCATGCGAATCCGTCAGGAAATCGACGATCTTTCCCTTGGCTTCATCGCCCCATTGCAGACCTACGACTGAAGTCACTGACACAATACGAACCTTCAATGAAAATACTGACCGAGAGGCGATTACGGCTGCCGCTCAAAACAAACTTCGTACCAGCGGAGACCCGACATGAATTCTTGAATCCCTCATCGAGCTACCGGATCATCAACCCAGACTCATCGGACCGCTTCGTACTTCGTTTCTGCAAATGTCGCGTCCCCAAGGATTCTCCGGGCGCGAAAAACGCGAGACAGACATCGGTGTCCGCCCCGCGAGTCCCACCTAGTCTATCGCACCGGCTCGGTAATGTGGAGCGTCACACGGTCCTCGTTAAAAAACCGTCCGAACAACCGTACAGACATCCTTTTGCCGGATTTTCAGGTGCAGAGTGGATTAGCCACAAAGTCTGCCATCCCACCACGATTGGAGATTCTCTCGCCGCGAGCGGACCGTGTTCAACCCCCGAGCTGCTCTCCCCCGTCCCGAGATTCCAGCAGACGTTACTCTTGCGCTCCCCCGGCCGACGACTCGTCCACTGTCCTGAGAAGTTCAATCCGATCAAAGAAAGCGGGCCCTCCAATTGCCGTGGGCGCAATTCCAGTGAGGGTAAAATCACCGAAGTCCTGCCACAAATCGCGCGTGATGACGACCCAGTCACCGGGAGGACGGGGTGCCAGTCCCACCGCCTGCCATGCGGTCAGATTCTTTCCCGCGAAGTACCTGCGCAGCGGCTCCTCAGCCGGGGGCCACAGCCCCTCATCGGCCAGTTCCAGCATGACCCCCGAGGCCTGAGGGGATTTCCAGGCAAACCGCAGATAACGATATTCCCCCACCACGGGCTTCTCGCGAATTCGAAACTCCCAACCTTTGATCCGGGCTGAATACCGCTGCGGAGGGGTAATTCTGAGGCACGATTCGCCGGCGAATTTCTCGGTCGTCACGAACTCGGCCGTCCCCTCCCCTTCTGACAGCGACATCGCCATGCTCGGGTTGTCATCGAGTAGCACCACACGCTGCTGAGGTTGCCTCAACCACGCGATCGCGTCCGCCACATCCTTTGGCTTCAGCGACTTAACGAGGTCCTCTGGCATCAGCGAAATCGACGAGACCCGTAGTTCATCGATCTCGTTCCGCAGGATAACCTGCTGCTTTCCCTCAGGTTGCTTCAAAGTCACGCTGGTCGGGGATTCGGACCCCAGTAGCCCCGTGAACACCTGCCCGGAGTTCGTCGAGATTGTGTACGTCATATAACCGGGTGAAATCGTTTCGCTCGGGGAGAGAATGTCCTTGATGATGGTCTCTTCCGCCCGCTGAAATTCAGAACTCAAGTCGGGCCCGACAGCAAAACCGACACCATGCGCCTGATGGCATTTGCCGCACACGTCCCGAAAAACCTGATGCCCATGAACCGGATCACGGGTTTCCTGCAGCGCTGCGGTGAAACGAGGATACGCTTCGAGCGCGGCCGAATTCGTTACCGTCAACAGCTTTCCGGCACGTTGACGGACGGCGTCGTCTTTATCGTCCAGCAGGACCGCCCGATGGACGGCCGACACCAGCGATGCCGGCACGATTTTCTGCTCAATCGCGTCCAGCAGGACAGGGATGCGGTCTCGTCGAGAGAAGACCGCGCCCAGGATCGCTTCACTCACTCGAGGCGTTGCGGACGGCAGTGCATTCACCAAAGTCTGTGCGATGGAATCCTCATTTTCTGATGCAAGCTCACCGATCGCGGCCAGCCGATGGTCCACGTTCAAGGTTACGTCCTGCGTCTGTTCCTGCAAGCGGGCCAGGCGTGCGGAACGTTCTTCCTCGGTTTCGAGCTTCATCAGGCGGACAAGTTCTTTCGCCAGCGATTGGACTTCGAGGTTATCGCTTCCGGTGAGCGACTTAGCCTCGTTCCGTGCTTCGCTCGTCAGCGTCAGATCGGTGGCAATCTCAAAACTGGACCGGATTCCGCGAAGGGCCACAACCTGCACGTCCGGATTCTCAAGACGGCAGATCCGCGTGAGCGATTGACTCAGCTCCTGTTCGTTCCGCCGTGCCCCAATTGCAAAGCAAAGTGGTTTCAGGAAGCCGCGTGCCTCGCCCAGAGTCTCGGGATGGTCGAGCAGTACCGTCAGAAACTCCCCTCCTCGATTGGCCAGCGAACTGAGAATTGCGGTCGAAACCCATGGGTCACTTCCCTGTTGCCGCGCCAATTTGGCGAGGACTGGCAACACACGCGCATCCGGGCTGACGCCCAGCGACAAAGCCAGTTGCAATTGAACATATCCCTCGGGGTCCTCCGCCAGTTCCAGCGCCCGATTGAATAGTGCAGGTGAGTCTGCAAATCGACTCTCCGCAAGCTGAAGCACTTGTCGCCGCACACCCCCGTCCGGATGGGACAGCAGCGTTTCGAGCAATTCAGGGGAAAGTTCCTCAAGACCATCCAGGGTATGAATGGCGTTGATCACCGCCGCAGGTTGGTGGCTCTCGCGCGCCAGTCGAACCAGAGCGGGTGCAGCCAGCCTCTCCTTTCGCTCAATCAACAATCGTCGAGCGGTTTCACGTCTCCAGAACAATTCCGAGCCCACTTCTGCGGCAAGCTCTTCCGGAGTCATTCGGCTCATGTCGGCCGACGGGACCGGGTGCGTCTGGTCAGAGGTGATTTTCCAGATTCGTCCATGATCCTTCCCATTCGTCACACCATACTGCTGTTGCAGATACCGAGGAATGGCCGAGTAATCCTCGATAATTTCGCGATAGAAGTCCGTCACCCAGACACTTCCGTCAGGTCCGTGCGACAGTGCAATCGGATGGAACCAGGAATCAACCGTCGTGAGGAATTCCGACGATTCCTCGCCCGGGGCGCGGTTCAATGTCAGTTTCAGACCGTCCCGTTCCACCACAGATCGGTGGATCAAATTCTGCGCCGGTTCACACGCCAGCAAGTGGCCCTTCAGTCCGGGCAACACGGAATCCTGGTAGACCAGCGGACCGCAACACGAGGTGAAGTAGCCATTCGGTGCGGACTCGGCAATTCCGTAGCCGTCCGTATAGAACTTCGAGAAACCTGGGTCATCCGCTCGTTTGGTTCTCCAGGGGTGGGCTTTGCTGGTCGGATACACCCGACGATCGGGAAAGACTTGCATCGAAAGCGATGGCGTCACGACATACGGATTACGTGCGAGAGAATGCCACGGAAGTGGTACGACAAAGTGCGCAGGCCAGCCGATAGAACTGATAAAGCGGTCTCCCCCTTCGGTGAAGGTGTGCCCCAAACCGCCGACCGCCCCACTGACCGGCTCGATCGCGGAACCGTCAGCCTTGATGCGGAAATCCGTGTCAGGAAGCGGAACGGGCGCCGGCAGATGCGGGCCGGTAATCGTGGCGTCCCGGTGCGGACGACCCACGTAGATCCAGTCGTCCAATCCCCATTGCGGATTCCCCATGCGACGGTCCAGAACGCCGGTGGCAAATCCAGTGAAAAGGACTTCACGCACCTCAGCGGTTCCGTCCCCATCCCGATCTGCCAGAAAAATAATGTCCGGAGCGCAGACAACGATCACACCACCCCGCGCTGGACAAATCCCGAAACAGGCGGGCAATCGATCCGCCCAGACGTCAGCCCGATCCATCTGGCCATCACCATCGGTATCCACCAATTGTTTGACGGTACCATAGGTCCCGGCTTTGGCCGCTTCTTCGACATGTTCGGGGACAAAAAAACGCCGCACGACCTTATCGAGCTTCCCGGTCTGATTGAGTTCGTCGATGTCGATCTGACCGTCGAGGTTAAATCCGTGCAACTCGCAGACAAACAGGCGTCCCTGCTCGTCAAAGCAGACCCCCGACGGTTCGCGGATCAGCGGTTCGCTGGCGACAAGTTGCATTCGCATCCCGGCAGGAAGACGGAACAGTTTGGCCGCTGCTTGCGGCGCCTGGGGCTGCGGAGCATCGTCGGGAGTGGGTATTTGCCCCAGCAGTATTGATGAACTGTGTGCCACCAGAAACGCCAGCGTCGTCAACATCCGCATGACTGCACATCTCCTTGACATCGTCAGAAACTCACGACTGTTCGCCAATCGACGTGGAACCGGAGGCTTTGAGAATGCAGACTCACAGAGAGAAACCCACATCCTGAAATCGAGGCCTGATTTATTCAGACGGAAAAAGCTACACTGAGCCGAGTCGAAAACAAAGTGCGAGAATCCCCCGAGCTGGCGGTCGAGCGACCATCGTCCACTGGCGCGGGGAAACTCTCGCCGAGCGACCGGATCGCGTCCTTCTTTCGTCGACGACTCGGCAGAGGCTTCGCCCTCGGGCATCTGACCGTCGTTTCCGATAAGAATATCCGTTTCATGCCTGCGTTCGGTCGCAGGTTGGTTTTGCAAAATGTCATTCTCACGAACGGCCGTCACGGCGTTCGTGATCAAGAGAGCTGCCTGCTGGATTGTTCATGAAGCTTAAAAGTTTGCCTGAAGACTTCGAGGTCGAAGAACTCAGTGATTTCCCCATGGATGGCGGCCCGTTTGCCGTCTATCTGCTGACCAAGCGGTCGCTCGGCACCCCGGAAGCGATTACGGCCATCTGTCACCGCTGGAATTTCCCCCGTAAGGTCATCAGCTATGGCGGCCTGAAGGACAAGCACGCCGTCACCCGCCAGTGGGTCACGATCCTGCGCGGTCCCCGCCGTGACTTCCGTGAAGAAAACTTTTCACTGACCTACCAGGGCCAGGCCAGCCGCCCGTTTGAGCCACAGGATATCGCCGCCAACCGATTTCATATCGTAATGCGAAACCTGACCCCCGATGCCGCGCGGCGAATCCTGAGCTGCCGGGAATCGCTCGAACGTTACGGCGTCCCCAATTATTACGACGATCAGCGATTCGGCTCCCTCGGGGAATCAGGCGAATTCATCGCGCAGCCCTGGTGCCAGGGGAACTACGAACGAGCACTCTGGCTCGCCATCGCAGAGCCCAACTCGCATGACCGGCCGAACGACCGGGATGAGAAGGAGATCATTCGTCATTTCTGGGGTGACTGGGTCGCGTGCAAAGGTGCCCTCAGAAAATCTTCCGCTCGCAGCATTGTGACGTATCTGGTTGATCACCCCGAACGATTTCGCGAGGCCTTCGCCCTGCTTCGGCAGGACATGCGCAGCCTCTGGCTGGCCGCCTTTCAAAGCAACATCTGGAACCGGTGCCTGGCGGCGACGCTGCAGCAGCATGTCTCGCCCGACCACTGCTTCCCTGTCTCTCTCGCCACGGCCGACGTCCCCTTCTTTACCGCGCTGAGCGACAGCGCGGATCAGGCCCTGCGGAACCTGCAACTCCCTCTGCCGTCAGCGCGTTTGCATCTGGAACCGGGCCCTCTGCTGGATCTGTATGAACAGGTCCTCAGTCCGCTGGGTCTCGCCCTGCGCGAACTTCGTGTGAAGTATCCACGTGATAGCTTTTTCTCCAAAGGAGAACGACAAGCGGTGATCAAACCGCAAAAACTGAGGATGCACCAGGCAGACCACGACGACCAGAACGAAGGCCGTCAGCGTCTCACGCTGGAGTTCATCCTGCCCCGAGGCGCCTACGCCACAATCATCGTGAAAAGACTGACGTTGTTTCCCAGTTGAAACCGCCGAGGTGAGGCAAGTTCCTCAGCAGTGGTCCGGTACAGTGGCGTCGCAATCCCCGTTCACTGCCAGTCTTCAAGCAGCAACCCGGGAACTTGACGGAACTCAGATAAATTGTGGGTTACCAGCGTCATTCGGTTGGCCAACGCGACTGCGGCGATCATCAGATCGTTCGGACCGATCAGTCGACCGGCAGACGTCAGGTAAGCTCGCAGCTTGCCATATTCTTCCGCAGCCAAATCGTCAAACGGAAGCGGCAAGAACTGTGCCTGGAGTCGAGCGACCATTGCTCGATTGGAGGCCTCATGAGCGGGGCCGCTGCGAATGGCCCCGAAAATCAGCTCGGCCAGTACAACGGAACACAGGTAAACGGAACCTGGAGGTGCCGCGAGCAGACTCGCTGTCACTTTGGAGTTCGGTCCGCGCCGCAGGTGATCTACAAATGCGTTCGTATCACGAATGTGAGTCATGAAAGGGCATCTCGCTCTTCCAGTTGGTGCAACTGGGAGCATTCAAATTCCCCCTGCCACCCGCCAGCCGTCGCGAGAATGCCATTCCGCCACTCGTCCGGAGTCATCGCAGGCTGTCGACCTATCGGCTCGATTGTTACCCGCACATCCTGACCTGCCTCCCCCGCTCCGAGCGGCAGTGTCAAAACGAGCAGGCCGCCATCACCGACCCTTCGTTCCACTACGATCCGATTCATGATCATCCTCTCCATCTGGTCACGCTCATTATTTGTACCGCCCGCCTGGCGGTGGTTCAAACTCGATCGGATCCGGAACGGGGCTGCGGCGACTTCATGGCAAAGAGGGATTTCACACAAGACAAGAAAGTCTCCGCAAATCGGCCTCGCCCACTGGCGATTCCAAATATTGTGTTACTCATCCCCGCCGCTCAATCAACTGTGAACCGCTCGCGATAAGTCGTACAGACTCACCCCGGCCACAAACAGCGAGCCTGTGCACAGAGTTCCGCCAATCCAGAGAAAGGGGAAGAACCCGGGGTCAGTAATGTCGCAATGGAAAAATCCCCAGCCGGTGATTCCGCAGACCACCCCCGACCACAGGAGCATTCCGAACCTGACAGCGATGCGTTGAGTGTTCGCGTGTTTGGACAGGATTAATCCCGTCGCACCGATCAGGACTCCAGTCGCCCCCACGACGACCACGTGCATCCCCGAGAACCACCCGAAGATTGCCGGCACGGAGAACAGCAACAGTAGGAACAAGCTCATCAGCCCCATGATCTGTCCTGACAGTTGGATGAACGGCGCTGCGAAGTCTCTTTCCATGAACCAACGTCCTCAAAGCGGAGGCGGGCAGCGTCAATCGAAAACGGCAAGCACCCCAGTTCGTGATAACGCCATTTCGTGGTCAGCCGCGCCACGAAATTCATTTCCCATATCGGTAGGGCGGCCATGGCTCACCCGACTTTGCCAAGTCACGGATTTTCTGAGGGCTCAGCCCCTGTCCAACCTGGACCCTACAGTCGGGCCTCTCATCCAGGAACGCGACCACGGACTTAGTCGAAAAGCTGTAAGTATCACCCGCAGGTTCACCGATTATGACAGATTCCAGTTTGGGTAACTTGGCGAGCAAACTCCAACTGTGGTCTCCGAAGCGAGCCGCGCCGATTTCTAGATGCTTGAGTCGACGGCAACGGGACAGAATTTCCAGACCGCGATTCGTCGTCGCCCGTCCCCCGACCTTGATTTCCTCTAAATCAGGCAGGCCCTCAATCAATCGAAGACCCCGATCAGTCAGGGAGTAACCTAGGTCGAGCACCCGCAAGGACTGATATTTCTTGAGGACTTGTGCCGGTCCATCCAGCGTCGTCGCCACCGAGCTATTCCAAGACGTCTCTGAGTCATGAATCCAGGCTCGCACAATATGCCTCGACTCATTCTGAACTCCGATGATGCAGTCACTCCGTTTCGGGTCACTCCACAAGCTCACCAATGGTTCCGAAAGATGATAAACCCCCGCCGGTTTGGAGACATCCGGGGCCGAATGATCCCATTTGGCATTAACGCCGCGCAACTTGAGGAACAGATCCTGATCACTGTGGTGACTGAATTCGCGAACACTTCCATCGGCCAGCAGCATCTGAGTGATCTCACGCACCGGGCTACCGAAACCTTCCTCAGTGGTATTCAGCCCCAACGCCACACTTCGCCATTCGTAGGGATAGCCGAATGGCTGAAACATTCCTTTCGCATCTCCCACCAGCAGCGTGTGGGCCGTTCCATTCGTTAGATCCGAGAACGAGGTCGAACTATTGCGATAGAAGACCAGATCACTTCCCGAATAGTGATTCCGTTTCAACCCATCATCGAGCCGACCAGATCCAATCGAGGGATTGAGATACGCGTCGCCTGGATAGCGTTGAAAATACTTAAGTTGGTCAGGATGGTCCCACGGGATGTTGATGTTCACACCGTTGTAGAAAGGGCTGGCTTCAATGTAAGGAGCAATGAATGTCGTCCACCCGTGAAATGCACGTCCTTCGGCGTTGAAGACGCCACCAGGTGGTAATATGTCGTACGTACTCGCATAGTTATGAAGCGCCAGTCCGAGCTGCTTCAAATTGTTCTTCGACTGCGTGCGACGTGCCGACTCGCGAGCCTGCTGAATAGCCGGCAGTGCCACCGCGGCCAGGAGCACGAGCATCAGCAACGAGGCGATTGCGCCAATCCAGCGGCCTGACCACATGGTATTTTGCCCTTTCAAAGTGAATTGGTGCCCCGAACTGGTAGAGTTAACAGAAGAGCAATACCAACGGCTCCGGCCCCCCCAGTCACCATCTCCCTGCCCCGTTACTTTTCATGTCGAGCGGGCCGCGGCGGCAACCTCCCCACATGAGAACACAGAAAAGACATCTTGTCTACATTTTAATCCTGGAAAGAGACTTTCCCGTCGACGAAAAAGCAGCCCTGGGGGTGTCGCCCTGCATCGGCCAGGAGATCAAAGACTTGGCCGATGCAGTGATCACTCAATGAATCATCACGCCTTGAGAACCGCGTCCAGTATGCGAATTCGGTGATTGCAAGTCGAAAGGGGGATCACTATTGTCAGCCTGAGCCGACTTGTCTCTCGAAGCAACGGAATTGCCCTGAGATTGGATCGATCCACCGGATCTGGATTTGGGGACATGCGAACAAACTCATTCACGAACTTACTGACTCTCAGCCTCGTCGCGTTACTGGCCATCACGACGACGCCGGCGAGGAGTGCCGAGCCAACACCAATGCGATTTACCCCACCGCTCCAGTCGTACCTGGAATCCCGTGCGAGCGAGTTTGATCAGATTTCCGATGATCGAAAGGCCTTGCTCAAAAAACTGGCCCTGCATGTGCAGAAACGAATTCAAGCCGATCAACCGGCCCGCTTGACGTTTATCTGCACGCACAACTCGCGGCGCAGCCAGATCTCCCAGGTCTGGGCAGCGACCGCGGCTCGCTACTACGGCATCCAAGGGGTTGAAACGTTTTCCGGCGGGACAGAAACGACCGCCTTCAACCCTCGAGCGGTGGCGGCGATGCAGCGAACGGGGCTCGACATCCGGACCAGGAATGAGCCCCCCGCTGCTGGCGAGGAGACCAACCCGCGTTATGAGATTCACTTCCCGCAGGATGAGCAGCCACTGATCTGCTTCTCCAAAGTCTACAACCAAGCCCCGAACCCGCAGAAAGACTTCTGCGCCGTGATGTGCTGCTCGCACGCGGACATGAACTGCCCCGTCGTTGCCGGCTGTTCGCTCCGCGTTTCGCTTCCCTACGAAGACCCCAAGGAATCAGATGGTCGCCCTGATGAAGGGGCGACGTACGATGAGCGTTGCGAGCAGATCTGCCGTGAGATGATGTACGTCTTCTCGCAGGTCACGCGATAACGCATCATTTTGATGAAATTTTCGGTGGCGACCCCACCCCGTCAGCAGGCTTCGTGCAGCGGCGTCATGAGATTTTCTCCTGACAATTCGTCAGTTCCTTGAGGACGGCAGATGACATTCCGCGCGAGCTCGAGAACGTGCGGCCGTGGCGATCGGAATCCTTCAACCTAGTGCTTTGTCACGATGAAATCGTCGGGTTGTGTGCCACTGCATCGGAGTCCTCGGAGACGCAGTGTCTTCTCATTTTTTGATGCTTGACAGAGCACTGCGTGACCGAGGACGGTCATGCAGTGGCACCCTAATTTTTCATCGTGACAAACCACTAGCCGCAGTCTCTCCAGGCCGTCAGGTCCTATCATTGCACGACTTCTGATCTGTCTGAAAATCCGCGAATCGCGGGGGTTGAGTTGCGTTCAACCTGCGACTTCCGCCAAGATTGCCATTGTTTTTCGATGGACAGCGATCTTCTGGAACTGCGGTGGTGATGTTCGGACTGTTTCCTCTAATTGCCTTCGGATTCGGCAGCCCCTTGATGTTGTGGGGACTGGCGGCCGGCAGCATTCCGATTCTCATCCACCTGCTGCATCGCAGGCGGTATCAGACGGTTCCCTGGGCGGCCATGCGATTTTTGCTCGCCGCCACCAAAAAGCAATCTCGTCGCCTCAAGCTGGAACAGCTACTGCTTCTGTTAGTCCGCACCATGATCGTGGTCTGCCTGGCATTGGCACTTGCGCGGCCAACGGCCGAAACGCTTGGGCAATACTTTCAGTCTGAGGGCCCCAAGCATCGGATTATTGTGATCGACGCGACACTCAGCATGGGCAGCGCGACCACCGGTCGAACCCGGTTTGATCGCGCCCGCGAGCTGGCCCGTCAGATTGTCGCCGGTTCTCGACAGGGGGACGCCATCAATCTTGTCCGCATTAGCGAGTCAACGCCGCACGTCATCATCGCCCGCCCGGCCTACCAGTCGATGGCGGTCATCGAAGAGATCGAACAACTGCTTCTATACGACGAGCGCGTCGATGCGTCGATCGTTTTGAAGGAAGTACAGGACCTGCTGTCGCTCGCACCCGAAATTCGCCGGAAAGAGGTCTACCTGATCACCGACCTGCAGGCGTCGACCTGGGCGCCGGCCAATTCTGTCGAAGCCTCGCGCATCCGGGAAACGCTCAAGACGATCGGTTCCCGCTCACAGGTCGTCTGGCTGGATGTGGGGGATTCCAACGCGAGCAACACCGCCGTCACCGGGCTCAGGATCGACAACGATTTCGTTCTCTCCGGTCGCCCGGTCCGCGTCTCGGCCAGTCTCAAAAACTTCAGTTCGATCGGGGCGTCGAATCAACTCGTCGAGCTCATGGTGGACGGCCAGTTGACCGACACCAAACGGGCCGACCTGCCAGCCGGCCAGGAAGTTTCCGTCGATTTTTCGCCGACGTTCAGCGACGGAGAACATCGGCTGAATGTCCGGATCGCCCCTGATACGCTTCCCGTCGACGATGTGAGATCACTCGTCATTCCCGTTCGAAGTGAACTGCAGGTGCTGCTCATCAACGGTAAGCCTTCCGGCGAACCAATGGGCAACTCCACTGACTTCCTGAAACTGGCTCTTGCCCCCGAACTCCCCAACCGGGCTTTCTCCAGCCCGATGCGTCCCACGGTAATTCGAGAAAGCGAACTGCTCGGATCCGACCTCAGCCGGTATGACTGCGTCTTCGCCTGTAACATCGCGATGTTCACCGAACGCGAAGCCGAAGTTTTGCGCAGTTACCTGGAGTCAGGTGGCGGTGTGGTCTTCTGCCTGGGTGATCAGGTCCGCCCCGACAACTACAATCAAATTCTGCATGCAGAGAAACAGCCGATCCTTCCCGCCCGGTTGATCGAGCGAACGGGTGATCCCCGCAAAAAAGACGTGGCATTCACGTTCGACCCGGGAGAATTCAACCATCCCATCCTGCAACCGTTTGCGGGAAATGCCAATGCCGGTCTGGAACTGACGAAAACGTTTGTGTACGTCAAAGCCGAAGTCGACGCGGACCGGGGGGCCGAAGTGGCCCTGGGATTCAGCTCGGGCGACCCCGCGATTGTCGATGCCCCTTACGGGCGAGGACGCGTGGTGCTGGTGACCACATCGGTCGACCGGGAATGGAGTACGTGGGCGGTCTGGGGCCACAGCCTGATTCCGCTGATGCACGAGACCGTGAACTACGCCGTCTCGGGACGGTGGAAAGACAGGGACGTCCTCGTCGGTCAGCCGTTGCAGTGTCACGTCGGGCTGCGCGCCACCGACACCCCCGCGGTCCTGCATCTTCCCAACGGCGATACGAAACAACTGCAACCCTCAGCGGATGGTCGCAATATCACGTCCGAGCCGACCGCAACCAGTGGGTTCCACAAAATTGTGCTGGGGCCTCCTGCAAATCGTACCGACTGGTTCGCCGTGAATGTTGATACCCAGGAAAGCGATCTCACCTCACTGCAAAGCGAAGACCTCAGAACCGAATTGATGCCCGGAATCGAGTTTCGTTACCTCACCGAATGGGAAGAAGCGGCAGCGAGCAACGGAGAACAGGTGCGTGTGATTTCGACCGGGACGGGCTTCTCGCGGTCACTGCTGTTCGCGGCCATGGCCTTGTTACTGGTCGAACAACTGATGGCGTGGAACTTTGTTGCCGGAGCCAGCCTGCTGCTCGCATTCGCAATGGGATCGTTAACATTGAATGCCTACCGGTGGGATTCCTGGATCGGTGCCGGGCTGGCGAGCGTCATCGCAATCAGTCTGGTGGCGTTGGCCCTGAAATTTCGCCCCGTCCTCCGCTCGGGCTGAGACGCGAGCAGATTGAAGTCTCTGCAAGCACGCAAATAAAGAACCTTCCCTCCGCGACGACACGCAGATGGCAATGCAGAGCACCGGCGGAGCCAGTGAAACCTATTCCCAGTTTCATGACGGATCGTTTTCCTTATTCATTCCGGCTTCGACGCGGGCGTAAGTCTTTGTCGTCGAACACCTATTCAGACATCCCATGAAATCTGCCCGTCGTCCACTGCTCTCCAATCACAATCGCTGCTGGATCTGGGGCCGAAATGCGGTTCTTGAGACATTGCGAGCGAACTACTGGACGATTCTCGAGTTGCTCTACAGTGACCGCTGCGAAGAAGCGGCACTGCGCGAGGCTTTTGATCTCGCCGCTCGGTTCGACGTGGTCATCACGTACGTCCGAGACGCCGACATCACGAAGCAGTGCCGGTCTGAAGACCATCAGGGGCTGGCGGCCCGGATGCCTCCCTTCCCTTATGGAAACGTGGCCGACCTCTGGAAGCAATTACCTGAAAATCCTGTCCTGGTGATGCTCGACCGCATCCAGGACTCACACAATTTCGGCGCGATCGTCCGTTCGGTCGATGTCTTGGGAATGCACGGCGTGATCGTTGGCACGCAGGAACAATCGCCCGTGAACAGTCTGGTGGCCCGTAGTTCCGCCGGCGCCGTGAACTTCGTCCCCATCGTTCAGTCTGAAAGCCTGACAGCGACTGCTGAAGAATTGAAGGAACGAGGCTTCCAGATCGTGGGTGCCTCTGACCACGCCACGCAGCCGATCTACGCGACGGATTTCCGCGGTCCCACCGTTCTGATCATTGGAAACGAAGGACGTGGAATTCATCCGACATTAAAATCGCTCTGCAATCACTTTGTGCAGATCCCCGTCCTGGGGCGAGTCAGCTCACTGAATGCGGCGGTGTCAGCCGGGATCTTGTTTTACGAGGTTCTGCGACAACGCCGCGATGGAATTTAATCTGATCGGGTGGATGAACTGAATCCGTCCACCTGGAAGACTCTTTAGAAAGACATGGCATGTCTCTGGTTTTGAAGAATCCACATAGCGTCCTCGCGGCACTCAAGTGCCGCCCGCACGATGTCGTGGATATCCGCCTCCCTGCCGGGAAGCCCTCCCCCGCCTGGAACGAAGTGATTGAACTGGCACGACAGCACCAGATTCCGATCCGTACAAACCTTGCCGAGGAACCTCGACGTAACGCGAAGGAAGGAAAGTTCGAGCGCACTGGCGCGGCGCAGGCCACCGTCCGCGAACGAAATGGACTGCTGGTCGAAGAACTGTTCGCCGAGGCCTCAGCCAGCCCCGGACTGTGGCTGGCACTCGATTGTCTGCAGGATCCGCACAACGTCGGTGCCCTGTTCCGCACGGCGTCGTTTTACGGAATCAAGGGAATCATCCTGACGCGGGACCGATCGGCCCCTCTGACGGCCACCGTTTATGATGTCGCCGCCGGTGGTCTGGAGTACGTCCCCTTCGGCGAACCGACCAACATGGCCCGCGCAATGAATATCGCCAAAGCGGCCGGGGTCTGGCTGCTCGGTGCATCCGAGCATGCGGAACAGGACGTCTCGCAGATCCCGCGTGACCGTTCGTGGATGCTCATTCTCGGTAATGAAGAACTCGGCCTGCGTCGATTGACCCTGGAAAAGTGCGACCAGGTCTGCAAGCTGACCGCACGGGGTGATGTCCCTTCGCTGAATGTTTCAGTGGCCGGGGGTATCCTGATGGCTGAACTGACGCGCGCGGTTTAAGATCGTGAGTGACGGCTTTCCCCTTGGCCCTGTCCGTCAATTCGACGCGGCCTCATCGGACCACGACATTTGTCCGGTCCTGCGACAAACCAGAAGACGACCGAAATGCATGCTGTTGAGTTTCTCAAACAATCCTCCGGTGACATCGCTCCTGTCGTCGTCCTGTCGGGTGGACAGCGGCATCTGAAACAAGCCGCGATGGCGAACTTACGGAAGCGCGTAATCGACGATGACGAGACCTGCCTGACCCGATTTCCCGCGAAAGAAGCGACACTGCAGGCCGTTTCGGACGAACTTCATACCGTCTCGATGTGGGGTGATCGCCGCCTGGTAGTCGTGGATGACGCAGACGAATTCGTCACCAAGAATCGTGCAGGTCTGGAGAAGCTGGTCGAAAAGCCGGCCAGAAAATCCGTTCTGGCTCTCGTTCTCGACTCTTTCCCAAAGACCACGAAGCTTTACAAACTGGTCGCTGCGAAGGGGCTGGAGATCGAGTGTTCCGAGCTGAAAGGCCCGCAACTGCAAAAATGGCTCCAGGAGACGGCCAAGGAGACGTACGGCCAATCGATTAGCCGGGACACCGCCGCATTGCTGGTCGAACTGGTGGGCGACGAACTGGGAATGCTGGATTCCGAGCTGGCGAAGCTGGCGTCGTATGTCGGGTCGAAAGGAAAGATCGAAATCGAGGATGTCAAATCGCTCGTCGGCGGATGGCGGACCGAGACGACCTGGGCCATGACCGACGCGACCCGCGACAATGATCTCGATTTCGCCCTGACCGCACTCGATCAGTTGCTCACGTCAGGTGAACCACCCATGAAGCTGCTGGGGGGAATCTCGTACACCTTCAAAAAGTACGCCGTCGCAACCGATCTTTCACGGACGATCGCTCTCGATCAGGCGCTGCGACAAGCAGGGGTCTTTCCGATGGCCGTGAATGCCGGTCAGTCCTACCTTCGCCGATTGGGCCGAACGAAGGCAGAGCAGATCCTGCAGCGACTGGTCCAGGTTGATTCGGGTCTGAAGGGCGCAAACCCTCTTCCCGAGCGGATTCAGCTCGAGCGTCTGCTGGTCGAGCTGTCCGGGCATGACCTTTCCTGAAACCAGCCGCGTGACTGCTTGCTAGGCAGCCTTCTTCAGAACGAGGCAGGTGTTGTTGCCGCCAAACCCGAACGAGTTCGAGACGGTGACATCAATCTCCCGTTCCTGTGGTTCATTGCGGACATGATGGAGCATCGCGCATTCGGGGTCCGTGTTGTCGAGATTAACGGTCGGCGGAATGAGCTGCTTTTCGAGTGAGACAAGGCAGGTCACGGCTTCAATGGCCGCCGCTGCACTGAGCAGATGGCCGGTCAGCGATTTGGTCGAGCTGATCGGGACTCGGGAGACTTCGTCGCCGAGGACGGCCTGCAGAATTTTTGCTTCACAGATATCGCCGACCGGCGTTCCTGTGGCGTGCGCATTGATGTAATCAATCTCGTGCGGTTCCACCTTGGAGTTCGTGAGTGCCTGCCGCATGGCGGCGATTCCCTGCTGCGGTTCAGGACAGGGAATCACCATGTGATGGGCGTCACTGGTGGCACCAAAGCCGGCGACTTCGGCATAACGGCGTGCCCCTCGTTTCACGGCGGCGGAGGTCTTTTCCAGCAGGAAGACCGCTCCCCCTTCTCCGAGGACCATCCCGTCGCGGTCCCGGTCAAAGGGACGCAGGGCTCCGTGAGGCGCATCATTCTTCCGTGACAATGCTCGCAGGTTTCCGAAGCCAGCCAGTGAGAGCGGGGTGACACCGATGTCACACGCTCCGGCAATGCAGAGATCGACCCAGCCCAGGTCGAGCCATCGTTTCCCCTGCGAGATCGCCCAGTTCCCGCTCGCACAGGCAGCAGAGATTGTTAACTGAGGACCATTCAAATTCAGCAGTTGATGGATCTTCGTCGTGACGCCGGCAGGTTCTTCCATCGGATCGAAAGCGCGACGGCCCCCGCGGCGGTAATCCATCTCCCAGCTCTGCATCCACTCGGCACCCATTCCCAGGACCAGTCCGATCCGCAGATGTTCGGGGCGTTTGTCCCAGCCCGCGTCTCGCAAGGCCGATTCGACACACCAGATGCCGCACTGTTCGATCCGCAGTCGCGAACGAAAATCGGCCTCGTCATACCCTTCCGGACAAGGGATTTCGCCAATCAGACTGGCAATCTGACTCGGATGATCCGTCACCTCAAATGCCGAGACACGCTCGATCCCCGATCGACCTGCCAGGAGACTCGATGCGAACTGTTCGTATCCGTGACCGATCGAGGAGGTCAATCCGACGCCCGTAATACAAACCGAATCTCGCTGATCCATCTCTGTCTCACTTTCTCAAATCATGTTGATTCTGTGTCGGCCGCCCCGGTGCCCCTGCCGGATAACGGACCGAGGTGCGAAATGTTTGTCGCTTACTCCCGACCACTCATGACTCACCCTGAAATTGCCAGATCTTCTGCGGTTTCCAACCCCTCGATCAGGCGGCCCGTTTCTGACCTGGTGCCGCGGGATTGACCAGCGGAATCGTCCTAGTGACTGCTGGCGACCAGTCCATTTCCAGACGCAGACCGCCGCCGAGATTCGTAGTCATCGTCTGTCCCTTCATCCCGCTGGCGAAGAAGTTCTCGAACTGACTAAACGCCGTCTCCTGCGCTGGCACAGTCAGCGGGACGACATTCTGCGAGTCGTAAACAATTTTCAGTTTGCCGGCGCCCGGCTGCGAGAATGCAGGCTGGAGTGCCAGGGCCAGTGCTGTGCAGGAGGGATTGTTCAGCGACACACCTTCGAGGTCGATCCGTTCGTCCGGATCCCACCCCGAGAAAATGAGCCAGATTCCCGGAAGTTGATGCTGATCCAGCAGTGACGTGGCCGTCAGCCAGGCATCCGGTTCGCCGTCCAGTCCGCCGCCAACGCCGACACAGGGTCCGTGGCAACCCAAGGCAAGCCCCACCATGCTGGCGGGCGAGTGCAGCGAACGATTCGGAACGACTTGCACCGAGACATTCCACGGCCCATCGACGGCATACTTGTTCAAGGCCTGCGCGAACGCGGTCCGCCCCAGATAGCGGGATGACGTCACGACGCCCCAGTCCTGGAACGATTCGGGGGGAGTCTCAAAGTTGCTCATCGCATCCCTGACTGCCACCAGGGAGGTCAGAGTCTGCTCGTCAGAGTGTCTGAGGACGCTGTTTCCCAGATCACCGGGGAGGCTGCTGGACTGTTTTCTCAGGGCGTTCACCGCGTCGTTCTGCAATCGCGCTGTCGCGTACGAGGCAACGACACATTCAAGGGAACTGTTGTTGTTGGCACTCGGCTCTCGTTGAGTACTGGCGATTGATGACACAGGTGCCCCTCTATAAACACGATAAAAGTTTGAGCGGGATGAAATTCGAAGTGGCCCGGACGAATGAAAAAACAGGTTTCCGTCGGCCGGACAGGAAATTGCGTTACGGGAGGACTCTTATTCTTTAGACACGCGAATCTGTTTCAGCCGCAGTTCCATGTGGTGCCCCTGTTCGATCGACTTCTGACAGACAAGTCGCTCTTGCTCGTCAAACCACAGTTGCGCAGGCGACGGCCCGTCGATCTTGAAGTGACGGCAGTTGAGCGACCGGCCCGCACACGTAATGTTTTCAGTGCCGACATATTCGAGCGTCGCCGCCTGAGCGCGACCGTTATCCACGTCAACAATTGTCAGCGTGCTGTCGCGAACGTCCTGAGGTGGCAACCTCCAGTACGCTGTGGTCATCAGACACTGTGAAGGGCAGGAAATGGGTTTTCCATTGAAAGCGATTTCCTGATGACAGCCGTCGGTTTT
This sequence comes from Schlesneria sp. DSM 10557, assembly GCF_041860085.1. Classification (NCBI taxonomy): domain Bacteria; kingdom Pseudomonadati; phylum Planctomycetota; class Planctomycetia; order Planctomycetales; family Planctomycetaceae; genus Schlesneria; species Schlesneria sp. DSM 10557. The sequence continues at coordinate 3,411,988 of NZ_CP124747.1, forward strand.
GAGAGTGAATGAGCGTTTCTTGCCACCATCTTCACACCGCACACTGGCCGTTTCGACGCGTCCTTCCCGCCAGACTTCTTTCCCCTCAAGCTTGAAGGTGTAGGCGTAGACAATGACGTCGATCTTGACGTCGGTCTGAAACGAAACTTGCTGAGTATCGCCGACGGACTTGATCGTCAGCAGATGGGTACCGACCGGCTTGTGATCGACGCGAACTTCAAATTCACGGACTTCGCCGGGTTCAGGCTTGCTCCGGGAGATCGTCGCAGAAACAGGAGTGATCTCACCAGCGAATGCCCCGGTCTCGACCGCCACCCCACAGACACACAAGACGACAATTGACCAATAAAAGTTTGACTGTCGCATAGCTCCCTCCCTGGAGCATCGTCAACGTTGAACCGAAGCCTCAAGCTCCGATCGTTCAATTCACCGCTGTATTCTTCCACTGAGCGGCCCATCATCCTGATAGTCCTTATCAGTCATACAAGCGGGGTCCGCAGTCTAGCGACTTCTGGTTTTGCCACTAGATCTTTTACGAGGAAAAAATGACCTCTTCAGGGAATTTTCCGAAAAATCGGTATTGTAGCGTCTTGCAAAAGTTGTTTTGATCTCTCGGCATCCGACACTTTGGGCTGCTCCATTACGGCGTTCGTCAGTTTGTCGGATCAATGGATCGTCGCTTGAACCAGCTCCGCTTGCGACGCGATCAGGTGAGCTTCCCATCATGGATGACTTCGGGAGATATCGTGGTTACACGCGACCAAATTCGTGAGACGCTGTTAGAGTTGTTTGAGGCTGAAACCGGCGAACCACTCGATGCGTTGTCGGATGACCAGCATCTCGCCGAACAACTCGGGCTCGATTCCGTCGACATGGTCAGCCTGATCATGCAACTGGAACGACACTTCAAGATCCGGCTGACACACGAAGAACTGGCAGACGCCGTCTACGTCGGTCAACTGCTGGACATCGTTCTTGAGAAAGCCAATGCACCGAAGGAAGCCACCGGCTCGGACTCGGGCGAACCTCAAAGAATGGCTGCGTAACTCACTGACCGATCGCAAGGAAGAACATGTCGGCAACAGTCACACCGCGTGGTGCTTCTCCGGAAGCCATTCGAAGTCATTACGATGTTGCCAACGAGTTCTACGAGCTCTGGCTGGACCCCACCCTTTGCTATTCATGTGCCCTCTGGGAAGGTGACGAACCCGATTCTGCACTGGAAACAGCTCAGTTAAGAAAGCTGGACTTCCATGCAAATCAGATTCGAGCAAAAGGTGCAGCCCGGGTTCTCGATGTCGGTTGCGGATGGGGATCGCTTGTGCGACGCCTGGTCGAAACGCACGGCGTCCAGCATGCCACGGGTCTGACACTGAGCGATGCACAGGCCGCCTGGAGTGCCCAGCGGCCTGACCCGCGAGTCGACATCCGGATCGAAAGCTGGGTGGATCACCAGCCCGACTCCCCTTATGACGGGATCGTCTCCGTCGGTGCCTTCGAGCACTTTGCGAAAGCTGACTGGGACGACGATCAGCGAATCGCCGCCTATCGCGCCTTCTTCCAACGTTGCCACAAATGGCTGAAACCGGGTGGACGGCTTTCACTGCAGACGATTTCCTATGGAAACGTCGATGTGGCAAACGTCAAAGAACAGCCTGACACCAAGTTCTTCTTCGACGTCATCTTCCCCGAGTCGGTCTTGCCCACGGTCTCGGACATCATCACCGCCAGTAACGGTCTGTTCGAAGTGGAAATCCTTCGTAACGACCGCGAACACTACGGTCGCACCTGTCAGATCTGGTACCGCACGCTCGTCGCCCGCAAGGCCGAAGCACTCAAGATCGTCGACCAGGAAACATACAACCGGTTCGTGCGGTACCTGAAACTCAGTGCCTTCGTCTTCAACGCCAGCTACACCGGCCTGCTGCGAATCGGTTTTCGCAAGTGGGATGAATCACGCATGGGCTGACGCCCGACTGGACCTGAGCAGGGCATGAGCGGTGAGACACGTGATCACCTCGCACGCATTCCGATCACGGCCTTAGCAAACGGCAAGTCCAATGCCTTGCCGCGTGCTCATTAAGGCTGGTGAATATCGGGACTGACGATCACCATCGCGCCGCAGCCCATCAATGACCCTCCATCGGCCCTCTTCGCGCTGGCTATGTTGACTCTGTTCTGGACAGCGTGGTTTCCGGCAGTCCTTCTTTCGCAGACCATCGCTGCAGGATGAGGATCAGCACGCCAAGACCGGCACAGCAAGGTCCCTCCAGCACCGTCCACCACACAGGCATCCCTTCGGCCCAGTCGATCCCCACGACGATGCCCCCTTGCACAATCACCAGCCAGGCGATCAAGGCGATGATGCGCGAATAGGCCTGAACGTCCGCGGCCAGATACCACAGCAGCAGCCCATAACCGACATACCATAACGATGTCGATCGGGCGAGGTAGCCCGCAATGGAGTCGCTGGGAAAGTCTCCCATTCCCAGCGACTGATGACTGGCGTTAATCCAGCTTCGCGGCGCGACAACCGCGAAAAACGCGAACAGGTCGAGCACGCCGATGGCTCGCAGCGTTGCAACCAGGTATCGACTTCGATTCGCCAAATGCAGAATCCCATTCGAAATTCAGTTTGCTTCCGAGTCACGGGCAACGGACCGACCTGCAGCGCTGCCAGACCTGTTACATCTGATCCGCCACACCAATCCCCAACAGGTCAAGTCCCTGCTTGAGAACTCGGGCCGTCGCGTCGCACAAGAGAAGCCGACTGGTTCGCAGTTCGGCCGGCTCGGCACTCAGCACGGGACACTCGTTATAGAACGACGCGAAACAGTTTGCCGTGTCGTACAGGTACTGTGTCAGCAGGTTCGGACGGTAATCGACCGCCACATCGGCCACCGCGTTGGCAAAGCGATTGAGCTGCAGAGCGAGCGCCCGTTCTGCGGCCGTCCCCAGAATGACCGGGTGTCCCCCCTGCCGTAAGGCCGAGACATCCACTTCACCCTTCCGCAGAATCCCGCAGACGCGTGCGTAGGCGTACTGGTTATACGTGGCAGTATCCCCCGTGGTGGCCAGCATCTTCTCCCAACTGAAGACGTAGTCACTGTCACGGTTGTGATGCAGGTCGACGTAAATGATCGCTCCCATCCCGACGAGCACCGCGACATTCGCCCGTTCTGCCTCAGACAGGTGTGAACTGTTCTCATCGACGATCTTGCGAGCGTTCTGGATCGCTTCGTCCAGGAGACTTTCCAGTCCAATCGTATCGCCTGAACGAGTTTTGTACGGACGGCGGTCTTCACCCAGCACGGTACCAAAGCTGACATGCCGGAACTCGGTCTTGTCGTAGCCCATCTTCTTCGCGGTCGCGAATAGCAGTTGGAAATGCTCGCTCTGGCGAGAATCGACGACGTACAGGCAGGCATCGGCGGCCAGGGTATCGACGCGGTAGCGGATCGTTGCCAGATCGCTGGTCGCGTAAGTAAACGCACCATCCGCCTTTTGAACGATGAACGGAGCCTCATTGCCGTCGACAAAGACGCATGTTGCCCCCTCGCTAACCACGGCAAGATTGGCTCGCTTCAGCTCCTCAACAATCCCCGCGAGCATCGGGTTGTACCAGCTTTCCCCCAGTGCCATATCAAAGGTGATACCAAACCGCTGATACATCACTTCCAGGGCGGCCATGCACTTGGGGACGAATTCGTCCCAGAGCTGTTTATTCTCGAGATCGCCTGCATGCAGCTTGGCGGTTTCCCGCCGGGCCAGTTCGCCAATCTTCTGATGGGCCTCTGCGAGAGATTTCAGACGCTCATCCTTCGCCACAGCGCTTATCTTCTTTTCGGTCGAAGCGATCTCGGCTTTGAGATCATTCAACTCCTGCTCGGCTCTCTTGGCGTACCGGGCCGCATCTTTGTCTGCAGGATTGGCCGCAGCAGCCTGACGAGTCGTCGTAACAGCGGCTTCTTTCACGGGCACGTCCGCGACCAGTTTCGGCAGATTCGCCACCATTTCGTGGTAGTCGGAGAGCTGATTGACCAGACGGTAGAGCCGGGCCAGTTCCGGCACGGCATCACGCTGGTAGGCGGCATCGTCGCGGAAGTTCTTGTACCCGTAAATAATCATCCCGAACTGGGTCCCCCAGTCCCCGACGTGGTTGTCTGAGAGGACGCGGTGCCCCAGGAATCGCAACACTCGGCAGAGAGCATTCCCGATCACCGTGCTTCGCAGGTGGCCGACATGCATGGGCTTCGCGACGTTGGGAGACGAGTAATCAACGATTATCGTACGCGGGCTCGTCGTCGCTGCCACACCCAGCCGATCGTCGCTGGCCAGTCTGGCCGTCTCTTCCGCCAGCCGTTCGGTCTTCAGACGGAAGTTGATGAATCCGGGACCGGCGATCTCGGGAGGCTCGCAAAGATCCAGTACGTCCAGTTTTTCGACTAAAGCCGCAGCGACATCGCGAGGAGGCCGCTTCAGTTGCTTCGCCAGGGGCATCGCGCAATTTGCCTGAAAGTCCCCAAACTTCACGTCCTGAGAAGGCTTCAGCATCTCGACATACGATTCGGGCGAATCGGTCAATGACGCCAGGGAAGCCCGCAGGCGAGACCGCAACTCTGACAGAAAATCCATGAACAAAACCCATTCAAAGCCGGTGACCACATCCCATTGCCACAGAGCGCGCGTGGCTGAAGCGCCAAATTCTAGCGGCGATGATCGGCCGATACACCTGTCCGCCCTTCCGGAACAGGGGTCCGTGGACTGGAGCGAGTCCCGTCACAACCACCGGAACCTTTGTGGCTCCTGCGGGAATTGTCGAAAGGGGACTCTCTGCAGCGAGAACCAGCCACCGAGGCGCGGCTGATCGATTCATCGGTGCCCGATCTCATCAGCACTCTTCGATCGCCGCAGCGATGGGTTCGCTGGCATCGACGGTCGCTTCCGCTGCTGCTCCGAGGCTGATCGTTTCCGCTAGTCCGGGCGTGACCTCCAGCGACCGGATTCGCCCCGCCAGCCAGAGACTGATCAACGTCGAGCCGGCGGCAATCCAGCCGACGAGACCAAACCGTTCCAGAAGTCCGTTTTCTGACTCCGAAATAATGATCCCACCGACGTAGGCCCCCATCCCGCTCGCAATGTGCTGCACGGAAGAGTTGGCACTGAGGAATCCACCACGGCGATGACGCTCGACGCTGCTGGTAATCATGGTCATGGCGGCAATCATTCGCCCCACGTTACTCACCATGAGACTCCCAAACACGACGACCGCCACCGAAACAGCGACATGGGGAAGGTGCGTGATCGCCAGTAACAGCAATGCAGAAATCGGACTGATTGTCCTGAAGACCGTCAGTGCTCCCCAGTGATCGGTCAGCTTGCCGATGGCCGACGCGGTGAACAGAGTCAGTCCACCACCCACAACATAGATCAACGGAAGCTGTTGTTCCGTCAGCCCCACGTTGGAAACAAAGTAGGTGCTGACGTAGGGGAAGACAGTAAAGCTTCCCATCATCAGAGCCACGGTCAACGCAAATGCATTCAGGTGACTGGCGAACGAAAACGTTTCGGTCAGCGACCGGAGCGGGTGGGCATGCACCTGATGGATATGCCCATCCAGTCGCGGCATCGCGAACGGTGCGAGAAACAGAATGGGAACCCCCGCGATGACCAGCGCAATGAACGGAACCTGCCAACCGTAGTTCGTGCCGAGAAACAGCCCCAGCGGCACACCGGCGACGGAGGCCAGCGCAAACCCGGTCATGAGTGACCCCGTCGCCCGGCCACGCCGTTCCTCAGGAACGACGTCACCGATAATCGTCATCGCCATCCCTCCCAGCACGCCACCGAAGGCACCAGTGGCGATGCGCGCCGCGACAAGCGTGTGATAAGTCGGCGAAATGGCGCAAAGCAGGGTCCCCAGCAGGAACCCGGAATAGAGCACGAGAAACGTGGTCCGGCGGGGAAAGCGATCCACGATCGAAGAGGCGACGAGGCCCGACAGTCCCGCCGCAAAGGTATAGGACGAGACGATCAATCCGAATTCGGCCGGGCCGATCTGGAGAGTTCGCATCAACTGAGGCCCCAAGGGCATTACGATCATAAAATCGACGATCGTGGTGAACTGGACAGCCGCCAGGATCAGGAGAATCAACCGCTCTCGGCGCACAGCAGCACGAGAATCCCCATCCGATATCCCAGCCATTTGCTCTCCCTCTTCCCGCTTCACGAAGATCCATCTACACAACCACGGCTCAGGTGACGGGACCCCGCTGGAGTGTAGAAGGTTCGGAAGTGTCCAGCATTGCGAAACTCTTTCAACTTCGAAAGAAATTCCGAGGCCGGGAATGGGTGTCGAAAACTCACCCAAAGCTGTACACGACTCTGGTTTGGTATGCCCATCGAGGTGAAAAATCAGGAAGGTGACAGTTGCACAGGAGCTGTTGGACGGACGAATCCATGAGGGCCGTTCTCATCACGGTCCTCTCCCGGCCGGGCTGCCCGATCGACCGGACTCCATCGACAGCCGCCACTTCGTTTATCGAGATTCGTCAATGCGATAGAGGTGCGTGGCGGTCCGAATATACAACGAGTCACCTGCGACGGCCGGGGTCGCCATCAGTTCTTCATTATCCATCACATTGACCGCCAGCTTAGAGAAGTGACGACCGGCTTCAATTACCGTCGTGACCGAGTTTTCGTCGAAGAAGTAGACACGTCCTCGGGCGTAAAGGGGCGAGGCGGAAAACTTACCGCTGATCCGTTCCTGCCAGACGACCTTTCCGGATGTCGCTTCCAGGCAGGTCGCGACTCCGTCTGAACTGATCAGGTACAGCAGGTCATCCACCAGCAACGGCGAGGGGCGCGACGGCATGGTCTTGGTGTGCTTCCAGGCGATGTGAGTCTCCGTGATATCCCCCGCTCCTCCCAGCTTCACCGCCCAGAGTTCCGGATTGATGTAGGCGTTGATCAGGTAGACCATCCCGTGCCCGTAGACAGGTCGAGGAGCGATCGACCAGCCGCCGTAGGTCACCTTCCAGAGTTCCTTTCCAGTACCGATGTCATAAGCCATTGTCCCCCGTGCTCCCACACTGACCAGTTGCCGCTGCCCCTCTGATTCAACGACGATCGGAGTTCCGTAGCACTTGCGCAGGTCAGGTCGAACATCCTGAAAGTCGGCGGAGCGATCCGTCTTCCAGACGGTGCTTCCAGTGAACTTGTCGAGAGCTACGACATACTGCACATCCCGGCCGTCGACATTGAAGATCAGCAGATTATCGACCAGCATGGGCGAGCTGCCCGCTCCTTCGTGGTGATCACAGTTCAAATCCCGCCGCGTCCAGAGGACTTCGCCCGATTCCGTTTGAATGCAAGCAGTACCATAGGTGCCGAAATGCACATAGACTCGCCCCTCCTCAATGACCGACGTCGGCGAGGCGTAGCTGTTCATGGCAGCAATGGGCTGCGGGGTTTCGACATCGAATAAGTGCAAGTCGTGAATGACCCGACCGGACGCACGATCGACACAGACTGCATAGCACTTGTGCCCATCCGCCGTAGCCGTAGTCAACCAGATCTGATCCTTCCAGACGACGGGTGAAGACCAGCCGCGATCATGGATCGGCGTTTTCCAGACAACATTCTGCTGGCCGTCCCAAGTCAGAGCCAATTTCTGTGAGTCGCTGTGACCATCTCCCAACGGCCCGCGAAACTGCGGCCAGTTGTCCGCCCCCTGCGAAATCGATGAAGAAAGCAGGAACACGAACATCGCAAACAATCGACGCATCGTTGGCTTCTCCGGTCTTGGAGTCAAAACTTTCCATTGCGTTGCCGCGGTGGCGGGGCAGGCGGCGCGATATCAAATGTGAAGAGTCGGGGGACCTGTAACAGCAGCGTCGCATTCACACGGTCAATCTCGTCGCAGGGCCGTTTCGCCAACCAAATTAACAGTCCCTGAGCGTTGTGCAACTCGCCGTCTAATTCCTGCCCCCGCGGATCTTTCACAATGATGTAGGGAAACCGGTCCCCGGCCCCTGTCACTGAAAGTACGAAATGTGGTCGTGGAAGAGTTAAATTCAAACTGACTTTGACGGGGGACTGAAGTGGTCGACTGACGGGACCGTTATTCAGTGTCCCACCGGCAGCGAACGATTGCGGCCCGGCCGGGGCTACTAGAAACGTCCCTTCCAATGCTCCCTTCGTCATGTGTTTCAGTTTCCACGGCAGGGTGAAGGGAAAAGGTGCCTCCCCCGGTCCCTGGTAGGAATAAGACCCAGCGCGGCCAGCCCCCATTAGCTTCACGACCAGCGTTGAATCACCGTCTGTTTCCGTCAATTCAATTCTTGAATCTGAACTGGTGCTGCTCTTCCCGTTGAACGAAATCCCAGGAATTTCTACGACGTCTGCGGACGCGAGAGTGGCAGGATTACGGCAGATCAGGGAAAGCCCCAGTCTCCAGGTCTCGTTGAATGGCGAAATCGTGCAGTGTTGCAGTGGTGCGACAACACCGATGTTCGATTCGACGTACGCCTCGGCTTGGCTGACGACCAGCACCGACTCCAGTAAAGGTGCCCCACCTGTATAAGGGATCCAGTCGTTCGATACCCTTCCATCCACGGTCACGGTGTATTCCGGATCCACCTTGAGAGCATCGCCGGGCCACGAATTGGTAAATTCCTGGTCCGGCCATTCCGCTTTCACCCGAAACAATTCAACGGTCATATTGCCGTCTTGTTCTTTCGCTGGCAGTTGGCGGGGACTCCAGCTCTGCAATCGGTCCTTGGGAACAGTATAGAAAATCTGCGAGCTTCCGAGCGTGCTCTTGTTACTGTTTAAAAGATCAACTTTCAGCGTCCCGGAGGATGACGGCATTTCCACGGCAAAACATGGCGGCAGGTCCAATGGTCTAAAGCCGGCAGGCAGGCGTCCGGAAGAACCGTGCATCTGAGTTAAGTCACCAGCCGTCCGCCACCCTCGTTCGTCAGTCAGAATCATCCAGAAGGGAGTTGCCTCTGATACCGGGCGTGACCAATCAAAAGTGTGCCAGAAAAGGATCATTGGCAAGGTTGTGCGAGACACAATATTGCGATTCGACACAGCAATTTGTCGATTAACCCGCGTCAGCCACTTATTGGCCCAGATTTCGGCCGACGTCAAGCCCCTCGGTGCTTTGTAGTAGGAATGTTCTTTACCGACTGTCGTCTTGTGAATTGTGAACTGACTTCGCTCGGGAAGTCTGATTATGGCGAGCGGCCTTTCCCAGATCATCTCTCTTCCGAGCAGCAGCAGACAGCCGCACCCGACGATCAGGAAAATTCGCTTTCGCCAACGGCGCCGAGTTCCTGAAGCGACTCCAGTTCCGTCATCCGTCATTGAGAATCCTTTCTTCTCGCCGTTGCGCCTCAGCCAGGCAAATGCAGGGGAGATCCCTGCGAATCACCCGAAGTGAGTGATTAACCAGCGTTACTTCGACTGCGGTGAGAGATTACGCTTCCATGACTATTTCGATGACTCATGGCCACAACTAATCCCAAGCGTGATCCGCACCTGGTAGAACACCACGGACGGCATATCGCTGAGCTCACTCAAATTGACGTCCTTGCCTCTGCGGACGGGGTGGAACAGCGGGGGGGGCCACTTCGAATGTAAAGTATCGAGCGTCCTGCAGAACGACCGTGGCATCGATCCGATCAATTTCGGGATAGGGGAGCTTCGCCACCCAAATGAGCAGGCCCTGGATGTGATAGAGATCCCCTTCCAACTCTTGACCGTTGCGTGATTTGATCATCACGCAGGGTGACCGTACTCCCATGTCCGTTACTGACATGACCAGATGGGGACACTGCGTTGTCAGATTGAGATTCACGGTCACAGGATTAAGAGAAGACCACGCGGAAACGGTACCAGGGGCCCGCGGGACGAAGGTTGACTGGATCGTGCCGTCGAGTCGGTTTCGTGTCAAAAGCGATAACGGTACCGTGTTGGGGTATGCAGTAATTGCTTCGCTCTCCGCAGCGTAAACAAAGGAACCATCCCTCCCGGCACCGAGCAATTTCAGACTCGGGCTGCCTGCAGGTGGAGGAGCGGTTGATTCTGCAATTGCAGCAATTCCCCCTTCGATTGAAATGTCTGAGAACACCTGAACGTACGCAGAATTATCTTTCTCGGGATTGCGACAAACCAGCGGAAGATGCAGCTTCCAGGCGGTCTGATAGGGCGAAATAGTGCACGAGTCCAAGGGGGCCACTCCCCCCAGGACCGATTCAACCGACGCGACAAGCTGCCCTCGTGCGTACCCGGACTCCAGCGCAGAAAGCTTTGTGGTGACGTACGTCCAATCCCTGGACTCTACGCCATTCACCTTGACGACGATTTCAGGAGTCACCGTCAGACTGTCGCCGAACCAGAGATCACTTTCGTCGCCAGACCAGTCGGCTTTCAGTCCTACCAGGGTGACAGTCAGATCCACGTCTTCCGCGACAGCGGGTAATACCCTCGTCGTTCGAGGCTCGTAGAACTCTGCGGGGACGGAATAGGCGAGTGAAGTACTGCCAAGAGTTCTTCCTGTCGAATTCAATAGCTCCAGTTTCACCTGAGGACCTGTGACAGGAGCTTCCATTGCAAATCGGTAAGGCTCCACCCGCGGGTGAGATGACACGGACGCTGTTTCCGCCTGATTGCGTAAATATTCAAAACCAGACAGGTTCGCAGACGTCCGCCAGCCATACTGGTCCGACAAGATCGCCCACGCGGGAGTCGCATCCGAATCGTCTGCAGCCCAGTCGAATTCATGCCAGACACAGACTGTGGTTGACTGACTATGAACGGTCACGCCTCGTTGATTTACCGGCAAAATTTCTCGACCGATGCGTGCCAACCATCCGTTCAAACGGACCTCTAACGAAGTCAGACCACTTGCAGCAGTCGAGTTGTAAGAGTGCAACGTCCCAACCGTCAGTTTGTGAATGCGGAAAGCCTTCCCATCGGGAAGGTCAACCTTACCGATGATGGCTTCGCTTGATGGCCACATGCCGAACCACAGCAGAAGCCCGCCCATCGCGACAAGCAAGATCCAGCGTTTCCAGAAGCGGCGTTCCGACGGGGCCTTTTCCGAACCCATATTTTCGTCGTCGCTAGCCATCGAGACTCCTTCCCCGACTTTGTCACGCCGCTGCTAACTTGCAAGAACTGACCCGCATGATCCATCGTGCAGTCGATATCAACGTTACCTTGAATCATGCCACCTGGCAATGACACGCCGTCTTTAGTCTTTTCACACACCATCTCATCGCTGCGATTGGCACTGGCTCCATTTCCGCCCCGAGTGTCACTTTCTGCAAACAGACTATTCCAATTCTGTCTTGATTAAGATATTTTGTCTCTATCTATTCCAGGCAGATCGTTCTACTCGATTCGCCTCACTCACCTCTCAGGAGCTCTTATCATGTTTCGCTCCGCTGGCATTCGCCCTCCGCAGACAGTGACACAGTATTGCTTTGCAGGCATCGCCATGGGTGCCATCTGGCTGGCCGAAAGTGCTGTTGTCGCCTGGTACTGCCAACCTACTGAAGCACAGATTGCGCATGGACGGGCACTCTTTGAACACAAATGGACCGAGAACGACCCCCTGTCGGGAAAGGGTGACGGATTGGGGCCCGTTTTTAACGCTACGTCGTGCGTCGAATGCCACTTTCAGGGGACGGTCGGGGGAGCGGGTCCTAACAAGTTCAACGTCAAAACCTTCGAAATCCTGCCAACGAAGAAGGAACCACTTCCTCTGTCGGGCGTCGTACATGCCTCAGCCGTTCGCCCCGATCTGCTGGAATCCGCCTCCACAGTGCGTCGCCACAATCCCATCGTCAAAAATGGCATGAAGGTGATCGGCGGCTGTCGGATCGACATCGTTGATTTCGATCCGATTCACTACGACACCAGTAATACGCCCGCGTTATTCGGAGCCGGGCAGATTGACAAGATTCGAGAAGTCGCCATTCGCGGGCAATCGCTGCGTCGATCCGTGACCAGTTTGACTCGGGAATTTGATCTCGACTTCAAATCAACCCCGACGGGTCGTGTGCGGATCCTTCCTGACGGGCGGATCGGAAAGTTCGGCTGGAAAGCCCAGTTTGCCACACTAAAGGAATTCGTCGCGGCCGCCTGTGCGGGAGAACTGGGGCTCTCGAACCATCTCCGGAAGCAACACGTGGCACAGGAGTATCGGGAGGACACGGATGCCGAACTCGATATGACCCGCCAGCAGTTCGCGGCCCTTGTCGCCTACGTCGAAACAATCCCTGCACCTCGACGGGAACGACCGAGCGATGCGACGCAGACGACGGTCGTCGAAAGGGGTGAAGCCCTGTTTTCGTCAGTCGGTTGCGCCGACTGTCACATTCCCGATCTGGATGGCACCCAGGGGATTTACAGTGACTTCAGCCTGCACAGCCTGACAGACGAAGCGAATGACGGATACTCCAAAGTCCCCGATGTTCCCTTGCCCGACGATCACCCGAAACTCAACGAGTGGAAGACGCCGGCCCTGTGGGGTGTCGCCGACTCGGCCCCGTATTTTCACGACGGAGGCTCGCCTGATCTGCCGAGTGCGATTGAGCGGCATGGCGGAGCAGCACGGCATGTTCGCGAGAAATATCGCGCACTGCCTCAACCCGATCAGCAGGCACTCGTCTCATTCCTGAAGACGCTCAGGGCTCCACTTCCCTGATCCATTCCGGCGATGGCGGCCGCACGTTGTCGATCGGACAACCCTTTCTGCGGGATTGCGGCGTGCGGTCGATATCAGCCTGACGTGAATATCCCGACGTGAATATGAAGTGAAGGAAATGCCGGAGCTGCCGCGGTTCCGTTGGAATCACCTCCCCCGCAAAGTCGGGGCGAGGTGATTTCGTCATGGAAGAGGCTGTCCGTCGCGGGAAATGAGCCGTGATGCTCGGCACCGACCGGGACGGACTCAGTTCAATTCATTTCCTGGCAGCCTGCCCACGCTGTCTCGCTCAGAGGTTATCTCGCTTGATCAGATCAGGTCCATCCCCCAGCACCTTCTCATAGCTTCCAGTCGATGACTTCTGATACTTGGTGAAACCGAGTTTTTCCAGGTTTCGGTTGCTGATGTCCCCTTTGATGGGGCCTCCCATGGGACGTGGAACGCTGGCGGCCGAGATGATCCGTTCCACGGGCTGCCCCGTCTCCGGATGCGTGGTCAGCGGGGGCTCACCGATTTTCTGAAGAACTTCGAAGACCTGGCCATGCGAGCCATCGTCATTCACTACAGCATACTCATACAGCGGCATTTCTCATCCTTGGGTTCATCGTTCGCAAGTCAAAACAGGATAGACCGTATCAAAGGTGGAGTGACGAGTCTCGGTCAGTGGACTGGCCGAAACGGTCGATTTCTCATCGGATCTACTCAACCGAAACGCGTCCTCTGCAGTCTGACAGAGGACGCGCTGTGCATGTCGAACGAGTTGCACAGCGGTCCCGCCGGTCAGCAGAGGAATTACTTGGTACCAGGAGCAGCGGGCTTCTTGACGATCGTCGGTGGGATTTTGGCCCCCTCGGGATAAAACTTCATGGAAAGGGAGTTCACGCAGTGACGAGTATTCTTCTTCGTCATCCCCTCGCCGAGAAAGACGTGTCCCAGATGTCCGCCGCAGTTTTTGCAGAGGATTTCGGTCCGATCTCCATCGGCATCCAGCACCCGCTTAACGGCTTTGGGAATCTCATCATCGAAACTGGGCCAGCCGCAGTGGCTCTCAAACTTGTCCTTGGACTGATAGAGGGGTGCATTGCAGCGGCGGCAGACGTAGGTGCCGGGATCCTTTTTGTCCGTGTACTCGCCCGTAAAAGCGCGCTCGGTCCCTTTTCTCAGGATGATCCGTTGCTCTTCCCGCGTGAGCAGGTTGTATTCGGTTTGAACTTTTGGTTCTTCAGCGGTTTCGTCGTCCTGGTTTGCGTCCACAGTCTTAACCTTCTTTTCGGGCGTGGCGGAAGAAGTCGCTGAACCGGATTCCGCCCCTTTTTCGGGTGGAGCTCCGTTCACATTGTATCCCACACTCAACAGCCCGATGACGACCGCGACAAGCCCCACGGCCTGCACGAACTTCTGACTTCGCATTGGCATCGAAATGACTCCCTCTCCAGAACATACCACTCGATCCTCCAACTCGACAGGAGAACTCTTTTCAGAATCCCCCTCTCACCGCACGACCGATCATCGATCGCGGGCGAGCCACCCTCCAGTTGGCGTCATTCGTTCCGTCTCGTGAATGATCCCCCTGCCGCAATCACCTGGAAGCGTGATTCTCTTGTGAATCCTTCTGGCTCTCCGCAGCAGGGGTCTGACACTTCTTCACCCCCTCCAACTTCACTGGCCTCTGACACATCAGAATAATTCTACTCGATCCTTGGGTCATTGAATTGTATTCGAGTCCCTTTTTGTGGAAATGCATGTTCGACAGGTCTTCCCACATTTCCCCTGACGAAGAGGACTCCTCGCGTGCTCGTGTCGATGATGTCCATTCTACCGATTCACGTCACTTCCCTTGTAGAAAGGGGGTCCTTCTCCACCTCTCGGCAGCCTACCAGATCACAACAAATCAACCCAACCCATTTGCGCACAAAAGCTTGCGTGACACCTAAACCAAACTCCGAATACTTGTAACCGTCACATTCCCACAACCGTTTCGGGCATACGCCCTTGCCGATTGTGCGAGGCTCAGGAACACTTCTCCGCCAGCCGCCCCTGACCGCCTCGCTAACGCGAAGTCCCCTGCACGAGACTGATTCCATGCCCCGATTTGCGATCCTGATCCACGATCATCCGTTCCTGCACTGGGATTTTCTGCTGGAAGGGGACGAGGAGTGTCGGACGTGGAGGTTGCTGTCACCCCCGGATGGATCCTCTGATGAGATCCCGGCGGAAGCCCTGCCCGCCCATCGGCTGCTCTATCTGGACTACGAAGGTCCGGTGAGTGGTGGACGAGGGACGGTCACCCTCTGGGACCGGGGCGTGTTCACTTGGCAGATCAATGAGCCAGTCCACTGTGAAGTATGCCTGTCTGGCCACAGGTGGCGCGGTCTCGTTCGTCTGGAAAAAAAAGAGGACGACTCGTGGAGCGTGATTTTTGACCCGGAAATCGACGGACTGCGACACTAACCACCTGGACGTCGCCGTCTGTCGCATCCCCTTGCTCAAGCGGCAGACGTGAGTGGAAATGGGTGGATCTGGCGATTTCCCACCGTCATCAGCAGCGTTGCTGGTTTGGGAATCACCCACCGCATATGTTATGTAAAGAGTCGCCTGTCAGTCGCGGTCGTGGAATCCCACGCACCCGTTCGCCTTTCGTCAACCGGACGGCGGGGCGATCACGACGTTCACCGGGCGCGTCGTCAGGAAAAATCACAAGCCTCAGCGTGCGATCCGCTCACTCCGTCACAACCAGAATCAGCCCTCATGCCGAAGTTGCCGCCTGATATCCGAATGATGATCGATCAACTCTGCCAAAAGGGGGACAAGTTCGCGCAGATCGATCAGCTTCACGACGCCCTCGATCAATACGAGGCGGCCTGGGAGCTGCTGCCAAATCCCAAGCAGCAGTGGCCAGCGGCCACGTGGATCCTGATGGCGGCTGGTGACATCTATTTCACACACCGGCATTTCGGCCCGGCCAGAGACGCACTTCGAGAAGCCCTCGACGCACCGGGGGGAGAAGACAACGAATTTCTCTGGCTGCGGCTGGGCCAGAGCCTGTTCGAGCTGGGCGACCTGAACGGTGCCGCGGCGGCTCTGGAGACAGCGTGGCATCTGAATGGTGAAGAACTGTTCGTCGATGAAGACCCCAAATACCTCACTTTTCTGAAAACGCAACTGGGGCATCTCAGAAGTCAGTCGGGGCCAAAATCGAGTCGATTCAACCGGCCATTACAGTAAATTGCCAATTGACGACGTGAAGCAGGCGCGGCTACAAGTCTGTCAGATCTGTTGCTGATTTCATCCTAGTCTGCATGCCTCATGATCGCCCGCGGTGAGGTCTGCCGAGTTCCAGAAGAAACGATTCGTCATGTCCACGGAAGAGAATTCCTCCTCAACGACGCCGACCAATTTTATTCGCGACCTGATCGATGCCGACAACGCGTCAGGACGGTTCGGCGGACGAGTCCACACCCGCTTTCCTCCCGAGCCGAACGGTTATCTGCATATCGGCCACGCCAAATCCATCTGTCTGAATTTCGGGCTGGCCATCAAGTACGGCGGTCAGTGCAACCTTCGTTTTGATGACACCAATCCCACGAAGGAAGACGTCGAGTACGTCGAATCGATTCAGGACGACGTTCGCTGGCTCGGTTTCCAGTGGGACAACCTGTTCTACGCCTCCGATTACTTCGAAACGATTTACCAGTACGCCGAAAAACTGATCGAGAAGGGCCTGGCCTACGTCGACAGTTGCTCGACCGAAGAGATTCGCCAGATGCGCGGCTCGCTGACGCAGCCGGGAACGCCCGGGCCGTACCGTGACCGGACCGTGGAGGAAAACCTGGACCTGTTCCGACGGATGCGAGCGGGCGAATTTCCGGACGGAGCACATGTGCTGCGAGCCAAAATCGACCTGGCGCACACGAACCTCAATATGCGGGACCCCCTGCTCTACCGGATTCGGCACGCCGAACACCATCGGACCGGGAAGGCGTGGTGCATCTATCCGTTGTACGACTTCACCCACGGCTACAGTGATTCACTGGAGCAGATCACCCACTCGATCTGCACGCTGGAATTCGAGAACCATCGTCCGCTGTACGATTGGTTGATTGATGTGCTGGACCTGTACCACCCGCAGCAGATCGAGTTTGCCCGACTCAACCTGACTCACATGATGATGAGTAAGCGGAAGCTGCTGGAACTGGTCGAAACCAAAGCGGTTTCCGGCTGGGACGATCCCCGCATGCCGACCATCGCGGGGATTCGCCGCCGGGGCTACACCCCCGCCGCCATGCGGGCCTTCTGCGAAGGAATCGGGGTGACCAAGTTCAACGGCCTGACCGAGATCGTCGTCCTCGAGAATGCCGTCCGGACGGATCTGAACAAGACATCCAACCGCGTCATGGCGGTGATCAATCCGCTGAAAGTCGTCATCGATAACTATCCGGATGACCTTGTTGAAGAAATGGAAGCGATCAACAACCCGGAAGATCCTTCCGCTGGAAGTCGCCTGGTGCCGTTCTCGAAGACGCTCTACATCGAGCGGGACGACTTCATGGAAGACCCGCCGAAGCAGTTTTTCCGATTGTCACCCGGCCGCGAAGTTCGGTTGCGCTGGGGCTATCTGGTCACCTGCACGAGTGTGGTGAAAGATCCCGCCACGGGCGAGGTCACCGAAGTTCACTGCACCTACGACCCAGCCACCCGCGGAGGGAACGCGCCGGACAATCGCAAGGTGAAATCGACCATTCACTGGGTCTCTGCCACACACGCGGTGAGCGCCGAAGTCCGGCTTTACGACCACTTGTTCTCGATTGCGAATGTTGCCGACATCCCCGAGAACGAAGACTGGAAGGACTACCTCAACCCCAAATCGCTGGTGGTCGTTCCTGATGCCAAGCTGGAACGTTCCCTCTCAACGGCGAAACCCCTCGACCGGTGCCAGTTCGAGCGGATCGGCTACTTCTGTGTCGACAAAGAATCGACGCCGGAGAAACTGATCTTCAACCGCACGGTCACCCTGAAAGACGACTGGGCCAAGATCCAGAAGAAGCAGGGTAAATGAAGTTTCAGCCCCAAGGCTGAACTTCCGATTCGATTTCAACGGGGAGTGGCGGTGGAAGAAAATTCTTCCCGCCACTCCCTTTTTTTACGCGTCGATTGCATGGCAATACATCAGGCTACGCGGCTTCCCACCACCCGTGAAAAACGAGCCACCATCGACGCGGAGATTCCTGAAGTAGCAACTTCGACGGCCACACCGGCACGGCGTGGCCTGTCGCGGCCCCCTCAGCTGAGTCGATTGTCGGTTCGATCCCGCCAGTCACTGCTCTCAACCACGGAAGAACAGGAATGTGACGGCCACAAAAATCGGAATCAGGATCCCGCCGGAATACAGCATGTATCCGAAGAAGCTGGGCATTCTCACGTTATTTTCTTCGGCAATCGCTTTCACCATGAAGTTGGGGCCGTTACCGATATAAGTATTCGCTCCCATAAAGACCGCACCACACGAGATCGCTGCCAGAATCTTTGCCGTCTCAGCCGCTTCCGGCAGATTCAGGAAGTGATGCAGATAGCGTCCCTGCTCGGCATCGACGCCGTACATCCCGCAGGCAGTCACCGCAAAGGTCAGATAGGTCGGTGCATTGTCCAGAAAGCTCGACAGGACTCCTGTCGCCCAGAAGAACTCGGCAGGGGAATCGACCCCCAATGTCTTTCCTTTGACATTTAATATTGCCAGTGCAGGGATCATCGTAATGAAGATCCCCGCGAACACGACGGCGACTTCGATGATAGGCCCTAGACCGAACCGATTCTTCTCGCGAGTGGCCGACGACGTCATCAAATAGCAAAGCAGGGTTGTCAGAGTCATGAGAATCTCTTGCACGCCAAACGGCCAGCCGTCACCGCTTCCCGGCAGGAACTTCTCGAAGAACTCTTTCCCATAGCCCTGACCCGAACAGAAGATGATCGCGACGATTGCCGCGAGTCCCAGGAAGTTATGGGCTCCTTCAATACCGAACGGCTCTTTCTCAACGGGCGTCTCTAAATCTGCCTGCTGTTCCGGTGAAGGGGCTTCGAGTCGAATCGCAATGGAGTCCCATAAAAAGAAGATGACAAGCAGCACCGCATTCACAAAGGCCCACTCCGGTAACAGTCGGAACGTCCAGGTGAAAGGGACCCCTTTGAGGAACCCGAGAAACAGCGGAGGATCCCCCAGGGGAGTCAGCAGGCCGCCGCAGTTCGAAACGATGAAGATGAAGAACACCACAATATGAGTGACGCGGGTCCGTCGCTCATTCGCTCGCAGCAAGGGACGAATCAGCAGCATCGAAGCCCCGGTCGTTCCCACAAAACTGGCGATCACCGCCCCCAGTCCCAGAAACAACGTGTTCACGAAAGGAGCCCCTTTCAGGGACCCCTTCACATAGACGCCGCCGCTGATCACAAACAGCGACCCCAGCAGAACCAGGAATGAGAGATATTCCTTACCCGAATGCTCCATCGCCTCGAGACCGCTATGACCGAAGGTCATCAGGTAGGCGATCACCGGCAATCCCAGGACGGCAACAATGATTCCCTTGTTCCGATTGTGTTCCCACCAATGAGGATTCATGAGCGGGAACAAGGCAATGCATAATAGCAATAATGCGAATGGCGCGACCGCTGCCACATTCATCAGTTCGCCCAGCTTTTGAGGTGGATGATCACCCGCCGGGGTTTCGGCCGCCAGGGCGGAACTGAAGCACATTGAAAGAACCAGCAGCAGAGTGATCAGGAATCTCATTGGCGGTGAATTCGTTAAAGTGCACGAAAGAATCAGTCGGTATTCCGGCGAGCGCATCACATTCAATCCGAAGACTTCGCTCGTGTCGAGTCCGGTTAGTCGTGCCTCGAGTGGATATGAAGAGAAGACCTTGCTCGGGGGGCTCTACTGGTCAGCCCGACACCCCAAGGGCCCCCGCATAATGGAAAATCGTCAGGAGCCAGGAACGAGGATTGTTGGTAACTTAGCTGCCAGCCAATAGCGTGGATTGAGCTGTCTGCCACAAACTGACCACCGACGAAAGAATTCATTCTTCATGAAAAAGCGATCCTGTCCGACTCCTGAAGCGCGAGTTCGATTTGGCTTGGGAGTCGTTGATATTACCCCTCCGATCGGAATCTATCATCGGATGTTCGGAGCGGCCGCACATGATCGCGCCAGCGGAATCCATCGCCCGCTGCAGGCTGACGTCATCGCCATCGGTGGAGTCGATCAGGATCGTCCCGATTTTATCCGTGTCGTGCTCGATCATTGTGGCTTCGTCGGCAGCCAGCACCGGGAGTTCATTCGCCGTGTCAGCGAGGCGGCGAATCTCCCTGCCGAGCAGGTCGTCGTGGGTTACTCGCACACCCACTCCGGCGGCTGGTACACGCCCGATCGCTTCGGCCTGGCAGGGGGTGAACTCATTCCTGCCTATCTGAGTAAAATTGGCGACCAGTTGGCCGCAGCAACCAGATCAGCAATCGCGGACATGAAAGTCAGTCATCTCTCGTACGCCACCGCACGCTGCACGCTCGCGGCCAATCGGGACTACTGGGACGAAGACTTTGGCCGCTTTGTCTGTGGTTACAATCCCGAGGGAGTTGCTGACGACACGGTGACCGTGGCTCGAATTTCGACTGACGAAGGCTCGCTTCGCGCGGTGCTGGTTCACTATGCCTGTCACCCGACGACGCTCGGCTGGGAAAACAGCCTGATCAGCCCCGACTACATTGGCGCCTTGCGCGAAACCGTCAGCCAGGCGACCGGCGTCCCCTGCGTCTACTGGCAAGGGGCATTGGGAGACCTGGGGCCGCGTGTCGGTTTCGTTGGTGACGTCTCGGTCGCAGACCGAAACGGCCGATTACTGGGATTTGCCGCATTGTCCGCCCTGGAGTCCATCGGACCTTGTGAAACGGAGTTCCAGTACGCGGGCCCCGTCATCTCGGGAGCCACTCTCGGGACCTGGAGATATGTCCCCACAGACCCGTCACGCCGCGAGCGCCAGGCCCGTGTGAGCGGCACTCGTCTTACCATTCCGTTTCCACTGAAACCGCATGACGACCCGGAAACGCTGGAGCGGGAACGGGTGAAAATGGAGGACCTCGCTGCACAGGCCCATCAACGAGGTGACGTGGTCGCCGCACGCGACTGTCGGGCTAAGGCGGAACGTGCCAAGCGAGCTCTTGGACGGTTGGCCAATCTTCCCCCCGGCGACACCTATCCTCTTTCGGTATCAGTCCATGTCGTCGGCGAATCGGTCTGGATCACTTCAGGAGGCGAACCGTATCAGGTGCTGGCGAAAGAATTGAGCACCCGCTTTCCCCACCTGACCGTCCTGTACTCTCCTCTGGCGGATGGGGTGGAAGTGGGATACCTGCTGCCGGAAGGGGAATATGGAAAAGGGCTCTATCAGGAAGAGCCGACAATCCTCCCTCGGGGCAGTCTCGAAGTCCTCTGCGACACACTCATTCAAAAGGTCGAGAAGTTGCTCGAAGAGAGTTCCCTTCAGACTTCCTGTGCAAGGCCCTGACATCACCGAAATAATCGTCTGTGATAATCGATTTGAGTTTCCGGTGCCGCCGTGGAGTCACTGGCACTCTCGCGACCGTGGCTGCAAACGGCGTGATCGAAGCCGTTCTTCGGAAAGCCGGAGGCCGATTCGCTGAGCTGAACCACGTCAGCGAATGTACGATGACAATCTTACAGACCACGCGGGATGACGAATCCGTATTCCGACCAGTGTGGCGGAAGTGGAGCCTCCAGACGAATGTCGTCATAGCGAACGGGATGCTTCAGTACGAGGCGCCACGCGTGCAACCCGATCGGCGAGACCTGGGGGTTGTAGTCGCGACCAGCCTCATCAGTCAGCACCGCACCGTATTGTTTGTCTCCCACAATGGGCCACCCGCGTGAGCCAAACTGGACGCGGATCTGATGCATCCGGCCCGTGTGCAGTTCGATCTGCACCAGGGCCCGCTTTCCCTTGACGGCGATGACTTCATAGTCCAGCACCGCCTGCTTGCTCCCCTCTGTCCCTCTTGAGACGACCGAGACGTGTGCCGCCGTGGCATCTTTTAATAACCAGTCGGTCAAAGTTCCTTCCGTTAGCAAAGGAACCGATTCGACGACGGCGAGATACGTTTTACGGATGGATCGATTTCGAAACTGCTCGGCCAGGCGGTCGGCCGCTTTGGAGTTTTTCGCGAAAACAACCACTCCCGAGACCGGCCTGTCGAGCCGGTGCGGAACCCCCAGATACACGTTCCCCGGTTTGTGATGCTGCTCCTTCAGATACTGCTTGACCAGCCCTTCCAGGGATGCCTGGGCATGCGGTACCCCCTGCGTGAGCAATCCTGAGGGTTTATTCAGCGCAATCAGAGGACCATCTTCGCGCAGAATCTCGAGCCTGGGGACACGTGCGCCACTGCCAGAATCAGATGAGGGGAGATCAGAGGACATCAGTGGCACCTTGCAGACGAGTTCAGGGGTAAGACGCTTTTCCCGCTGAGTTCGTCAAAATCGGATGGAGATCACAGGAATCGGTCGTCGCAAATAATCGGCAGAGTGTATGTGACCCGTTGCCGAAGACAACTCCACTTGCCGAAGACAACGCCATGGGGTGACGTCACCAATTCGTATGGTCATCGGGGTCGAATCCTGAGACGATAAATCGAGCAGGACGTTTTCCGCCCTCAACACCGACTCCATCGAGACAATCTCTGTTGCTTTTCAAACGGGATTTACGGAGATTCTCGGAGTCCGGTTTGAATTGACCATTCACCAATTTGCAGCCCACGAGCTTGAAGGAAGGCGTTTGTGAACCTGAAAGAGTACATTCGGAACGTGCCAGATTTTCCTAAGCCCGGAATCATGTTCCGCGACATTACCCCCCTTCTTTCGGCACCGGCTGCGTTTCAGTATGCCATCAAGCAATTTGCTGACAAATTCCGCGAGGCGAAGCCCACCGCAATTCTGGCGGCCGAGTCGCGAGGTTTCATCTTCGCCGCACCGCTCGCCGTAGAACTGGGAGCCGCATTCGTCCCCGTCCGGAAACCGGGCAAACTTCCGTTTAAGACCCGCAAGTTTCAATACGATCTGGAATACGGCAGCGACTCGCTCGAAATGCACGTAGATGCCATCGAACCCGGTAGCCGCGTTCTGCTGGTCGACGATCTGCTCGCCACAGGTGGTACGATCGAAGCCTGTGTCCGTCTGGCCGAAGAAAGCAAAGCCTCTGTGATTGGCTGCGCGTTTCTCATCGAACTGACATTCCTGAATGGTCGCGACAAGCTCAAAGACCAGGATGTCTTCAGTCTGCTGAAGTACGATGGCGAACTCTGATCATCAGTCCCGCGATTGCAGGAACCGAGTCGGGTGACAGGATTTTCGAATCGGCAGGCAAGTTGACCCGTTCGCGGAATGAGACCTGAAGACCCTTCTCAATTTTTAATCACCCGACCCGGGCCATGGGGGCCAGTCGATTACTCTTCGTCGGAGACGAACATGCCACCCCTCACGACGGCGCGCAATGGATTCTGGCTGACCGCGAAGGTGCCTGGGTGGCTCTCTGCCCTGCGATCGCGCTTCATCACGCTGAGCCTGTTCCTGGGGACGCTGATTCCCGTTAATCACGCCTGGGCACAGGTTCGTGAGAAAGGACTGCGGCCAAACCCTCCCGCCTCCGTCACCTCCCGTTTACCGGCTCCCAAAAAGCCCGCTCCGAAAAACACGATCGTTGAGATGGAGTTATTACAGGACGCAGACGGCGGGGGATTACACGCGCAGAAGTGGCTGAAAGTTCTTGAGCCGCTCGACGTTTCTTTGAGAGTGCATCGCCCGATTGGTGCGGACAAACCGGAAATCAAGGAACGGGAAGTCGGGAACACGCGTTACGTCACGGCCATCGGGACACTCGATCGATCAGGAAACATCTTCTTTCCCGATCGATCATTCTCGCTCAGTGAAACAACCAAACTGGCCGAATGGATTCAGGAACTCCGTACCTACGGCATGAAGGGAACTCCTGTCGGACAACCCCTCTGGGGATTGTCTGAAGAACAGTTCGCCAGGCTGTACGACAAACTCGTCAAGCCAATCGATTTCAATACAGAGGAGATGCTGCTGAAGGATCTGATTTCGAAGCTGCCGCTCCCACCAGACGTTCCCGTACGCTGGAGTTCCGACGCCAAAGAACGGCTCGAACGACGGGGCGCACAAGCCCAGGCGCGGCACGAATTGAACGGTTTCAGCACAGGTCTTGTGCTTGCCGTGGCACTGAACGAAAACGGACTCGGCTACCGACCCAATCGGACATCCGCGGGATCGATCGAATTAATGATCGAGACACGTGACACCAAATCCGATCAATGGCCGATCGGCTGGCCAGTGAAGCAGCAGATCTTCAAAGCCGTTCCCAAACTCTTCGAGATGGCTCCGATCGAGTTGTCGGATGTAGAGTTGGCAGACGTGATAGGCGCGATCTCTGAACTTTCCGAGACCCCCATCCTGATCGACTACGCCGAGCTGGAATCCAGACAGATCGATCTGGAAAAAATCAAAGTTTCGTTCCCGCGAAAGATGACCAGTTGGGGGCTTGCGCTGCGGCAGGTGGTCGTTCCACAACGCCTGACTCGCGAGTTCTGGCAGGACGAAGCGGGCCGCGTGTTTGTCTGGATCACGACCACGCGTGCAGGTCGCGCAAGGGACGAGCGATGAACGGACGACTCGGCTTCAAGAACCTCGGACTGGGTGTCGGACTCAGGACGGTCCATTTCGACCATATCCTGACGGAAGAGCCCCAGGTCGACTGGTTCGAAGTCATTTCTGAAAACTTCATGGACTCGCAGGGGCGACCTCGTTACGTGCTTGAGCAGATTGCCGAACGTTACCCGGTTGTCATGCACGGAGTCTCGCTGTCGATTGGAAGCACGGATCCCCTGAACTTTGATTATCTGGATCGCTTGAAGCGACTGGCTGCGGACGTACAGCCTCACTGGATTTCAGATCACCTCTGCTGGACCGGAGTGGCGGGAATCAACACCCATGACCTTCTGCCCTTGCCCTACACGGAAGCGTCACTTCGGCACGTGGTTGAGCGAATCCGGATCGTGCAGGACGTGCTGGAGCGACCGCTGATTCTCGAGAATCCCAGCAGCTATGTCACGTTTGCCGCGTCGACACTGCGCGAGTCCGAGTTTATCGCTCGCATGGCAGAGGAATCGGGATGTGGCCTGCTGCTCGATGTCAACAATGTTTTCGTCTCATCACAAAATCATGACTTCGATCCGTTCGAATATCTGAATGAGATTCCCTGCGAGCGCGTGGTTCAAATGCATCTGGCGGGGCATACCAACTGCGGTACGCATCTGATCGACACCCACGACGGCCCGGTTATCGACCCCGTGTGGGAACTGTTTCGTCGGGCGTACACCGCCACGGGAGGCGTCGCTACGTTGCTGGAATGGGACGCGCAGATCCCCCCCTTCCCTGTCGTGCATCAGGAAGTTTTGAAAGCCAAGCTGATCCTCTCTTCTTCGCCAGCGGACGACGGCGGAAAAAGTCTATTCGATCATGCAGGTGAGCAGCCGACTTCTGCTCATGAGACGGTGCCCCATCCGGCCCTCGTCGTCGTCGCGGAAACCGACTAAACTCGACGAGGTCCCCCGCGGGAGAGACGGGCGATTGCAGGACCTGCCAGCACGATCCCCCGGTGGATGCAACCCCTGATTGTGCAGACTGCAGCGGCCAACTGCAGCCCCCTGCACTCATCCCGCGTAGGGCATTTGAACGATTAAGATGCCGTCCTCTTCGACGTTACCCCGTTTGATCGAATGTTGGAGTTCGTGAATGAGTTTCCATGGAAGTCCAGGCCCGGTTCAGTTTCCTCAGACTCGCATGCGACGCCCGCGCCGATTTGACTGGTCCCGCCGAATGGTGAGAGAGAACCAGGTCACCGTCGATGACCTGATCTGGCCCGTCTTTGTTCAGTCGGGAAAAAATCAGCGTACGCCCATCGCATCCATGCCGGGTGTCGAACGGCTGTCGATCGACCTTCTCGTAGATGCCGTCTCTCGCGCAGCAGACCTGGGAATTCCCGCCATCGCACTCTTCCCTGCGACCGAGCCCGAACTCAAAAACGAAGAAGCGACCGAAGCGGTCAATCCCGACAATCTCGTCTGCCGCGCAGTCCGCGCGATCAAAGAGCGAAACCTGAATCTGGGCATCGTCTGCGACGTGGCGCTCGATCCGTATACGTCACATGGTCAGGACGGTCTGGTGCGAGATGGCTATGTCGTCAACGACGAGACTCTGGAGATGCTTTGCCGGCAGGCGACCGTTCAAGCACAGGCTGGCTGCGATATCATCGCCCCGTCGGACATGATGGATGGCCGCATCGGTGCCGTTCGGAAAGCGCTCGACAAGGCTGGCTTTGATCACGTGCAGATCATGGCTTATGCGGCAAAGTATGCCTCCGCATTCTACGGCCCGTTCCGCGACGCCGTCGGCTCGGCGACCAGCCTGGGACAGGGGGACAAGCGAACGTATCAGATGGATCCTGCAAACGGCGATGAAGCACTTCGGGAAGTGGCACTCGACATTTCCGAAGGCGCCGACATGGTGATGGTGAAGCCGGGGATGCCGTATCTGGATATCGTTCAACGGATCAAAGCCAGCTTTGGTGTCCCCACGTTTGCATATCAGGTGAGCGGCGAATATGCGATGATTGCGGCGGCTTCACAGAACGGCTGGCTCGATCGCTCGAAGGCCATGCTGGAAAGCCTGCTGGCGTTCAAACGGGCCGGAGCGGACGGAGTGCTGACGTATTTCGCCGTCGAAGTCGCGGAGGGACTGAGGTCCCCGTCAAGGTCATAATCAGAACCTGTATGACAGGAAGGTAGCGGCGACACATCCGGGGCGGGATCAGGGTTTTCTCGCTTCTCACATCTGGTATGTTCTCGCGATGACAATACACACCGACAGGAGTTTGAACAGCATGATGCGAGTGGCGGTTATTGGGGCCAGGGGGCAATTAGGAAGCGATCTGGTTGCTCGCCTGGGAGCGCAAGCGATCCCGCTGGGGCACGCCGATATCGACATCTCGGATGCGGCGAGCGTCACCAGCGTCCTGGACCGCGAACGTGCCAACGCTGTGATTAACTGCGCGGCTTACAACTTCGTCGACAAGGCAGAAACCGAACGGGAAGCGGCCATGTTGACCAACCGTCGCGGCCCCGGACTGCTCGCCGACTATTGCCGTGAGCACGACCTGAAACTGGTCCATGTCGGAACGGACTATGTCTATGACGGCCGCACGGGGAACCGCCCCTGGAAAGAAGAAGACGAGCCGCTGCCGATCAGCACCTATGCTGCCAGCAAATATGCAGGCGAACAGCTTGTCAGAGCACACTGCCCCCGGCACTTCGTCGTCAGGACCTGCGGTCTTTACGGGCGAAACGCCATGCACGGCAAAGGGAACTTCGTCGAAACGATGCTGCGACTGGGACGGGAACGTCCCGAGTTGAAAGTGGTCGAGGACCAGCGCTGCACCCCGACCGCAACCGCCAATCTCGCTTCCGCCATCCTTGACCTGGTCAAAACAGAAGAGTACGGCCTTTATCACGCGACGAATGCAGGGAGTTGCTCATGGTACGAATTTGCCAAAGAGATCATGCGACAATCGCACCTTCCGACGAACGTCATTCCGATTACCACGGCGGACTACGGTGCACGGGCACGACGTCCCCACTACAGCGTACTGGATTGCTCAAAACTGGAGCGGGTCCTGGGCTGGAACATGCCTACATGGCAGGAAGCATTAGCCACCTATCTCATCGAGCGTCAACGCCCCATCTGACATAATCAGAACAGTCGCTGCATCAGAAATCTTCCCTCAACTCGAATGCAAAGGCTCCAGTTTCGGCAAATCTTACCTAAGCCAATCAAGCAGCTCGCGCTGTCAGGTCGATAGTCGTGGTCATCCTCCGATCACTCACTCTCTACTGGCCTACCTGACAGGAGCTTTATCTGATGTTCGCCCTGACGGAATCCGATCGCACCAACTTTTCGAACGTCCGCCTGATCGAACAAGCCGTCACCCGCATGAAACAAACTGTCGCACAGCAGTTTGAACGGGAATCCCAGATGCAGCGGCTGTTTACGACCAGCCACGAGCGCTGGATGTCGCAGTACGATCAACTCCGCAGCCGCATCGAGACGCTCGAAGCACGCCTGGCTCCCTGGATGACGGAACGAGTCGAAGGACCGCGGCTGGCCGTGGTCGATCACGAGGACGTCGGTGAACAACGGGAAGATGCCGCCTGAGAGGCGCGCTGATCAGCAGTGTGGCTGGTCATCCCGTTCCGGGAGGATACACTACGTGGTATGTCGTGCGTGACGAGTTTCCCAATCGTGCGGCCCATGCGGGTCGTCGGCTCGTCCGCATCAGCATCCTGCCCAGGAGTACCTCCCGATGAGACTGCTCGCCCTGACGTTTTTTGCCGCTGTCGCTGTCGCAATGACTTCGGCCCCGGCCCAGGCCGAAGAAAAGGGTTCTAAAGTGCTCAACCACAAGATGAAGTCGATCGACGGCAAAGAAGTCAACCTTGCTGAAAAGTACAAGGGGAAAGTTCTGCTGGTCGTTAACGTCGCCAGTGCCTGTGGTGCCACTCCTCAGTACAAGCAACTCGAAGCCCTCCAGGACAAATACCACGAAAAGGGTTTGGAAGTTGTCGGCTTCCCCTGCAACCAGTTCGGCGCTCAGGAACCGGGGACGGAAGAAGAGATCGTCAAATTCTGTAAGTCGAAGTATGACGTCTCGTTCGACCTCTTTTCCAAGATTGACGTCAACGGCGAAGACGCCGCACCGCTCTACAAGCAACTGACCGCCAAAGATGGTCCGATCAAGTGGAACTTCGAAAAGTTCGTCATCGGCCGCAATGGTGAGATCGTTGCCCGGTTCCCCACCGCCACCAAGCCAGACGCTCCCGAAGTGGTCAAAACCCTGGAAGCGGAACTCGCCAAAGCCGCCAAGTAGTTCTGAAATAACGCTGGCTTCGGCCCTCCTTCGGCCGGGTAAGTATCCACACGGCAACTGACCCGAGACCCGCAGGCCGGACTGAAAACCTTCTGCAGAACCCCTGTCACAGTCTGTGTCAGGGGTTCTGTCGTTGATGACGTCCTGCAAATAATTCCGGAGACTTTCGCTCTTCCCGTCCGCTGAGAGAGAGAGACACGGGGCAGACCCCGCAAAGCGGACCTGAGATCCCCTCATCGAAGCCCCCCACGATGAGCATAACAAAGGTGCAAACACCGTGTTCGGGGAACTCGAGCCCTTGGCAACCGGCGCTGAACACCTGAGAATGGTTTTGTCGGGCGAAGGATTGTCGACCAACGAAGGGACAACGCTTATGGACGCTATTCAGACGGTGCTGGGGCGGCTGGGACTGAATCAAAACCTGTCCGCCATCGGGATCGGCAACTGCAATCGTGCAGGATCTGCAGGCCCTGTCTCGAGCCGCTCTCCCATTGATGGAACCATCCTGGGAACTCTGCAGGCCGCTTCCGCCGATGACGTGACCCCGGTTCTCGAAGCTGCGACGGATGCGTTCCGCCGCTGGCGAGTGATCCCCGCCCCGGCCAGGGGCGAGTTCGTTCGTCGTGTCGGAAATCGATTTCGCGAACTGAAACCCGATCTCGCTGCCGTGATCACCTGGGAAGCGGGGAAGATCACTCAGGAAGCCCTGGGCGAGGTGCAGGAAGTCATCGACATCTGTGATTTTGCCGCAGGACTGAGTCGTCAGCTCTATGGTCTGACAATCGCCAGCGAACGTCCCCTGCACCGACTCGCCGAGCAATGGCATCCCTTGGGGCCTGTCGGTGTGATCACCGCATTCAACTTCCCGATGGCCGTCTGGGCCTGGAACGCGGCACTCGCCTGGGTCTGTGGTGATCCCGTCATCTGGAAACCCTCGGAAAAGACACCCCTGTGTGCGCTCGCCTGTCAGGCAGTTGTCGCTTCGGTACTTCAGGAAATGTCCGATATCCCCCCTGCGGTCTCTTCAGTCATCGTGGGAATGAGAGACGTCGGCGAGCGACTGGCGGACGCTGCTGAGATCCCACTGGTGTCGGCGACGGGTTCTACGGCGATGGGGCGTGCTGTCGCGCAGCGGGTGGCGGCGAGGCTGGGCCGCTCATTGCTGGAACTGGGGGGGAACAACGGGATGATCGTCACCCCCAGCGCCGATCTGGAGCTGACGCTTCGTGCCATTGTCTTTTCTGCCGTCGGAACCTGTGGACAACGCTGCACGACGCTGCGGAGATTGATTGTCCATGAGGACCTCGCTGACAAGGTCATTGACCGTCTGGTCCCCATTTACGACCGTCTTCCGATTGGAAATCCCGCCCAACCTGGCACACTCGTCGGCCCCCTGATCGACGAAGCAGCGTGGCACGCGATGGAAGCCGCACTCCAACGAGCTTCCGCCGAAGGAGCGACTGTGCATGGGGGACGGCGCCTGAAAGAGAATGTTCCTCAGGGGGGAACTTACGTGCAACCTGCGATTGCCAGCTTCCCTCTCCGGGGTTCCGCGGCGACTTCACTCCCCGGCACGCCGACCAGAAGTATCGTTCACGAAGAAACGTTTGCTCCCATCCTTTACGTGCAACGATATCGGACCTTTGACGAGGCAATCGAGCTTCATAACAGCGTTCCCCAGGGACTGGCCTCGTCCATCATGACAACGGACATGCGCGAGGCGGAAGCATTCTGTTCGGCTGCCGGATCTGATTGTGGAATCGTCAACGTCAATGTCGGCCCCAGTGGGGCGGAAATTGGCGGAGCCTTTGGAGGCGAGAAGGCAACGGGTGGCGGGCGCGAGTCCGGCTCCGATAGTTGGAAAAACTACATGCGCCGGGCGACCAACACGATTAACTACTCAACACAGCTCCCGCTTGCTCAGGGAATTCAGTTCGACGTATGAGACCCACACGTCACGGAACCAGCCCGAAAGGACTGCGAGAGAACCGAAATGAAAACGCCCCTGATGGGCTCAACAGGACCACCAGGGGCATTTCAATTTCATCGGAATCGAGCGACGCTAGTTCCCGGCGAGTGCCGTGACCAGTCGATCAATCTCTTCCTTCGTTCGCGACTCGGTAACTGCGACCAGCAGGCAGTTGTCACGATCTGCCTCGGGAATCCAGTCCAGGCCTGAAATGCGACTCAGTGCTGGACCGATATCAATGTTCGCGCTGGCGGCCTTACGAATTGCCACGTCGGCGCTGTGTTTATACTTCAGCACAAATTCTTTGAAGAATGGCCGACCAAACAGCAGCTCACATCCGTCGATCACCTTAAGCCGATCGGCCGCATAGTGAGCTTTGCGACAACTGAGTTCTGCGACTTCCTTCAAACCGTGCGGCCCCAGCAACGAGAGATAGACGGTTGCTCGCAATGCCATGAGTCCCTGGTTCGTGCAGATGTTGCTCATCGCACCGGCGCGGCGGATGTGCTGCTCACGAGCCTGCAGATTCAGGAAGAAGCACCGCTTGCCAGTTCGATCAACGGTCTGTCCGATCAATCGTCCCGGCATCTTCCGGACAAACTGCTGACGACAGGCCAGAATTCCCAGGAAGGGCCCCCCAAACTGCAGCGGGATTCCGAGCGACTGGCCTTCGGCGACTGCAATGTCGGCCCCCACATCTCCGGGACGCTTCAGAATTCCAAGACTGAGGGGGTCGAACGAAACCACGAACAGGGCGCCTGACTGGTGAGCCAGCTTTCCGACAGCTTCCAGATCTTCAAGGCAGCCAAAGAAGTTCGGCTGCTGAATGATGACGCAGGCCGTCTGGTCGTTGATTTCTTTTTCCAACTGATCCAGATCGACAGAGCCGCCCGGTGTCGGAACGACAACCAGTTCGGTCGTCTTGTTGACAAGGTACGTCTTCAGCGTTTCGACGTATTCCGGATTCAAGGATCCGGCGACGACGATTCGGCCGGTTCGATTCGTGCATCGCATCGCCATCAGGGCCGCTTCGGCAACACCGCTTCCACCGTCGTAGAGACTGGAGTTCGCAACGTCCAAACCAGTCAACTGCGCAATCATTGACTGGAATTCGAAGAACGCCTGTAGCGTTCCCTGACTCGCTTCCGCCTGGTAGGGCGTGTAAGCCGTATAGAATTCCCCCCGTGACGCGATCTCATCGACGACACTCGGGATGTAGTGATCGTATGCCCCACCACCCATGAAGCAGGCTCGCGCTGAAGCGCCGATATTACGCGATGCCAACCGGGCGAGATGCTGTTCCAGCTCCAGTTCCGTCAGGGCAGGCGGCAGGTTCAGCGGCCCGCGAAGCTGCAGCTCTGCGGGAATTTGATCGATCAGAGTTTGCAGGGAATCAACACCGATCCGATCGAGCATCTGCTGTTGCTCGTCGGGTGTACAAAACAGGTAAGACACTTAAAAAACCTTTGGAAATGGTCAATGACCCGATTGCTCGCAGTGTGACTTGTATTGAGACTGATCGAGCAACGACGCCAGCTCTGCGGGATTTGCGACTTTTGCCTTGATCATCCAGCCTTCTTCAAACGGGCTGTTGGTCAGCAGATCCAGTTCGGCAGAGAGCGCCTTGCCGTCGGCACCAGTCCGTTCCGTCAGCCGCTCGTTCGTTGCAATCACTTCCCCCGTCACGGGAGAATAAAGGTCACTCACCGCCTTGACGCTTTCGACTTCGCCGAACGGCTGTCCCTGAACCAGCTTCTTGCCGACCGCAGGAAGATCAGCAAAGACCAGGTCGCTCAGCAACTGGGCAGCAAAGTCGGTGATACCGATCGTAGCGATATCACCTTCGATCGCGACCCATTCGTGAGTCGTGGAATACTTCAATTGTTCGGGACTCATTCAGCAAAGACTCCGTTCGCATCAGCGAAAGTTTTGTTGGTACTGTTTGGTAATGAATTGATCAACGCGATGCCGCCGGGGTCGACGAACACTTCACGCCTATTCTGATTTGCGAGAGCTCAGATCGCAATCCGGACCGCACCCTAGCTACATGGTGTACAGTCCGCAGCAGGAAGATCGTCCTGTGTTTCCAGATCAGCAATCTTGCCGATACGGCGGGCGTGTCGCCCCCCTTCAAATTCTGTGCCGAGCCAGATCTCGATCATCCGGGATGTCAGTCGTTCCCCCAACAGATCGGCCGACAGGCACAGGACATTTGCGTCGTTATGACGACGACTCATCTCGGCGGTCAATTCGTCATGACACAAAGCGGCCCGCACGCGGGGAAACTTGTTGGCGACGATGCTCATCCCAATTCCACTGCCGCAGATGAGAATCGCTCGATCGGCTTCGTTGTCGGAAACGGCGCGGGCACCCTGAGCCCCAAAGTCGGGATAATCCACGATATCCGCGTTCACCGGCCCCATATCGATCGTCTCATGGCCCAGCTCGGCGACCTGGGCAAGAATCCTGCCCTTCACCTGAAAGCCACGATGATCACTGGCGACAACAATTTTCATAAAGAGCGACTCGAATCTCTGGACGGTCGGGAATTCAGGATGCTTCACTGCGACCGAATCATAACAAAAATCTCGGCCCGCGAAGAGTTTACGATCTGAGAGGGACGAGCTGCGAAATTAACATTTTCAGATTTTTCTCGATGCTCTCCTTGCATTCCGCGTAGTCACGCGGACCACCACCATAAGGGTCGGCAATGTCGCCCTGCTCGGACGAAAGCAGTCGAACTCGGTCAGCCAGATCCGGATACAGGTTCAAAATGGATTGACGATGGCCGCGAGTCATCGTCAGGACATGATCGGCGTGTAGCAGAAGTCGTTCCGTGAGTGGCTGGCTTTCGTGATTTCGAAGGTCAATTCCGTCTTCCGCCAGCACATTGACCGCCTCGCGACTGGCCGGCGAACCGCTTCCCGCCGACATTCCCGCTGACAGAACATTAAATCCCAGGTCGATCAATTCTTCGTCCTGACACTTTAATTGTTTGGCCAGCAGTCGGCGAAATAAGGCTTCCGCCATAGGGCTTCGACAGGTATTTCCGGTGCAGATGAAGAGGTAAACCTCACTGCAAAGCCGCTTGAGAGTACATTCCGAAACGACACCCTGCTCTGACACGTTCCATTCGTTTTCCGACACGTTCACGACGGTGGAAGGGTCGCCGTATCGACAGGGGCCGTCATCAATAATCATCGATACCCGATCGCCATACCGCGCAGCGACTTCTGCTGCGTTTCTTGGCATGGGACCGTGAAGGGCCGAGACTTCCGAGCTGGCAATCAGCGGGGTCGGGCAAAGCCGAAGTGTATCAATTAACAGGGGATGAGCCGAAACTCGAAACCGAATGCCTTTGTCGTCGGCAAGCAGCGCACGCCGCGCATGTTCCGCCAGATCGTTAAACAAGCCGCTCACCAGCGACTGATTCAGCCCGAGTGTCAGCGGCCCCGGCCAGCCCCTGCGCGCGAGTTTATCTGCATTCGCGGGCAACTTGGGGACATAGTCCCACAGCTCGAAATGAGACTTGAGCAGCAACGTGCGAGGAGCTGGTGACTCGAGAGAAACAAGTTTTTCGACACCCTCGGGGCTCTGCGGATTCGCGACAATCAGATAAACTGTCTCGGTCGGGAACGCGACAAGATCACCTTCTGCCAGGCGATGACACGCCCGGTGGATGGCGTCACGGGGATCGTCGCTTCGGCGAATTTCGACAATTTGCGACATCAAGGGGTTTCCAGAGTCGATGAGTTTCTTCGTCACGACGTTCGTGATGCAAACCAGGATGCAACCAATGCGGTGCTCATGACGATCACCCCAGACGCCAGCGGGCGGCTTCACTCAGACAGCAGTTTATCCAGTAAACGTCTTGGGATCAACCAACCGAGCCCTTCTGATAGTGACAAGTCGTTCACTCACCGCACCTTACGAATATTGAATTCGACAACTTCCGGACGAAAAAACGGACCTTTGCGACCGGGGTGAGCCTGCCACTTCTCACTCCTCCGGGAACACTAAATCGGATTTCCATGAACAGCGATTCCCCTGCATCGGCTCACCTTGTCGGCATTTGCGGAAGCGGCATGCGCGCATTGGCGGAAGTTCTGATGGATCAGGGTTGGTCGCTGTCCGGGTCTGACTTACAACCTGCCCCCCCCGCGATCCAGAAGTTAATGAACCGAGGCCTGTTGTTTCGCCACGGGCACGCAGCTCAGAATATTCCGCCCCGGACTGCCCAACTTGTCTACAGCCCGGCAATCCGTCCCGATAACGTTGAACGAAAAGAGGCGGAACGGCGAGGAATTCCCCAGCAATCGTACAGTCAGAGGGTGAGCCAGCTGGCACGCCCTGGGGCAGCCGTCTGCATCGCCGGAACGCACGGGAAAAGCACAACCACAGCCATGACGGCAAAAATTCTGGAGAGGGCGAACCGCCTCTCGGGTGTTGTCCTCGGCGCGGAAATGTGCGATTCAGGCCGCAGTGGCTGGATCGGCGCGGGAGATTTGTTCGTCGCCGAAAGCTGCGAATTTCAGCAGAGCTTTCTCGACTTTCACCCCAGATACAACGTCATCCTGTCCGTCGAGCCTGACCACTTCGACTGTTACCCGACCTTACCGGCCCTTGAAACCGCCTTCACCCGGTTCGCCTCGCAAACCTGCGGTGACGGTGTGCTGTTGTTTAACGCGGACTCAGAAACTTCTACCTCTGTCGCCAGGCACGCTTCGACATCGGCCCGGCGGACGTCGTTCGGAACTTCGCTGGCTGCTGACTGGCGGGCGACGGGCATCACCCAAACCTCGGTGGGAACAGAGTTTCAGCTCTTACATCACGGCCATCCCATCAGTCGGATCAACCTGCCCCTGCACGGCCTTCATAACGTCGGGAATGCGATGGCTGCCGCCGCTATCACGGCCGAAATCGGCGTTTCAGTGGAAACGATTCAGCAGGGACTGACTGACTTCCCCGGTATACGGCGTCGGTTGGAACGCGTGGGGGAATGCCGCGGAACACAGCTGTTTGATGACTACGCCCATCACCCCACGGCGGTCAAAATCACCCTGCAAACCCTGCGCGACATCGCAGGGGCAGCCCGCCTGTGGTGCGTGTTCCAACCGCATCAGGTTCTGCGGACAGTCACTTTGATGAACGAGTTTGCCGCAAGTTTCGCCATGGCCGACGAAGTTATCATCGCCCCTGTGTATGCGGCCAGGGAATCCGTGAATCAGGAACCTCACGCCATCGCCGGGCAGCTTGCGGAACGGATCTCAGCCAATGGCGTGAAGGCCAGGTTCTATCCGTCGCTTGACCAGATCGTGAACACATTAGAGGATGCAATGCGCCCCGGAGATTTCATCGTGACCATGGGGGCTGGCGACATCGACCGGATACATTATGAGTTCACTCGACGCGTTCAATGAAATTCTGCAACGGGACGAACCGTTGGCACCCTACACCTGGTTGCGACTTGGGGGTCCCGCCCAATATCTGGTCACACCCCGATCTGTGGAGGAGTTAAAGCAATTCGTGACTGTCTGTCATGAAGAACAGATCCCCATCCACATTCTGGGGGGCGGATCGAATCTGCTCGTCAAAGATGAAGGGGTCAGTGGAGCCGTCATTCGACTGACCTCCCCGGTCTTTGCAGAAGTGCATATCGAAGGAAACAAGGTACGGGCCGGCTCCGGTGCGCTCCTTTCACGCGTGATTTCGGAGACAGTCCGTGCCGGCCTGTCAGGTTTCGAGAATCTGGCGGGGATCCCCGGAACGATCGGCGGCGCCTTGTGCGGAAACTCCGGGGGCCGACAGGGAGAAATCTCGCAACTGGTCACCAGCGTGACGGGCCTGACCTCCCTGGGCGAAGTCGTCGTCCGCAGTCAGGATGAACTCTCGTTCGATTATCGACAAAGCAACCTGAATGAACTTCTGATTCTCGAAGGAGAGTTTGAGCTTCGCTCCGACGATCCTGAAGCCATCTCACAGAAGCTCAAGATGAACTGGATTGCCAAAAAAGCTGTTCAGCCACTCAGCTCGCAGTCTGCGGGCTGCATCTTCAAGAACCCTCGCGGTCAGCGGGCCGGTATGCTGATCGAGCAGGCGGGACTGAAAGGGACGCGGATTGGCGGTGCCGAGATCAGCGAACGTCACGCCAACTTCATCGTGACGTACCCCGGTGCCAAGTCCAGCGACGTGTTACGTTTGATCGACCTGGTCCGATCGAAGATTTCCGAGCAGTTCGGAGTCCATCTAGAGCCGGAAATCAAAATCTGGTAGCGTTCGCGCGCGTCGAGAGCTGGATTCAGACGCGGGATGCCGTTCGCGCCTTTTGCGGCTTCGGTCGTCGGATCTTGTGATATTAACCGTGTGAGCCGCTTTCGGCGGGAGAGCCTTCCTGTCGTCGAACTGGGTGCGCGCTAGTTGATTCATTGGGCCAGTTTGTCTTCCTCAAAGACGAATTCATCGGATAGGTGATGGGACAATCCTTGTCCCGTAGTCTTCCGCGACAAGGATTGTCGCGGATTTGCCGTTCGAGACTGAAAACACAATCGCAAGGATGCGGTCTATGTCTCCCAAAACAACTCCACTGCGTGTCGCTGTCCTCGCTGGCGGGGATTCGGAAGAGCGGGAAATCAGCCTGAAAAGCGGTCAGGCAGTCGCCGACGCCCTGACCGAGACCGGGCATCAGGTGCTGCAGCTTGATCCCGCCATCGTCGATGTGGCAGGGATCGACTGGTCGCAGTTTGATGTCGCCTTCGTGGCTCTGCACGGCTCTTTCGGTGAGGACGGTCAAGTCCAGCATATTCTCGACGAAGCGGGTGTTCGCTATACCGGAAGCGGCGCCGTGGCATCGCGACTGGCATTCAGCAAGTCAGCAGCAAAAGAGCAGTTTGAACTGTTCGGTGTCCCCACCCCCGCTTTTACAACCATTCACTACAACGATGATCTCAACGAGATTCGCCAAAAAGCAGAGGAAATCGGATACCCTCTCGTCGTGAAACCCGACACTCAGGGCTCCAGCCTCGGCGTCAGCATCGTTCGAAATCCGGGTCAACTGACTGGGGCTCTTCGGACGTGTTTTCAATTCGATTCCGTCGGCATTATCGAAGCGATGATCGAAGGGACCGAATGGACCGTCGGACTGATCGACCTGCAAGTCTTGCCTGCCATCAAGATCGAAACCGATCGCCCTTTCTACGACTGGCAGGCGAAGTACGAGGACAATCAGACGCGGTACGTCTTCGACTCGGGAGTTCCCGCAGACGTGGTCGAGTCACTGGAACGAGTGGCCTGGAATGCCTGCTCGGCCATTGGGACGAGTGGTCTGGCGCGAGTCGATCTACGACTCGACGCACAGAATCAGGCGTGGGTTCTGGAAATCAACACGATCCCTGGATTTACTGATCACAGCCTGCTCCCGAAAGCGGCGGCCAGAGTCGGCATCGATTTTCCGGTACTCTGCGACCGAATTGTCCGCTCCTGCCTGCGAAAGTCGATCACCGCTCACAGGCACGAGGTTCAGCTTCGCCCTCATGTTCTCCTGACCCCACGTGAGCGAGCACACCACTAAGCGTTCAGATTAAGCGTTCAGATCACAATCAGCATTCAGATCACAACCGCACCGGAATCAGACCGGTGCGGTTGTGATCATTTTGGTTCAGAGTGAAACGCAGCATCGCAGCCGTCCCGCTGGAAGAACCGGCTGAATGGGGGAATCGCATCCGATGTCCCATCGTGGTCGCCCCTATCGGAGTGGTCGCCCCTCTGCAGTGGCAAAAAAACCATCGCCGGTCACGCACAGTGAAGAGGATCTGCGAGGGCGATCCCCTGTCCACGATGTACTTCGAGCATGAGGCCGCTATGCCGCTCGGGCATGCGAAATGTCATTCGTGAGACGCTCATCAGACCCCTTCTCACTCGTGCGCCCCGAAGCGGCGGTGATCTCGCTCAGAAGCCGTCCCACGAGATAGCTCGACACACCGATGCAGACGAGAGGAGAGATCCAGATCGCTCGATCGCGCGGCGTAAACAGCACACCGAGTTCGTAGTTGGACAAGGTGAGAACCACGGCGGCAATCATCCATGCGGTGGCTCGCCTGTCCTTCCGGACCAGAGCGGCTTCCGCGAGCAATGCGCCGTAAACGGGTCCCACCATCGTGTAGGTATTCCCCTCGGTACGGGAGTTAAACAGCATCAGGTAACAGGCCGTAGACGAAAAGAGATACAAGGCTGCTCGCTGTGGTGACAAATGTCGTGCCGCCTGCCAGCAGGCCAGCAGTGTCGAAGCAGCCGCCACGAGCCGGATTCCTGTTCGAAGTGGGGACGGCAGGTCCACACCCGCAACCTGCAGCATGCCGAAGAACTGGGCCCAGTATCCCGTTTCCCCCACCTTGAACGTTACATCGAGATTCTGCACACAGGCCTGATATTGCGAGATCACATAGTCGGGCCGCTGAGTCGCGAAAGGGACCAGCCCGACGATGATCAGGCCGATCACCAGACGCCACGACGTTTTTGGATAGACCACTGCGGCCAGCATGATCATGACGAGTGCCAGGGGCTTAAATGCGAAGGCGAGCGATAACAATGCCGTGGCGCGCCACCAGCGCTGTTCGCTCAAGTCCGCTGCGGCGTAGATCATCAACCCGGTAATCAACAGTGTCGACTGGCCATTTCGGGCACAACCCCAGGCGAGCACGACAGAGGCAGCGGTGGCAATGAAAAACCAGCGACCCTCGCCCCCCAGCAGCTTCGTCATCCGACTCAAGCTTCCCGCGAGCACAGCGATCATGCACATCCGCCAGACAAGCTCACTAGCCGTATGCGGCAGAAAGGCCCAGGGTGCATACGTCAGGGCCGCCTGAGGCAGGTACAGGAACCCATGCCCTTGCATGTTGTACAGGGGTTCGCCGGCAAACCAGTGGACGACGGCGGACTGATATGCGCCCGTCACCGACCGTTCCTGACCATTGCGAATCGACAGTCCCACAACGGAGCAGACAATCACGGTCAGCGTCAACCAGAGCCACCAGCCGGCTCGACGATATTGCGGCGACGAAGTCGTTTCGACCGACATGAGGTTCTTCCCTGAATTTCGTGCGGTGACCAGCCAGACCCTTCTCCAAAGGGCTTCCCAGCGGGATGCAGTCCGGAGAATACGCGGCTTTTCGAAAATCGGTCAATGTCAGTCCCCCACACCGTGATTTCCCGCTCGTTTGTCTCAATTTACCCATCACTTCGACCACTTCGGATCGGAGATGAACCGGGTGACAGCGAGGGGTGTCCCTTCCGAACACCTCCAACGCCAGTAGGGTTAACGGCGGTCGGACGAACTGCTAACTTGTGGAAGCGCAGAACGTGATACTTTCCCGGAGCGACCCGAAAGGACTCGATGCCAGAATCTGAAACGCCGCCCATCTACATCCCCGCCCCACCGCGTAAGCGAGGCCTGCAGCGGGTGCTCTCGATCATTGCCATCGTCGTCTGCTGCAGTTTTTTTGCTTGCGCCGGATGTTGTTTTCTAGGTTTGCTGTTCTTCGGCCCCAACGTCGTCGACACCCCTGCTGGGGCCGAGGAAGCCGCCTCGCAGATCGTCGACTGGACACTGCCCGATCAATTCGTCGGGAAAACCGGCAGCACCATCGACAACGCCCTCCTCCGCATGGATGTCGCGAAGTTCGTGCATCAGGAAGGTCGTGGCGTGATGGTAGTCGGCCAGTTGTACTTCAAGTTGATGCCCTATCAGGGACAGTATGAGCAGCTTCAAGACGTCCTTGAAAAGATGATCCCCGAACTTCGCAAGCTCGATCTAACAGAACAGACGACTCGGACCATTGTCATCCGGAACAGCAATGCCACTTTCCAAATCGAACGAGGAGAAGACCGGGCCTCGACGACTCGCTACCGCCGCGTGACGGGCCATTTCCGCGGCAAACGAGACCGGGCGGTCGTCATCCTGGAAGTCGAAGAAGCCTTTATGACCGACGAAGAACTCGAAAAGTTCATCGATTCAATCAAGTAGCCCGGAAACCGAGATAGCATCGCAAGCGCCGCTCTAACAGCCTGGGACACGTGGCGACGCTCCCGCTGAACTCATTAAACATCACGCGGACGTGCCACGTGATCACTCTGACCGTCGACGATGAAGCGGGACGGGGTCGCAGGGTGGAGATTTCGTAGCAGCTACCCCAATGCAGACTTCGTTCCTGCATGCGGAGTTTGAGCTGAAAGATATTGGCAATACAGCTTGCCCTGGCCTCGCCCATTCGGCTGATCTAACGACGAACACTCATCCCGCAAGAGCAGGATGAGTGTTCTGAATCGGGCGTTCGCCAGAGGCCCCGGATAACTAAGGACCTGCTGGCGAACGCATATCGCATCGAATTGAAGGAGCGATCCCAGGTCAGACCGGGTCCGGGGAAAGCTGACGATCAGTATGCGCGGGGTCTGACGCGTCCCTGAACGCGACCGGGCAAGCCCATCAGCCGCAGGAACCCTTCGGCGTCGTTCTGGTTGTACGAACCACCCGCTTCCATGCTGGCGATCTTGTCGTCGTAAAGACTGTTCGGGCTGGTTCGACTGGTGACGGTGATGTTTCCTTTGTACAGCCGCAGGCCGACTTCACCCGTCACCACGGACTGGGTCTGCTTGTTGAACGCCATCAGGGCATCCATTTTCGCCGTGTACCAGAAACCGTAGTAGACCATCTCGGCCACTTCGGGCGACAGGCGATCACGCAGGTGCAGCAGGTCCCGGTCGAGCGTCAATTGCTCAACATAGCGATGGGCTTCGTAGAGCAACGTCATTCCGGGGGCTTCGTACACACCGCGGCTCTTCATCCCGACAAACCGGTTCTCGATCATGTCGAGCCGCCCGATTCCGTTGCGGCCACCGATCTTGTTCAGTTCGAGCACCATCGTCAGCGGGCTGACCTTCTTGCCGTTCAAGGTCACGGGCACACCCTGTTCAAATCCGATC
Organism: Schlesneria sp. DSM 10557; assembly: GCF_041860085.1. Taxonomy (NCBI): domain Bacteria; kingdom Pseudomonadati; phylum Planctomycetota; class Planctomycetia; order Planctomycetales; family Planctomycetaceae; genus Schlesneria; species Schlesneria sp. DSM 10557. Next base: position 3,453,707 of record NZ_CP124747.1, read on the forward strand.
GTCACTTCTTCGCTCTTATCAGGAGCTTCCTGCGGTGACACGGTCATGCCGTAGTCAGGGACATCGACTCCGGTCACCTTCGGATCTTCCAGGACACCCGCTTCATAACTGATGTGCAGGCAGTTTTCGTCCGAACTGTACGGCTTGGCGACCGAAGCTTTGACCGGAATCCCCTTTTCCTGGCAGAACGCGATCATTTCGGTCCGGCCGGGGAACTTGTTGCGATACTTATCAATTCGCCAGGGAGCGATGATTTTCACGCCTGGCTCGAGCGCTTCCGCCGCCAACTGGAAGCGACACTGATCGTTCCCTTTTCCCGTGGCACCGTGAGCGTAAGCTTCGGCCCCGACTTCACGAGCAACCTGCAGGCAGATCTTGGAAATCAGCGGACGCGCGATCGACGTCCCCAGCAGGTAAACCCCTTCGTATTTGGCCTGCCACTGCATGACCGGGAAAGCGAAATCGCGGCAGAGTTCTTCCTGAGCGTCGACAATTCGAGCGGACTTGGCGCCGCAGGCATACGCTTTTTTCAGCACCGCGTCACGATCTTCACCCGGTTGCCCCAGATCGACATAGACGCAGTGAACGTCATAGCCTTCGTCCTGCAACCAGCCGAGAATCACCGATGTATCCAAACCGCCTGAATAGGCGAGTACGCAACTCGACATAACCAAGGTTCCAAAAAAGTGAATGAGTCAAACTGCGACAAGCGCCGCCCAACCTGTCCAGCCAGCGGCCCGGCTTTCACTGCCACTCCCTCTGTGGGCAATCGGCTCCCATCAGGGGCAATCACGCGGAAGGAAAAGCGATTCAAGCCGCAGCAAGACCGACACGCTCTCGTCGCCGGCAGGTCCGTGGTCGCCTCGCCTGCTTGAATCTGAACGTCGCGAGGACTTGTGCGCTGTCAGCAGTGTAATCGATCACGATGCACAGTGGCAGCGTAAGCGCCGCAGCGCGTCATGACCGCCCCGGGTGACAGTTTGACGTTTTCCCCCTGTCTGTTTATGATTCCCGCTCGTCAAGACTGAGCTGCCTGCAATTGGCTGATTGCTTCACAAGGCGATTTTGATGCCTCTCCCACCGGTAATTCGACTTCGATGTGCTTCTCAGGCGTTCATCGCCGGGATGATTGTCGTATCGATTATTGGAGACCTGTAACAGGCCTTTGGGTGTTCTTGCGAATACAACACTAGTAAAACACTAGCCCTCAGGTCAGACCTGAGGGCTTTTTTCTTGATGTGATACTGAAAGCAGACCTATGTCGAGAATCCAGATCTACGATACGACGTTACGCGACGGCAGCCAGGGCGAAGGTGTCAACTTCTCGCTTCAGGACAAACTGCTGATCACACAAAAACTCGACGAGGTCGGCATCGACTTTATTGAAGGGGGATATCCTCTTTCGAATCCCAAGGATGCGGAATACTTTCACCGCGTGCGGGACCTGACACTCAAGCACGCGAAAATCGTTGCATTCGGAATGACCCGACGGCGAGGTTGCGCAGCGGAAGACGACATCGGCATGATCGCCCTGCGCGACGCCCGATCCCCTGTCGTCACGATTGTCGGCAAGACCTGGGACCTGCATGTCCGCGAGGTGCTCAACATCGACGAAGCGGAAAATCTGGCCATGATCCGCGATTCGATCGCCTTCCTCAAAGCCGAAGGCCGCCAGGTCTTTTATGACGCTGAACACTTTTTCGATGGGTTCCGTGCCAACCCTGACTTCGCACTCAGGACCGTCTCGGCCGCACAGGAAGCCGGGGCCGACACCATTGTTCTTTGCGACACGAATGGGGGTCGCCTGCCCGAAGAAATTGCAGCCGCCGTCGATGCCGTCCGGAAAGTTCTCAAGGTCCCCGTCGGGATTCATTGCCACAATGACTGTGAACTGGCCGTCGCCAATTCCCTCGCCGCTGTCGATCACGGTGCTGTCCAGGTCCAGGGGACCATCAATGGGATTGGTGAACGTTGCGGCAATGTCGACTTGATCAGCGTCGTCGGCAATCTGGGCCTGAAAAAGGGATACGACGTCCTGCTCGAAGGGGGCATGATCCACCTGACCGAGCTTTCACGGTACGTCTACGAAATTGCGAATATGAACTTCCGGTCGGGGCAGGCGTTTGTCGGTTCAAGCGCCTTCGCACATAAGGGAGGGATGCACGTCCATGCCGTCAATCGACTGGCCTCCAGTTACGAACATATCCCGCCGGAAACCGTCGGCAACCAGCGGCGGGTTCTGGTCAGTGAACTCTCGGGGCGTTCCAACATCATCGCCAAGACGACGAAGTTTGAAATCAAGAATGACAAGGAACTGATGGCGCGGATTCTCGAACGCGTTGTGGACCTCGAGAATGAGGGATACCAGTTCGAAGCGGCCGAAGCCTCATTCGACCTGCTGGTCCGCAAAGAAGCGGGAGTCTACGAGCCGAAGTTTCAGCCCTTGCAGTATCGTGTCAATGTCGAAACGACGGCAGGCCGGGGAACGATTACCGAGGCCACGATCAAACTGCGAGTCAATTCCCGTACCGAACATGTGGTCGCAGAAGGGGACGGTCCGGTGAACGCCCTCGACACGGCTCTGCGTAAGGCCCTCTCCGCCGCCTATCCGAACCTCGCCCAGATGCAGCTTGTCGACTACAAGGTCCGCGTCATTAACTCCACCGAAGGAACTGCCGCGAGAGTTCGTGTCGTGATCGAAAGTCGAGACCACACCGATGTCTGGAGCACCGTCGGGGTCAGCGAAAACGTGATCGAAGCGAGCTGGCTGGCTCTGATCGATAGTGTGGAATACAAGCTTTATAAGGATGCAGAAGCGAAAGCCGAGTGAATTTCCAACGTCAACTTCAAGCGAAGCGGGCCTGCCCACACATCCCATTAAGCAGGACCGAATCCCTGATTGGTAATCGGTTGCAGCAGCGGCCTGTTTCGCTCGCCACGGGTCGTTGCCTCAAGCACGAGCTGGACGGGAGATAACCGATTCCCGACGACTGTGATCATCGACATTCCGGAGTTGGTTCGAAGGCAAGCACGCGTCTTCTGCCAATGACTCAGCAAATGATTTATCATCCGTCAGCCAGACAATCCGATTGTCCGTCGATGACCCCGACAGATCTGTGATACGCAGCATCTAACAACAATCTCTCCTCATACTCATACGGCACCGTAAGTATCTATGACGACTGAAATCCCCAAACAATACGAACCTGCTGCCGCAGAAGCCAAATGGACTCCATTCTGGGAAGAGCGTGGTGATTGTGATGCCAATCCGCCACTGCCGGGTGATCCCACCCCCAAACCGCCCCATGTCATCATGATCCCGCTGCCGAACGTGACCGGCGCACTTCACATGGGTCACGCCTTGAACGGCACGCTGCAGGACCTGCTGACCCGTTGGCGCCGCATGCAGGGCTACGAAGCCCTCTGGATGCCGGGGACCGATCACGCGGGGATCGCCACCCAATCCGTCGTCGAAAAGCGAATGCTGGAAGAAGAGGGCCTGACACGACACGACATCGGCCGCGAAGCCCTCGTGAAGCGTATCTGGAACTGGAAGGATTCCTACGAAAAGCGAATCCTCAGCCAGTTGAAAAGCCTGGGAGCCAGCTGCGACTGGCGGCGCGTTCGGTTCACGCTGGACGAAGTCTGCTCGCGTGCCGTGCGGCAGACCTTCTTCAAAATGTTCAAAGATGGCTTGATCTACCGTGGAAAGCGTCTCGTCAACTGGGACACGTATCTGCAGACTGCCGTCGCGGATGATGAAGTTTACGACGAAGAAATTGACGGGCATTTCTGGACAATGAACTACCCTGTCGTCGACGAAGCCGGTCAGCCAACCGGCGAACGAATCTCGTTCAGCACGACGCGGCCGGAAACCATGCTTGGCGATACGGCGGTTTGCGTGCATCCGACCGACGAGCGATACACGCACCTCATCGGCAAACGGGTGCGCATTCCGCTGAATGGACGCCTGATTCCCATCGTCGCCGACGGGTTGCTGGCCGACAAAACGCTGGGGACCGGTTGCGTCAAAGTGACCCCCGCCCACGACCCCAACGACTATGCCTGCTGGTCGCGTAACAAAGACACCATGGGCGAGCCGATTAATATCCTCAACCCCGACGGAACTCTTAATGAGCAGGGAGGAATCTGGCAGGGGCAGGACCGACTTGCAGCTCGACAGGCTGTGGTCGCGGAAATGGAAAAGCTCGGCCACTTCGAAAAGGTCGAGGATCGCAAGATCCCGATGAAGCACAGCGACCGCTCGAAGACCCCCATCGAACCGTATCTTTCTGAACAATGGTTCGTGAAGATGGATACCCTGGCGCAGGCTGCCATCGATGTGGTGAATCAGAACCGGGTGACGTTCTACCCTGAACGCTATCGTACGTCGTACCTGGACTGGCTCGCCGAAAAGCGTGATTGGTGCATCAGCCGTCAACTCTGGTGGGGACATCGGATTCCCATCTGGTCGAAAACCTACTCGAAAGACGAGTTCGAAAAGGCTTTCCCGGAAGGTTATCGCTTTGATTCGGAACTGGAGCAGGCCCCGTGGTTCCACGGAGCGGTTTCGTTCGATGACGCGAACTACGCCATCCGAGTCTGTTTCGACGAAGGGCACCGCGACATCGAGCAACGTTTCGAACAGGACGGGTTCACGCAGGAAGAAGACGTCCTCGACACGTGGTTCAGTTCAGCGCTGTGGCCCCACGCAACGCTTGGCTGGCCCGACAGAGAGCACAATCCCCCACTGATTGGCGAGGCGTCACAGCCTGACTCAGGCCGGAACGAAGTCCTTCCGTACTTCTACCCCGGCAGCGTGCTCGTCACGTCCCGCGACATCATCACGTTGTGGGTGGCGAGGATGGTGCTGACCGGGCTTTACAACATGGGCGACATCCCCTTCAAGCATGTCTGCATCCATCCGAAAATTCAGGATGGCTTCGGGCAGACCATGTCCAAATCCAAAGGGAACGGCGTCGATCCGCTCGAACTCATCGAGAAGTACGGCTGTGACGGAATGCGGTTCACAATCGCCTCGTTCGCGGGCGAGACCCAGGATGTACGACTGCCGGTGGGATACGAGTGCCCCCACTGCCAGGGGGTGATTCCTCAGGAACAGCACCATCTGAAATTCAAACCGGGCAAGCCCCGCATCAAGTGCGTGAAATGCAAGAAAGAATCACAGTATGCCACACCGAACTACGTTCCCGATGAAGGGGAACCGGTCGCACGCATCGTGATCGAACGGTTTGAATACGGCCGTAACTTCTGCAACAAGCTGTGGAACGCCGCTCGATTCGCCATGCTGAATCTGGAGGGCTACGTCGCTGGCGTGGTTGACCTTTCCACTCCCGACACAGGGCTCGCGAACGATTCTTCAGAAGCGGAAAATGGCCTGGCAATCGAAGACCGCTGGATCCTGTCCCGACTGGCAACGGTCACAGACGAACTGACATCCCTGCTCAGCATCTACAAGTTCGACGCAGCAACACGCTCTCTGAGAGATTTCGTGTGGAACGAGTTCTGCGACTGGTACCTTGAGATGATCAAGCCACGCCTCAGAGACGAACAGCGCAAGCCGACCGCACAGCGTGTCCTCGTGGCCGTCCTCGACACGACACTCCGACTGCTGCATCCGTTTACCCCTTTCATCACAGAAGAACTCTGGCAGCGACTGCGTGAGATCGCACCGACGCGCGGACTTCCTGTCCCCGCCCCCGTCTCCGACGCGATCATCGTCGCCCCCTGGCCGACCGGTCTGGAAGCTCTCCGCGATCCGATTCTGGAATCCCGCTTCCAGCGGCTGCAGGAACTGATTATGGCCGTCCGTAACGTCCGCGGAACGTACAACATCAGCCCGGCGATTGCGGTGTCAATTTCCGTTCGCTGTTCCCAGGAAATTGCTCGCGATCTCGCCCAGGTGAAACCTCAGTTCGAAATGCTGGCCAAGGCGACACTCACCGCGGCGGGCCCCGAGGTGACTCGTCCCAACGCCAGCGCCAGCTTCTCCTTGGGGGATGCAGACGGATACCTGCCCCTGGAAGGACTGGTCGACCTTCAGGCCGAGGTCGCCCGCCTCGGCAAGGAAGCGGACAAGTTGCGGGGCTTTATTTCTGGACACCAGAAGAAATTAAGCAACGCCAGCTTCGTCGACCGAGCTCCCGCAGAGGTCGTCAATGAGGTTCGCGAGACGCTCGCAGGACTGCAGAAACAGCTCAGGAGCCTCGAAGAAGCAATTCAGCAACTCTCTGCTTCGAACTAGAGAGACAAACCGGCGCGGGACCGGGGGGAGGCCCCGGTCCCTGCAGCCGGCGTTAATTTCATCAACACTTGAGGGCTGCGCGCTGAACTTGCAGACTTCCAATTCTGAAATAATCCTGAATTCAGGTTTTCGGCGGCGGAATTGCATCTCTTACCTGCGCGTCAACGTGGGTGAACAACACCACTTAGGAAAACTCTATCAACTTTGCTCGATCCAACTTCCTGCGGTCCGGGACCGTCAGGGAAATGGAAAAATCTCAATATCAGTCCTTGCATGGCAGAGTCCAGACCGTAAGATAGTCAAGTACATTTGGCGACATTTTCCCGCGGCGGGAGGTCGCATTTGGCCGTCATAGGACTTGATAAAGAGTTGCCGAGCCTCCGCAGGAAACTTGTTACTGAGTAAGCTGGTGTAACCGGACTAATGGTGTTCGGGAACACTGGTTTTTTTTTTGCACGCTTGAACCAATTGTCATTGTGTACACGACGGCGAATTCTTGAGTAGGGGCGGATCGGTCGCAGCCGATCATGACAGGGGTTTTCACAAGATGGCAATGTTGATCACAGGATTGGGAACAGCGGTACCCGCAGGTAGTGTCACGCAGACACTGGCATACGATGTCATGCATCAGTTGTGCTGCGACTCCGACGAACACCGCCGCGTCATGCAGATGATTTACCAGGGTGCCGGCGTCAATGAGCGAGGCACCGTGCTGCTGCAAGAACCGAACGGAGTGCCAACGGACTCAGAGGGCTTCTTCTGGCCTCGCAGCAACGAAGAGGACCGCGGCCCGACAACTCAGGCCCGGATGGAGAAGTACGAAGAGCATTCTCTCGAACTGGCCCTGGAATCATGTGAAGCGGCCCTCGCCCACGCAGACCAGGACGTTTCCGAAATCACCCATCTGGTGACGGTTTCCTGCAGTGGCTTCAGCGCTCCCGGATTCGATATCGGCCTGATTCAGAAACTCGGTCTTTCCCCTGACACCGCACGCACGCACGTCGGATTCATGGGCTGCCACGGCTCATTCAACGCACTGCGCGTCGCAAAAGGATTCATCGAAGCAGACCCGAATGCCGTCGTGCTGGTTTGCTCGGTCGAACTTTGCAGCCTGCACCACCACTACGGCTGGTCGACTGAGAAAGTCATCGCAAACGCTTTGTTCGCAGACGGTTCAGCAGCCGTTGTCTGCCGCTCAGCCGCAACCAACAATATCCCCATCCAGTCGAAATTCAAACTCATCCGTAACGGTTCCCACCTGCTCGCGGGAACGACGGGAGCGATGAGCTGGCGGATCGGTGATCACGGCTTTGAAATGACCTTGTCCCAGAAGGTCCCGGCCCTGATCGAAAAGAATCTCGGCCCCTGGATGCAGAGCTTCCTCGCGAAAGAAGGCCTGACCATTCAGGACGTCGCAGGATGGGCCATCCATCCCGGTGGTCCCCGAATTCTCGACGCCTGCCTGGCCGCCCTGTCACTCTCCAGCGAGGACGTTGCTCCCGCACGAGAGATCCTGGCGCAGTACGGCAACATGTCCTCCGCAACGGTCCTCTTCCTGCTCAACCGTCTTCAGGAAGAACCACGACGCGGCCCCGTCGTTGCCCTCGGCTTCGGCCCCGGCCTGACAATCGAAGCCATGATTCTCAATTCGGAAATCTGACGCAGCGAGTCAGCCAGGAGCGAAGCAACCGCTTCTCACGCTAATCACGACAAGCAATCAGCCGGTTGGGCAAGTACCAACCGGCTGATTTCGTTTCTTCAGTGCTGCCTGATCAGGATGCCTGCAGCCAGCGCACCGGCATCCGTTTGCTGAGGCGATCGGTCTGAACGATACCCCCGAGGTCCCCCGTGCGGGGGAAAGCCGGGTCCCAGGTGTCCACCTGCGGGCGGGAGCGTGACTGCAAAAATTCGGGCAAGCAAAACTACTTCGCGGCAATCTTCCAGAGCGTCTGGTCGCTGCGGATGTAGAGTGCACCGTTGCTCACGGCAGGTGTACAAAGAAACCGTTCACCATTGAGATCACCCGTTGAAACCAGCTCCCCGCGAGACTCATCCAGTTTCACGCAGTGCCCTTCCCCCTTCTCATTGAAGATAAACAGGTGCCCCCCCGCAGCAACAGCGGAACCGCTGAACGGTCCTGGAATGCGAAGTTGCCACTTGGTATCGCCCTTCTTAAGATCAGCCGCCAGCAGCACCCCGGCATTATTGATCGAATACAACCGACCGTTGTAAACGAGGGGACTTCCGGTCCCGGGGCCCAGCTTCGATGCACGCCATAACTGTTCAACGCTGGCACTGTCCGTCGGCGGCTTGAGTGCCGTGATCCCGTGCGAGACGGCATAGACAATTCCGTCGGCCACCACGGATGAGGGAATGGTCGATGCCCCGTCAGTGTATTTCCAGACGACCTCCCCCGTCATCGGCTTGATCGCAGCGATTCCCTCGGAAGACTGCAGCAGCGCAAGATCCTCGGTCCCCCCAAACCGTTTCGGCCAGAGAACAGCAGAGGACCAGTTCGCCTTTTTCGGACGGACTGAAGTCCAGCGAGAAACCCCGTTGGTCACATCGATTCCGGTCGCCAGCGACTCGCTATCGTTTTCGATTTGCGCAATCACGGTGGCACCAATCACGATGGGTGACGAAGCCATCCCCAGACTGTTTGAAGCGTTGGGATGATCGTAGGTCAAACCACGAAACCACTGCAGATTGCCGTCCAGATCCAGACAGGCGAGGTCATTGCTGGAGAATAATGCGAAGACGCGTTGACCATCACTCGCAGGAGTTGATGACGCCACGCTCGATGTCGGATAAGTCGTGGTACGCCCCGTCGCTGAAAACTGCCGCTCCCAAAGCAGCTTGCCCTCCTGTGCCGAGAAGCAGAGCACATGCAGGCGGTCCTGGCGGAATCCACTCGCACAGGTCAGAAAAACCTTGTCTCCCACGACGATCGGTGACGACAGTCCCCGGCCGGGAAGTGTCGCCTTCCACGCGATGTTTTCGGTCGCTGAGAAGTTCGTAGGGGGCGCAATATCGTCACCCAGACCATTCGATTCATTCCCGCGAAACTGACGCCAGTCTCCTGCCTGACAAAGTGTCCCCAACCCCAGCCAAACGCACAGAAAAACTCCGTATCGCATCTCGATTTCCCTTTGGAAGAACTTGCGAGGCTGCACCTGGGTGCTTCGTTCAAGGCCCGACCGGGGACCACATCCTGAAAGTTTACGACAGACGGACTCAACCCGGATCGCACACTGCTGCTGTGGACAAAAATCGTCGCTGCAGAAACGGTGACGGCCCCCTGCCAGCGAACTGGAATACCGTCATTACACTATGATCGGTTAACGGGCGAAACTCAATCATCGGGGATCCCTGATGATTCGCTCCTCCACCCCTGTCGCGCTGACATCGCTCGTCAGCGGGAGGCTTCGTCCAGCACATCTTTAGCCACGTAGATGGGAAGATGAGGCTCGAAATGAACTGCGAGAGCGACCGCATCACTCGGGCGACTGTCAATCTCAACCAGTTCCCCGTCCTGCCGGATTCGGATCGAAGCGAAATAGGTGTGCTCTTCGAGTTTGTGGATCAGCACATCCTGCGCTTCACCCCCCAGCGCCTCGATCGTGTTTTTCAACAGATCGTGTGTCAGCGGTCGCTGAGGTTCTTCCCCCTGAACGCATCGATCGATACTCGTCGCCTCGAAGAGTCCGATCAGAATCGGAAACTCCCGGTCCCCTTCGACTTCGCGCAGAAAGATGACCTGCTGGTCATTGATCTCACTGATGATGATGCGGGCCAATTCCATCTGCACAAGCACAAGTAGGACTCCCAATTGAATTGCGACGCGACCCTGCGGCCCGGTCGTCAAAGTTGCTCACCGGTCGGACCCAGACAACTCCGCTCGGAAGAAGGTCAATCAAGTCGACAGTGGTGCCCTAAGTATATTCGTACGACGGCCAAATGAAACTCGTTCTGACTCGTCAGCATCGTACGGCAAGCGGGATGGGAAACGCCAGCATCTCTTCAGTGCCCCTCGCCCCAGGAGAACGATCCGGGCGGACGGATCAAACCGAGCAGGGGCGCATCAATCACGCAAGAACCGGCGAATGGCCTGGTTGACCGCGACCGGGTTTTCCATGGGTGCCATATGTCCGGCATCCGGAATCTGTTCATAGCGCGCATTCGGAAGGGCCTCCGCCACGCTCTTCATCTCGGCGGCGGGAGTAATCAAGTCCTGCTCCCCGACAATGACCAGAGTTGGCAGATGCAAATTGGGAAGCATCCCTGTCATGTCCTCACGAATCGCCATCCCCCGGTGTGCCGCCGCGATCGCCACGGGCGAGGTCGCCATGACGGTACTGCGAACTTCGTCCACCAGAGCCGGTCGCTGCTGAGCCGACTGCGGCGCAAACAACTTTGGCATCATCGCCCAGACCACCGGCTCAGGTCCTTGCTTCGTCACAATATCGGCCATTTTCAAGCGGTTTGCAGCCGCTTCCGGAGCGTCGGCAGCAGCGCGCGTATCACACAGGATAAGCCGACTGAGCCACCGTGGATGCCGCAGCGCGAATTGAAAAGCGATGTATCCTCCCATGGAAAGGCCGCAAAACGTGATTGGCCGGTCGGCGTTCAATCCTTCGAGCAGGTCCGCCAGGTCATCCGCGAACTGAGCCATCGAAACAGAATACAGGTGCCCATCACTTCCCCCGAAACCACGCAGATCCGGAGCGATGACACGATGAGTCTTCGAAAACTCGTCGATCTGAGCCTTCCACATGGTGTGATCCAGAGGAAACCCGTGGACCAGTAGCAGCACCGGCCCCGTCCCTTCGTCCGACACGCGATAGCGGACACCCGCAACGTCGATTGTTCTCAACATGGTTCGAATTCCGACAACAATACCGTGAAGTGATCGACCAGCAGGCACCCCTTGCGGGTCGACTTGCCTCTTCCGCAAAGCACGACCGAACGTGCATAACCCGTTCCGGGAATCCCCCTGATACCGCCCAGGTCTCTGAGACTTATCAAACGACGGGCCGCAGGGCGCAACACGTATCGAGCGAGGCCAGATACCGGTAACGCCCCGTCACCACGACGAAGCGATCTTCGCCCTGCTAAGGCTTTTCACTCAAATCACATTGACACAGAAACTGACCACACCCGGGACAGCCCGAACCATATTTCTTGCGCACAGCGGCATCCAGATCCACCCCGGCGACGTTGGCAATCGTCGCCAGCCACGCCAGAACATCGGCGAATTCCAGAGCCAGTTCCTCGGGGGTCCCCTCACGCAAGGCAGAGGCGAGTTCCCCCACCTCTTCCATCAACCACATAAACGTGCCGTCGACGCCCCGAGCCTCATCCTTCGATCCATACATCTTCTGGATCAGGGACTGAAGGTCCCGTAGCGTCAGTGGAGCTGCCTCTGTCATCCCTTAACCCCGCTTTTCCGTAGCGTGCATCAAGCCGCGCATATAGCCGTAAGCGAACAGTCGCCCCAGCATGGTGTATCCCGGTTCCCCGTCATCTTCTCCGTAACATTGAGGGACATGATCCGGACGAATGGGGCCCGAGAAACCGATCTCCTGATAGGCCCGCATGGCCTCGGCCATATCCGTCGGACCGTTGTCATGAAACGTTTCCGTGAACGATTCCCGGTTTCCTTTCACGTCGCGAAAGTGGACGTATTGAATATGGGAACCGAGTCGGCGAATCGTGGCGGGAATATCGACCCCCATCGCGGCAAAGGTCCCCTGGCAGAAACAGATTGCATTCGAGGGACTCGGCACCAGGTCCACCAGACGTTCGAAATTTTCGACCGAATTCATGATTCGCCCCTTCCCCAGAAGTTCGGGAAGCGGGGGATCATCGGGATGCATACACATCGTCACCCCCGCCGCTTCCGCTGCGGGAACCAGCACGGTCAGGAAGTGCTTCAGGTTCTGCCACAACTGTTCGGTCGTGATCGGTTCGCTCGTGATGGTCGAGGCACTGGCGCTCAGTGACATCGCGCGGTGTACATCCTCAAGGTGAAAGCCGGTCACCTTCGCCCCGCCTCGTTCCGGCGCATCAAGAACCGTGCGGACCCAGTCAGTCCCTGCCATAAAGTTGTAACAGAGCCAGCGGATCCCCACTTTCTGCATATTCGACATCAGTTGTTTCATGGCAGCGACTTCGGTGCCGTCGTCCTGTCCAATCTTCAACTTCTCGATCGGAAGATACCCTTCGATCGCTGCCAGGTTCATACCGAAATATTCGATTCGGTCACGCAGTCGCAGAAGCTCATCCAGATCGGTCCCGGGATACCGAGCCACCACGTCGGTGACGCCGCACTGAGCGGCCAGAGTCAGATTTTCATCCGACATGGGAGTCAAGACTGTTGCCAGTCGCATCATTTCTTCGGGTCCTCAACGATGTTTCTGTGAACTTCCGGCGAAGAGACGGGATCGAACAGCGGGGAACGCCAGAGACCTGTCTTCCGCGCCCAGAACTTGCCGAGGACGCTCAGGGTCGCGAACCCGTATGTCACACTACGGCGGAAGTTGATGCTGGAAGCCTCATCAAAGTAGCGAACAGGGACAGGAATATCTCCCAGCTTGAATCCGAAATGGACCGCCTGAGCCAGAAATTCGCTGTCGAATACAAAATCGTTCGAGTTGGTCTCGTAGGGAATCGTCTCCAGCACTTCGCGGCGATAGGCTCGAAATCCGCTGTGGAAATCCCCCAGATTCTGTCCCAGAGCAATGTTCTCAACCAGCGTCAAACACCGGTTGGCAATGTACTTCCACGGAGGCATCCCCCCCGACAAGGCCTCGCGCCGTGTCCGGATTCGCGAACCCATGATGAAGTCACAGATCCCCAACCGGATGAACTCGATCGCTGCAGGAATCACACGACTGTCGTATTGATAGTCAGGGTGAATCATCACGACGTAGTCAGCACCGTTGTCGAGAGCTCGTCGGTAACAAGTCTTCTGGTTGCCACCGTAACCCAGGTTCTTCTCATGGCGGATGACGGTCAGCCCCAGCCGCTCGGCAATCTCTACGGTGTTATCCGAACTGCAATCGTCGACGAGAATGATCTCATCAACGGACCCGGGCGGAATATCGGCGACCGTCCGCTCCAAAGTCCGCGCCGCATTGTAAGCGGGCATCACTGCAATCGTCTTTCCGGGCTTCTGAACAGTGAAAGGCAACGACTTCGACAAAGCTCAACTTCCCGGAAAGAACCGCGTGTAAACCTGATCCAGATATCACCCAAGCAACCACTTGAGCAAGATTATGGCATTATGAGCCCGCCAGACGCCACGGTCGACCGCCAGGAGTCACCGATTTCGGTGCCCAGCAGGCAAGAAATGCAGCCCGACATCGAAATGGGCACAGCCCCGCTGTTCCGGCTGTGCTCTTCATCTTTCGCTCAAACTGAACGGCATCGATGGGATCAGAAATCCGAGGAACTTTTTGAGCATTTCTGTAAGTAAGTGGAAAAGGAACCGAGGTCTTACTACGAACCACAACGTATTCTAAAACACAACACACCGCAGCGAATTGACTCATTTCGAAACCAATGTAAAACAATCATCCAGTAAAATGCGCCTCAAGAGCTGATTGCGACTCCTAGCGCGCAAGCAAAAATGCTCGTGACTCCAGGCCCCTTTCAGAAAGACTCTTTCATGAAGCTCCTGCCTCGATCCAGCTATCTCCTTGCGGCCGTGACGCTCCTCGGACTTTTCGGCGGGCAGTCTGCCTCGGCAGGAATCTTCACGATTGACTTCGACAACCTTCCGACGCTCGGCCCCACCACACAGCAGCAGTCGCTTGCGGACGCCAACGGAGGGAGCAGCACAATCGATGGTGTCACTTTCGCGAGCAACTTCGGCGTGGCGGGAAGCGAGTACCGGGTCGGCGGTGCGGCGCCGAACCCAACCTTCGGAATTCCACACTCCGGAGACTACTTCCTCATCAACGGCAACACCCCCAACAACGACCTCCTCATCAGCACCACCAGCGTCCTGCTTGAGGCCTGGTTTGGCCGCGTTGAGTACTATGGCTACGGAGGGGGTGCCATCTCGGTTACCGTGACCGCATTCGGCGCGGGGGGCGATCTGGGTTCTGAATCGATCAACCTTCCCGATACCAACCCGTACACAGGCAATCTGCCAGCCCCCAACGACGGCATCGGCAACGGGCTTGCCGACCCCATGCTACGACTCGACACGAGCAGCTTCCTCAGCCTGGTCGGCATCACGGGCTATCGCATCAGTCGCGTAGACCCCGAGCCCTTGAATGGAAACTGGGCCGCCGACGACTTCACCTTCTCAACCACGTCAGCCGTCCCCGAACCCAGCACATTGACCGGCTTCGGCATCGGACTCGTCGCGCTGGGGTATTACCGCCGACGCAGCCTTACCCGTTAAACCACGCAGGGCCGGCAATCACCCCGCTCGTCGCACGGCATCTCTGACCATAGCCGCGCGAGCGGGGCACTTCCGGGGAGAGACACTGAAAAGCGTGGAAACGGGCTCCTGAACGAGCCCCACCGGGAGCAGATGATTGACGTTGCCGCTGCCGGAGTGGGCGTCAGCTTGGCCTGCCCAAGCGAGTCAGCAGCTCTGCGACAACTTCCGACTGCTGTGAAGAAATGTCATTGATGTCCCACAAGTCTTCAGGCTTAACATACAGCGCGACGCGCGAAGAGGCACCTTCCTCGACAGATTCATTACCCTGCTCATCACCCTGCTGACCAACATGCCGCTGAGAAATGCAGAGCCATTCTGGTGTTCTCACCGCGACCAAGTCGGCGCCGTCTCCATATGCCAGATCTTCACGAGGTGGAACCTCATCCAGCACCTCACGCAACCAACTTTGCCCGGCGAGCTGAATCGAGGAAGGATCCTGGGGAACCTGAAACCAGTCGAGCAGTGTCGGCATCAGATCGCAGGTTTGCACCAGCCGATCTGATCGAACGCAGATCAGATCACCGAACCGGGGATCCCGCTGCACACGTAGAACGAGAGGGGTCCGCGCAACCTGATCGCCGAGCACCTCTGCCAGCGACTGCGATGCATTCGCGCGGGATGCGCGAACGGGCTTCCAGATGGCCCCCTTCGCAGCCATGACAATCACAAGCATCGGCTCGCTGGAAGCCTGCTCATCGAGATGCTTCAGCAGCTCACCCAGCCAATGATCCATCAGCGAGACGGATCCCGCGTAGACGGCCGGGTGACACGCGCGCTCGGCATCCGTCAGCTCCGCCGTCTGCTGCCCTCGTTCGTCGAAGTCTTCGAAATACAGGGCATCAAACCCTTCGGGTGGTGCACCGGGCCCGGGCGCGTGCAGCCACAGCAACTCATGAGCGTGCGCATCCTCGCCATCTGCTCTCTCTGTGATTGCCTGCTTCACAACTTCGGCAAACGGTGTCTGGTCGGGCTTCGCATCGAAGCCTTCGCGGCCATCGACGTGCTGCATCCCGTCAAACTGAAAGTGACGCTGCCAATCCTGCACCGCCCCGGCGGCAATTAGACGCGAGCGAATCCCGTTCGCTCGCAGCAGAGCCCCCAGGCAGGGGGAGGGACTGGCGTCATTCGCCCGCATCGCGGGTCGACCGGTGGCCCAGGCGAGGCCTGCGAGAGAGCTCACGGTATCGACGAAGTGATTGTCGAAAACAGCTCCTGTCGCGGCGAGTCGATCCCAGTTCGGCGTCTCGATCCACTCGTTACCAAAGCACCCCAACGAGGTGGCGGCCAGTGAGTCAAAGGAAACGATGACAGCCTGCATCGCGACGATACGTCCCTTCGGACGAGAAGGAAATCCAAGGAAAGAGACCACCGTGTAAATCATCAGCGACTGATGAACTCACAACGCTGATCCACTTCCCCCCGATTCCGTTTTATAGGTTCAAGGCGACCGCAGTGCTCGACGCCACTGAGGGCTGACCAGGATCCGTTCAATTTGCATTTCGTGAAGTTGATCGAACCAGGTCCCATCGAATTCGAAAACTTCGTACATTCGTTGTGACTGGTCGAAGCGAGGATCTGTCGTGCCTCCTCCTTCATCCATCCCTGCAAACTGACTGGGTACAATTAAAACCCAGGTTCGGTCTCCGGCTCGCTCCCAGGTAGGTTTCGTCCAACGAAAACCGACGTCCTGCAAATCTGCCTGTAACATGCAACGGCCTCCTTGCCAGTCAACACGGTTCCATCCGCCTCGCGGATTATTCAATGGCCTGTGCAGTTGGTCAAGCGACTGTCGACAAGTTATTATCGAGATTCCTCTGTAGTCCTTCCTCATTCAACCTCGTTACGTTGGGATTAAGTCATGATCCCGCTGCCATTACTCCCTCCAAAATCGTGCGAGGGATGCGGGTTGTGCTGTGAAGGGATTGGATCGCCGGTCGTTCTCTATGCCTCTCGTCCGGGGCTTCCCTCCCCCCATCCATTTCGACCACCCAACCTCCCCGCGCCTCTCATCGACGAAATCAACGAACACTTTGCAGGGCTGACGCGTGGCCAGGAGCCGCAGTCGAGGTGCCTCTGGTTCGACCCCGTTCAGCGGGCCTGCTCGCACTATGAATACCGACCGCAAATCTGTCGGGACTATGAACTGGGTGGTCGTGCCTGCCTGCAGCGGCGACGCGATGAACTGATGTCGGCTCAAGAAAAAGACGATTAGGGGCCGTCAATTCTCGGTGGTCGGCGACGCTCTTTGACGAGGGATCGATCCCTTTTCGCTGCGACGCGTCGGCGTTTGGACGCCTTTGTCGGTTTCACCGGCCGACGGGGCTTGGGGGCGATGGCGATGG
Source organism: Schlesneria sp. DSM 10557 (assembly GCF_041860085.1). Taxonomy (NCBI): domain Bacteria; kingdom Pseudomonadati; phylum Planctomycetota; class Planctomycetia; order Planctomycetales; family Planctomycetaceae; genus Schlesneria; species Schlesneria sp. DSM 10557. The sequence continues at coordinate 3,470,769 of NZ_CP124747.1, forward strand.
AAGCCAGCAGTGCGTGCAGCTTCTCCAGACAGTCGGCGACATTCTTCGGCTGATCGCGGTAACGCTCACTGCTGAGAATGAAATCCCCTTCGGTGGTCAGCCTGCTGCGGTAAGCGGCGATAAACCGTTCGCGCACATCAGCGGGCAACGATTCTGAACACTGAAAGCTCCATCGCATGATCACTTTGGAGTTCACTTTGTTGACGTTCTGTCCTCCGGGCCCCGAACTGCGCGCCGTCGACCACGAGAACTCGCGGCACGAAACGCGAATTCGAGGACTTACATCGAGAACATCAGCATCGGAAGGAAACATGGTGATTCGATTATACGCGATACCGCCGACGGAAGCGGAACATTTTTCAGCTTCGACGAGCGCCTGCGCCCGCACTTGGGGCAGACCTGAGCTGTTCACCTGTGGCAGTCCGCCATGCGCCAACGCGACGGAGGGAATGCAATACTCCTGCGCGCGAAGGCACAAGAGACATCGCGAACGGGATTGTCCCCGCCTGCAGGCGGTCGCCTTGTCACTCTCCCATCCGTCGGGACCGGGATGAGACACCCGCACGCGGATTTGGTTCGCGGCTTCAGGTGCTTCTTTGCGCACTCACTTCCGGGCCGAGCCAGAGTTTACGCCGCGATCGTCGAGCGGGTGATTTCGGAATGGACCCCTTCGATCTGATCGGCAGTGATCTGCTGCATCTGGTTGGCATACCCGACCAGCAACGCAAAATCGCAAAGGCGGTTAATCCGTCGGGGAATTCCCCCTGTGAGCTCAAAAATGCATCTCAGTGCCGAATCATCAAAGATCGGTTCTTCCCGTCCGACGGCCTGAAGCCGGCGCAGGATATACTGGGTCGTTTCCTCTTCCGACAGTGCCTGCAGCAGACAATGAAATGCGATCCGTTCCGAAATCTGATTGGACATCTGCAGTGTCCCGATCAGTTCGGGCTGCCCCGACAGGATGAGCGAGAAATTCGATCGACCCGGTTGCTGGAAGTTCATCAACTGATGCAATGTCTGGAACACGCGGCGATCTTCGATCAGATGAGCGTCATCGATCATGATCACGGGAGAGCGTCCCGCTTCCGTCAGTTCCTGCAGTCGACGCCCGAATGAACGCAGCAGGACATCCAGTCCGGGTATACCCATGGATGTGCTGAGTTCGGCACCACCAAGCTCATGAGTGATCATTGCCACCAGTTCATGGGGTGCCAACTGCGGGTACACGACCTGAACCACTGGAACGCCGCTGGGAACCTGCTGGCGAACCAGCTCCAGTACGTGCGTCTTGCCCGTGCCACTCGCACCGACCAGAGCGGCAGCCCCTTTGCCATGCTCGGTCAGATAGTTTAGCTTCACAATCGCTTCTTTATGAAGCCGACCGGCGTAGAAGGACTCGGACCTTCGGTCATGATCGAAGGGAGCGTTTTCGAGGTTCCAGTATCGTTCGTACATTGCGGCGTCCTTGCCTCTCCGTTTGCGGTCGTGTCGTCACCGCTGGACCGAAGCATCGGGCTTATCCGCGATCTGCTCGGGCACAGTTGAGTCGCTGTTGGATTCCATGGGCTCGATTTTACCGATCAGCCACACTCCCGAAAAGCTCCGTTTTTGAACATTGGAACCGGAGCTCTCGGCCGTCTCTTGACCGCTCTTCCGCTTTGCACCGCCACGACTCGGCTTTTTGGAGCTGGCGAGCTGCACCTCAAAACGTTTGGGATTGTTGAACCCCGGGCTGCCAAAGTTCATGTCGTCCAGATCGGCAATCGAGTCATTACTCTCGACCAGGGCGGCAGCAGACCAGAGATGCGTCGCCCCCCAGGCACCTGCAACAAACACCACCAGGCCAACGATACCCATCGCGACCCGCCACGGACGTTTTCCTTTTTTGCGGTGACTGGATGACCGCACTGCCGGAATGTCCGATTTGGACGACTTGGACACTGGCATGCGGATCGTGGTCTGATCTGATTCGCTCATGGCGGCCCCAGTTTTACACCGACGAGAGTCTCGTCACCTGAACCACCCGTTTCCATTCCGAAGTGGCATGCAAAGGCGCACGGACGAACCGCTCGCGGATCGCTCAAGTCAGGTATCGTCCGCAACCGTCGTCAACTTGAAACAACTTCACCGTCTGGATCCGGTCGTGGTCCCGACTTCACTCCCCGACTTCACTCGCGACGTGCAGAGAAGTGCGGATGGGATCGCACTCGACCTGACTCGGATCGACCTTCATTTCTGGAAAATGATCTTTCAGCCGTTTCGCAAGTGCTTCCATCGAAAAGCGTTCTGTCGCATAGTGTCCGGGCAGAATCATCCCGACTCCCAGATCACGCGCCTCCAGGCACGAATGGAAGCGGGCTTCCCCGGTGAGAAACGCCTGGCATCCGACTCGGTGAGCGTCCCGCAGGAATTCGCCCGCAGCACCACAAGCAATTCCCAGACGGGTGATCTGCATTCCGGGATCGCCCACGAACTGAATCTCTGGCTGCTTCAGTTGCTGCGCGATAAGACGCGTCAACTGTCCCAGTGTGACGGGTTCTGGGAAGGTTCCATACCGCCCCGCCCCCGTTCCATCAGGAACCGGTTTGAGCGGAAAGACATCCACAGCCGGCTCTTCATACGGATGAGCTTTTCGCAAGGCGGCCAAGACCCTGTCCAATTCATTCGCGCGACAGACAACCTCGACACGGGTTTCTTCGACCTGTTCCAGCTGACCCGATTTCCCTATGGCAGGATTGGTTGAATCCAGCCCAAAAAATGTCCCGGTCCCCTGCAGATTAAAACTGCACTGCTGGTAGTTCCCAATCACACCCGCCCCGGCGTTCCACAGCGCCTGACGGACTGGTTCGACATCCGAAGGGGGCACGAACGTCACGACCTTGACCTGTTCAGGTCCGGTACGGGGACGCAGCGGTGCAATCTGAGTCAGTTCCAGTAACTCGGCGAGCTGCTGATTGATACCGGTCGTCGCATTATCCCAGGCGGTGTGGGGTGAATAGACGGCGATCCCATTCTGCAGCAGCGTCAGCAGCAACCGTCCCTCGGGCCTGGCCATCGTGATTTGCTTCACCGGCTTGAACATGATGGGATGATGCGTCACCACCAGTTGAGCCCCCGCACTGACCGCCTCGTCCGCGACATCATGGGTGAGTGTCAAACAGGTGATCGCACGGCTGACGGGTTGAGACTCATCACCAAGCAGCAGCCCGACATTGTCCCACTCTTCCGCCAATGACAGGGGCGCGATCTGCTTCAACACTTTGCAGACATCGTGAACAGTCGTCATCGAATTCCTCTATCAATCCCTTCAAACAGTCCCGGGGTGTTCCAGGCAGAACAACCCCGCCGTCGCAAACCCTGTCAACGCGAAAGCCAGCCACCGTCGATGGCGACGGTGCTTCCGTGCATGTAGTTCGAGGCGTCGGATGCGAGAAACACACAGAGCCCTGCCAGTTCATCGGGCTGCCCCCACCGCCCTGCCGGAATACGGTCAAGAATTTGCGGGCCGCGAATCGGATCGTCCTGCAGGACGTGAGAGAGCGTCGTCTCAAAGTATCCGGGACAGATGCAATTGACGTTAATCCCCTGCCGCGACCACGAGTTGGCCAGAGACTTGGTCAGCCCGGCCAGAGCATGCTTTGCCGCGGCATAGGCTGGAATGTTCAGGCCTCCCTGAAAAGTCATGACAGAGCCGATGTTGATGATCTTTCCCCGGCCCCGGGCCAGCATCGGTTTGGACGCTTGCTGCGCCAGATCAAATGAGGCATGAAGATGCACTTCCAGAAGCTGGTGCCATTCGGAAAGAGGATACTCTTCGGGGGGATGTCGGTGTGAGTTTCCAGCGTTATTGACGAGAATATCGAGTCGTCCCGTTTTTTCGATGATTCGGTCAATCAGCCCCACTCGATCGGCAGGCTGCCCAAGATCCGCGGGAAATGACCAGAACTGTCGCCCCGCATCGCGAACCAGCTTTTCTGTCTCGGGCAGTTCACCGGATCGGCTAACTCCGACGATGTCGGCCCCCGCTTCTGCAAGCCCCAGCGCCATCGCCTGTCCCAGCCCCCTGCTGGCTCCCGTGACCAGTGCGACTCGCCCATCCAGTTTGAATAAATCGAGGATCATTGGTGTCTCAGTTCCTGAAAAGTCTGACTCAGTCGCGTTACGTCGTCTGACCGCGAGACTGCGGCTGACTGGTTCCATGGTGGAACTGCCTGCAACAGGTCCGGACTGTAACGATTGCGACGTTGTTATACAGCGCCCGCTGAGACATCAGCCGCTTTGCGGCGAATCGAACTTTCCCAGATCGAAGCAATTATCCCATACACCAGCACAATCCCCGCCTCCATCGCAAAGACAGGGAGGGTGAGATCCTGATTCACCTGCTCCGGTGCCTGATTCATGTGCGTCAGCCCCCATGCAAAACCAAGGAGAAATCCTGACACCAGAGTCAGCGGCAGCGCCGTGAGCAAGAAGCCCCCTAACCATCGATATTGCGGATGAACCACCCCCTTCTTGCCAAGCCCTTTTCCCCGCACGAGAAAGAGAATTCCAACAACGAATATGGCAACCTGAGCACCCAGAAGCATGTCAGACCTTTCGTTTCGAGCCCGATTTCCTCAGCCGGGATGAGATGAGCCAGCACTCCACCAGAACTGTACGAGTGTGCGGCGACAGCAGTGCCTCGTCAATTGAGCCACCTCCAACCAGGCTTGCCGGCGGGAATCACGTTCCCGCCACAACCTGGTTGGAGCGACTGAAAGAATCGGTGCGATCGACAGGTTCAGCATGCGACGCCTGTCCGCCGGTCACTTGCGTCCCCACGGCCTTGCAAGTCAGGAACGACGGGTCAGCACTCCGTCGCCGTGCCGATGAATGTGATGCCGTATCTCTCTACCCCGTTCGGCGGTACATTATCATTCGGAAGCAGAAGCATGATCGCTTTTTGGAACTGGGGCCGGAAAAGGAAAACTCGCATGTCAACGACCGAAAACAGCACCGACGTCGACGGTGTTTCGCGTCGTGATTTCCTGCGCGCAGGAGGATTGGGTGTGGTCGGGCTCTCAGGCGCTTCACTGGCCGCCTCTTTCACCGCCGCTTCCAACCGCCGGGCCATCCTGATCATGATGACCGGTGGAGTCAGCCAACTCGAGACATTCGATCCCAAGCCCGAAGCCCCTGCCTCCATCCGTGGGCCGTTTAAATCAATCGAAACAGCAGTACCGGGTCTTCGTTTTAGTGAATCCCTGCCCGGATTGGCCCAGCGTGCCAACCGCCTGACGGTCATTCGATCACTGACTCACGACGCCGCCCCCATTCACGAAACCGGGATGCAGATTCTGCAGACGGGTCGCCTGTCGATGAACGGCCTCGTGTTTCCTCACTGGGGAAGTCTGGTCGCAAGTCGAAATCCCGGTCGTAACGGTGTTTCAACGAACGTCATCCTGCCGGGCCTGATCTCCGAAACGGGTGTGTCGGCTTACCGGGGCCAGCAGTCAGGAATCCTGGGGACGGAATGGGAACCAGACCTCGTCACTAGTGACCCGGCCGACGAACCCGAGTCGATCCGCCGGATGTACGGCAATTCCGAGTTCGGCAATCTGCTGCTGAAAGCCCGGCAGCAGATTGAACAGGGAACCCGCTGCGTCACCGTGAATCTGTTTGATTCGCTCAAAGACCGAATCACATGGGACTGCCATGGTGACAAAAGCTGCAGCCCGGCAACGCTGTTCGACTATCAGGCGAAACTTTGTCCCGAGTTCGATCAGGCGATGTCAGGCCTGCTGGACGACCTGGCGCAGCGAGGTCTCCTGGATGACACCCTCGTCATCGCCACGGGTGAGTTCGGTCGAACGCCTTACGTGAACGAAAACATGGGTCGCGATCACTGGACCGGTTGCTGGTCGGGAATCGTGGCTGGTGGAAAGATCTCTGGCGGAAAAGTAATCGGCAGCAGCAATGCATCTGCTGCAGAACCGACCGAACGTCCCGTCGACCCCGGTGAGTTAACGGCCACGCTGCTGCAATGGTGCGGAGTCGACGGAATGTCCCATCACTTCGAGACGGGTGGCCAGGAACTGCATCTGGTTCCCCACGCCCCCCTGAATGACCTTTGGAACTAAACTCTCGTTACCCCTCACGGGGGGGCTTCATTTCTCATCCCGAGAGACCAGCCCCGCCCGCACGCACAGTTCCCTATTCAGCCCTGTTCAGCCCTATTCATCAAAGAACGGAAACAACTGCTTCAATTCCGCCGCAGTCGGTTTTCGCCCGTACTCACACAGTTCAAACGTCTCGGCGTACTTGACCGCCTTGCCCTTCTCTTCTCCGTAAAGCTGAACCAGCACATCACGGTATCGATCGGCCTCTCGAGTCTGGCGATCGTGCCAGCGTTGTTTGAGCCAACCTTTCCGGCCGGCAACGTCATTGGCAGGAGGAACTGACCGAACAAACTCGTCACTGCCGCTGGCTCCTCCTTCGTAGACCTGTGACTCCAGTTCGTGCAGCGAATCAATCTTCAGACTGAAGACATCGTCGATGGCCACCGCCACGTCGGGCCGAAACGGGTATGGCTTTTGAAAGCCGTCACTGGAATAAAGGAAAACGGGGTTCTTCGTCAGATGGGGCGTGTCGGGGCAGAAAAAGGGAACGGTGACCATGAAAGCGGCGTCCTGAACGAGAATCCCGACATAACGATGGTCAGGGTGGTAGTCCCACGGCCGATGCGAAATGACAATATCCGCCTTCCATTCGCGAATGATCCGGGTGATCAGACGGCGGTTCTCAAGAGTCGGCTCAAGTTCTCCATCGTGAATATCCAGAACCTGTGAAGTGACGCCAAGCTTCTTCGCAGCAGCCGCCGACTCGGCAGCACGGCGCAGTGCCAGCGGCCCCCCGGCCATCTGCCAGTGCCCGATGTCTCCGTTGGTGACAGAGCAGAGCTTCACATGGTGACCTGACTTAGCCCACTTCGCCGCCGTCCCCCCTGCCTTGAACTCGGCATCATCCGGGTGAGCACCGAAGACCACGATCCGCAGTTTGCCATCTTCGGGGGGCAAACCACGCTCGCCGCCGAATGATGCCGATACGAAGCAAAGGACAGTCCCGAGCAGCATTACGAGACGACCTGAGCGCGATGGAGGAAACGTGGAATACAGCTTAGCCATCAGATTTCTCCCAGATGCGAAGTGCAAGTGCAGGGTTTCGTCATTCCCGGTTTTGTTGAGAGACCGCAAAAATCAGCGTGCCTGTCATGCGGTGAAAACGTGAGATTGCGGCTGTCACGCAGCGTCAGGTGACCACGGCGTTAGAGGGGACTTGTGATTCCCTGACGGGATCTCAGATTTCGCTCAGGAGCCGCTTCTCAACTCGTTCATCACCTTGTTTATCATCGGAAACCTTGAAAAGGCATTTCTACGTGCCCGACCACGCTTTGACATCGTCCACGAGAGGCACGCCGCGCTGCTCATCCGTCTGCCCCTTGTCCCTTTGCGTCAAGGCGATGATCGCTTCGACGAGCATCGCCAGCGCCAGGAAGAGCAACAGCGTGGAAATACCGAGCAGGATATAAGTCGTCTGTTGAGGAGCCTGGGGACCGCTGAGTTGCCGCACGTATGCGTAGATCATGCGTCCCAGCGCCCAGATGCTCATCGTATACATGAACACGGTTGGCAGTCCGACGGCAAACAGCACCCAGATCTCCCGCCGCGTCCGCCACAGCCACACGGTCACGCCGAGCAGTGACAGAGCCGCCAGCAACTGGTTACTGGCTCCAAACAAGGACCAGAAGATGCGCCACAGCGGAGCCGGTTTACCGTCCATTCCGTGGATGGTCTGCATGACGAAAAAGGCGGGGACCCCTGCCGTCAGAAGCGTTCCCAACCAGCGGCCCTTTGCATCGTGCCAGCCAGTCAGCTCCTGAATGATGTACCGCCCCAGTCGAGTACAGACATCCAGCGTGTCATAGACGAAGGTCGTAAACGCCATCAGGGCGAACGAGACGGTTAATTGACTGGAAAGATGGAAACTGGACCAACCCGTACGCCGCACGAATTCAGAAAATTGTTCCAGCAGGGCCCCGATCCCCTGGGCGTAGATCAGATTTGGCTGCGGATTTTTCAGCAGCGACGCATCGCGTGAGAGAATCATGACACAACTGAGCGACACGATCGCCACCATCGCTTCCAGCAACATCGCACCATAGCCAATCAGTTTGGCATCGGTTTCGTATCTCAGTTGTTTCGATGTCGTCCCCGAGGCAATCAGCGAGTGGAAACCAGAACAGGCGCCGCACGCGATCGTGATGAACAGGACGGGAAACAGGGTCTGCCCGTCAGGCGTGGTCCATGAATTAAACATGGGATATTCGACCTTCGCCCCGCCGAACAGTAGTCCGATCGCTCCCGCGGCCAGCGCGACGTAGAGGAAATAGCCTCCCAGGTGTCCGCGCGGCTGCAGCAGCAGCCACATGGGGACCACCGAGGCAATACAGCAGTAGACCAGCAGCAGGATATCCCAGGTCTTGTGCGCCATCCGATCGTCGGCAGTGGGGACAAAGGTACGCAGGATGTCCGTCATACTGACAGGCAGGTATTGTCCGGCCCAGATCGATACACCGACGAGCGGCAGAAAGATCAGCGTCGCCCAGCCAACCGAAAGCTTGGCATAGCGCATCAGAATCCCCATCACGATGGGAAGTGCCAGATACATTAATGACGACGAGGCGATCCCGGCTCCGGTAACCACATCTCCGTTCTCCAGCGTCTGTTCACCTATGAATGACGCCGCAGTGATGTCGGTGAAGGCGATAATGATGTAAACGAGCGCCAGCCAGACAAAACTGAGGAACAGCAGGAACGCGCGACGACTCATGTGGTCCCGCACTACTTCGGCAATGGATCTCGCCTTGTGTCGAATCGACGCGACCAGCGACGTGATGTCGTGCACACCGCCGATGAAGATCGAACCGACCAGAATCCAGATCAGTGCCGGCAGCCAGCCAAACCAGACTCCTGCCAGAATCGGTCCCACAATCGGCCCCGCGGCAGCGATGGCCGAAAAGTGTTGACTGAGCAGTTCATTCGGAGCCAGCGGCGCGTAGTCCAGATCGTCCTGCAGCTCGTACGCCGGCGTCGTGGCTTTGGGATCCAGTCGCAGCCACCGAACCAGGATGGGGCCGTAGGTCCAGTAAGCGACTGAAAGAATCGCTGCACAAGCCAACACGATTACGAGCATACTCACGTCGTTGTCTCCACTTGTCAGACGCAACCGCGTCTCAATCCCCACGACAGGATCGGCACCGGATTTCCTGTTATTTCTGTCGTCCAGTTTCTACCGAACTTAACCGTTACCGTGTTGCGAAATCTCTGGCTGTCACTCAGCCATCGCCCCATCCCGGCGGCGGATGAAAATCATCACTGCAATGCACTTGTGACAAAAGTCATTTCAAGCCAGTCCGTTCCGCAGTCCCGACGAAAACCGAGCGGTGAATTTCGAACAGTCAAGTAGATTAACATGACACGCGCCCACTCGCATCCGATTTTCACTGTTCGCCTTACGAGAAAATTACCGCTCCTGTTCCAACCATCTCTACACTTCATTCACCGCCTGTTTCCTCCGGACCTGGTTCATTCGTGGGCCCAATTCATCAACCCCGGCTTACACGACAGCGGACGTTTGGTAGACTATCAGCCACAGTCCTGGTGGATTTGGAGAGCGATGGCATGAGATACGGTTTACTCGTCGGTTTGTTAGCGGTCGTGCTTCCTGCAGCCGGTGTAGCAGGATCAGAAGAAATCCGTGACGAACGGGCGTTGGGTGAATTCTTCGAAAAGTCGATTCGCCCACTTTTCGCCAAGCACTGTTACGACTGCCACTCGGTCGACACGGCAGCCGACAATGGCGAGTTGGCGCTGGACGGGCGTGTCGGCCTGACGGCGGGGGGCTCACGAGGCCCGCTTTTCGTTCCGGGCAAACCAGAAGAGAGTCTGCTGGTAACTGCACTCCGCTATTCCGATCCCCAGCTGCGAATGCCGCCCGAAGGAAAAATTTCGAATGAAGAGATCGATCAGGTGGTCAAGTGGATCCAGATGGGGGCCTACGTCCCTGACTACGGTTCTGCGGTCGCCATGAAAGAGAAACAGATTGATTGGGAGTCCGCGCGCAGCTTCTGGGCATTCCAGCCATTGTCGCGGCAGACTGCTCCTGCAATCGATTCGACCATCGACCTGCACCAGCCGATTGATGCTTTCATCCGTTCCAGCCTGGCCTCGCAAAATCTGAAACCCAGCCCCGAAGCCGACAAACGGACCTTGATCCGCCGTCTCTGGTTCGATCTGCTCGGACTTCCCCCCACGCCGGAAGACGTTGCCGAGTTCGTTGCTGATGACCGTGTCGACGCGTACGAACGTCTCGTCGACCGCTTGCTGGCGTCACCTCACTTCGGAGAACGCTGGGCACGTTACTGGCTCGATCTGGCCCGTTATACGGATGTTACCCCCTCGTGGCTGAAGAATGCCGACCAGGCGTGGCTCTATCGCGACTGGGTCGTTCAGGCACTCAACGCGGATCTTCCCTACGATCAGTTCGTCAAGCAGCAACTCGCCGCGGACCTGTATGAAGAAACTCCTCCTGAAGACTATGCTGCACTCGGTCTGCTCGGACTCAGTCCGACCTACTGGAAAGAACTGCAACTCGCCCCGGGAGTCATCGAAGTCATTGTGGCCGACGAATGGGACGAGCGGATTGATGCCGTGACTCGTACATTCCTGGGCCTGACTGTGGCCTGTGCCCGTTGTCACGATCATAAATTCGACCCGATCTCAGCTCGCGACTACTACGCCCTTGCCGGTGTCTTCGCCAGCACGCAACTGACAGATCGCCCCTTGCTCCCTTCACCCTTTGCGGAACAGGTGATCGCCGCCCGTGTCAAAGTGGGTGAACTGGAAGATCGCTTGAAAGCCGTCAAAGATAAGGAATCAGAGGAAGCGAAAAATCTGACCGCCGAAATCGAAGCGATCAGAAAATCAACGCCCCAATTCGACGCCCGCATGGCGCATACGGTTGAAGAGGCCAGCCTGTATGTCATGCCCGACGGACCGGACCGAACGAAGCTGGATGTCCGGAAGGGACAACCTCGCGACCTGCCCGTATTCCGCCGGGGCAATCCCGGAAATCCCGGCGAGATCGTCCCCCGGCGCTTCCTGGAAGTCCTTTCCCCTTCCACCCCCACCCCATTCGTTAAAGGGAGCGGGCGACGTGAATTCGCCGAAGCATTGTTTCACGAATCACAGGCACTGACGGCTCGCGTCATCACAAACCGTCTCTGGGCACACCACTTCGGACGTGGGATCGTTAAGACCCCCAGCGACTTTGGTACGCAGGGAGAACGCCCTTCACACCCGGAACTTCTGGAATGGTTAGCAACTCATCTCGCCAGCGATGTCACTCCACCTTCTTCGCGTAACTGGTCGATGAAGCGTCTGCATCGAACGATGATCACCTCCACCACCTATCGCCAGGCCAGCGAAGCTCGGAGTAACCCCCAGGGGGCAGGGGCGATCGCGATGTCCGTCCAGCTTGACCCCGAGAACCACTTCCTGGCGAGAATGAGCCGTCGAAGGCTGGACATCGAACCGTGGCGAGACGAAATCCTTGCGGTTGCGGATAATCTCGACAATACCCTGGGAGGGCCTGCCGTCGAACTGGACCTTCCAACAAACCGCCGACGGACGCTCTATGGGAAAATCGGCCGGGATGAACAGCATGATATGCTGCGACTATACGACTTCCCCCCTCCGACCTCGCACAGTCCCTCGCGCGATGCCACGACGACCCCACTGCAGCAACTTTTCGTCCTGAACAGTGAATTCATCGAGGCGCAAGCGGTGAAGCTCAACGCGAAGCTGCACGAAGGTCACCCCGCAGGGACAACGCGAGACAGGATCATCGCCTGCTACGAACAACTGTTTCAGCGCAAACCGAGCGATGAAGAAATCCGCATCGGCGAGAACTTTCTTCGCCCGGCCGAGAATTCCTCCGTTCCGGAATCGGGACGTTGGCCAGTCTACATCCAGTCGCTGTTCGGTTTGAACGAGCTGATGTTCATCGACTGACACTCGCTGGTCATTCAAACGGGCACTGCGATCCTGGGACCTCAGTGCCCGTTTTTTCATTTATCCCTTTAACCCTGACACGTCACCGGGTCGGGGTAGCCGAACTACGAGTTCGACACGAGCCATTCCTGCAGAGCGGCCTGCAATTGCGCAAGTGCCTGCTGAGCCGTCGACTTTGCTTCGACCAGCGGCATGTCGGCGGGTGTATTCGCGAACAGATAGAACTTGATCTTGGGTTCTGTCCCGGAAGGTCGCCCCGCCAGCGAGACCTGACAGTGACCGAGCTTCCCTTCGAGAATCAGTAAGTCTCCCGAAGGCTGCGGCAACTCGGAAAGGAGGGTGTTCGCGGGAAGTGATTTGATCACGTGTCGCTTGTAGTCGCGCACCGATTGAAACTCGAGCTGCCCCAGAGTCGCGGGTGTCTGCTCCCGCAGCGCCTGCATCATCCGCGCGATCTGATCACTCCCTTCGGCACCGGGACAGACCTGAACGAACTGAGTTTCATGGAAGTACCCATGCTTCTGGTACAGTTCGTCGAGTCGCTCAACCAGAGTTTTACCAGCCGCCTCGAGTTCACTTGCCAGTTCCGCGCCGAACAACGCAGCGACACAGGCGTCCTTATCACGACAGTACTCGCCGGCCAGATAGCCGACGGATTCCTCGGCCGCAAACACGAACTCAGCCGGCCCGTTCTCATCGATCGTGGCAGCAATGTGCTTGAAGCCCACGAGCAAATCGCGAAAGACGCGAACTCCGTAGGATTCCCCAATCGTCGCCAGCATCGGCGTCGTCACCAGCGTTTCAACCAGATAATGCTTCGGTGACAATGTTCCATTGGCTGCTCGCTTACTCAGAACAAAGTCGGCGAGCAAGGCTCCCAGTTGGTTTCCGGTGAGACAGACGAACTGATCTCCCGCAGTCCGTACGGCGACAGCCAGGCGGTCCGCGTCAGGATCTGACGCCATCACCAGCGCATGCCCATGCTGTTTTGCATAGTCGATCGCGGGCTGAAGCGCCTGGGAACGCTCTGGGTTCGGTAAATGGTCGGGGACGTTAGGAAAACTGCCGTCCTGTGCCCGCTGCGGTTCGTACAGTTCGATGTTCGTAAAACCGGCCTGAATCAACGACCGGTAGATCGATGACTCGCCAACACCGTGCATCGGTGAATACAGAATGCGAATCTGCCGCGCCTGCGACAGACTCAGCGCACACACGGCGTTGATGTAGTCCCGATCGACATCGAGACCACTTTGAGGAGAAAGGATGACAATCTTCCCTTCCTTCACAGCCGTATCAAAGTCGATCGAAGGGATCTCTTCTGTCGCATCGACACAATTGATGATCCCCTTATCGTGGGGAGGAAGCACCTGACCTCCAGTGCTCCAGTACGCTTTAAAGCCATTGTCGGCAGGGGGATTGTGGGAAGCCGAAATCATGACTCCCGTATCACATTTCAGATGCCGCACAGCAAACGACAGCTCAGGTGTGGCTCGTGGTTCCGGGAAGAAGTAAACCTGAATGCCATGCGCGGCAAGAATCGAGGCAGTCAGCCGTGCGAACTCGGTCGACCGATGCCGTGTGTCGCGAGCAATCACGGCCCGCAGCGGAACATCGCCGGGGGCGCCCTGCCCTTCAGGTCGAGCGCTCTTCTTGACATAGACGGCCAGTCCGTTCGCAGACTCGGCAATGGTGCGAGCGTTGATCGTAGCCGATCCAAATTCGCTCATGGGACCGCGACGTCCCCCCGTGCCAAACGGAATCCGCTCCCAGAACAGGTTATTGAGAACGTCGAATGCTTCACGCTCGACGAGTTCGAGCAGCTGACTTCGATATTCCGAATAGTAAGATTCCGTCAACCAGCGATCGAGATTTTGCCCGGTTGCAGAGGTGAGTTTTTCACTTTGAACTGCAGCTTTGACCACCTGTCGGGCAGCCTCACATCGGCGATTCACGTCAATTGACATCTGATGCTTCCTGTATTAATGATGTTCGCGCGATGAGGTTCGGTACTGGACCTCAGTTTGATGGCGAAAATCAACGGCGGAATATAGCAAGTCAGGCACGAGAGGAAACCTGCGGTGCAGTTTTCCCGCAGCTGACATGTCGAGAACGAAATACGATCCGTTCGAATTTCGAAGCCTCACCGACCCGGCCATGAAATGCTCTGCAGCAGCCCGCTGAATCAAGCACATTTTGCAGGAACGACGAAAATGTTACATGCAGTGATCATGGCCGGAGGATCCGGTACGCGATTCTGGCCCCAAAGCCGCCGACAGTTACCCAAGCAGTTCCTGCGGATGACGGGAGATCAAACGCTGATCCAGCAGGCCACTGGTCGCTGCCAACCCGCGATCTCACCCGAGCGAACCTGGATCGTCACCGGGGCGGCCCATGCGGTGGAAACCGCCCGGCAATTGCCTCAGGTCCCCTCGAATCAGATTCTCGTCGAACCGTGCGGCCGTAACACCGCCCCCTGCATCGGCCTGGCAGCCATCGCAATGCTGGCTGCTGATCCGGATGCCATCATGCTGGTGACTCCCGCCGACCACGTCATCAGCCCTAACGAAAAATTCCAGCAAGCCGTCCAGCAGGCCGTGGAACTGATTGAACAAAATCCCTCCACACTCGTCCTGTTCGGTATCGAGCCTACCTATCCGTCCACGGGATTCGGATACATCCAGCGCGGGGAACGTCTCACCGCGACTTCCCCGGCGTTCCATGTGAAGAGCTTCCACGAGAAGCCCAACCTTCTGACGGCCGCTCAGTTCATGGCGACCAGCGAGTACTACTGGAACTGCGGCATCTTTGTCTGGCGTGCTCAGGCGATTCTGGATGCACTCAAGGAATTTGCCCCGGAAATCGCTGCCTGCCTGGAACGAATCCAGCCCGGAATCGGCAGCGACGAACTGCACCAGCTTCTAGAAACCGAATTCCCCCAGATGCCGTCGATCTCAATCGACTACGCAGTCCTCGAGAAAGCGGCCGGACAGGTCTGCGTACTCGAAGCGCCGTTCCAATGGGATGACGTCGGAAGCTGGCAGGCCTTGCCCCGTCTGCTCGGGGCCGACCAGAACGGAAATACGCTCGACGGAGTCGCCTGTGCCGTCGATACCAAAGGCTGCATCGTGCGCACAGACAATGATCACCTGATCGCGACAATTGGTGTGTCAGATCTGATCATCGTTCACACCCCGACCGCAACGCTTGTCGCAGATAAGCGGGACGAAAACGCCATCAAGATCCTGCTGGCGGAAGTCGAAAAGCGAGGCCTGGAACGCTTCCTCTGATCGACACCGGCTCGATCACAAGCGGATCAATTGCCACGTCGCGTGAACACTGAAACGGCAGTCACGCGACGTGGCACGATCCCCGTGCACGGCGCGCAGACCGTGTTTGATCGAGACGAACTTTGATCGAGACGAACATAGTCACGACATCATTGCCCCGGCTCGCACGGCGAACTGCCGGACCAGCCCCGTAAACTGATCTCCCCGATCAGCGAAATTACGGAACCAGTCATAGCTGGCGCAACCCGGGGAAAGTAGCACGATATCCCCCGGCGCGGACTGCCCCACGGCCCACTCAAAGGCCGCTTCGAGGGAGGACTGCGGTTCTGAAACGATGCACATCGTTGAGGGGACCGCGTTCAACAGGCTATTTAATGGCGCCGCCGTCTGTCCCATCAGAGAGACGGCTTTCGCCCGGGCGGCAATCGCCGCCGACATCCCGCTCAAGTCGACCTGCTTGTCGTATCCTCCCGCCAGCAGCACGATCGGCTCATCAAACGCCCGCAGCGCCACCTCGGTCGACTCGGGCGTTGTGGCAAGCGAGTCATTATAGAATTTGCGGCCTTCCACTTCGGCAATCAGTTGCAGGCGATGCGGCAGTGGTTTGTACGAGGAAATCCCTTCCCGGACACTCGTCTCGTTCGCCCCCATCGTGATCGCGGCAGTGATCGCGGCTAACGCATTCGCCACGTTGTGGTCTCCGGGCAGTGTCAACCACTCCCTCAGGGGCCAGCGCATCACAGAATTGCCCGAACGAACGACTGCCATCGGATGCTCATAATAGATCGCGGGCGAATCCCCCTGTTGCAGGCTGAACTCCCGGCGAATACCCCGCGTGCCCCACTGTTTGACGTCCAGGTCATCCCCATTCACGACTGCGACATCACTCTCACCTTGCCAGCGGAGCATTGTCTGCTTTGCAGAGCGGTAGTGATCGAGTCCGGGATGCCAGTCCAGATGGTTCGGAGCAAAATTTGTAATCACCGCCACATGGGGACTCACCTGCAACCGGTCCAGATCGGTCAGTTGAAAGCTGCTGAGCTCCAGTACAACCAGATCCGTTGGCCGGATCTGATCGACCTGGGGCAGCAGACTCTTGCCGATATTCCCTCCCAGCCAGACTCGACGGCCGGACTGAGAGGACAGGAACTTTTCCAGAATCGCGTAAATCAGTGCTGTCGTTGTCGACTTCCCATTGCTGCCGGTCACGCCAATGACAGGTGCTCGGTTCCATTTCCAGAACAGATTCATCTCACTCGTCAGCGGGACTCCGGCACCCAGAGCCGCGTTGAGATAGGGACAGTCGCGCTTGACGGCCGGATTCACCACCACCAGATCGGCAGAGGTGAAGTCGTCTTCGCGATGCTGCCCCAGAACCAGTCGATCGGGAGGGGTGTCCTTCAGTTCGTTTAATGCCTCGGCGAGAGTCTCGCTGGAACGACGATCCGTCACTGTGACTGATGCGCCACGTGAGACAAGAAAGCGAACCGCGCCGATGCCCCCGCCAAACGAGCCGAGACCCATGACGAGAACTCGCCGACCCCGGTAATCGTCAAAGGGGTGATCTGGAATCATGGGGACCGTGCCGACTGGACGTTCAGCAGCGTTGCTGCATCACGAAAATCCTTCAGGACGATGTCAGCCAGATGGGCGTAATCGGGGATTTCCTGCGGAGCGAACAACACACTCCGCATTCCGGCTCGACGCCCCGCTTCGATGTCGAAAAGGTAATCACCCACCATCACGATCTGCGTGACGGGGATCCCCCATTTCCGGGCGATCATGATCGGCCCTGCAGGATCAGGCTTGGGTGGAGCATCCTCACGCGTTACGACCTGTGAGAAGGTGAGATTCCACCGCCCCAGAGTCCGTTCGGCCGCCTCGCGCGAATTTCGCGTCAGCACGGCTGAGGGGATGCCCAGGTCGCGAATCTGGGCCAGGAACTGTGTCACGCCCGAAAAGAGGATCGCCTCATCCGCCCCTCGCAGCTCGTGGGCTCTCATGATGGCCACCATGCGGTCGCGCTGCGGACCTGCCGGAGTCTGTTCCAACCCTTCCAGAATGGGCATCCCCTGCGGCAAACCCATCTCGAGACGCATCGCATCGAAATCGAGTCGCGAATCGACCAGGGTCCCATCCAGATCGAAAATCACACCACGTACATCAGTCATCGGAACGATCAAGCCCCTTTCGAAAACTCCGTCATCGCCGTAAAGGACCCGATCCGGATCGACTCACGACTGGCAAAGGGCTCACCAAACTTGCGACTGATGGACCAACCCCAGTAACGGGCACGATCTCGGATATCATCCAGCGGCGAAGGAAACTCCTGACTGCGACCAGCAAAGAACTGACTTTCGTAACAACGAACCGAGGCCATTTTCTCGTCGATCGCATCACTGATATCAAAGACAAACGCAGGCTGAGGATGAATTCGCAAGTGAATACTGAAGTAGTAAAGGATCTGCGGTGGGTGAAATGGTTCACCGGGCATGTCCGTGCGCGATAGCTTCGACCAGAACCGGGCTGCTTCGATCAGACTGGTCGCCGCGACGTGATCGGGATGACTGTCTTCCCAGTAAGGGGCGAGCAGGATCCGGGGTCGCACCTGTCGAAAGACACTTGCCAGTTTTCGACGGGCCGCCAACGTCGGTTCCAGCGAGCGGTTCGCCAGCCCCAGATTGTGCCTCCAATCCAGTTGCAGAATTTTTGTCGCCGCAGCAGTCTCTCGAGCACGAATCTCGGGCGAGCCGAAGGGGGTTGGTTCCCCATTGGTCAGATCCAGAACCCCGACACGCAGCCCCTGGCGACGACACTGGATCAAGGTCCCCCCCACGCTGATCTCAGCGTCATCGGGGTGCGGTGCAATCGCCAGAATGTCCAGCGGCGAGTCCAGTTGTTCCATAAGAAGTCGTCTCGACACAAGGAGAGGATTCTGGGATAAGCCGCGCGAGGTTTCTCCCAAACTCACGCTCGCCCAATTTACGTCCAAGCTTAACTCCGCAACCCCGTGGAGCCTAGTCATGCTGCGCCCCCGTCATTCGCTTGTCCTGCTGGTCGCCGGAATCAGCAGCCTGTCCGCCGGCTGTGCCTCAGTCGGAATCAAAAACGGCATCCCTTACTTCGCCAAGCACGAGCAGTGGGAACCGGAGACGGAAGAAGAAGACAAATGGGCATCAGTGGGAAAGATCGGACGGGGCAACCGACCCCTGGAAGACGAGCGAGATCCCGTTAAAGGGATGATCATGTCCAAACAGGCTCAAGACATCGAACGAAACCTGGGGTATAAGTGACCCTCGCCATCCGGGGCAATTCTTGCAATGTTTGAGAGGTCGGCCCACATTCGATTGAGTCGCTCCACGCAGACCAAATCGGCGGGGCGTCACCTCACAGGCGGGCTCACGCCGCACCTCCGCGCGTGCGACAGCCGCCCAAGACTCAAATCCCGAAAAAGCCTGCGACAAAATTCTTACAAAAGAGAAATATTAAACACTCTTGAAGTGTACGTTTGAACGCAACCCGCAACTTGGCGAGAGATTGTTGGGAACGTGTTCGAAAATCAAATCCCCAAATGACCAGTACCCCTGAAGCATTTATCTTAGCTCACCGCCACAGCGGGTTTCTCTAAGCAACGCATTTTCCGCATTCTTCAAGAAATCCAACAGCCCAGCTTACATTTCTGAGGAAATTGAGAAATCGCGTGGTATGAACAATCCTGAATTCGTGAACCCCCGCGCGAAAGCCATTCACTTTGAGGCTGGTAATGTAAAAATGGTAGCTACAATACAAGCGGTTGGCATTTTTCAACGCCCCGGCCAAGCGACTTGGCCAGTTGACGTTCAGTTTTGGAAGTAAAATTCTCCACGGTGTGGAGATTGGAGTGCCATCTTGCATGCCAGACCGGGGACTGGCATGATGTTCAAGTACCGGTTGCGACAGTGAATTACGAGGAGATTCGATCAGACCTGAGATCGACTTCCCTCTTAACCTCATCCAAACTCCCTGGGGACCAGGGAACGAGTCGGTCCGATTTTATCAGGCAGGCGGTTAGAAAAAGAGCAAAGCTTTGTTGCGGCTACGAGAGAACCCTGGTTGTTTTAAACCAACTCAGGCGCGCGTCGGATTCACCCTTATTGAGCTGTTGGTCGTGATTGCGATCATTTCCTTGCTGGTCAGTTTGTTGCTGCCGGCTGTTCAGCAGGCACGCGAAGCCGCAAATCGGATCCGCTGTCAGAATAACCTGAAGCAGCTTGGCCTCGCAATCCACAATTATCACGACACTCACAGCACCTTTCCTATCGGTGGGTTCGTGCAGCCACGGATCATGTCCAGCGGAGCACAATTTCCGCAGGCCGGCCCGTCGTTTTTTGTGGGCCTGCTTCCTCACCTCGATCAACAGGTCTTGTATAGCAAGCTCAACCTCTCCGCACCTGGAAGTGGCGATGTCTCGCTGGGACCAAACGGTCCGGCCGTCCGGGGTGCTTACATCCCAGCGTATCGCTGCCCCAGCTCCACTCTTGCCGAATTCTATCCTGTCGTTGCGATTCCCGTCCTCATGCCCTCGTATGTCGGCATTTCCGGGGCGACTGCGACTTCCCCAGGCAATCCTGATTTCCCGGAAACACGTGTGAAAAATTTCGCCGTGTGCTCTGGTGTGGTCGGCCAGATGTCCTGGGGGGGAGTCCTGCTCGCGAATGAAGTCAGGTCGATGCGCGATGTCCAGGACGGTAGCAGCAGCACCATTGTGATTGCTGAGTCCTCGGCACCCGTGACTGACGCCACCGGCCGAAAGCTCCGCATGGACGGCGGTTATCCAGTCAGTTGGTTGCGCAGCACCGACAGTTTTGGGACAGGCGCAAGCTACCAGAACCCCAACTCAAGGTTAGCTACCCGATGCTACAACCTGACCACGGTTCGTCACCCGGTCGGTATGCGTGAAGCCCCTGTTGAGGGAAGTGCATGCCAGGCGGGCACTCCGAATCGTCCGATCAACTCAGAACATGCTGGTGGCGCCGGAGCGCTTCAGTGTGATGGGTCAGTCAGGTTTCTGAGCAGCAGTATGGATATGTACCTGCTCAAGGCCCTGGCGACGCGGGACGACGGAGCCGCGATCAGTCTCGACTGACCACGGACAAGTCGCTCTCGCGAGTTTTGCTGCGTGTCGAATGGTTTCGAGTCACAAAGTATTGAAGGAGTAAGTACTGTGCGGCATTTTCTACTCAGCTTGGCGATTTGCCTCAGTTCAAGTGTCAGCCTGATGGCGGAGGAATTACGTTACTGTCTTTACTGGCCAGTCTACATCGATGGCGGGACGGCCCTTTATGTATCAGACATGATTGACATTTCGAACGCCTACCCCTGCAGCGACGCCTACTTCTGCTACTACTGGGCTGACTCTGACGATCCAAACGTGCCGGAAAACTGCCCTAACTGCGTCCACACACTGTTCGCCCGAGCAGCAAATGTCAGCTCCAAGGACCAGCCTGCGAAGAAAGATCCTTTTGCCGGGCTCCGGAAGCCTTTTTCAAGCAAATCGGAATTTGCCCAACTGGTCCCCACGAAATGGCAGCGAATCGATGCCGATGCCGAAGGAACCTATACATGGAATCCCCGTGATGGTGTGACCTGCCAGAACAGTCGCGTAGTGACTGTGAAAACCGAATTGGGTGAGAAGGTTCAGGTCAAAATCTTTGACCTCAAGTTCAGCCCAGGCCGCGCAGGTGTCATCCAAAGTTCCGCTCCGTCCAAGACAGCCAAACTTGGTTATGAGATCACTGATGCATCGCAATCCAATGTTTCGACTTACGTACCTAAGAAGATGCCGAACGTCGATTCGGCCTACCAGGGCGTGATCAATGTCGATGGCGCTAATTACACTATCATTTCAAAAGCACCACTGTTCCGCGAATAAAACGCTCAGCATTGCTGTTCCGAACAGCGGAAGTCTCAACTGCCGCTGACATCAGAAACTCCCTCACTTCGCCCGTGAGGGAGTTTTCTTTTGGTAAGACATAAAATCAGCAGCGGATCGATGCGGTCGTGCACTCCGAACAGTTCTGACCCCGGTCCACCCTTCGGTGAAGTACTCGATCTGAACCTTGGAATGCGAAGTTGCTTCTGACGCTTCAGACAAGGGACCGTTTCGAATAATGCGTGTCCTCGACTCAAGATCGCCGAGCGAGGCCCGTTTCCCTTGAAGCGTACCAGCTGCTGCGGGACGAGTCGCGGTCCACTCCCACAGCCCCGAGTGAACACCGGAAATTCTCGCATTCTCCAGCCGCCCGTCGCGGTCCGCAGCCGCCTCCAGGGCCGCAAGTTCCGCAGCAAACGGCACTCGCTTCCCCGTCCGTTCTGCATGTGAAAGAGCCTCGTCATACCTGACTGAAGCCAAGGGCGGCATATCCGATACCTTGGCCCTGTTTGGCGAGAACTGCTCAATCAAATCCACCTGGACTTCGTTCAGGTCAGCGTAAAACGCGGGAACGACCACCATGTCAGGGGCCGTATTCGTATCCGGAGACATCAGCACGGGCGACTCAACCAGCGAGTCTTCCACGTAGAACATCGGGGTAGTCGTGTCCGCCGGAGGAATCACGATCCTCGGCAGCACCACCCGGCCAGAACTGTCTTTCTTCCAGAAGTTATGGTTACGAGCAAACGAGGCCCCTTCTTCGGCTTCAGGAACGCGCCGGAACACTTCGTGGAATCGAGCCGTGCCGTCGCGACCTCCGCTTCCATTCAACACAGCGACGATGAAGTAGTCACCTGGTGGCAATTTGGCGCGAAGCGGAGTGACACCGCGTAAATTGTGGATCTTTTCAGGGTCTGGCTCACCCGTAATGGGGTCAAGTTCGACCGCAGTGATGGAGCAGCCGGGTGGATCTGTCTGAAAGACAACTTGTTGTCGGAACGGGGCAGGCAACGATGCCCACCAGAAGGTGGCAATCACCCCGACTCCCGCAATCATGCCTAGCCACCAGTGGCGTGCGCGGTGATAGTGCTTCGTCAGCCGTTTGGTCATATGGTAATGCCATGGCCGCGTCACCCCCTGAATCACCTCACCATCCAGATATCGTTCGAGATCGTTTTGCAGATCCCGCGCATGAGCATATCGGTCTTCGGGAGACTTCTTCAGACACTTCAGGCAGATATCTGCCAGGTCGGGGGGAATCCTGGGATTGATCGCCCTGGGATGCACAGGCTCTTCATGAAGAACCTGCGAAATCACCATCAACTCTTCGCCACGGAACGGCAACTGTCCCGTCAGCAGTTCGTAAAGAATGACCCCGAGGGAGTAAATGTCACTGCGACGATCCACCGCGTCATGGTCCGCACGCGCCTGCTCGGGCGACATATATTCAATCGTGCCCATGACTTTGCCAGGCGTTGCCAGTGCATCGTCACCGAATTCATGCTTCGCGAGACCAAAATCGGCAATCAGCGGTTCCCCCGCCAGATTCATCAGCACATTCGACGGCTTCAAATCGCGGTGGATCACGCCATTGGTATGAGCGAACTGGACGGCATTCGCGAGCTTCTTCACCAATTGGGCAGCCGAGATGGGGTCAACGACGCGATCGCGACGCCATTCTTTCAGATTACAGCCCTCAATGTAGTGCGTTACAATGGCAAACGCGTCTTCATCAATATCGTAAACTTCGACGATATTGGGATGATGCAGTTTCGCATTGGTCTGGGCCTCATGCATGATGGCAGAGAAGTTTCGCGTTGCCGCAGCGCCTTTGTTGGCCAGCTTGACGGCGACTTCTCGTGTCAACTTGAGATCATAAGCTTTCCAGACCGTTCCAAAGCCCCCCTCTCCGGCTTTCTTGATCAACTGGAAACGCTTCAGTTGTGGCAAGACTTTCGAGTCAGTTTCTGCATCGGGATTCATCTTAGTTTTGGTGAGCCCCGCCCCTCCCTTTCCCTCGACTAGTTCTTCATAGAGAGGCTGCAACACGTCGATCGATTCAGGGAAACGCTCGAAGTAGGCCGAGAAATCGGCCGTTCCGCAATGGCGCGCGTACTGGTACTCGATTTCAACAAGCTTGCGCAGCAGGGGACGTCGCTCTGCCGTCTTGATACGATCGAGGTAGTCTTCGATCTTCGGATTGGCGTTGCTCCAGACTCGCGCATCAAACTCATCGCAGATTTTCGCAACCAGATCGTGGGGTGAATAGATCTGCGTCTCTTTATCGGTTAAGACGGTTTTACTCACGTGGAGTTTGCGCGACATGACTCTTCCAATCGGGGACAGCCCCACCACCAGACTCGGGGCACTTTTCGATCCGGACAGTTTCGGCGTTTAACTGGTTCATTGTGGGGTTCTCGCGGCCTGTTCCGCAAGTCGCCACCACATCAAATCGGTCAAATCAGATACTAGAGAGTGCGTCAAACCGAAAAACAGGCTTGACAAATCAGACGTTTCGTCTGTTAATAGTTATTGCCTTCTCCGCTCCCGCAACAAATGTGCAAAATCACGTCGAATCCCTGGGGCGGCCGAGTCATCTGATCACTCGCATGTACAGAATTCACAACACGATTTACAGCCTCGAGATCCGTTCGATCGACCCGTCAACCGTTCTATTTGAGACGTCCTCTCCATAGCCCACAGCCAATGAGAGTGCCTGACCATGATCCTCAAGAACTGCATCCGCCCCGGGTCGCACTCTCACCCCTTGAGGATGTCCGAAGCAGCATCCGTGCCCCCCTTGAAGCAGCTCCGCGGTGCCACGGCTTGCCCCCTCTCTGGCGCCCTGTGGGGGATCCTTTTCCTCGGCGCTCTGATTCTATCACGTCCGGTCAAGGCCGACGACGCGCAGCACCTGGCAGACCTGATTGATCGCCACATCGAAGCTCGCTGGGAATCAGATGGGGTGACCCCTGCACCGATTGCGGACGACGCAGAATACCTGCGCCGGGTATATCTGCACATCGGCGGGACGATCCCCACCGTGGCACAGACTCGCCGTTTTCTCGCCAGTGAGTCTCCCCAAAACCGCCGACTCGAGGTCGAAGATCTGCTGGAAGGTCCGCAATATATCACGAACTTCAGCAACTTCTGGACACGGGTCCTGATGCCCGAATCCGGAACGGACATTCAGAACAGGGCTCAGCGGCCCGGTTTTCAGGCCTGGCTCCGTCAGCATCTGGCGCGAAACACCCACTACAACGCAATCGTCTACGAACTCCTGACGACTCCACTCGCGGGAGATCGTTCCATGAATGTCGCGATGCAATCGACCGGGCCACTTACCCCCATTGCCTTTTTTACCACCAAGCAGATCAAACCAGAGAATCTGGCTGCCGCCACTTCGCGGATGTTCATGGGGATTCGGATCGAATGTGCTCAATGTCACAATCATCCCCACGACGACTGGAAACAAGAGCAATTCTGGGGCTATGCCGCGTTCTTTGCCGGGATCGAACGCACCAGCCGGGACGAGAACGCCCTCGGTCAGGTCAAAGAAGTCTTCGATCGGCGCGAATTGACGATTCCCGAACAGGAAACCGTTGTCCAGGCGATGTATCTCGACGGAAGCCAGCCCCAATGGCGATCAAAGGTCAGCTCCCGTCGGACACTCGCCGACTGGCTCACAACCAAACAAAATCCTTACTTCTCAAAAGCCGTGGTGAACCGGCTGTGGGGACACTTCTTCGGCGTCGGAATTGTTGATCCCATCGATGATTTCGGCGGACCGAATCAGCCCAGCCATCCCGAACTGCTCGAAGCGCTCGCCCTGGATTTTGCCGAACATGATTTTGATTTGAAGTACTTTATCCGGGGCCTGACGGCGTCGAAGACCTACCAGCGATCAAGCCGGATGACACATGCATCACAAGGCGAACCACAGCAGTTCGCAAGGATGACGGTTCAGGGACTGACGGGTGAGCAGCTATTTGATTCCATGGCTGTCGCGGTCGGATATCTCGAACCCTTCCAGCCGATACAGCCATTTCAGCTCGATCGCCCCGGACCTCGAACGGAATTTCTGGAACTGTTCGATTCGAACAGTGATTCCCCGACCGAGCGTCAGACATCAATCCTGCAGGCACTGGCAATGATGAACGGTCAGTTTTCGACCTCTGTCACCAGCCTGGAACAAAGTTCGACACTATCCGCCGTTGCGGAATTTCCCTGGATGAAGACAGCGGACCGGATTGATGCCCTGTATCTGGCCACCCTGACTCGCAAACCGCGACCTGAAGAACGAGAGCGATTAACTCAATACGTCGACTCTGGCGGCCCTGCGGAAAATCCCAAGCAGGCTCTGGCCGACGTCTTCTGGGCCCTGCTGAACAGCTCGGAATTTCTCTTCAACCACTAATGACGTCAGTCTTATCGAGCCAACCCGGAATCAGAAGGCGGAAAGGAACGATGGCCTGAAACTGTGCTCTGGTGTCACGCAGTCTCATGTCCTTCGGTCTCTTGCAAGCCGCCACCGCGAAACATCCCAACCTCAGACCGGAGCATGACCATGGCTGCTGAGTCTTCCCTTTCCCGTCGCGACATGATGAAACGGCTGTCCGCCTATGGAGCCTTCGGCGCTTCCATGTCGGGCTGGCTTCCCGCATTCGCGAACAACACCGCCGGTCAAACAACGGAACGTCAGCGATCAGTGATCCTCCTGTGGATGACAGGTGGCCCTCCCCAGACAGACACGTTCGACATGAAACCGGGCCACGCGAACGGAGGACAATTCAAACCGATCGAGACTTCCGTTCCAGGGATTCAGATCTGCGAGCATCTTCCGCAAGTCGCGCGGCTGATGCAGTACTGTGCCCCCATCCGTTCGATGAGCACCAAGGAAGGAGACCATACGCGGGCCACCTACCTGCTCCGTACCGGCAATCTGCCGCAAGGTCCCATTGATTACCCCACGCTTGGATCGCTCTTCAGCAAGGAACTGGGGCAAGAAGACTCGGATCTCCCGAATTTTGTCGCGGTCGCACCCTACACACAGTTCAGCCCGGCAGCCTACGGGCCAGGGTTTCTCGGTCCCAAGTTCGCCCCCCTCATCGTGGGCGATGCCAACCCGCTCGGGAACGCGAACCAGATGAACTACGACCGGTCACTGGCCGTCAAGAACCTGTCGCTACCCCAGGGAATCGACATCGCACGGGCGGATGCACGGTTATCTCTCCTGGCGGACATGGAAACGGACTTTGCAAGTACCCGGCCGGGACTCACGGCCGAAAGCCACCAGTCAGCCTACTCCGCAGCGGTCCGTATGATGCGTTCAGAAGCGGTTAAAGCCTTTAATCTCGATGACGAAAACGCGAAGCTTCGTGACGCGTACGGACGTAATCAGTTCGGCCAGGCCTGCCTGCTTGCGCGAAGACTCGTGGAACGAGGCGTCCCGTTCGTGGAGGTTTCGCTAAATGGCCTGGGTAATGGCCAGTCATTCGCGTGGGACACTCACTTGCAAAACTTCACATCCGTCAAAGGTCTGCTGGAGGCCCTGGACCCCGCCTGGGCGACGCTGATGACCGACCTGAAGGATCGCGGGCTGCTTGATTCAACCATGATTGTGTGGATGGGAGAATTCGGACGCACCCCGCGAATCAATGAACAGGCGGGTCGCGATCACTTCCCAAATGCCTGGTCGACCGTGCTCTGCGGTGGAGGGATCCGGGGTGGACAAGTCGTCGGGAAAACGAGCGAAGATGGAATGAAGGTCGAAGAGCGTCCCGTTTCCGTCCAGGATCTCTTCGCGACTCTGTGCAAAGGGCTGGGGCTGGATTCGATGAAGCAGAACATCTCGAACGTGGGTCGCCCTATTCGACTCGCAGATCCGACTGCCAAACCGATCGAAGAAATCGTCGGCTGAACCACCCTGCAAGACGGCTGAAATGGAATTCGCCTTTCGGGTGAAGTTGCAGCGAGACCGCACTTCGAAAACTCATCTGGCCGCACCAACCCCAACATCAGAAGTGCCTCGGTGTCATTATGAAACGGCTATTCTGCCTGCTGAATCTCCTGGCGATGCCGCTCTGGGCCAGTGACGCCCCCGATGAAGCCGCCTACGCGGTCTACCTGGGTGAGAACGGTGTGCTCGTCCTCAAACTGATCATCGAGGTCGAAGGATCGACACCCCGCGGAGCGTTCGAGCATTACATTGATCATCTGATGAAATCGCTGGACAGCAACGGTGACGGCACGATCACCACGGAGGAAGCGAACGGTAAATACCTGACGGACAACGACGCTCGACAAGCTCAATTGACGCCCTCGAGTGAAACCGTCGCCCGGAATCTCGTTCCTGATACCAGCCCTGCCGACGGCAAGATTTCCCGTCAGGAGTTTCTCGCGTACTATCGACGCATCGGCCTGAATCCCTTCGTCGCCTTTTTCCAGCCGAATGCAGAACCGCAGAACGGGAATCGGCAACCACGTCGAGGGACAAGTCCGTCGGAGACCTCACTTTTTCTGCAACTGGACACGAATCGCGATGGCAAGCTCTCGGCCGATGAGTTGACCGGCGCGCTGCAGACACTACGAAAACTCGACCTGGATCATGACGAAACCATCAGCGCTGCGGAACTCAATCCCCTCACCGATACGGTCGTCAACCAGCAGCGACTCCCGCAGACTCAGGATCGAATGGGGTCGACGAGCCCTTTCCTGGGTGCGGGCTTCGATGAATCCCTGCAGAAGCAAGTCCGTCGCCTGATCGAGAAATATGACACGACCGACCCACTCAAGTCGGGATTACCTGGTTCCAAGGTCCGCAATCAGAAACTCAGCCCCCAGGAAATCGGGCTGTCACAAACCGCGTTCACCCGCTACGACGGCGATGGGGACGGCCAGCTTGACTTTGATGAACTCCGTCAGTTTCTGACACACCCGGAACCAACGATCATTATCACATTCAATCTAAGCCAAGATAGCCCCTTAAGCACTCATACAGTGACGGACGAACTTCTGGATAAAGTCAAAATCAGCCCTGACGGCTCTGCCAATATTAACTTGGGAAGCACCCAACTATGCCTGGTCAAGAACAACGTTTCGCGGGTGCCATCAGCGGACCAATTTCTGAAGCCCCAGTTCATGGCAGCGGATGCAGACGCAAACGGGTACCTGGAGAAAAGCGAGGCCGATCGTGCCTTCTTCTTCGGCGCAACATTCCAGGACCTCGATGCGGACAAGAATGAAAGGCTATTCCTTGAGGAAGTCGTCGCCTACTTTCAGCTCCGATTCGGTGTTGCCCGCAGTCGCGTCGTCCTGAATATCAATGAGCAGGGCCGCACCTTGTTCGAGATCCTGGATACAGACCGCGACCGTCGTCTCTCGTTCCGTGAACTGAAGTCGGCGGCAGAGAAACTCGCCCTCTGGGACAAAGACGGGGATGGACTCTTGTCCGACTCAGAAGTCCCGCTGCAGTATCGTCTGGTGGTGGCACAGGGGACGCTTCCCGCCCTGGAAGGCAACGTCGATCGCGGTAACCCGACAGGAACGCTGGCGGAACGGGCCACGGGACCGCTCTGGTTTCGTAAAATGGACAAAAACCGCGACGGTGAAGTATCGCAACGTGAGTTCCTGGGCGACATCTCGCTCTTTGAGCAGTTCGACCAGAACATGGATCAGTACATCGACCTGACAGAAGCCCTTTCCGCTCCCGTTGAATCGTTAAAGTGACCGCAATCCAGGTCCCCGCTCATCGTGTCGACGGCCAGAGCAATGTCCTGAGAGGCTTCAGCCGTATTGCGACATCCCTTCTCACATGTCGACCTGCTTCACAGGTGAGTACGGTCCGCCGATCGATCTCGCGCACAGCTCTCTAAATCACGTTGCCGCTTAGGTACCGATGTGACGAGCCCCTCATCGCGGGGCTCGTCCTCCGCAATGTAGAGCTTTTCTCAAATGACAATTCACCCGCGTGGCCGACAGAGCCAATGCGTGTATGGTGCACTAACATCTCTGGGGAAATCGAAGTATAAGATCGAATGTAGCATTACTATGGAAACAGAGAGACGGAAATCAATTGACGACTCTCTCCGCTCCGTGCATGAGGTCGACCGAGGTTTACGATTGACGTTTGAGTACTAATCCGCATTCGCGGATACGACCACCCGCTTACACGACGAATCGCGAAGACTGCGAGTTCGTTATTCTCGCCGGGGAAAAACACATGAATTCGCTCAATGACGAGGCGACCCGTTTGGAAGAGGATGATTTTATCCCACGAACGGCAGGTCCACCCCTCTATCGGCGTCAAGATTACGTCGGAGCCACTCGACACGCCCTCATCTTTGCCATCGACGGATTTGTTCTTCAACTGATATGCCTGATCTTACTTGACATTGACGCGGCGATTTTCAACTCGTCTAAGACGGCTCCCGCAAACGCATATAACGTGGTGGGACTGAGTGCCTGTCTCGTCGTCTGCTGGTTTTATCTCGCGGTTCTTAAACCCTCGCGATTCCGTTCGCCTGGTTACTGGATCACAGACGCCCGGATCGTGACGATTCATGGCCAGCCCCCCTCTCCCTGGCGGATGACCAAACGGCTAATCTGGTCCGTGCTCAGCATTTGCTGCTACTACCCGGTCAGCATCGTCACCGACCTCCTGTGGACGGCTGTTGAGGACGAACGGCAGATGCTCCGGGATCTGGTATTCGAGACTCGACTCATTCGCAACAAGGCCGTCCCCACGGGAACCGGCAGAATCTCGCGCCGATTCGTGACCGCGATGGGAATCGTGATCTCTTACCCATGCGTCTGCGAAAGAGTAAAAGCTCCGCCCAAAACCTGACCCAGCAAGCGAAATCCTCATTCCTGAAATCTGTAGGCCTGATCAACCGGCAAGTCGTAGCGAAAGGGATTGATCCGGGCAGAGACCTTGCCATCTGCATTGAATGGTCGAGCCTGACATCTTGCGGTGCGGTCCTCGTGACGGCGCTTGCCTGATCAGTTTGCCACATAAATTGATTGGGAAGTCGGGACAATCACGTTAAAGTCATTTCAGATTCCCGCGTCACGAACGGTCACTGGAAAAGTTTTCCAGGGGATTCCAAAACAGGCGGGATCGTTTCACATCTCACGAAGGGGCAGCATGTTCGATACCTTGAAGCAGGCTGTGTTCGCCAGTATCGGTTTGGCAGATTTGACACGAGAGAAAGTGGAAGGAGTCGTTGCGGAGGTTGCGCGACGGGCAAAACTATCCGAGGCAGACGCTGCGGAATTTCAAGCGGAACTGAACGAACGCGTCGAGAAGGCACGAGCGGAACTCGGTGCGGAGATCGATCGCAGGATCGATCAGGCATTCATTCAGTTAGGACTCCTGAAAGCGAACGTCAAGCATGAAGCGGAAAGCGTCGGCAGTACCGTCCAGAAGCTAACAGATCAAAGCCTTGACGCTCTCCTGTCACGAGCGGGAGTGGCGCGTCAGGAGGACATCGATTCTCTCACACAGCGGATTGAACTGCTGGAAAAGAAACTAGCCGAAAAGTGTTCCTGAGAGTCCGTTCTGCGAACACCTTGTCGAAGCTCTTTCGAGAAACAAATTGCACGCGTAGTCTGGCTAACAGACTACGCGGGTTTGCATCACCAACATTTGACCTATTTTGCGTGAGAACGAAGGCCATCCTCATTCAGCCGAAACTCAATCTTCGAGTTTGACAAAGGCGACTGCGTTGTTGTTGTTCATGGGAATAATGAGCTGCTTCTGCTTTGAGTCGTAGCCCATCGAAGCCGCGCTGGGGATCCCTGCGGCAATCACCTTGACAGGTTGGCCTGGACGAATTTCCGAGATGCTTCCGAAGCGGACGCTGCTGACATACTTCGTCCCATCCGGAAGGATGACCAGCCCATCATTGCCTCCTTCCGCCGAGTGTTCGGTGCGGATCAACCTGGCTGATGCCGGATCAAACGTCAGCAGGGCATTGTTTCCCACGTTCACGACAACAACGTGCCCCTCCTGATCAATCGCCACGCCGTTGGGACTGACGAGGGGTTCGCCTTCCACAAACGTCGTCACCACACCATCGCGGGTGATTTTATAGACACGGCTTTCTGGCCGGGTGTTCGAAACGAAGATGGTCCCCTCTTTGGTCACAGCAATCCCGTTAAGAAACGTAGCCCCTTCGACGGGATAGGCACGGCCCGGCTTCCCCGTCGCCAGATAAAACGTGCGCACGACATCAATGTCTGCGGCGTAAAGGACTCCGTTCTGGATGGCACTGCCGAGCGGATGATTGAGCGTCAGTCCGTCGCGAGTGGCACCGATCCACTTGGCCGTGTGGACGGACCCATCCGGGTTCAGCAGCGAGACGTACCCGTCGTTGGGTTCCTGAGCCTGAGGGACACCTGCGTTCATGACCACAATCAGATTTCGACCGGGATCATACGTGCAACTTTCCGCAAAGCGAAAACTTCCGTAGACTTTGACGTTGCTGGTCATCTTTACAAATTGACCAGCTTCATTGACGGAACCCAGGGGCTGGCCCGCCTGAAACTCGTTGGAAGCCCCAGCGGGTGCTTGTGCAAAAGCACCACACGTGGCCAGCATCCATACACACGCAGACAATGCGAAAGTAACCTTCATGCATACGACTCCTCAGTTGATGTCACTCATCAGCAGAAATTCGACCAGCCCATTAGGCCCCGAGGCCCTGGACGAGTAAACTCGACACCGTGCCGGACAGCTTACCGCATCACCCCCGCACGTGAAGGAACATTCCGACAAACGTCGGAACGTTCGGCGATGATGAAAATGCCTCCCCTTTTCGCAGCGGAACTCTCGTTGAACCGTTGGGGTTCTTCGGATTCCCGTTGCAGCGATCGATTGAACAGGAAATTGATGAAATGCCAAGTCTACGCTGGTTGAGCATCGCGCTCCTCTCCCTGCTGGTCCTCCAGCCCTCTCTCACATCGGCCGCCGATGCCCGGGCGGAAGGGGTGGTAGTCCCCAAGGAGACGATTCAACTCTTCCCCTGCAAAGAGCTGACGAAGGACTGGTACACGTGGCTGACAGACGACCTTCATGAAGACCCGCGAGGCGTATTCACGCTTCAGCCCGACGGAACCCTTCGGATTTCCGGAGACGGCTACGGCGGCGTGATCACACGAAAAGAATATGCCGACTACCACCTGGTGCTCGAATACCGCTGGGGAACGAAGACTTGGCAGAATCGCGTCAAAGCGGCTCGTGACGGCGGCCTGCTGCTCCACTGCAAAGGACCTGACGGCAACTTTGGCGGCAGTGGGGACAAGCCCGGCCCGTGGATGACGTCCGTCGAATGCCAGATCATCGAAGGGGGCGTCGGCGATATCCTGGTCCTCCAGGGAAAAGACGAAAATGGAAAGCTCATCGAAGCCAGCGCATCGGCCACGGTCTCGTACGATCGCGATGGCGAACCGGTCTGGGATCCAAAGGGAGAGAAGAAGAAATTCACTTCCGGCCGCATCAACTGGTTTGGCCGTGATCCAGACTGGAAAGACGTTGTCGGATTCCGCGGAGCCAAAGACCCGGACAGCCCCGGACAGGAATGGACCACCCTCGAATGCTTTGTCAAAGGGGACAAACTGGTCTACCGCGTCAATGGTGTCATCGTGAACCGGGCCGAAGATGTCTACCCCACCAACGGCAAGCTGCTGCTCCAGACCGAAGGAGCCGAGATGTATGTTCGTCGCCTGGAACTGCGCCCGCTGCCGAAGCAGATTCCCTGAGCTGAACAACATCAACTGAATCAACTGAATCAACTTCTCAAGAGCGATCCCGTTTGCTGCCCAACCTGGCGGTAGACGGGATTTTTTTGTGCAGTGCGTCACACCGGTTCTCGCAAGGTAACGCGGCCTGATTGAGGCCCCGCGCAGAGAAACCAGGATTTCACCCGGGGGCGAGCATCCGTTCGAGTCAATCAGAGCGTCGTCGTCTCGCACAAGTAAAAGAGGACTACCCCGTCCCACGTCTCCGATGCGGTCACGTTGCGATCCCTCCAGCAGTTCGGTCCGATCTCCTGGCCGATACGATTTGCCCCAAGAGAATTCTCACAGCCAGGATGCGCCTTTTCTCTATCGCCCCTCCCCCTTCCTGATTACTCTATCTTGACCCTTGCATTCTAGAAGCTGAAGACAGAAGGATGGAATTCATGCTGACATATCCCTCTCGCTGGGTTGCGCTGATCGCTCTGATCGGAGCACTGGCCGGAACGGCTTCTGCCCAGGAATCCGAACTCGCGAAGTACTACGGATTTCGGCCGCTGGAAGTTTTCAAACTGGCTGAGAGATCGGGAAATCTGCTGACCGGCGATCTCAATCATGACGGTCTGACAGATATGATTCTCGTTGACAATAGCCATAGTCGTCTCGACCTGTTGCTGCAGCGCGGCAAGCAACCTGCAACCAAAGAGACCCGGGCCGGTCGGGATGATGTCAATCTGATCGACAACGACTGGCGGTATGAACACAAGAAGCTTCCCGTGGATCACGATGTCGCGGCGTTGACTTTGGGTGATTTCAACGGGGATGGGCGAGTCGACATCGTCTATTTCGGATTGCCCGATCAACTCGTGATCCGCTATCAGCCTGTCACCGGTGATTGGACCGAGAAAAAGCAGCAGCGAATTCCCGACGTGGCTCCCACGCAGTGGTTCTTGACGGCGGGTGACCTGGATGCGAATGGCCTGGATGATCTGGTGATCCTGGGGAAGCATGAAACGATCCTTCTCTACCAGAATGAAAAAGGAACGCTTAGCGCACCCAAGAGGCTGATGAATACGTCCGACAAGCTGGGTCTGGCTCAAATCGCAGACCTGGACGGTGACGGACGCCTCGACTTGTGCTACCTCGCCGGAGATGGCTTAAACCGCGTCCTCGGCGCGCGACTGCAACAGTCGAACGGTCAGCTCGGACCGGAATATGTATTCGATCTCGAACGCCCCCGCGCCGTGTCACTTCGCGATGTCGACGGAAAGCCGGGACACGAGATCCTGACGATCGATTCCCGAACCGGGCGGCTGAAGCTGCTGAATGTCGAACAGAAAAAGCTGTCGGAAAATGAACTGCCCGAACGGTTGATTCAATTCGGTTTCGGCAAGCTTGGTTCCGGCAACAACCGTGACCTGGCGATCGGCGACTTCAACGGGGATGGGCTGAGCGACCTGGTGGTAACCGATCCTGATGCCTCGCGCGTGCTCCTGTTTACGCAGCATAAAGGACAGGGACTGGACATGGGTACTCCCTACTCCAGCTTGACCGGCACTGATCAGATCCGTGCGGCAGATCTGGATGGAGACGGCACCGCCGATCTGGTCGTTCATAGTAACACAGAAAAAACACTGGGCGTCAGCCAGTTTGCCGAAGATCGACTGACGTTTCCTCAGTCCATTCCCACCGAGGCGGATCCCTCCGTTATCGAACTCGTCGACCTGGATGGGGACGGCAAAGTGGAAGTCATCTTCATCGCCAAAACCAAGAAGGACCGAACCACCGAGTACTCACTTCAGGCGATGAAGCGTCTGGGGAAAGACGAATGGCAGGCCGTGAAATTTGGCGACAAGACCTCGTTCCCGCTCGACCTGAAGGGGACGCCCGAGCGACTGTTGCTGGCGGATGTCTTTGGAGACGAACGCCCCGAATTCCTCATCCTGCAAGGTTCCAAGCCGCCTCAGTTGTTCGGCTTCACCACTGAGGGAATTCCGATTGAACTCGTCACGACCGGCAATCTGGGTGCGGGAACCGTCGCAGCAGGGGCTGTCAGCCTTTGCTCGCTGGGCGGGAAAAAGGGCCTGCTGGTCACGCAGGAAAACTTCGCCCGGCATATGGTTCTCAGCCCGCAGAAGCGTTGGGAAGTGGCAGATCAGTTCAACGTGACGGAATCCAATGCCCGGATGGTGGCCGGAGCCATCGTTGACTTGAACGGGGAAGGTGAACCCGAAATCGCACTGGTCGATGGCGGACTGCGCAAGCTGAGAATCCTCAAGAAGGCCGAATCCGGATACGAGCCCTGGAAGGAAATTGATATCGGCGAGTTTCCTTTGAAGTCGTTGAAGGTCGCCGATTTGAATGGCGACAAGCATGACGATCTGGTCCTGTTCGGGACTGACAAATTCGCCGTGCTGTTCGCTGGGGGAACCTCCCCCGCGCTGAAAGAACTGGCCGCATTCGAAAGTCAGCTCGACAAGGTCTTCCCTACCGACGTGGTCGCGGGAGACCTGAATGGTGACGGACACATCGACCTGGCCATGACCGACACCCGCAGTCATTTCATCGAGATCATCCAGTATCGGCCCGAAACAGGTCTCCAGCACGCCCTCTATTTCCGGGTGTACGAACAGAAGTCATTTCGGGGCGATGACGACGCCAAGGACGCAGAACCCCGCGAAGCGATGATTGCCGATGTCACCGGGGATGGCCTTCCCGATCTGATCCTGCTGGCGCACGACAGGTTGCTCGTCTACCCTCAGGATGACGGCAGATCCCAGGTTACCACGCCCGCCAAATAACGCCTTGCGGCAGATCACAGCGTCGACTGCGGCGTCCCGTTTTGGATTGTACGGCCCAGCAAAGCTACGATCGCTACAACAAGAATAATATTCACCATCTAAACCGCATTTTCACACGTCCGGATTGACGTATCGTCGCTTGTGGCGTGGAAAATACAGGAGCGTTATATTCGATCTTTCGCCCGGTCAGTTCATGACGACTTCCTTCACAACGAGGAGCTTTCCAATGAGCGACAGTATTCATGATGAAGATGAAGCCACGGCTGGCGACTCTGTAGTGAAAACACGTGAACTAAAAGACCCAAATATCCTCAAGGTCTACCAGACCGGTGAGTTGACGGTCGTGGGCTTCGGGGGACAAGACGTTCCCGACGAAGTCTGTATCGCCGCCTATCGCGAACAGCTCTTTAAGCTGGTGGAAGAGTCCCAGTGTAAGGTGCTGGCATTTGATCTGACTGGAGTCACGCTCGTCCCCAGCGGAATGCTGGGGGTGTTGATGTCGCTGCGGAACAGAGTCGGTCGGGTCGAACTGTACAACCCATCGGACGACGTCCGCGAGGTCCTGCGTATGACGCGGCTGGAAACGTTGTTTGATATCAAACAGGTTGATCTGTAGTGCGTCCAGATCGGCACCGTTCCACCAATCCGACTTCGCGTTCTTGAGAGCTCATCAAGACTCAAAAACCGTCAACATCATCGAAGCTGAGTACGGGAGCACGGATCGACCAGCTCGGTCAGGATATCACGGGGGGCATCGACCGGCTTGATTACCTCTGCTGAAAACTCAGATTGGCAATCTGATTCCCTTCTTCTGTAACAACTGATTGATCTGCACAATCCGGCAGGGAAGAAGTTAATCAAAAAAATCCGATGCTTCTTTCCAAGCCTTGTCCAACGAAGTCAATCAGAGGAGCCATAAGAACAGCACCGTGTCGGACATCCGGGAAGATTGTGGATAGAATCAGTAATGCACTTTTCGAGCCTTCAGAACTTTCAGAACTACCTGCTGAAAACCAAACTGGTTGACCCGACGCAACTGCAACAGTGTATGGTTCGCTTGCAGTCGCGCGGACAAAGCATTGACGGCCTGATCCGGGAACTGGAAGCCGCCCATGCGCTGACACCTTACCAGGTCGCAAAGCTGCTGAAGCGCGACCTCGAAGGACTCTTACTGGGCAAGTTCAAACTGCTCTATCGCAACGCATCAGGCAGCTTCGCGAGGGTATTTCGCGGATGCAATGTCGAAGACGGACAAATGGTGGGAATCAAGGTCCTCCGGTCCCGCTGGGCCGAAGACCCCAAGAAGGTGACGTTGTTCAAACGGGAAGGGGAACTGGGCAAGCGACTGAAGCATAAGAACATTGTTCCCATCTTCGACGTCGGATCCGATGGAAATCAGCACTTTCTGACGATGGAGTTCGTGGAAGGTGGCAACTTCCGTGAATTGCTCAAAGCTCGCTCGAAATTCTCTCCGGAAGAAGCAACTCGCTACGCACTCGATATCGCTGAAGGACTCGACTACGCGGCGGGATTCGGAATTACACACCGAGATCTGAAGCTGACGAACGTCCTGCTGAGCGCTCAAGGGGTTGCCAAGCTCGTCGACTTCGGACTGGCCGGACAAGATGCCTCCCTCCAGTCTTTCGAGGACGAAGTCGATCGCGCGATCGAGTATGCCACGCTCGAACGTGGAAGCGGAGCACCGGATAACGATCCCCGCAGCGATCTCTATTTCCTGGGTGCGATGTATTACGAATTACTGACGGGGACGGCCCCCTACCCTCCCACCAAGAATAAGGATGAACGTCGCCAGTTCAGCCGCTATCGGGATGTTCAGTCAATTCAGGAAGTGGATCCATCACTCCCTTCCAGCATTGTTCGCATTGTGGACAAACTGATGCAGATCAGTCCTTCACAGCGGTATCAGACCCCCGCCGCCGTTGCTGTCGATCTGCGACTGGCGCTCTCCGAACTCAACCCTGCCGCCTACGAAGCCCCTGCCCCTCCTGCTCCACCCAAACCGGTTGCTCCCGCCGTCCTTTGCGTTGAGGACCGACCGCGGCAGCAGGACTCGCTACGGCAGTACTTTTCCAAACACGGCTACCGCGTGCTGCTTCTGCGTGACTTCGACCGGGCCTTGAACCGCCTCCGCGCCGATCCTCCCAAGGGCCTGGTGTTGATGGGCGAGTCCCTGGGCCCCGATATTGCTGCCTGTTATGACAAGGCAATCGCCACCTGCAAAACGTCTGGGACTGCGATTGCGCTGGTCCTGTCTAAAGGCCAGGTCAGCATGAAAGACAGCCTCGCCGAGACGGAATGCTCACGCGTGCTGTCTGAACAACCCGTCACGCTGCGAAGCATTCGTAAGGCACTGGAAGACGTCTGGAACGTCTCGGCTGATCAGAAAAAAGAATAAGTCTGAGCGACATCGCACAGCCATGCCGTATTGCGACGGGCGTCGCCCGGACATGAACTTGCCTGGACGATCAAACCTCAATAAAAAGCATCGACGGTCCCGGCAAGGACACCGTCGATGCTCTAGCGAAAGCACTCACCGAGATCCCCGTGTCGTGTGCCGAACACCGGGATCTCTTCCATTCCACTACACTGTTTCGATGCCGATCGAGACTTTGACATCTCCCACCGTCACGGGCGAAACCTCGGCGGGAAGGGTTTCCGTCCGATCGAGGCTGTCCGCTAGCGTCTCTCCGCGAATCAGATCACCCCACTCAACCAGAGCCTCGGCGACCTGTTGGTCGTCGCTGGCGTACTGCACGCGGATACGACTTTCGATTTCGAGATTCGCATCTTTGCGCAGTTGCTGTACCTGACGAATGAAGTCGCGAGCCATCCCCTCTCGGATCAGGGCCGGTGTCAATTCGGTCGACAGGGCGAGCTGGATTCCACGGTCATCGGCACACACCCATCCGGTGGCCTGCTCGGTCCCGACCTGAACGTCTTCCGGGTTGAGCGTGATTTCATGCCCATCGAGTGTCAACGTAATTGTCTGCCCCGAGCGAAGCGGAGCCAGAGTCTCGGAATCGACCGTTGGCAGTTTCTCCTTCAGGAAGTTCAGCAACTTGCCGTAGCGTGGCCCCAGCGTCTTCAGGTTGACCTTGTAAACGTACTTAACGATGTCAGCCAGCGATTCACAGATCGAGACCACCTTCACGTTCAGCTCATCACGAATCAGATCCGTCAGTCGCTTGATCGCTTCCTGTTGATCAGGACTACTGGTCGAGACGCGCAGTTCCTGAAGCGGTTGCCGAACTCGCTGATCGGCCTCGTCACGCAGTTTGTGTCCGAGTCGCACCACAGTCTGCGCGGCCGCCATCCGCTTATTCAGCTCCAGATCCAGCTTGGAAGCGTCCTGTTGAGGATACTCGCACAAGTGTACCGAATCAGGGACCGACGAACTCGTTGCACCGTCCCCATTCGAGACACCTGCCAGGTTCTGGTACATCCGTTCGGACAAGAACGGAATCAGCGGGGCCAGCAGCTTGGTCAGTGTCGTCAGCACTTCATACAGCGTCTGGTAGGCGGCGAGTTTGTCGTTGTCTCCTGCGTCTTTCGACCGCCAGAAACGACGTCGGTTCAAGCGGATATACCACGACGAAAGATCGTCGATGAATGCCGCCGCCTGTCGTGCCGCTTCGGGGGTGTTGTAGTCTTCCAGTGCGGCTCGCATCCCGCCAATCAGGGCCTGCAGGTTCGACAAGAGCCAGCGATCGATTTCCGGCCGCTCGCTAACAGGGACAAGAGGGGCCTGTGGATTGAACTCGTCCAGCCGGGCATAGTTCACGAAAAATGCGTAGCTGTTCCACAGTGGGATCAGCACCATTCGCCGCGTCTCATCCGCGGGAGCACTCGTGACGAGATGCGTTTTGACACCGTCAATGGTCACATCCGTAGTCCCCACGGGCGTTTCCAGCGTCACAGGCTGATCGGGATGCCTTGTTCCGAACCGCAGATCGGAAGCGGGATTCTGCGCCAGATACATCCAGCGCATGGTATCAACGCCAATCTGCTCGGCCGCTTCCTCGAACCAGATCGCGGTTCCGTCCGACTTGTGCATCGGTTTGCCCGCTTCGTTCATGACCAGCCGGTGCCCCAGCAGGGTCTTGAACGGCCGCTTCTCTTCCGGATCCTGCGTTCGATCCCAGTTCATCATCGTTCCCATGGAAAGGAGCGAATAGAACCAGTTACGGAACTGGCCGGGGAAGCATTCTGTCACAAAGTCAGCGGGGTACCACTTCCGCCAGTACTCGGGATGAGTGTTGAAACCCAACGTACTGAACGACACGATTCCCGCGTCCAGCCAGGGATTCCCCACGTCCGGAATTCGTGACAACGTCGCGCCGGTTTTCTGGCTACGGATTTTGACCAGGTCGATCCACGGCTTGTGCGGGGTGTGCCCCTCGAATTCGTCCCAGCCTTCGACGGCGCGCTCTTTCAGCTCTGCCAGGGATCCAATGACTTCGAAATCAGTTGGATCTTCGGGATTGATCCAGATCGGCAGCGCCAGACCCCAGAACCGCTTCTTGGAAATCATCCAGTCGCGCATGTTCGTGAGCCATTCACGTTCACGCTCGCCCCCCTGGATACTGTCGGGAAGCCAGCGGATCTTGTCCGTGACCTGCATGATCTCGTCACGCCAGTCCATATCAATGAACCACTCATCGACCAGACGAAATACCAGCTCATCACCGGTTCGCCAGCAGAACGGATAAATGTGCGGATATTTTTCGTCCGCAACCAGCAAGTGCCGTTCTTTCAGTCGCGTCAGTACCAGATCAATCGTGGCGGGATCGGTCGCTTCGCGTCCGGTGTACTCGCCAAAGCCTTCGATAAAGCGGCCGTCTTCGCCGAGGGGCGCAATCCCGACAAGGCCCGTCGCCACGCCGAGCTGATGGTCGACATCACCGCAACCGGGAGCGATATGAACAATGCCTGTTCCCTCACCCGCGACAACGTTTGCATTCCCTTTGAAGTCGCGTCCGCCATCGATGACTCGGTGACAGATGACGCCCGACTTATCGGCCAACTTGGGATCGAACGGGACACCCCCCGAGGCGGACTGCGCGGGGAGATCGTCGAACGGACCGGCATATTGCCAGCCGATCATCTCGGCCCCCTTGATCGTCCCTTCGATCTCGTACCCGCCGATCTCTTTGAAGAACTGACCGATCGTCTTGAGCTTGGGAACTCCCTGCGGCCACGTCCACTCGGGTCGTCCGAAACCTTCCTTGAACTCTTTCGCCAGACGCTGGAAATCGAGGTTATCCTTGGCGAAGTAGTAAATTCCGCCGTCCCGTTTGGATCGCAGCTTCACGTAGTCCAGATCGGGATTCACGGCCGCCGCGACATTGCTGGTCAGCGTCCAGGGGGTCGTCGTCCAGATCAGCAGGTATTCCTGGTCCTTTTCTCCCACAGCGGGAGCCGCCCCGTTGCGCAGCACCGGGAACCGGACGAAGCAACTGCGATGGACCGTCAGCTTGCGGCCGTCGGCGACTTCCATCTGGCTGTAGGCACTACCGCCCCGACCAGACCAGGGCATCACATCGTGTCCGCGATAGACCTTGCCACGTTCGAAACATTTCTTGAGGAACGTCCAGATCGTCTCATTATTCTCGGTTGAGAACGTGAAGTAGCTCCCCCCCCAGTCGGGATTTCCCAGTTTGGCAACAATCGCCTCGGCGTGATC
The DNA here is from genome assembly GCF_041860085.1 of Schlesneria sp. DSM 10557. NCBI lineage: Bacteria > Pseudomonadati > Planctomycetota > Planctomycetia > Planctomycetales > Planctomycetaceae > Schlesneria > Schlesneria sp. DSM 10557. Next base: position 3,512,318 of record NZ_CP124747.1, read on the forward strand.
CTTGATGACGGCAGCCGGCTGTTTTGGCGGAGTGAACTCCACCACCTGGTCCGTACCGATCGCTTCGGCCAGTTTTCGTAACTGGTCAGGATCGTCCCATTCCATCCAGTAACCAAGGCGGATTGATTGCTCGGTCTGGATCGCGGCGTACTTCAGGACCCGCTGCTTACAGGCCTGCACAAACTTATCAATGCCGAACGATTCGATCTGGCTTTTCGCGCCGAGACCAAGCTGCTTCTCGACTTCGACTTCGACCCAGAGTCCCTGACAGTCGAAACCGTTCTGGTAGCGCAGATCACGGCCGTTCATCGCCCAGTAACGCTGAAACGTGTCTTTATATGTTCGTCCCCAGGCGTGGTGCACACCCATGGGGTTATTGGCAGTGATCGGCCCATCCAGAAAGCTCCAGGGAGTTTTGCCGGCGATCTGGCGTCTCAATCTGGCGAAAATCGATCGTTCGTTCCAAAGCTTGAGAACTTCATGCTCACCTCGAACAAACTCCGCGTCGCCTACTTTTTGAAACATGATCTTCAAAATCCTTTGCCGTCACAAAAAACCGATAACCAGGATGATCGGTCTGGAACAAGAGTTGTATCCGCACCGCGACCGCTTCACAAAGTCAGCCGAATCCGGACCGATCGCGGAAAATCGGAAAAATGCGGCTCCCTAGCCCATTTCCGCCTCCAACCGTCGCACTGGCCGACAGTTCCCAGCGTGAGAATTTTCTGCGAAGGGCATCTCTTGCCGGGCCAGACTGGGATCGACCTTCTACCTGCATCCCGCCTGTCACATCTTCATGCGACGGAAATCCGACGGGGAAACTCCCTCTTTCCGTTTGAATGCGGCACTGAAGTAATCAACGGTCGAATATCCACAACGTCGGGCGACATCCGCGATCGGAAGTTCGCTCTCGGCGAGCATTCGACGGGCTCGTTCCATCCGGATTCGGGTGATCTCGTGATGGGGACTGCGGCCAATAAATTCACGAAATGCCGTCTCCAGAGCGGTTCGTGACATGGGTACCAGTTTCAGCACATCCTCGACGTTAATACCATCACAGGCATGCTGCTGGATAAAGCGGAAGGCGAGACCCACGAAGGGATCCGCTCCCGCTGCGCTGTTGGTCGAGCGACGGGATTCGATCCCCAGTGGTTCCACCCGAACGGGCTTTGACGATCCGTTTTTCCCGGACATCAACTGGCTCAGAATCTCGGCAGACTCGTAACCGATTTTCTCGGTGTTGGTCGAGACGCTCGTCAACGTGGGATAGCTCAACTCACACAGCAATTCGTCATTGTTCACCCCGATCACGGCAACCTGATTGGGAACGGAAAGCCCTGCTGCATGGCAGCATCGGAGCAGCAGATTTCCGCAGACGTCGTTGGCCGACATGATGGCCACAGGATGGGGAAGACTGGTGATCCAGTCCTGAATCCGCTGTAACTCCGCTTCATCCCCGGCTTTCTCGGGATGAGTCAAAAACGTGCCGCAATAGGCGAGGTCTTTCTCGGCAATCAGTTTTTGAAAGCAGGTCTCACGCTGGCAGCTCCAGGCGCGTCGAACTGGTCCGAAAAAGGCGAAGTGGGTATGGCCATTGTTACGAAACTCCTGGACCACCAGTCGAACCACCGACTCATGATTGATCGTGACCCAGGGGACCTGAGGGTCAAAATTGGTGCCGCTGACATTTACGAAGGGGAGTGACGACGCCTTGATTCGCTGATGGATGTCCCCACACTCGATTCGCGCAATCACACCATCGTAGGAGGACAGATCGTCCAGCAGCGGCAGCAGGTCGGACGAACGGCCTTCCCGAAGCGTCATCATCCAGTGTCCGTGCGACTGACTGTATGAGGTCACCCCCCGAATCAGCTTCAATGTGAAAGCGGTCGGAGCTTCGATCAGCAGGAGCACTCGACGGGGAAGTTTTTGATTGGCCATAACACCGGATCACAGGAACAGGGTGCTGAATTACAACTCCATCGTCTCACAGCCACGCGCGTGCGGCTGATCAAGAGGTGTGGCTGGCAGGATGAGTCACTATGGGTGGCAGCGAATCCGAAACAAAATTTCTCAAACAGTACTCCATGACGAATTCAACTTGCCGAATCTGTCATCCCCTGTCATGCGTAACCTGACGAGTCATATTCGACCGTTTTTTCCCGAAATTTTCACTCATGAAAGGGCTCGATCAGCCTAATCTGACCAGGCTCAGCGCGACTTTCAACGCAATACAAAAAATCACAACTGATTCCGCAAAAAATCACATTCAAACCGTTCGATCACTGCGGTAGCGTGGTCCCCCGCTCGAACTGGTGTCGGATTCACCCGCAGCAAGCCAAACACAAAAAGATGCCTCTGGCTTTAAGTCTTACTTCCGGCAGACCGCCTGGCAGAAGGACTGGGGCGGATTGCCCGTTTTGTAGTTGGATCCCATCCCTGAATCAGTCACCGACAGACGTCATTGTGCGTGAATAAAGGAACGGAACTTGGCAACGACTCAACCACCCGGCAAACGTGTTCAGTCAGGATTTACGCTGATTGAACTGCTGGTTGTCATTGCCATTATCGCCGTGCTGATCGCCCTGCTGCTTCCCGCAGTGCAGCAGGCTCGTGAAGCGGCTCGTCGGGCTCAGTGCAAGAACAACCTGAAGCAGATCGGCCTGGCCCTGCATAACTATGAATCGACATGGAAGGTCTTCCCAACCCATTCGCTGCAGCCGTATGCCGGTCCCCACTGGAAGGATCGCCGTTATAGCTGGTATACCGCGATTCTCCCGCACATCGATCAGGCGAACGTTTACAACATGTACAACGTCAGCCTCGATTGGCATGACGATGACAATATTCTTGCAGTGGAGTCGAACATTCCCGCGTTTCGCTGCCCCTCTGCGATGACTCGGACCGGGTTTGAGTGGACATCGCTGATCTACTACCCGGATGCCAGTCCAACTGCGACCTTCGCCACATCCCCTCGCAATTTTTATTACGGAGGGGTCACCGACTACGCCAACATTGCAGGTATCAGCTCGGCTCTGAACAACACACTGAATCCCAAGTTTTCCGACAATACCAACCTTGGAGTTCTCCGCAGGGATGTCTCACCCCTCTCGTCGGTCACTGATGGGCTCTCCAATACCGTCATGGTCTCGGAATGCGGTAGTCGTCCTCAGCTTTACCAGAAAGGTGTCCTGGTACCAGAGGGGTCGCCAAAAACGTGGGGGACCACCGCCACCAAACCTTTCCCCACGGGGGGAGTTTGGGCCAGCCATAACAAAGGCTTCCTGATCGATGGCGCCCAACCTAACGGTTACACCAATTCGCTCGGTCCTTGCGCAATCAACTGTTCCAATGACAGTGAGATTTACTCATTCCATACCGGGATGGCTAATGCGCTCATGGGAGATGGCTCTGTCCGCAGTCTGGGTGCATCGACCTCGTTACCGATGCTCATTAGTCTGATCACCAGCAACGGTGGAGAAGTCATCTCAGAATTCTAAGGATGACGCTGGGGGGTTCGTTTTCAGGAATTCTGGAAAAATATGTTCGACACGATTCAGGCCGTTATCTACCAGTTCTCGAACTTCTTACTCTGGCCATGCTGCGTTCTGTTAATCCTCGGGGTGATTCACACGCTGTTTCTGTTCGGCGGGTTTGTCGTCGAAGGTCTGCAGCGGCGAGGTGCAGCGAAAGCCCTGTCAGACCCGCTCGAGCCTCCTCCCGTGATGAAACGACGCACCGGGATTGCCCAATACATTCGGCAGCGAAACAGCGACCCTGATTGCTCGGCCTGGCTGGCCCTGGACCGAACCGAATCCGCCTTGGCGGCAACCGTCGACAAGGCTCGCTTCTGGATCCGCGTCGGCCCAGCCCTCGGTCTTGCCGGTACGCTGATCCCGCTCGGTCCGGCACTGATGGCCCTGGCAGAGAATAATCTCAAGGCGCTCTCGGCCGGGTTGATTCTGGCGTTCGGAACAACAGTACTGGGGCTCTTTTCGGGTTCACTCGGTTGGATTATTTCCAGCGCGCAGGAACGCTGGTATCGCCTCGATCTGGCCGAGATCCGCCATGCTTTGGAGCAACACGATGCGTAGAAATTCCCGCTCGGGACTGGGACTGCTGCGAGGTGGCGGCGAAGATGACCCGCTGGCGGGGGTCGCCAATCTGTTCGACACCGGAATCGTATTCGCCCTGGGTTTTCTGGTCGCACTGATCAGCGCTCTCAACCTGCTCGCCATGTTCGATCCCGACAGTAAGGTCACCATCACCACTGAACAGGCGGATGGAAGCCTTGAGGTGGTCGTGAAGGATGGCCAGAAAACGACTGTCAGACGAGTGACGAAACAAGTCGGCTCCGGTGACGGAACCCGCCTCGGTGTTGCCTATCGCCTGGCGGATGGCACAGTGATTTACGTACCCGAGAGTAAAGAGTGAGCGACGCCCCCTCAGACGGAAAGCCTTTTGACCGCTCGTGGACTCAGTTCGCTGCCGGTGGCTTTCTGGTAACGCTGTTCCTGAGTGCCGGAATCTGGTTCGGGCTGGAAGTCCGTTCGCGGCCTGCACCCCGCTCGGTTTCCATCCTCATCATCTGTTCTGACCCGGCAGTGGAAAGCCTCAACCGGGGAATCGACCGTCTGCTCTCCAGCGATCCTGGTCTGGCCCGCGAAGTCAGTTTTCAAGTTCGCTCGCCGGGGAACACTGTCGCCGACGCGGAAGTTCCTCAAACCGATCTGCTGCTGGTGGAATTACTCGAAGCGAAGTGGGTCACGGCCAACGAGCCGATCATTCAGGAATCGCACGCGCGGACGCGGCTGGCTTTTGGTCCCAGCGGTCCAGCCATCAACGAAAGTACGCTGACGCAGTTCGGTCTGAAGCAGGACGATCTCGTCGAACCCTACTGGTCAGAAGGGGGACCATCCGACGTTGAGCAAATGCTGCGGCTGATACTCAAGCGGTATGCGGGCTATCTCGATCTGGAAGTGGCTCCTCCGGTCAAACGGCCGGAACAAGGCTATGTCGCCTGGATCGAAGGGGAACCTCGACTGGTCGAAACATGGTCCGAGTGGCAGGTGCTCACGAAGTTCGACCCCACCCGGCCATCTGTCGCCATTCTCGACTTTGCCACGCGAGCCCGTCGTGAAGTCCTGGCCGTTCCGAAAGCGATCGCCGATGCGTGCCAGCAGCAGGGAATTCAGCCGGTCGTCTGTTTTGGTCAACCTGCCAGCAAGGCCATTCGACAGCTCTTGCTCGACGAAGCGGGCAAACCTCGAATTGATGCCATCATCTCGTTGCATCTGAAGTTCACCGATAAAGAGGCCGAGGCGACCCTGTCGCAACTGGATGTCCCGATCATCAACGCGATCCGCATCTATGGCCGAACGGTCGACGAGTGGCGTGACAGCTCGCAAGGCCTGACCACAGGGGAAGTCGCGTGGCAACTGGCCGTCCCGGAACTGGTCGGTCTGGCGCCGCACAATGTCGTCGCCGGACTTGAGCCGACTCGCAGTGGGGTCGAGGCCCAGCCGATTGCCGAACGTGTCACTCGTGTGGCAGCTCGCGCCCGGGCGCTCAGCGAATTGCGTCGGACTCCACCCGCACAGCGTCGCGTTGCTTTGATGTACTGGAACTATCCGCCGGGCAAGCAGAACGTCGGAGCGAGTTACCTGAACGTCGTCAGAAGCATTCCGGTCATGCTGCAAGCGATGCGGGATGCCGGCTATCAGGTCGAGAACTTTTCCGACGCCGTTGAGATCGAAAAACGGGTCGTTGATCGAGGACGTAATATCGCGCGCTGGGCACCGGGTGAACTTGAACGGCTCATCGACGCAGGTGGTGTGGTGACGATCCCTGTCTCAACCTATCAGACCTGGTTCGACGCGTTGCCACGCCGCTTTCGTGACGACGTGACCAAGCATTGGGGACGCCCCGAAACAGCCGACATCATGACCACCCGGCTCGGTGGTGAACTTCATCTGGTGCTGCCGACGATTGAACTGGGAAACATTGTTCTGCTGGTTCAGCCTGACCGGGGTCGAACACAGGACCTCGCCGCACTCTACCAGACGCAGGACCTGCCACCCCACCACCAGTACATCGCGGCGTACTTGTGGTTGCAGAAGGAATTCAAAGCGCATGCCGTCATTCATACCGGCACTCATGGAACGCACGAGTGGCTGAGCGGTAAGGAATCAGGTCTGGCCGGATTCGACGCGGGAGAAGTCCTCGCGGGGGATTTGCCAATCCTCTATCCCTACATCATGGACGACATCGGGGAAGGAATCGTGGCCAAGCGACGAGGTGCCGCGACCATTATTGATCATCTGACCCCTGCCTTGGGGACAAGTTCCCTTCCCCCGGAACTGCAGTCACTTAAGGAACTCATTCAACGCTGGCGAGATGCGCGCGCAACCGGTGGCGAAACGGTCGCTCAGGCGCAAGCCAGCATCGACGCTGAAGTCGTCCTCCGCGGGCTCGATAAGGATCTTGCCGATCGCGGGTGGAGCGAAGCGGATCGCAGTCATCCCGACGCAGAACGGCGCATCAGCACGCTGGAGGATTATCTGGAACAGATTCAGGCCCAGAGCATTCCTTTCGGCATGCACACGTTCGGGGTTTCTCCCATCGACGAGCGGTTGAATGGATTTGTCGATCTGATCCGTGAAGCACACGACGAGAAAACGGCCTCCACGGGCCGACAAAACCTGACCGACAGCGGCCCTGCCGAGCTGGCCGCCCTGCTCCATGGACTGGGCGGGGGATACATCCGCCCCGGTCCCGGTAACGACCCCGTCCGCAATCCCGCAGCCCTGCCCACCGGACGGGATTTCTACGCATTTGACCCTCGGACCATTCCCGCAGTCACGGCAGAAACGCTGGGAAATCAGCTCGCCGCCAGACTCGTCGATGAATTTCATTCCAGCGAAGGTCAGTGGCCGAAGAAGTTTGCGCTGCAGGTCTGGGGGGTCGAAACCATCCGCCATGCCGGCGTTCAGGAAGCCCAGGCTCTGGCTTTAGTCGGTGTGCGGGCCAAACGGGACAAACAGGGACGAGTCGCCGGTCTGGAACTGATTCCCCGCGAAGAACTCGGGCGTCCGCGTGTCGATGTCGTCATGCACGGAACCAGCCTCTATCGCGACACGTTTCCCGTGCTGGTCGAACTGTTTGATCAAGCCGTGCAACTGGCGGCAGATTCACCTGAGCCCGACAATCCGATCCGCGCACACATCGAACAACTGACCGCCGAACTCGTAGCGGGTGGCATGAATATTGACGAAGCCCGGACCAGAGCCCGCATTCGCTTCTTCGCAGAACCGAGCGGCATGCATGACAGCAAACTGGCCGCAATGGCATCTGCCAGCGGCTCGTGGGACACGGAAGACCAAGTTGCCGACAACTACATCCGGCGGATGGGGCATGGCTACGGACAAGGGACTTGGGGGCAGAGCATGGAGACCGAGTTTCGTGCCGCACTGGCCGGCACGCAGCGGATCGTCCATACACGTTCAAGCAAACTCTATGCGACACTGGATAACGATGACTATTTCGGCTACGGCGGCAGTATCGCGCTGGGGGTCCGCCGAGTCGATGGCGGGAAGAGTCCCCCGATGCTGGTGACGGATCTGAGGACACCCGGTCGGGAACGACATGAACCGATTGAACGCTTTCTCGGACAGGAATTTCGCTCGCGCTTGCTGAACCCCGAGTACATCAAAGGGATGCAGCAGGAAGGGTACGCCGGGGCACGCGAAGTCTGGAAAAGTACGGAATACCTCTGGGGCTGGCAGGTAGTCTACCCCGAGACAGTCGGGCCGCAGAAGTGGCAGGAATTGCACGAAGTCTGGCTGAAAGATCGTTACGATCTCAAACTCGAAGACTTCTTCCATGCTCACAATCCCCACGCCCGCGAGGGGATGGCGGGACGATTGCTGGAAGTTATTCGCAAGGGGTACTGGGATCCCGACCAGCAAACACGTGAGGAACTGGCCGAAATCTATGTCACCAGTATCGTCGAAAATGGAGTCGCCTGTGACACGCTCACCTGCGACAACCCCGAACTTCAGACGTTCACAAAGGGGATCGCGGAGACTGCCGCAGGACTTGATCCGAAACTGATCGCTCAATGGCTGCGTCAGGTCGAAACGGCGACCGGGAAACAACTCGAACAGCGACTGACAGAACGGCAAACCGACAAAGCCGCCTGGCACGACCCGGCCAACCGCGACAAGTCCAATGACGGCAGCTCACCCGAGAACTCACAGGTGAGCGGCTATCTGATGGAAGAGACGCAGTCTGAAATCCAGATCCAGAGTGATCCTTCCCCTGTGCCAGCTACCCCCTGGGCGCTGATTCTCTCGCTCACCCTGTCCCCCGTCATGACAGGGGCCGTCGCGCGGCTGAAGCGGGCCGGCTGAAACTCCCGCATCCCGAAAGTGGATCCGTGAAATGACGGGACTCAGTGCATTGAATGCGTGCAATAAACGGCTGCAGGGGCTCGCGTCCCTGTTGAACGGCACTCGCGGCTTCCTCAATCCTGCCTCGATGCGATAAGTGCCGAAATCGGCGGACGAGACGGCTGCTCACAAATCCTGATCGTCCGTCATTTTCCAAACCACCTGGAAAGCGTCACAATCGGACGCTGGCTCGCCAGCAGACCGTGAATCGAGCCGTCAGGCTTTTTCGCTTCTTCCGCACAAAGGCCCTGTCATGTCTGCAACGCTGAAAGAACGGATTGCTCAAGTCGTCCTGCAAGCAGGCGATGACGACGGTTGTTCGACCATCCCCTCCGAACTGATCGCGGCAGCAGCGAAGCTCACGATGCAATTGACGCCAGAAGACCTCAGTCGATTTCCCGAGTGGTGGTATCCCCCTCTCTCTGCCAAATCCGCTGGCGCACTCAAATGGAAGGAGGGCTGGGAGCGGTTGTGGTTCGAGGCACTCGTCGAGATCCTCTATCAATCCGGTGAATCTGGACTACCAGTGCTATTCGAATTCCTCGATCGCGATCTGAAGACCTACCACGCGATGGTCGTTGTACGCCTGCTGCGGTTTGCCGCGAATGGCACGAGAAAGAAAGAAATTCTCGATCGACTCAAAGCCCGGCTTCCCGCACTCAACCACCCGGCCGGCACGGAATCTGTCGATGAAGTCATGCTCTGGGCGTCGTACGGCGATTCACGGCTGACTAAACTTCTCCGTTCGATGTCGAAACTCAGCCTCAAGGGAATTGGCCAGGTCACCGTCGGGTCAGCGATGAAAGAATGGGTCGAATCCCGTTCACCCTGACTTGGAGAGAGCAGCAGACCTTTGACGGATGTACTGTGCTTCACGGCAGAACCAACGCGACAGCGGTACCAAAACGATCCTTTCCTCACCCGCAATCAGAACGTCTGGTCTCCAGGTTTTGTCCACGATCGCAATTTTCCACTTCTGAACGATGGTAACTTTCAGCAATGACCGACATGGCAGAAAAGGGCATTCGTGCTGCCCAGTTGGGGATCCTCATTAATACGCTGCTCGCCATGGCGAAACTGCTGGCGGGCGTGATCGGTAACTCCTACGCCCTGATTGCAGACGCGGTCGAATCGGGCAGTGATGTCTTTTCATCGATCATTGTGATGAGCGGATTAAAGATCGCCCGGCGTGATCCCACGGACGAATTTCCGTTCGGTTTCGGACGTGCGGAAACGCTGGCGACGGCTGTGGTGGCTCTCATGTTGATCGGTACCGCGATTGGGATTGCGATTGAAGCAGTGCGGGAAATCCGTACGCCGCACCACATGCCAGCCCCCTGGACTCTATTCGTCCTGGCCGTCGTGGTGACAGTCAAATGGCTGGTCTCCCGGCGGGTCCACGCGGTGGGTGTCGAAACAGGAAGCGGAGCCATCGAGGCGGATGCCTGGCACCACCTGAGTGACGCCATCACATCCACGGCGGCGTTCTTTGGTATTTCAATCGCCTTATTGGGTGGACCCGGTTGGGAACACGCCGATGACTGGGCGGCCCTGCTCGCCACATCCGTCATTGCGTTCAATGGCGTCCGAATTCTTCGTTCGGCTCTGCGTGACCTGATGGACGCGTCCCCTGGCGACGAGATCGTCCAGTCGGTTCGAACGGTGTCAGAGCGGGTGCCGGAGGTGCTGGCGATCGAGAAACTGCTGGTTCGCCGTTCGGGAATGTTCTATCTGGTCGATATCCACGTGCAGGCAGCCCCCTCCATGCCCCTGAGCAATGCCCATAGCCTGGGAGGACGAGTGAAGGCCGAAATCCTGCAGGCCCTCCCCCAGGTTCGCCATGTGCTGGTGCATATGGAACCCTTCACCAGTCCCGGTTAGCCAAAAACGGGGAACCGGCGCGCGGCGTTTGTCACTGCCGAACGGAACTCGCTCGTACATACTGACCAGGATCGCTTCCTGCTTATTCACATCACGCCCCGGCCACCTTTCTTCCCGGCGGCTGTTCGGGATGGTCGATAAAGCCAGTTTACTTTTGCTTACAGATTCGTTTGACTTGGTACATCTTTTGTCTTGTTCGTCATCCCATCTATGCTCATCTCCTGAAGGAATGCTGACGATGCGCGGTTCATTTTTACTTATCATTCTCTCTGCCTGCTTAACGGTAGGACTGGCTGGTTGCGGAAAGATTCCCACCTGGGGAGAACTCACCGGCCAGCAGCAACCCCAAGCCGCCCCTACCACCTCGGTTCAGCCCGCTCCACCCGTGATCCCGGTTCAGCCAGCTCCGCAGGAACCAAGTCCTGACGAAATCATCGCAAAGTTCTACGCTCTGCAGCCCACTGAGGTGACGGATGCCGCGATTACTCAGCTCACGTCGCTGAAAGAGGGAACCGACCGCATCACCGAGATCAATGCGGACAACAGCGCGGTCACCAAGAATGCCTTCGGGGCGATTGAGCGCCTGACGAATCTGCGACAATTACGACTCAACCGGACTCAGATCGATGACGAAGTTTGCCAGAAACTGGGGAACCTGTCGTCACTGGAAGTGCTGGCACTGGCGGATACCCGTGTCACCGACGTCGGCGTGGCCGCTCTTTCTGGACTACAGAACCTCAAGCATCTGGAACTGACCCGCTGTGCCCTTTCGATGAACGGGTTTCGGGCGATCGGGAATCTCCCTTCGCTGAAGGCCATCCATATCGACTCAACGAATCTGAACGACGCGGCGCTGGATCTGGTCTGCAACGCGAAAACGCTGACGGAACTGACACTGTCACGCAACGCCATTACCGACTACGGCCTGATGTCGCTCAGTAAGGTTGAACCGCTGGAATATCTGGAGATTGGGCATACGCGGATTACCTGTGAAGCGCTATCAAAAGTCACCAAAGGGGGCGGTCTGAAGAATCTGCTGTATCTGGGCGTCTATGCCTGCCCGATTACCGAGAAAGGGGCTGTCGCGATCGGCTCCATCAAATCGCTTGAGCGGCTGAATATCGGGGAAATGCCTCACATGAACGACATCGGGTTCGCGACAATCACGCGAGGGATGAAGAACCTGAAATACATCAACCTTTCACGCTGTTCCGGCATCGATGGTTCCGGTTTCAAGGTTCTGCAGGGCTCGAAATCGATGGAGGTCCTGTTGATCGACCAGTGCCCGAAGATTGGCGATCCCGCCATCAAGATTCTGAAGACGATGAAGAATCTCAAGCAAATCAGCGTGGGGGCGACGGCGATCACCCCTCGCGGAATCGAAGAACTGAAATCCGCCCTGCCCGACCTCAGGGTCAATTGATCTCTTTGCAAGCGCCTCTCCTGTCAGAAGCCGCTGCGGCCGCAGATGAGGACCTGGAGACCTGACTTCCCTGTTGCCCCCGCAGCAGGGAAGCTTTCTTTGCAGTTAAGAATCAGCGCAAGCCGTCGCCGTGCGGGTTCGGTGAACTTTCCCTATCGGATTCTGAAAGAAGTACGATAATGGAAAACAACCCTGTGTATTTTTCCTATTCCCGAGGTTGCATCGTCGGTTTCTGGAGCGCTGTCGGTAGAGGAACGCTCCCAGCCCTCCGCAACCCGTTCTCCTTTTAACTGGCTCAGGCACTGCATGTCCCAATTGCCCCGAATGATTCGCGTTCGACAGACGTTTGATGCCCGCCGTGTAGAAGATGTTACGACGGAAGTCACCCGTCAGCTCCTGACGCTCAAACTACATGAGCGAATCCGTCCGGATCAGACGGTGGCCGTCACCGCGGGGAGTCGCGGTATCGCTCACATCGGCACGATGACCCGGGCCGTGATCGACCATTTGAAGAGCATCGGGGCCCGACCCTTCATCGTTCCCGCGATGGGAAGTCACGGCGGGGGGACTGCTGCCGGGCAGGCCCAGTTGCTTGAGCACTACGGCATCACGCCCGAACTGATGGGCTGCGAGATTCGCGCGTCGATGGAAACCATCATCGTCGACAAGACCCCGCAGGGAATTCCTGTCCACTTTGACAAACACGCTTCCCAGGCCGATCACGTCTTGATTGTCGGCCGGGTGAAACCGCATACCGGGTTTGTCGGTGAGGTCGAGTCGGGCCTGCACAAGATGATGCTGATCGGTCTGGGGAAGCACGAAGGGGCCAAGATCTACCATCGAGCGATCGCCGATTACAGCTTCATGGAAATTATCACTGCCGTCGCCGCGTCAGTGATTTCCAAGTGTCGCGTCGTCGGTGGGCTGGCCATCGTCGAAAATGCCTACGACGAAACGGCACTGATCGAAGCCGTTCCACCGTCGAAGTTCCTCGAGCGTGAGAAGGAACTGCTCAAGCTCGCGACTCAGTGGCTTCCGCGACTCCCGTTCCCGACGACGGATCTGCTCATCATTGATCGCATTGGCAAGAATATCAGCGGCACCGGACTGGATACGAACGTCGTCGGACGCAAGTTCAACGACCATGCCGGAACCGACCGTGACACCGTCCGCTGCAAACGGATCTTCGTCCGGGGACTGACCGAAGAGACCCATGGGAACGCAACAGGCATCGGCCTGTCAGAATTCACCAACCAGCGCACGGCGGATGCGATTGACCGAAAGATTACCGCGATCAACTGTGTCACCGGCCTGCATCCGACAGCCGCCATGATTCCGATCGCGTACGAGACCGACCGTGAGGTGGTTGAACAGGCGCTGCACACGTGCGGTCTGGTAGAACCCCCGGATGCAAAGATCGTTCAGATTCAGGATACGCTGCACCTGGCCGAAGTCCTTGTCAGTGAGGCCTACCTCCCCGAGATTTCCCGTCGCCCGGACCTTGAACAGATGAGCGAACCGCAGGAAATGGCATTCGATGCCGCTGGCAACCTACTTCCGGTAAATGAACGTGTCTGAAATTTATCTCGACAACAATGCGACGACACAGCCCTTGCCCGAGGTGGTCGAGACGGTCGCGCGGCACTTGCGCGAAACGTACGGCAACCCCAGCAGTCGACACAGCCTCGGCCGCAAGGCACGTCGTGTCCTGGAAGACAGCCGCGAACAGATTGCTTCGATCCTGGGTGCACGCCCGGATGAACTGCTCTTCACCAGCGGAGGAACCGAAGCCAACAATCTGGCCGTGTTCGGACTGACGTCCCATGGATCAGGAACGATTTTGATCTCGCCGGGCGAACATCCCTCCAATCTCGAAGCCTGTCGGCTGCGGGAACGTCAGGGCTGGCAGATCAGACCGCTTGCGGTCGAACGCTCGGGGCTCTTCTCAACCGCGAGCCTGCAATCGACGATCGCGGATTCAACCCATGTCCGACTGGCTGCCGTCATCCTCGCTCATAACGAGACCGGAGTCATTCAGCAGGTGGAACCACTTCTCCAGGGGGCCGCGCAACAAGGCTTTGCGGTTCACCTGGATGGAGTTCAGGCGGTAGGCAAGCTGCCCGTCAACTTCCGCCAACTCGGCGCAACAACCCTCAGTTTCGGAGCGCACAAGTTTCACGGACCACGAGGAGTCGGGGGACTGCTGATTCGTGAGGGAGTCCGTCTGACCCCCGGATTCGCGATGGGGGGCCTTCAGGAATCCGGACGTCGGGCGGGGACGGAACCTGTCGCGTTGATCGCGGGAATGGCGAAGGCACTGGAACTGTGGAATCAGGAATCCCAGGAACGAACAGCGTATGTCCGCAATCTGCGGGACACTCTGCAATCCCGCCTGCTGGAACTGGCCGCTCCCGCCGTCGTCAACGGGTTGGAGGCAGAACGGTTGCCCAACACGCTGAATATCTCGTTCCCCGGCGTTGACGGCGAAGCATTGCTCGTGGCACTCGACCTGGAGGGAATCGCGTGCTCGCTGGGGAGTGCCTGCGCCAGCGGTTCCATCGAACCGACGCCGGTCCTCGTGGCCATGGGATTGGAACCCGATCTCTACCGATCCGCGGTGCGACTGACACTTAGCCGCCTCAACACGTTCGACGAAATCGAAGCGGCCGCGAATAAGATCGCGGAAGTGGTGAAGTACCTGCGCTGACCGGCCAAAGCGAATCGGCCGGTCCTGATTCAGCGATCTGAAACAGAACCGGCCGCAAGATTGTCTGTGCCTGCCTCGGCGCACCCGGGAGGCCTGACGGAAGCCACGCGATGCACCTGACTGGTTGCAGGATCGCGATACCCTTATGTCGCGTGCGTCGGGATCTTCGCTTTGGCGGCCCAGCGATCAAACATCTGAACGTCACGTTGCAGGTACTCAAGTGTCTGGAACTCGGATGCCAGTTCGCTGACGACCAGCTTGCTGAAGCCATGGGCGTTCAGTCGCGAGATCACTTCAAACGCAAGTTCTTCATTGAAATGAATCGGCTGGTGCTCGTCCTGCCCCGGCGTGTATCCGGGCATGTGAACATGCTGAAGCTTGCTGGCGAAGCGGTTCAGAAAACGATCCACGTGCTCCAGCAAGGTCGAAAAGGGGGCGTCGTGCAAGGTGAACTTCCACAAGTGCTCGACATCCAGCGTCAGCCCGGGACTGCGCTCGGCCCATTGATCGAACTGATTGAGATCCAGCACGTGATTCTCAATCGCCAGGTCCAGATCGGGTGACAGATCGAGCAGCGCCTTGGCGTACCGGTCGAACATCGGCTGGTGGATGATGATCGCCGTCGCAT
This sequence comes from Schlesneria sp. DSM 10557, assembly GCF_041860085.1. Taxonomy (NCBI): domain Bacteria; kingdom Pseudomonadati; phylum Planctomycetota; class Planctomycetia; order Planctomycetales; family Planctomycetaceae; genus Schlesneria; species Schlesneria sp. DSM 10557. The sequence continues at coordinate 3,527,407 of NZ_CP124747.1, forward strand.
TCAATCGCTGGTAGAGATTCACCGTCGCCTGCAGCGTCTCGGCTGAGAGGGGACCGCTGTTGGGGAAATGCAGTGCGTAGCGAAAGGGGTACTCGCGGGCCACCTGGGAGATCTCATCCGCTTGGGCGAGGACTGCGGAGTCGAGCCAGAATTCAGCCGCTTTGAACCCCGATGCGAGGGTCGTTTCAAAGGCCGATCGGATCGGGATAAACTTCGTCGCCAATGTCGGCATTGGGATTCCAGATAATGGAGGAATAATAGGGGGAATATCGTGCGGCAGGGTGACAAAGCAAGGTAAACAGACTGGCCCATGATGACCGTCATGAAGAGTCTACTTTAACATAATGAGGCCATCAGGCAGAAGGAGCAGGACCGAAGTCTGCCCCCCTGTCTTGTGCCGGGAACCCGAACCTCCACCTTCGTACAGCAGCGGGTGAGATTCGGAAAACCGAGCCCCCATCCGGCCAAATTTTCTTCCGCAATTCGACTAGCGTCCAACTTTGACATCGGCTATTTTGCGACCCCGCGCATGCATTCTGTAGGGGAAGTGTGCGGCCCCAGCAATCAGTAGGACAAGGAGGTCCGCATGAGCTCAGGGAATACGTCGAAAACAGATTCGCGTCGGCCGCAATGCGACGTTCAGATTCGTTGGATGATCCGTCGGGACATGCCCGAAGTTCTGGATATTGAACGACTGAGCTTTGAATTTGCCTGGAGCGAAGAAGATTTCCTGTGTTGTCTTCGCCAACGCAACTGCATCGGGATGGTTGCCGAACGGCAGGAACGCATCGTTGGCTTTATGATCTATGAACTGCTGAAGTCGCAGCTTCACGTCCTCAATTTTGCCGTCGCCCCCTGGGCTCGCCGACAAGGAGTCGGGACGCAGATGGTCGCGAAGCTGGTGACGAAGCTGTCGCAGCAACGTCGGCAGGAAATCACGCTGGAAGTGCGTGAAACAAACCTCCCTGCTCAGTTGTTTTTCAAGAGACAGGGACTGTCGGCAAACTCAGTGCTTCGTGGTCACTACGAAGACACCGATGAGGATGCCTACGTGATGAACTATCAATTGTACCCCTGCGAAGACCAGATCATTCCCTTCACGCTGCGGAAACAGGCCTTCGGGTTTGACTCCGACGCGGAAGCAGCCTGATCACGCGAGAAGGGGATGACCACTGTCATCCCCTCTCTCCGCAATCGCCTCAACGCCCCTTCGATCCGCCACGGAAGTGCGGACGAAATTCGGGGCGTTGTGTCGTTTCTACGCCCTCAACTCTACGCCTGCACCTTCGCCGGCCAGACCCCACGCCGACCAGTGCTACCGTCCGCAGGGGAGCAGGCCCATCGTCTCAGGGAACCCGGCCATCAGGTTGAAGTTCTGAATCGCAACCCCCGAGGCCCCCTTGATGAGGTTGTCGAGACAGGCAACGATGATGACTCGCCCCTTTGTGACGCGGACGGTGATGTCACAGAAATTCGTGTACGCGCTATCTTTCGTGGCAGGAAGATGGTCGACGACACGGATGAAGGGCTTGCCCGCATAGAACTTGCGGTACTCGTTCAACAATTCTTCCTGCGTGACGGGTCGCGTCGGTGTCGCGTAGATCGTCGCCAGGATCCCTCGATCCATCGGTACCAGGTGGGGAGTAAACAGTACCTCGACACTCTTGCCCGAAGCGTCCGACAGAACCTGCTCGATTTCTGGCATGTGCCGATGAGTCCCCACGGCGTAAGCCGAGAAGCTCTCATTGCACTCGGCAAACAGGGTATTCAGCTTGGGCGTCCGCCCAGCCCCACTGACGCCGCTTTTGGCATCGATAATGATGCCGGTCGGCTCGACGAATCCGCCGCAGATGGCCGGAGCCAGCCCGAGAATCGACGTACTCGTGTAACAGCCCGGATTGGCGACCAGAACGGCCGACTTGATCCGGTCTGCAAACAGTTCGGGCAGTCCATAGGGAGTCGTCCCCAGTCGCGTCGGGTCGGTATGTACGTGGCCATACCACTTTGCATAGACCGCCGGGTCGGTCAGCCGATAATCGGCACTCAGGTCGATCACCCGACACCCCGCCGCGACGTACTCGGGCACCACCGCCATGCTGGCAACGTGAGGCAGTGCACAGAACACGTACTTGGCCCGCTCGGCCACTTCCGCAGGCTTCAGGTCTTCGCAGCAGATATCCACTCGCCCGGTAAGACTGGGGTGCACCGTGGAGACATGGGGCGAGCCTTCTTGACGGGAGGTCAACGCCGTCAACTTCACTTCGGGGTGATTGACCAAAATCTTAATCAGTTCGAGGGCGGTGTAGCCGGTCGCCCCGAGGATGCCGACATTGATCATCTGAGAACAGTCCTTTTTGGAAATGAATACTGCGAGCGGTCGAGAGGGCTGATTCTGGCGGACACTCTGCCGTGAGGCAAGGTTCGATCCCGGCCACTACGATTCGACCCACCCCCTCACAGCGGTTCTCATTCCTTTTCGACCGTAATAAACAGCGGAGGACTCGAATACGTCGCTTTCATCACGAAGTTCAGCGAGAAGTTGGCCATGATGGCCGTCACCTGCCGCTCCACCGGCGGGGCCGTTTTCTCTGCCTTGAGCGTGATGAACCCGTCACAGTCGGCTCCCGTCAGCAACAGCTTGCTCTGGCTGTCGTCCATCACCACCCCTTCCGGCAAACTGTTGGCGTAAACCTGTTCGAGATGCCGGTTCATGAAATCGAGAGTCACATTGGCATTAACGTCCTTGGCTCTGACCAGGGTGACCGCAATTTTCCTGGATGCACCCGGCTTCAGACGAATTTCCGTCTCGCTCAGATTTACCGCCAGCAGATCGGAACTGGCTCCGACCGCAACCGTATGATTTGTAACGGGATAGTGACCACGGCCACCCCCCGGAGAGTAGTACTCCTGATACGGGACCGCCACCGCAGTCAGTTCCAGTGCAGCAGGAGATGCCTCGGGTGCGCCCGCGGGGGCCGCAGACGGCGCGGGGAGAGGATGCGTCGCGGTCCCCCAGATGCGAACATCGCTCGCTGCGAGTTTCAGCTCTGCAGGAGCGTAAAGAACGATGCATCCATCGAGTCCCTTCCCCGCCAGGATCCGTCCGCAGGTAGCGACGACTCCTTCGGGAAGCCCCTCGATATGCAGTTGAATTTCTCCCGTGAATCCGTGCTTACGAACGGCCCTGACGAAGATCGCTCCGTACGTCCCGGGGGTCAACTGCGTCTTGTCCGTATCGATTTCCAGTTCAAAGCTGGGGAGTGTCCGGGTGATCTGCAGGGCGTATTCGTACCCCGCCCCCCCTCGCAGCAGACCGTCGCGAATCTCCACGAAGTACTTCCCTGTGGCGGGTGCTTCCCACCCTTCCAGCCGCGTGTCGGCGAAGACGAGTCTGCCGAATCGACCATCATCGTCTTCCCGCAGCGGTTGCCCCTGCTCGTTCAGGATTCTGATGAATGAATCGAGATTCGACATCTGGCGACGGGAGATCACTTCGAACGAAAACCGTTCTCCCTGCGTGGCCGTGAAGGCGTAACAGTCCAGGTCGGAAGTCGCTTCGATCCGTCCCGCGATGACTTGGGGAACTTCCACAGGAACCGCGGTCGCCGGTGAATCATTGTCCCCTGCCGGTTCCACCAGAATGGGCAAATCGGTCACGACAAATCCCACCGGGTTGGAAACCTGATTCGGCAACTGAACAGGGAGTGAAGCAATCCCCACTGCCGTCGTTGACGGAACTTCGACCCGGCCACGGAAATCATCCGGAAGATTCACGCCGCTTAACTCCACATCGGTCGCGACCCCGGCCTTCACCGCGTTCGGAAATGCGCCTCCTACATGGGCTCGTGAACTGGCTTCGATACAGTACGACCAATCTTCATTCCCCTGATAACGAACATCGCGGATTTCCAGCAGATATTCGCCCGACTGCGAGAACCGGTGCGTCAGAAACGGATCGGCAAAAAAGCCGTTATCCGACATGGCCAGGACCGCTCCCGTGGAATCCCGCAGGAACAGGATGGGGTCGGCGTGGACCTGTAAATCGTGGATCTTGTCCTGGAGCCGTTGGCAACGGACCTGAAAGTGGATGGTCTGCCCCGCCTCGGCCGAGAACTTCCAGAAGTCGGCATCCTCGGCTTTTTCAATCAGTCCGCATAGCGTCGCAGGCAATTTCACTGACTGGGCTTTATCAGCGGTGTTGTTGTCGGGGACTTCCGCGACAACCGGATCTGCGACGACGACCAGTTGCCCCACAGTACTGGCCCCGTTGGGCGTAGCGAGACGGAACTCGCGCACTCCCGGTAGTGCGTCGGCTGCGACAGTGAAGCGGACCTTCAGGCGATTGACCTCTTTCTGCTTCTCACCGGGATTCAGTGGCGGCAGTTCGGGAGCCACGATCTCTGCGGTGACGCCCGTCCCTCCGACGGTGCACTGGAACGCCCCCAGCATGGTATAGCGGGCGTGAACCTCGCATTCCGTCGTTGTCCCCACCTGCACACCCACGGGATGAAGACTCATCACCATCGGATAGCCGGTCTGAGCCACGACGACCGCCCCGGTGCTGAGGCAGAAACCCAGAGCCAGCGTAAAATGGGTCACCCCCTGCCACAGGAATCCGCGTAACCGGGAACTGACCCGAACAGGATTGAAACTGGCGCTGAACCGAAGTCGCATGTTGACCCTTTGCGCTGACATCGACAAACTTTGACGCGTGTGCAGGATATCAATTTTGGGTTACGAAAAACCAGACGACAACAGTGCCGGGGCAATCACCGCCCCTTTCACAGGCTTGAGTTTTCGCAGCGAATCCGTCAAATCTCGGTCATGAAGCCTCTCGACGTCTTGCAGCAGTATTTCGGTTATGACTCGTTCCGCCCCTTGCAGGAAATGGTGATTCACCACGTCCTGAGCCACCAGCATGCCCTGGTGATGATGCCGACCGGGGGTGGCAAATCATTGTGCTATCAGATTCCCGCGCTGATTCCGCCTTCCCCCGAAACGAGTGGTCCGACACGGACACCCCTGACACTCGTCCTGTCACCGCTGATTGCGTTGATGAAGGACCAGGTCGATTCACTGCGGAACCGTGGAATCTCCGCCACCTATATCAACTCGTCGCTCAATCGGCAGGAACGCGAACGGCGCTACAAGGGGGTCGCAAAAGGAGATTACCAACTGCTGTACGTCACGCCCGAGCGATTTCGAAAAGAGGAGTTCCTGCAGGCGCTCCAGCAACGCCGGGTCCATTTGCTGGCCGTGGATGAAGCCCATTGCATCAGTGAATGGGGACACGATTTCCGTCCCGACTACACCCGGTTGGCCGAGTTCCGCGAGCGACTCGGGAATCCGACGACGATCGCCCTGACGGCAACCGCAACTCCGGAAGTGCAGCAGGATATCGTCCGGCAACTCGGCCTTTCGCCCGACGAAATCAAAACCTTCGACGCCGGAATTGAGCGTCCTAACCTGACCCTCGCGGTGAACGAGGTTTGGGGCGAAGACGAAAAAATCGACCGGATCCTGCACATTCGGCAGCAACATTCTCATACCCCCGGCAGCGGGATCATCTATTTCACCCTGATCCGGTCACTGGAACGCTTCAGTGAACGCCTGCAATCGCTCAAGGTCCCGCACGTCTGCTACCACGGCGATCTGGAACGGAACTACCGTCGCAAGATTCAGAACGAGTTCATGGAGGGGCGTTGTCCCCTGGTTCTCGCCACACCCGCCTTCGGCATGGGGATCGACAAAAACGATATTCGGTTTGTCATTCACGCCGAGGTTCCCGGCTCGATGGAGGCCTGGTATCAGGAAATTGGACGGGCTGGACGTGACGGTCTGCCGGCAGACTGCGTCCTGCTTTACGAAGAATCCGATCTGCTGACACAGATGGAGTTTCTTCGATGGAGCAATCCGGACGCCGAGTTCTATCAGCGAGTGTACGATCTGCTGGTCCACAACGAAGAACAAATCTCGGCGTTTGGTCTGGAATGGATGCGGGAAAAGCTGCATGCCCGCCAGAAACATGACCACCGGTTGGAAACAGTCCTCGGCATGCTCGAACGGTATGGCGTCATCGAAGGGACCTGGGATCCGATGCAGATCACCGTTCTCGGTCCGCTGGCTCCCGAGTTACGCGATGAACAGCGGCTGGCAGACAAACTCCGTCGTGACCAGCAGAAGCTGCTCGCGCTGGTCCAGTTCATCCGTAGCGAGGGGGATCGGAAGTCGTACCTCAACGACTACTTCGGGATCACCCCTCACGACTGACAGCAGCCGGGTGCAGGCAGCGCAGATCAAGCGTTCGTGCTTCACGCCGAGTTCCTGCTTCACGACTGGACCGCTGCACCAGGACCATTCAGCGGGCAGGAATCGACACCGCGTCGACGAATCGACCTGGATTGAGAAGCCCGTGCGGATCAAGCTGCTGCTTCAATCGCTGCATCAACCCCCAGCTCGGCTCGGGATCCCCGCACATCGGCATCCGATTTTTCCATTCCGGATCGCAGTGCAGGACAACCAGGTTCCCTCGGCCCGAACGGGCGAGCTGTCGCAGTTCGTTCAGAATGGTCATCGTCTTTTCAATCGATACGGCTTCATCGGGAAGCTGACCGACCACGATTCCATTGCCGGCATGAACCTGAATAGCGACCCCCAGCTGGGTGGCCCGGCTGGCAAATTCCATCGCTTTCGACGGGAGCAGATTCGCCTGGAAGGTGAGTGGATCATCAGCGCACGTCGGGAATTCCGTCAGTGCTTCCCACAGTCGCGCCGCGTCCGGTTCGTGAATCCGCTCTTCCGACTGGACATCCCCTTCGGCCAGTTCGCGATGAAGGGTCTCAAGCTGCCATTCGACTTCTTTCTTTGACCCTTCAACGCCCAGACACAGAGTGACGGGAGCATGCTGGGCAGAAGTACGAGCAGCTGTACTGATCAGCCGTGTGGCGGGAGGATTCAGCACATCGACGGCGACCGGACGGGCGTCCGATTTCAGCAGTCGCTGAAGAGCCAGCTCTACCCGCTCAAATGACTTGAAGCCGAAACAGGCCAAGGCGGTCGTCTCGGGCATGGGACGCAGTTTCAGCGTCACCTGGGTCACAATCCCTAACGTGCCGCGCGAACCGACCAGCAACTTGCAGATGTCGTAGCCCGCCACGTTTTTGACAACCCGTCCGCCCGCTTTGAAAAGCTGGCCCGCAGCGTCCACGGCCGAAATACCGATGACATAGTCGCGAAACGTCCCATGTCCAAACCGGCGCGAGCCACTGGTATTCGTCGCGATCGCACCACCGAGCGTGGCCCGGGTCGGCTGAGCGATATCGATCGGAAGCCGCTGTCGTTCGGCCGCCAGCCGCGACTGGAGCTCATCAATCCGCATTCCGGCTTCAACCGTGATCGTCATATCACGGGCCGGGTAGTCGATCACGCGGGTCAGTTCGGCGAGCGAGACATTCAGATCCGCTGTCGCCGCCGCTCCGTAGTGCAGTGCCGTCCGCCCCCCCACGGGACAGATTGTTTTTCGAGGTCCCGCCACGTTTTCGGCCATGAATCGAGCGAGTTCCGCCTGTGTCGCAGGCACGAATTCTGCCGGAGTGGATGTCGTTGTCATATCCAGAAAAGCTCGAATAATAAAAGGAATAACAGCCGGAATGGGAACTGCTCAACTCGCAGGACCAGTCAGCCACCCCCCTGCATCAACGATGAAAGTCGCCATCACACGGGTCATTGTCACATTCAAGGGTGTCGGAGTTGAAGGGGAGCATAAAGTCGTACGTCCCGAAAGAAAAGGCGGCTGTGCGCCGGTTCGCCGGGCCGCTCGACTCCCCTGTGAGATTTGCACGGAATTTCGTTGCCGTACCTCCCCCACTGACCAGATTGAAACCAGAGAGATTTTCGATTTGATTGAAACGAGATCGAACACTCCTGAAGAAGGCTGAGAATGCTCGAAACCAATCCCCCCGACCTGGAACATCCAGCCCGGATTCCTGTGGAAACACTGCTACGGGACTGCGATGTCCGCCACGAACGGCGACGAGGCCCGGGAGGACAGCATCGGAACAAGACCGAATCCGCCGTGGTCATTCGACATCGGCCGACGGGAATTGAGGGCCAGGCGGCCGAACGACGAAGCCAGTTCGATAATCACCGCAATGCGGTCAAACGGCTGCGGCTGAATCTCGCTTTAGCCGTCCGAACCCATGCACTGGCGGAAGCTGCACCGACGGAATTGTGGCGGTCACGGTGCGCCGGCGGACGAATTGGAATCAACGAAGAACACGAAGATTTTCCGAAGGTTCTGGCGGAAGCCATGGACGTCCTCAACGCTCGAAACAGCCATCTCCACGGTTCGGCCGAACAACTGGGGTGTACTCCGTCCCAATTGATTAAGCTGCTGAAGAAGGAGCCCCGCGCGTTCCTGTGGCTGAATGAGTCCCGCCGCAGGCATGGCCTGTCTCAGCTCGACTAGACGACACGGGCCAATCGCCCCCGCAACCCCCGGTCGTCCAGCAACCTGGTGGCCTGCCGAGTCCCCCAAGTTCTCGAGCCCCCCAGCCCGAGCCACCCGAGCCCCATCGTAAGAGGAACTCCGATTGACCCGTTAATCTAATTCTGTTAAGCCAAGTGTCTCGGTGAGGCAAGATGTGATGCGAAAATTTTCGAGTTCTGCGGTGTAACTTCATGATTGTCGAGCAGTACCAGTTGTTAATCGCCGACGACGATGACGCCTTTCGTAGCACTCTTTGCGAAATCTTCGAACCATTCTTTCGCCTGATCGAAGCAGAATCCGGGGAAGAAGCACTTGAACGAGCGGCCCACGAAAAAGTGCATCTGGCCCTCTTTGACATGCACATGCAATGTCTGACCGGACTGGAAGCACTGCGCCGCCTGAAAGAGATTCATACTCTCGCACCTTGTATCCTGATTACCGGCGACTACTCGGCGGAACTTTGTGATCACGCAGCAGAGGCACAGGCGTTCTCTGTCCTGAAAAAGCCGACGACGAAAAAAGAACTGGTCAGGACCGTGGCGACGGCAGTCGCAACCACCTACCACGATAACGAGCTGACCCATCAACTTCTGAGCACATGATGTCAGGCATCGGGGAAATCCACTGAGAATCCGCCAGGCATCGGGGTCCGATACAGATGCTGAGTGAGCGATCTGGACAAGCTCTAACGACCTGTCGGTCGAATTCCGAAGGCCGCTGGAAATGTTTTAAGTAACTCATTGTTCCCGCATGCGGATCAGCTAGACTATTCGCGTGTCCGATGGATTGAGTTACTCCATATACTTCGGTCGGTTTCACTGGCTTGTTTCATGCGGTGACGTCATGCCCACACTGACACCGTTGCGGTTCGGCTATAACTTTGGCAATCACGAGCTGCCGCCTGAGTTCGCTTATCCACCCCTGATCGAAACCTGGTTAGGGGTCGATTTCGCACCGCCCGCCAGTTTGCTCGACGTTTCCGCCGGGGAATGGCGTCAACGACTCGGACCGGAATGGCCTGCGGCCTGGCAATCGATCGGCCCTGCCGAGCGTCACGCCCCCGGCCGACCCGAAATCGAGCAGCAACTTCGGAATGTCATGGGCGACCGGGCGATCCGCTTCCATGAGAACGGATTCTGCTTCGGCTGGCTCGGCTACGAAGGGAACCTTTATGCACGCTACGAAGCGATCCGTGACGGCTTCGTGGCAACGCTCGACAGCGTTCAGGATGTCATGCCGAAACTGGGCCAGCCCCACCGCTGGAACGTGACTTACGTCAACCGGATTCCGCAAGGCTCTGTCTGGTCAAGTCCCGCAGACTGGTCATTCTTTCGCCTCTGGCAACCGAATCCCCTGAAGAAGCTGAAAATCGAGCCCGAAGGTTTCGTCGGCCAGTGGCAATTTCCTCTCGACGCGGAACGAGGGACCCTCTGCATCGAACTGACACACGAACCGATCGTCGACTCGGGATCCGAACTCGAATACCTCTGGTTAAGACTGACCGCATCCGGCGTGATCGAGTCACACGAAGCCGCCTTGTTCGATGGACTCGACTACGGCCGGGAAATCTGCGTTCGCGCCTTTAACGAACTCGTCACGACCGACGCGAAACAGTTCTGGGGCGAACGCGAACTTCCGACAAAACGAGACCTTCCTTCGAAGAAGTAACGCGGACAGGGCCTGTCGCGTTAATCCCTTCCTATGGGACCCGTCAGAGTGTCAGGCTGCGTCACGCGGACTTCGACTGCTGGCACCTGATCCATGGCCACCAGGAATTCTTGAGGGTTTGCCTCTGGGACAGAACCGTCAACGAGGCGGTGCCATTTTGGGGTGCGGAATAGCGCACTGCACGACCGAGGACGATCATACAGTGGCATACGACTTTGATTCGTGCCAGAAATCTAGTCGCGCACGCTCAGACCTTTCAGGCCACAGGCCTTGCGGACGCGTTCGAGAACTTCTTTCCCCTTCGCGCGGGCTTTCTTGGCGCCAGCCCGCAGCACGTCCTCAACATAGTCCGGGTCAGCAACAAGCTCGGCCCGCTTCGTTCGTGCCGCACTGAAGTACTTCATCGATGCATCGAACACGGCTTGTTTCGCTTCCCCGTACCCCATACCGCCAGCCCGGTATTTCTGAGCCAGCGCTGCCTGCTCTTCAGCAGTGGCGAAAAGCTGATAGAGCGCAAAGACAGAACAGTGATCAGGATCTTTGGGAGCTTCGAGCGGAAGCGAGTCCGTTTTGATCGACATGATCTTTTTCCGCAGCGGCTTTTCGGCATCGAAGATCTCGATCGTGTTGCCGTAGCTTTTGGACATTTTTTCGCCGTCCGTCCCGGGCACTTTCGCCCCTTCCTTCAGCACGCGGGCTGTTGGCAGATGGAGCGTCTCGGCTCCATAAATGCTGTTGAATCGCTGAGCAATGTCACGCGTTACTTCCAGATGCTGGACCTGATCCGCCCCTACCGGCACCACGTCACTGTCGTACAGCAGAATGTCGGCAGCCATCAGAACGGGGTAGGTGAAAAGACCCGCGTCAGCCGCGATCCCTTTCGCGGCCTTGTCTTTGAACGAGGTGCATTTCTCCAGCAGGCTGAACTGAGTAATACTCATCAGCAGCCACATCAGTTCCGTCACTTCCGGAACATCAGATTGCCTAAAGAGCGACGCCTGGCTCGGATCGAGCCCCAGCGCCAGCAGGTCCAGGGCCGCATCATTCACGTTCTGCTCAAGCACCTTGGCGTCGCGGACGGTTGTCAACGCATGCAGGTCGGCAATGAAGTAGAACGACTGTTCGTTCCCCTGAAGCGCTATGTATTGCTGGATCGCGCCGAAATAGTTACCCCAATGAAATCGACCGGTCGGCTGGATACCTGACAAAACACGCATGAAACACCAGTTTGTTCGAAACGAAATTAACGACGATTTGATCGCGACACGGCTGCACAACCCCTGTGCCACGGCATAAAGATATCAAATTGCCGACCTGATTAGCCATCATCGTGAACCGGCAGCCACCGCGAATCGCCCAATGCAGTCAGGGGAACGGCGCGATTCCCTGCCCGTCAGATTCCCGAACGTGCGTTCATGGTCGCACAGACGAGAACCCGACATCAGCCCATCAATGGGCAGCGAAACCACTTCAGGTCTTGAAGGCTCCCCTGCTCCGACAGCGTTTACCTCCGGCGGTCACAGTTGTTTGACATTTGGCAATCACGTAAAGTTCGCGCAGGGCTTCTGCGCCAGCCTGGGATGATGGACCGCCAATGGCGTGTGAGTTAAGGAACGACTGCATGACTGTTTTGTTGCGCCACCAAGCGCTGCTCGCCCTGATGGCGGTCGTGATCTTCTTCACCAATCTTGGCAGTTACGCCCTCTTCAACGAAGACGAGCCCAAGAACGCCAGTTGCGGGGCTGAAATGTTTCGGCGTGGGGATGTCATCGTCCCGACCTTTAACGAAGCATTGCGAACCGACAAGCCAATCCTGATCTACTGGCTGATGCTGACTTCGTACAAGTTCTTCGGGATCTCCGAGTTTTCGGCCCGATTCGCATCGGCCCTGTTGTCGGTCGGTACGACACTTCTGACCTACCACCTGGGCCGCAAGCTCTACTCTGCCGAAATCGGAATTCTGGCCAGTTGCATTCTCTGCACCTGCCTGCTGTTCACGGCGGTCGGTCGTGCGGTTACCCCCGACGCGACATTGATTTTCTTTGTGACGCTCACCTTCACCTGCTATGTCTGGGTCGTCGCCCGGCAGCGCGGGGGCAACTTCAGCGGCGACAGTGCTGCGGAAACCGATTCCGAAGAAGACGCCGATGAGGCCCCATCCGAACTGAACCAGACAGCTCTCGCCGAGAGCGACTCGAACGCGGCCTCGACCGTACAGCAACCGGACACACTGCTGCCATCCGACTGGAAGTGGGCCGCCCCTCTGTTCGCAGCCATGGGTTTCGCCGTGCTCGCCAAGGGACCGGTGGGGGTTGTCCTTCCCAGTGGGATCCTGATCCTTTTTCTGCTGATTTCGTGGCGCGAACGGGATATCGAAAGTGAAGTCCTGACGGCTCCGACGGGCCCCTGGTGGAAACGCTGGTGGCGTATCGCCCTCCAGACATTGCGCCCCCGACAAATCCTGCAGACACTTCGTGGAATGCACTTCCTGATCGGGCTCGGCATCGTCATAGCCATTGCCTTACCCTGGTATCTGGTGGTCGGCTACAAGACGAACGGCGAGTGGTTACGCGGCTTCTTCCTCGATCACAACCTGAATCGGGCACTGACCGCGAAGGAAAACCACAATGGCTTTCCGTTCTATCAGTTGTATTACGTCGTCGCGATTCTGGTCTCGTGCTTCCCCTGGTCGGTCTTCCTCCCCGTAGCGGTCTTCCGCATGGGCGAACGGTTCATCGACGGTGCTCGCTGGCGCGACAGTGATCGTCTGGTCGCCTGCTGGGCCGGAACCTGGTTCATTTTCTTCTCACTCGCCAGCACCCGGCTCCCCAACTACCTGCTTCCCATGTATCCCGCCGTGGCTTTGATCCTCGGTCGGTACCTGCATGACTGGCGGCGGGACGAGGTGGACGAAGGTGTCTATTCATTCAATCTCTGCTGCCGCGCCCTCGGACTGGTCGGCATTCTGATGGTCATCGGCGTCTACATCGCCGCCTATGTCCTGTTCTCAAGTGAACAGTGGCTGGCCCTGATTGGCCTGGTCCCGATCGCCGGTGCCTATATCGCGATGAAATTTCTCGACCAGGAACTCCGTACCCGCGTCATCCAGACACTGGTCGCCATGTCCATTCTGCTGGCGGTTCTCGTGGTCGGGGTCGCCCCGGTCCGCGTTAACAACTACCAGGACACTCCCAAATTCATCGCCGATGCCCGACGTCTCTCGAATGACGGTGAGGTTGAGATTGGCACCTTCCGTTACTTCCAGCCCAGCGTCGTCTACTACGCCGGTTATTCTGGAAAACGAGTCACCGTCTTGCATACGCCGCGTGACGCCGCCGACTTTATCGCAGGGGGACCGCACCGATTCATCATTACCCCCGCCAGTAAGCACAATGAACTGCGGGATGAGCTTCCCGGAAATATCGCCGAACTCTCACGACACCGGAACTTTCTGCGGCGAACAGAACTGATTCTGCTCGGTCGACAATAAGCGGGCAGAGCGAGGTCGAAATGGGAACGATGGCAGGGTGCTCTCGCCAGTCGTCTCGGCTGCGCGCCGCGAAACCCGTCATTGGATCGGCCACGTTTAGAGCGGCGGCGTTTGGGTCCACGTCCTGTGAACCCGGTCGAATCACGAGGTTGCGACTGATTCCTCTGCACCTTATCGTGGGTCCGGTCCCGGTTTGCACAACCCCTCTCCCTGCTGGCATCGGAACAACGGCATGTCGTCGATCAATTTCACCGCCGAAATGGCTTCATTCCCGACTCGTCCCGAATACTTCGTTGTTTACGCCGTCTGCACTTGTGCATTTCTGGGCTCGATCTGGCTGCTGAACTCCGGCCAGTCTACAGGATCGCGGCTGGTACTGTGGGGAGTTCTGGTCACCGTCCTGTCATGCGGGTATGGACTGATCGGAATTCCGACGATGGTGCTCGCAATTCCGGGAATGCAGAAACTTGGTGTCCTGCTGGTGCTGGGAGGAATCGCTCATTCCCTGATCAGTTCTGTTCCCGCGAAACCGGTGAAGGAGGTCGACCATGACTGACCGGCAGCGACACATCGTTGTCCTGGTGATCAGCGTCATCGCTTACTTTATGATCTATCCAGATGACATCACCCGCTTCACCGCGCCGGTCAGCGACGTTTTAACGCTGACGTTCTCAATCTCTCCCTGGATGTATGGACTGGCCGCGGTGGCCGTGATTATCTACGGCGCAATGAAGATCCACGGCCGAGCCTCGCTGGATCGATCGCAACGCCCTTTATCACACTGATTGAACCATGTCCCTGCTACTTGCGGATCTCGTCTGGCGCCCCCTTACTGGAACACGCTGGGGGCTGGCCATTTCTGCCGCACACCTGCTCGCCGCCCTGCTCTGTTTCCGGGCCGCCACCGTACAGCCAGCCGTGCAACCGACCGCAGAGACGCCTGAAGGACCGGGCGATCAGAAGTCGACTCGTTCCCTCTACTGGATCGGGCTCGCATTGATCATGGTCCTGTTGAGCCTGAACAAGTTATTCGACCTGCAATCACTGATAACGATTTACGGGCGCGGGCTGGCGAAGGACCAAGGCTGGTACAGCGACCGAAGGACGCTGCAGGTTACGCTGGTCGCCGGGGCCGCCGCCGTCAGTCTCGTCGGTTTGCTCGTCAGTCTGTATCTGCTCCGAGGGCATTGGCGGGAACGGACTCTGGCCCACTTCTCGCTCGCGTTCCTGCTGACACTCGTCACGATCCGCACGACCTCGTACGGGCCTCTCGATGCTTTTCTGTACGGCCTGCCGACAGTCGGTAACCGAATGAACGCGGGTCTTGAGCTTGCCGGAGCCGTGCTGGTCAGCATCGGCGCACTGCAGGCGCTTCAAAGCAGAAAAAATAGTTCTGCTAGAGATCGAGCGGGCGATCCTCCAGAACCGTACACCAACAGCGCGGCTACCGTCATTCCCCAATGACCACAACGTCACAGAGCCTGAGTAGAAGCAACGCCAGATCGGACGGAGGAAATGGCTCAGAAACGGGACGAGGAATCGTCACATTTCCTTAGTGTCGGCCGTGGAGAGCGTGCTGGGGCTATAGCACTTCAGCAGCACTTCGATTGCCTGAGAATCGGTAAGAGTTTCACTGGCGAAGATACGTATTCTTCCGTCCGCATCCTCGGCCAGGACTCGCTCCAGGTAGACTTCTTCATCCCACTCGTCCAGCGAAAAGGGATTCTTGAACGGCATACGGACACATGTCGTCTCTGGAGATATCTGCATCCACTCACCATCAGCGTAACCGCCAACGAATAGTGTTCTCAACTCATCCACGTCGAATCTTCCTACCGCATCTCGCTAAGTGCAGCAGCTACACCGAATTCCGTTTATAGCTGTGTGCTAATCACTTGCTGAGTCATCCTGACAATTCTTCTGACAACGGAATTGTTATATCCGGAAACTCATTTTTAGCGACCATGTTTGTGCAAAAAGTTCGATTGTGGCTGACAAATAAATACAGCCGCTGAACGTCTTGGCAGAGTACATGCGACGAAAACCTGGGCAGCCTGCGCGCAACCCAGGGAGATTCTGCGTCGGAAACCGGACCATCCCCTGAACTTGCGATTCAGACAAGATTGGGGGCTTGTTCCTCCGTGGGGCTTTTCCTGATCAGCCGCTTCAGTACATGCCCCTGCCAAAGCCACAGCCCTGTCACGATCAGCGCCGGCAGAAAGAAATAGCGGACAGCGGGGGCCTGAGCGGGAATTTCTTCAAACGGACTGTAGACATACCCCATAATGGGAAAACTGAAGACGATGTGAGTCCATCGAAGAATTGATCGCTTGGTGCTGGCTTTCATTCGGTTTTCCGCAAGTCTTGAGTTATTTGAACTGAGTCCGCGTCGCCAGACAAATTTGGTCAACGCCTGGATTGCCGGAACTTCTTCTGACAAGATTCGTAAAAAATCAGGGCTCGGGCGGACGCGACTTTCGCACAGCCTGCAAACCGACAGGCTGGCAGGACGAGGCACCTTAGCGACACAGAGGCCGAGCGTGCTAAGAGACGCGTGCCAGTAACGCAGCAAGCTGCTTCTCAAGCATTTTCGCCCAGCCATACTGCGCCCCTTCGAAAGCCCGATCCGCATAAGGACGACTTAAATCGAAGCCGGAATGCTCGAAGTAGACCTGCGTCCCCTCATTGAAGGGCTCCAATCGGAACGAGACGTGAGTATCCACGATGGGCTCGCCGGCATTCCACGAAAATTTCAGCAGATGAGGCGGCTCGCATTCCGTCACTTCGCACTCCACCACCAGCCCATCAAAGCCAATCTGCGGCTTGGGAGGGACATGAAACTGGAAACGGTGCCCGACACTCGGCTCGAAATTATTCGGATACATCCATTCGGCAAGTGCGGCACGGTCCGTGATCGCCTTCCAGACCCGCTCCCGCGACTGAGGGAAATAAAGTTCCCGTCGAATACTTTCCGTCACTGCTCATTCCCCTTTCGCAAGATGCTTCTGAAGACGTTCCAGATGGTCGTCCCAGAATCGTTCGTAATAAGCGAGCCACTGCCGTGCTTCCTTCATCGGTTCCGCGTTGATCCGCACGAACTGAAACGAACCCCGTTTCTCACGACCAATCAGCCCGGCACGCTCCAAGACTTTCAGATGCTTTGAGACAGCCGCCAGCGACATCTGATACGGCAGTGCGATTTCACTCACCGACATCTCCCGCTCGGCAACGTCCTGCAGAATCGACCGGCGCGTCGAGTCAGACAAAGCGTGGAACACACGATCCAGTCGCGAAGCATTCGCCGAAACGCGATCAACCACAGCGAGCCTCCTTAACCAACAACACTCAACCACTTGGTTAAATGATATCGCCTGCACGGCAAAGAGTCAACCATTTGGTTAAATCCCAGCCAAGCCATTGAACGGCTTCCCACCTCCATCCAGAGCGACACCCCCGGAACGGCGCAACGCCCCCGAACAACGCCACAGGCCCCGATGTTCGGCGAACACCAGGGCCTGCAACGGAGCACGGCTGCCAGGGAAAAATGGCACTACCAAAGCATCTTGCCGTAAAACAAGGGAACCGGAAGATCGCCTTGATCAGTGCCGCACGAGATCGAAACGATCGAGTTCCATCACTTTCACCCAGGCGGCCACAAAGTCATCGACGAACTTCTTTTCGGCGTCCGCACTGGCATAAACCTCAGCGAGGGCGCGCAACTCGGAGTTTGACCCGAAGACCAGATCGACACGAGTTCCATTCCACTTCAAGGCCCGCGACTTGCGATCGCGACCTTCGTACAGGTCCGCTGAAATCGGTTTCCATTCCGTCCCCATATCCAGCAGATTGACAAAGAAGTCATTCGTCAAAGCTCCGGGCCGCTCGGTCAACACTCCCGCCCGTGACGGGCCGACATTCGTCTCCAGCACGCGCATCCCGGCAACCAGGACTGCCATCTCGGGGGCAGTCAGCGTCAGTAGCTGAGCCTTGTCGACCAGCAAGGCTTCCGCGGGGAGCGAATAGCCCCCCTTCAGGTAGTTACGGAAGCCGTCGGCAATGGGCTCCAGTGCCTCGAACGATTCGATATCGGTCTGTTCTGGCAGAGCGTCCATGCGCCCCGGCGTGAACGGAACGACAATCGTATGCCCTCCCTTTTTCGCCCCCTGCTCGATTCCGACACCTCCCGCCAGCACAATCAGATCCGCCAGCGAAACCTTCTTCCCGTTGGGGGCCTGCTGATTGAAGGCGGACTGAATTTCCTCCAGCGTCTTCAGGACGACAGCCAGTTCGGCGGGTGAGTTCGCTTCCCAGTCCTTCTGGGGGGCCAGTCGAATCCGTGCACCGTTCGCGCCGCCCCGCATGTCGGAGCCTCGGAATGTCGCAGCCGACGCCCAGGCCGTCGACACCAACTGCGAAACCGTCAGCCCTGACGCCTGAATCTGTGCCTTGAGCGACGCGATATCCGCGGCATCGATCAGCGGATGATCGACGGCAGGGATCGGGTCCTGCCAGATCAGGTCTTCCTGAGGCACCTCGGGACCCAGATAGCGAATTTTCGGGCCCATATCGCGGTGTGTCAGCTTGAACCAGGCCCGTGCGAACGCGTCGGTAAACTCTGCGGGGTTTGCAAGAAAACGACGGGCAATCTTCTCATAGGCCGGATCGAACCGCAGCGCCAGGTCGGTCGTCAGCATTGTAGGCGAGATCCGCCGGGACGGATCATGCGCGTGCGGCACCGTCTCGGCACCGGCGTTATTTTTGGGACGCCACTGATGAGCCCCCGCCGGGCTCTTCGTCAGCTCCCACTCGAACTGAAAGAGATTCTCGAGGAAGTTGACGCTCCAGTGGGTCGGCGTGGTCGTCCAGGTCACCTCCAGTCCACTCGTGATCGCGTCTTCCCCCTTGCCGGTGCGGAAGCTGTTCCTCCAGCCCAGACCCTGCTCTTCAAGACCAGCCGCTTCAGGCTCGGGCCCCACGTGAGAAGCGGGTGCAGCCCCGTGCGTTTTCCCAAAACTATGACCGCCCGCGATCAAGGCCACCGTCTCTTCATCGTTCATCGCCATGCGCTTGAACGTCTCGCGGATATCAAACGCGGCCGCCAGGGGATCAGGGTTGCCATCGGGGCCTTCGGGATTCACATAAATCAATCCCATCTGGACGGCGGCGAGTGGATTCTCAAGCTGGCGGTCATGAACCTGACCATCAGCGTTGTCATCCGATGACACCACGCCCCCCGGCTTCTCAACCCCTTCCGATCCTCGTGCGTACCGGACATCTCCACCCAGCCACGTCTTTTCTGCTCCCCAGTAGACATCCTGATCGGGTTCCCAGACATCCTTGCGGCCTCCCCCGAATCCGAACGTCGGAAATCCCATCGTCTCCAGCGCCACGTTGCCGGTGAGAATGATCAGGTCGGCCCAGGAGATCTTCCGGCCGTACTTCTGCTTGACGGGCCAGATCAGCCGCCGCGCCTTGTCCAGGCTGACGTTATCGGGCCAGCTGTTGAGCGGGGCGAATCGCTGCTGTCCCCGTCCTGCTCCACCACGCCCGTCACCCGTGCGGTACGTCCCGGCACTGTGCCAGGCCATGCGGATGAACAACGGCCCGTAGTGGCCAAAGTCTGCCGGCCACCAATCCTGTGAATTGGTCATCACCTCGGCCAGATCCCGTTTCACCGCTGCCAGATCGAGACTGTTAAACTCCTCGGCATAGTCGAAGCCCTGTCCCATGGGATCGGACTTTGAGGAGTGCTGGCGCAGCAGGTCCAGCTTCAACTGGTTCGGCCACCAGTCGGAATTCGACGGCGCCGCCGCCACGGTATGCGTACGAACCGCGCCGGAAAACGGACATTTGCCGTTGTCGTCTGTCATCGGAGGCCCCCTCATTCAGAATGGATACGCGTGAGATGATTCAGCTCAGTGCCATCGCAACGTCGACTGGACTCACCGATACACTAGACCCCTCACGAAAATCGCCGTCAACCGCAACACGCCCCACCCTCTTAGACAGACCCGAGCCGCGGACTATCTGTCTGAGCGAAAGGACTGGACGAAAACGCGACCCCGGCACGCCCTGACGAGCCAACGCCGCATCCCAACCTCAATTCACCCGCCACCCTACTCACTCCAGCGGAGCGATCACAGGCGATGAGACTGCTCACCGGGGCTCTGCACAAGGTTGCGCGAAGATTGAGCGGAGGTTAAGCAAGCACGAACCAGCCTCTCTTCATCAGAGCACAGGCTGACGGTCACCACGCCAAATGGACCGGGAACTAACCGTAATCACAACGAAAGCGTATTAGCAGGCACGGACGGTCTGCGATCACATCGAAGAAAGCGTTCTAAATGCATCAGGCAACGGGGTAATTGCTGGTGCTTTGCCTACCGGCAAGGTGTTGAAAAGAACCATTTTTCACGAGTTCTCCTCGTGGATAACAGAAATTCATGGACAATAAGTGAATTTCACGGCAACCTGATTTTCATGGAAGACTCACCTGACAACCGTTTTTCGCGTGAAGTAACCGTTTTTCACGACCGAAAGCTGCCGGAACGCGATGCGTTTCTCGTCGGATACGCCGCTCTGATTGACGCGTACTCGCTACCCGCTCCCCTCCCGGATCGACTGGCCTTGATCAGCCATCAACACCGGCGTTACGACACGGAAACCTGGGCCGTTTACACTCCCCGACACAAGCTGGAGGAATCGCTTGCCGGGCATCTCGCATTCGCTCAGCGCTATGAAGGTGTGGAATTGGAACTGCTGCACGCCCTGTTTACCCGCGTCGGTCCGCTCCGCTCTCATCGAGTCGTCTCAGGCGTACCCTGCATCTGAGATTCGGTCCTTCGCCGGTGAGTAAGTCATGACCAACATGCCTGACGATGCACCCCAGCTACTACGACCTCTGCTGACTTCTCCCCGCATCTCGCCGTGTTGCCACGGTGATAGCCGGATCAACCGGCACGAAAGGAGATCTCCCTGGGTAAGTTGTGCTTCTTTCCCTTGGGCCTCGCTGGATTTACCGGCGTGAGTGTCCGGATGAGCATTGGGCATCCCCGTCCATGGCCGGGTTACCCCACCACGTCGGCCTTCTATCCAGTTTCTGTTCGTCGAGTCCAAGTTTCGCTTTCGGCTCCCTTCAGATTCCACCTCGCGGTGGACACCCTGTCCTACGGCTCACGGTTCCGCTCATCACGGCCCGTAGAGAACTTACATCTCTGAGAAACACAACATGCCAGGCGCACCATGAAAAAAGCCTTGTCCACAAAAACTTGTGAACAAGGCTTTTCAGCGAGGTCGACGGGGCTCGAACCCGCAACCACCGGATCGACAGTCCGAAGCCTTATGCTAGTATTGGGGTTACGGAAAAAGAGCTTGTATGGATTGCGAGCCCCGTCGAACCCGAAGGAGTCTTCCATGTCGACCGATCAAGCGACCGTCTCGGAGTTAGACCGCTGCCCACTCTGCAACCAGGAGTGTGTGGATTGTCAGCAGGTCGAGAGTCCCGAGGACATGAAGCAGCCTGAGGATCCGAAGCGAGGCACCGGCCGGACAACGGCTCTGATGTTGCGAACAATCGCCAGTGCGCTCGAATTCCCAGGGCAACCGGTCCGGTTCGTAGATCACGCGCCGGCAGAAGGCGAACATCTCAATGCGTTGGCCGAATCGCTGCAAGGCCTGATTCGTCAGGTTGGCTTAACAAAGATGGCTGTCAGCGTGATCGATCAGGAAATCGCTATCATCAACCATCATTCAGAGCAGAATACGATGAAGCGGCTTGAAGACGCAAAGACGGATGCGGCCGAGACGTCGGTAACATTGAGTCGGTCGGAATTGCTCGATGGATTGGCTAATGAAGGATCTCGACTGAAGTCGCTGGCGATCGAAGGCTCGAAGGCCCTTGTTGATTCAGGCCACATCAAAGAAGCCGGAGACCTCCTGCTGTTGACGGATCGAGTATACGAGCATCTGCACGTGTCGCTTCGGGCGATCATAGGAATGACACCGGAAATGCTGAAGGAAATTCAAGCACGCACAGACGTTTAAGCGCCCAGTCCCAACAGGCGACGAAGTAAGAAAAGCCCGGCAATTCCCTGTGAATCGACCGGGCATTTTCGTTTCCAGAAATTAACGGCCAACATGAAAGAAAGGCAGTCGCACTCTCTGCTTCCCCCCGATGGGGGCAAGGACCAAAGTCCTAGAAAAGAACCTATTAAAATGATCCAATGATCGGATCAATCCGTTCACCAACTTATCTGCACACTTCGATCGAATCGCAGTACACCCCAATGAGGATCCTAATGGTTCCAATTCCAAATCTTCCCACCGACAACATGTACAAGTTCATGGCTGTTTGTGGGGTCACATGTGTGGTCGTATCAGCGGTTCTCGCGTTCCAGATTGCAAAAGAGCATGACGCCACTATTCGAAGCATGAGTGACAGTCTGAGAGAAAAAATCAGCACTTCTGCCGCCAAGTTGGGACAAGACCCCGAGCAACTGAAAATATTTGGGGGAGAAGAGGAGCCTTCAGACGCACTTAAGATACGAATTGATAAACTCCAGCTGGTCACACGCAACCTACAGTGGCTTAAATTCGTGGATTCGGTAGCACAATGTACCGTGTTCCTCGTTCTCTTTTTTGTGGGTGGTTTTCTGTCATTTATTGGGTTCTTCTATTGGTACACTCGTGTCCAGAAGCTCCAAGATGCGATCCTTCTCGCGCAGTACGTCCAAGAAACTGCAAAGAAAGCCTAGAATTTCAGAAATGAGATTCGTCCAGATCAGAACAGCAAAACAACAGCCTTGAACTCGGTTTCGCTGGTTCGGCCGTCGTGAATGAGCATCAGCCTTTCGCCGATGTCGGCCTTCAGGCGTGACAGCCAATCGGGTGCGATGATCGACGATGTAAACGAGTTGTTTACTTGTTGACTTTGCCCCCAGCCACGTGCCCGCATCGCGTTCACCACAGATGCGGGATTCACTCGCTTGATGTAGGTGTCTGTCGTTGCCACGTTCGAATGACCAAGGGCCCCGCTGATATCGATCAGCGGGATTCCCTCTGCGGCCATCTCACTGGCCATGGTTCTCCGCATGCCGTGAGCGTGTGCCCGCTTCGCAATCTTTGCTTTCTTCGCTCGCCTGGCGAACATGGCCCGCACCTGGCGGGAATTGATCTTCCCCCCTTTGCGGGTGCAGAAGATGGGTGACGTTTCGTTGATCCGCCAATTGGACCTTAGTGCCATCCATTCGGCGATATGTGCCCATCCTGCAGGATCCAAGGCAACAACGCGGGCCTTGTCCCCCTTGCCATGGTGCACGCTGACCGTTCCCCTGGTGACGTCAATGTCCTTCGGCCTCAGTGCCAGGATCTCAGAACATCGCAAACCAGATCGGTACGCCAGGACAATCAAGGCTCGATCCCTGATTGCGGTGTCACCGTTCTTAGCCGCCTGCAGGAGCCGCTCCACCTCGTCGGTGTCGAGAACGTCGGCGTCGAACGTCCGCCCTTTGTTCTGGTTGGCTTGCTCGATGGGGGCCGTGCAGGCCCGCTCCACCGAATGACCTCGAAGAATGCGGCCGAGGATCGTCTGGACCGGCGTCTGCAGCTCTGCCGCCCACTCATTCAGCGACCGTGTGACATTGCCGATTGTAACGACGTCTGAAGGCTTGTAATTGGCCATCCGTGGCCGTCCTTTCCGGCTTACGCCTCATCGAAAGTTCCGGTTCATCAGTCCTGCAACGAAGCCGACCGTGAAAATGACCGCAACAAACGCCACCTGGATCCAAATGGGCGAAAGCACCCACAACCAAGACCAGTGAATAAATCCCGTGAGCTTCAAGCCGATGAGCATCAGCAGCAACCACGAAGAAAATGACATACCACCGCTGACTGATTGATTCTCGCTCACTTCCAACTCCTTTTGGGTGTCAGTACCGCTAACACACATTAGCGGTACTCATTTTCAAGATTCGGTACTCGTTTCCACAGGGACAAACTCCCGGCATGTGGAACAACTCCGAACAGTCTGCCGGCGACAATACCGGCCGGGGGTGCATTCCCCGTGCTCCATACAAGCGTAGATCGGTATCGTCTGGCCCATCATGCCGCACAGATCGGCCGTCTCAGTGCGGATCTCATTCCCCCTGAGCTGACAGTCCCCAGCGTTCGAGGCCACGGTGTTGTCGTCGCAAGCCTTGCACTGCGTAGGCGTGCAGAGCTGATGCAAGGCACAGAAGTAGGTCACTTCATCGGCGGCGGTTACACCGCCGATGTGACGGCATTCAGATGCTGCCATTTCGTCCCCCAGCGTACAGATAACCGTCGTCGCCGATCACGCAGGCTGCAGGCCCGTCAGAGCTGATGACGCCCCATTTCCGTCCCCAGATAAACGATCCGGTGGACGTCACACAGAAGATGTTCCACTGGGCGGCCGTGACGGTACTTGTCATGGTCGCGCCACAGTAATAATAGTACGCCCCTCCACTGCCGTTGGAGCCGGAACATGTATCGCGGAGCTTGAGGACGAGAGTTGAATTGTTGGTCGATGACAGCCCGAATATCGCCGTGAGTGACGTACCGCCAGTGGCGACGGCGTATGGTGGCTGATCGAAGCTCGCCGACGATAGTCCGCCTACCCCGCTCCTCGCCCGCGTGCCGTACCAAGATGCGGTTCCGAGCAACGCCCCTGTGGCGCCGCTCATTTTTTTCGCCAGTCTCGGTGATCCCGATAGGCGATGTACTGTCAGGACATCGCCAGACGAGTCCTCACACGTGATAATGTCCTGACTGTCGTCGGTCGATATCCCAGACCACAACCCAGCCCCCCAGATAGTAGCCCCTGTCGCGGGGTTGATCTTGCGTCGTGTATTGAGTGGTGAGCCCAGCGACGTCAAATAACCGACGTACACAGATGACGCTCCGGATGCAACAGATGCGATCTGCTCACCGGAGGTGTATGTCACTGTCCAGAGTGTGGCCCCCGATGCTGGGTCGATGCCATCTAGACTGCGTCGTTGTCCACTCACCAGCGGCAAAGATGCTGTGACGATCTGACCGGATGAGGTAACGCCAAATGTTTTTGCCGATGAGCCAAACGTAGCGACAACTGGCACATAAGTACGCCACACAACTCTACCTGATGCGCCACGCACGCGCATCAGCTCAGACGTGACCACTGGTGACGCCGTGTGATTAACACAGACGATCAGATCGTTCGAACCGTGTAGCGGCTCGATTTGTGCCACCTGTGCGCTACCTCCGGTGGGTGTCTTGAGCAGCCGACGCCAGATGTATTGACCAGTAAACGGATCGATCTTTGCGAGATTGAATAGCGTGTCACAGCAGTGACAGTTACGGGCTGTCATTGGCACTCAATCCAGTTGATGCGGAACTCGGTCGTCCCGTCAGATAACTCCATCGCATACCACTGCACGTAGTCCCCGATCTCGCCGTGCAGGGATCGATCTCGATTAGTGAGCGTGACGGGCGTTGTGTCGTTTTTTAACGTTGCTGGCAGCGTGGCCGCTGCCGTATCGACGATCCATCGCAGAGCCGTGCATGTCGTGGGACTGGTCTTAGGGTTGCTTGGCGCGACCAGTGCCGACGTCAACTGTCCCTCGTACATCGTTACTGATCCGCCGCCCCCGGGATCCGGAAGCGGAAATGGACCGGTCGGGACGTCGCCCCCGATCGGTTCCCCTGGCGATTGCTGCTGCTGCAGTCTCCAAAGTCGATCGACGTCCGTGTCATGCTGCCTGACCCGCGAATCCAACTCTTTGAAGAACGCGACCCGATGGCCTGTTCGAAACGGGATCATCTCCGTCCCTCCGCTCGCTGGACGTTGCCGAATCGATCCTTGTAGACCGTCTCGTACGTCATGATGGCCCCCTGCTGGACGTTGACCTGGTTGCCAAAGTAGGTCGTGTACCGCTGCATGATCAGCGTGATCTGGGGGAACTCGGATTTGCGTTGCTCGAAGGCTTCGATCCTCAGCCGTTCGCGCAGATGAGCCGCATCCTCGCCATACAGCTCCATCCAATTCGCATTGAACGTGAGCGTAGTCGAGGGTGTATCTCCGAACGTGTATTCCACGTCGGTCACAACCGCGTTGATGTCTTCCCAGCCGGTCGTGGTACCTGCTGCATCGGCAAAGTTGACTCTCTTATTCAAACGACACCAGGAATAATCGATACCCGCCAAGACTGCGTTGCCGGTATAGATCACGTCACATCGTGATTCGTGCAGGTACTGAGCGAGCTTCTCAAACTGAGCCCGCCGGGCTGAGCTCGTCACCGGCACGCCGTATTCCTTGCCGATCGCGAGGGACTCATCGTAGAGCCGGTACTCGTTCGTCATGCCTGCGACCGTGTAGGCCGTGCCAGCGTGCCCGCTCGATGGGTAGCGGACGCTGAGCGGCGGATCAAACGGGGCCCAATAGAGCCGACACGCGACCGGCGGAAACACGGTCTGAGTCGATGCCGGAATGATCGACTGCCCCCGACTGTCGGAGATCGTCGTGTAAGGGACCGTCCCGATGAAGTTGACTGTGCCAGCCAAAAAATCAAACCAGACATTCGCCACGGCGTACCAGGTGTCTCCATAGTCCCATGACATCTGAAACGACGGAAATCGACCCGCAACCGAATAGTACTGGCTCATCGGCATCGATATCCAATCGGGCAGAGTCCGGGCCCCAGGCCTTTTGAACGGATCGTAGATCCGCCAGCAGTTGTACGTCTCGGCCGTGTCCGGACCGGAGCCTGTCGAATAGTTTTCCAGGACGATCGGCGATCCCACCGGCTCCAGATTCGTTCCGTCGAGCGAACTCAGCGTGTCATCCCAGTAGAAAACCTCGGTCACATTGCTCGGAGGCCCGTAGATCGACACCGCCGTCACGCAGTCCTCGTAAGATGGCTTGATGTCCAATCCGACACACGGATACTCGGTAACCAGCCCGGTATCGTTGAGCGTGATCTCAACCGCTGGCGATTGAGTGATCTGATGGAACCGCCAGCGTTTGCTCGCTGGATGCCAGAGCATCCGAAACCGTGGTTCATGCCGCCACATCTGCTCCACCGCCGCACGAATGGTGAGACTTTCCCAGACGCATTTCTGCTGCGGGACAAAATCCATCGGGGCCAGGTCCGCAGCCCAGTAGGGCACATCGTTGCCCGCATCCGATCCGTCACCAGGAGCCGCATCGAGCCAGTAGAGCGGCTGGTAGCAGTACTCGAGTAAACCGGCGATGATCTGCCCGACATCCCCATCGTTGCCGGCGGAATACGAATAATCCTCGTCTGCCGTGTTTTTCACGTTGTAGACCAATCGGGGCACGGACCCCACGTAGCCCTGCGGCTCAGCGGACGGAATATCACCGACATCGTACGGCAGAGACATCACCGCGACTTGCTTCGCCGCCCAGTACGTCGGATCCATCGCCACATAGAGGACCTGATTCGCATGAGATCCCGGGCTCACATCCGTGATCCGGCCGAGGAAGAGCGGATTCGTCGAGGTCTGCGGATCCCCCTCTTCGTCAACACCCGTGTCATCCCACAGACGCACCCAGGCCAGCCGCGGAATCGGGGCCGTTGTCTCGTTCGCCGTCACATACCAGTCCAGGCGAGCCGCCGACGAGTACGAAATCAGCAGCCGCTTAATTGCGACCCCGTTCGCCTCCAGGTCGACATCGACCCACGAGCCCCACCGGGTTTCTCTGTACTGCAGGTGAAACGCCATTCGTCAACCTCCTTGCTGTCGTCGAGGATCACTCCAGTGATCCCTGCTGATTGCGGGAATTCTCCGCCTGCCGCTTGGTCGCCTGCCTGATCCCTTTTGCATTCGCGACGAGCTGATTAACCGTCGTCTGCATCTGCTCAGTAGCCGTGGCCTGATCCGCGATCGCCTTCAGCGCCTCCTGCAGGGCGACCGCTGTATCGGCAGTGACGCGTCCCTGCTGCTGCATCAGGCCGAGCTGCTCGCCGGCAACCTGAGCCTGTGCCGTCGCCAGCTCGCCTTCACCGACGTTGCCGTTTTCGGCATCGTTGTAGGCGAGTCTCCGGGCCTTCGCCATTTCCTTCCGCTGGTTGGCGGCAAACTTGTTCATCGCGGCCTTGTCGCCCGCCTGCCCCTTCTCCCACAGCTCCCGATCACGATCCGCCTGGGCCTGCCCCGCCTGCCGCGCTCGATTCTCCTGGATCTGCCGGAGCACCTTCTGCGGATCGGTCGAGTTGAGTACCTCCTGCGGATTGAACGCTTTTCCGATCGCCTCACGCTGGAGAGCCTTGATCTTCTGGATCCGTTCAGCTTCCTTCGCAAACAGAGCTTGCTCGTTGGCAAGTTGCTGGCTGGTCGTGAGTTTGTTCTGCTCACGCTGGTACCGCCCGGTTTCCTCAATGGCCTTCTTTCTCAGATCGAAAACCATCTTGTCTTCGTCGGCCTTGATCTTCGACAGCCGCTTTTCGTACTCGATTCCCTTGAGTCCGGATTTCTCCAGCTCAAGCCGCTCCTTCTGGTGCACAGCATCACGAGCTTTCCACTCATCCGCGATCGACTGCATCTTGATTTGATAGGCGGACTCCGCAAACTGCCGGTCCATCTCCGCCAGTTGATGCTTCACCTGGATCTCAGTCGCTCCCTGGGCCCGCAGCCGGGCATCCACGCGGGCCTTGTCCCCTTCGTGGAGATCTTTGGAGGCGTCCATCACGGTTTCCGTGTCCTGGTCGCGACTTGCCTCCCGCAGCTCACGAGCCATCCGGGCACGTTCCTGATGCCGCTTGTGTTCCAGGTCGTAGACCTCTTGCATCCGTCGCATGTATTCGCCGAGCTTATCCTGCTCAGCGTTGATGGCCTCTTCATGAGCCTTGCGAGATTTTGCGAATTGATCCCGCCGAGCCTTTTCCACGTTCTCGGTGATCTTGGCCCGCTGCAGCTCCAGAAAGTCCATCGTCTGGTAGTACTCTTCCTTGGCCTCAGCATCAAACTTTCCAGCCGTTGCCGCCGCCCCGGCCGCTTCTTTGGTTTTCTGGATCTCCTGATTGAGTCCTTCAATCGTATTGATCGAGGCCAGGCGAGCTTGCTCCGCCCGATATTCCTGCCGGCCTCGAAGCTCATCGTTGGCTCGGCCGAGCATCGCAAAACCCTCGGCCTCCTTCTCCCGCTGAGCTTCCATCTTGGCGTGCCAGTCGGCGAGCTCGCCATCGGCACCGCTGTAGGCCTTCCGGATCATGTTGATATTGCTGACCAGGTTCTCAGCGCTCTTCGTGGCGATCGGGTCGATTGCTTTCCAAATGCTCGGCAGAAAATTCAGTTCGCCGATGAACTCCTTTGCCACCTCGGCGGCGCCTGCGAAGTCCCGGCGGATATCTCCCCCGAGTTTTGCGAGTGACCCCTGCACCCGATCCAAATTGCTTTCAACAACTTTTGTACCGTCTGCCAGCTCGACCGTTTTGAGTCCCGTTCTGGCGAGAATTGCCTCGTAGCCTTTCAGTGCGATCGTCGCTCCGAGGACCTGCGGGCCTAATCCTGTCATGGCCTTCAACGCCATTACCCCACCTGTTTGCGCCGCCTGACCTAGCAATCCCCACTGAGTCACCTGCTTGCCGAGCGACGAAGTAGTTACCACCGAGACTGCCGCGAACGTCGATTGGGCAGCATTGATCAACCGTTGCCGCTCATATATTGGCGCCAGCACGGCCGCCAGCTTCATTCCTGACGAGGCGACCTGGCCGAGTGCCCCGGTTGCTGTCACCCCCAATGCTGACCAGCTCGCCCGCTGCTCATGCACAACGGTGATCTGCCGCTCCTGTGCGGCCGTCAGCTGATCAGTCGTTTCTGCCATCTGCTCAAGCTGTGCGTCGATCGCCTGCAGGCCTTCAGAAGCTTCGTCGTCCAGGTCAATCGTCAGTGTGGCCATCGTCATCTACCTCGTTCAGCGTTTCATGTACGGCCAACAGTTGATCGATCATCCATGCCGGCTGCCGAAGCAACTCCGGGACTGTCGCCCCGATCGCCTGGCCTAAACTCCGCAGTCTCCGGCGGCGGACGTAGGTGTCGATGGCGGGGCAGTGTCGTGGTGTGTTGCCGTCGGCGAGTCGCTTGGACTCGCGCCGGACTCCCCCACACTTTTCTCCTGGGGCAAAAACAACGCGGCTAAGTGGGGACTGAGTTGCTCAGTCACCGCTGACCACTTGCCCAGCAGCGCCCGCAGGCGAGCCTGATTGAACTCAACCGGTTCCCCCCGGGCATCATGTACTCCCCGCCATCCAGTGACAGCGTTTAAGCGAGCGAAGAACCGTGCCTTGAAGGCCTCCGTGTTCTGCACCCCCTGGGAAAAGTAGTGTTCATACGACTGAGCATCATCGACCGTTCTGGCTTCCAGATTCGGCGGTGTCAGAATGAGCGTGAAAGATCCTCCCTTCAGAGTGATCTCCACGTCGACGGTCTTCGGCTCAGCATCATCAAAAACAAACATGGCTCGGTCCTATTGCGGGGTCTTGGTGACTAACGAAATGAGGCGACGGGTAACGATCGCATCGCAGGCCGTCCGCCATTCGGTCGGCAGACGGGACGGAATCAGACGGCGGTGAATGTTGAACCAACGAGCATGCTCGGCCGCGTACCGCAGCTTCAGCCGCGTGCCTCCGACCTCGTAACCGAGCGAGGCCTGCAGCTCACCCGTGAGGACTCCCTGCAGCTCGACAGGAGCCCGCAGCAGGCCACGTGCGGCCAGGGCCTTCCGTCGCCGGACCGTCGACGGTCGAGGCTTTGCCCAGTGCCGGCCGCTGTACCCGGTACCGCCACGGCTGAGCCTGGTGAAATAAACCGCGGCCAGCTCGGTCAGCTTCTGCCCGCACTCGTCGAGGATAGGCGCGGTTTCACTCCTGACTCCACCCGCGATCGAGTTGAGCCAGGAGCGCTTCGCCTGGTGATCCAGCTTTACCACCAGCATGATTACGCCGCCTCGGTCCAGGTCATCGCCGAGCCGTTGTCCGCCGTGTCGGGCTTC
The DNA here is from genome assembly GCF_041860085.1 of Schlesneria sp. DSM 10557. Classification (NCBI taxonomy): domain Bacteria; kingdom Pseudomonadati; phylum Planctomycetota; class Planctomycetia; order Planctomycetales; family Planctomycetaceae; genus Schlesneria; species Schlesneria sp. DSM 10557. Next base: position 3,558,058 of record NZ_CP124747.1, read on the forward strand.
AGCACATCGAACGTCAGCGGGTTCATGATCGCCCCGGTACCACCGCTTTCGTCGCTGTCGATCAGCGACAACCGGTCGAAGTCGATCGTGAGGACGGTGAAGTTCCCGGTGTCGCCGGTGCCGTTGTGCAGCCCCTTCAGGACCAATTGACCGGCCAGTTCCGGCATCCCAAACGCATCACGCAGATCGTCATAAGTCTTGTTCGACTTCATCGGCGTGATGGAAAAGGTTTCGCTGAACTGAGTCTTCGGCATCGAAATCGGGTTGTGGGAGTTGTGATAAATGACATCCAGATTTCGCTGCACCGACCATTGAAACTGGCTGACTCTGAGCGGCGTTCCACCCAAGGTGAACGTCGAGTCCTCGAACAAGAACTCAACCAGTTTGTTCCGGTCCGCTGGCGGCGATGCGGCGCCGGTAAAGCTCACCGACGATTGCCCGATCAGTTCCAGCGTGAGAACAATCCCGGCCTCACTGCCGGCGAGAGTTGCGGTATTCACCCGCAGCCCCAAGTGACGCTGATCGTTGTCATGACCAACGTACTGCCATTCCGCCGTCTTCGAGCGAGGGAACTTCACTTCGTGGTCCGCGAATCCCCATTCCATCATCAACTGCGCCAGACTGATCTCCAAATCTTCGTTCACGAACCCATACAGGGGCGTGACAAGATTTCCCGAGGGATGCCCCGAGGGATTCGCCCCGTACCGCCGCTGATACGATCCGGTCCGCGCCTGCCCGTTCCGCCTCTTCGGGCGGTTTCTCACCGTGTAGTCAGTGACTGGCACATCCACCCAAACCGGATCCACCGCCGGAACGGTCGCCCAGGTCTCTTCATCAATCAGCCGAAGAAACCGTTGCTGTCCCACAAAAACATTGACGTCAGCGACCATGATGATCCCCTCTTAAAGAGTGAGCGTCCCGCCCACTTGTTTCCTCAATCGCTCCAAGGGCTCACCAGCCCGGTAATCGTAAACGTGCAGGTCATCCGCACGGCTTTCAGTTGCTGAGCCCGTCCGATCTGCACAGGCTCGAACAAAATCTGCGGGTTCTTTTCCGGCAGCCGCCCGCTTGCCGTCCGGATGTATGTCATCGTCGGAGCGTCCTCGGGGGCTCCCTGGTAAATCGCTCGCTGGATCTGCCAGGCCCGGTACTCCGCCAGCCGGATCGCGTGGATCGGGAACCAGGCGACAACGTCGACGGTCACAGGCCAATCCTGCACCGTGTGAGCCATGAAACGGGGATTCGTGGGACCGACATTGACCGCGATCGCTGGGAGGTCGAATAGCCCAGGATCGTGCAACGCCAGCTCGTCTAGGTCGGCATCCAGTTCGAACTTCCGCGACCAGGTCTCGTCGTCCCACTCAGACCAGTTATTGAGAGCGTCCCAAACCGCTCGACGGATCTTGGTCAACAGCTGAGCGTCCGTTGTCGTGTCCGTCACAATTTCCGATACGTGTCGCAATACATCCATGTCGAGCACAAAACGGTTGACCCAGATCCCGGGCCCAACGGCCTGCGGTTCGTCATACGGATGCGGACTCAAGAGCTGCTCCACGCGGGCCGTCGACGAGTGATAGTCCGACAGCTTGTCCCGGAGGATCTCCGCGAGCTCGTGATTGATCCCCAGGGCCGCTTGGTCCGATTTCGAATAACGACGCCGAATCGTGATCGGAATCAGCATCTGTTCCAGGATCGTCGCCTCGGTCCGGGCGAGACGGGCAGAGGCCTCGAAGCCAATCAGCACATCGGCATGCTGTTGCGTGGAGGGGATATCGGACACGTCCGCTTCTGCCACACGGACGTTAAAAGGGACCGGTGTCGTCACCCCCGTGAGGGCGGACTTCAGCGCATTCTGAATCGTGGTGACTGTCGCGGTCATGGTTGTTCCGAAATCGAATGAATACGCAGGGTCAGTTCCTCGTCATCGCCGGGACGTCGCTCAACGGCCTGCCGGCGATTGTCCGGATGACCAATCGTGTATTGCTTGCCGTTCCACTCGATCACATCGCCAGCAACAGGCCGTCCGAAAGATCCCGTGTCGGCCACGACAATCAGCCAGTCATCCGTGCGAAACGAGGTGTACGATCCATCGCCGCCTAAAAGCCTCCCCGCGTTCGTCCCCCGCACGGCTTCAAGCTTGGCCGACAGATCACCACGCCGAATCGTGATCACCTGCCCTTTAATCGAGAGCAGTACTCGCAACTGATCGGCAGCATTAAACATGAGATCCCTCTCAGCGTGGTGGCGGCATCCTGCCGTCGATTACTCCGCAGCCTTCGCCGCAGCCTTCCGTGGCTTTCGGGCTGGCTTGGCAGCCGGAGTCTCAGCGGGCGGACTTGGTTCACCCGCTGGCGATTCTCCTGCAGGAGGATCCACAGATGCCGGAGCTACAGTCTCAAGCCTCAATGGCTCAGTACCAAGATCGATCGGAGTCTCACCCGCTCGCACGACAACCGGGATCGATTCGGGCTCCACATACGACTCCTCTACCAGAAGGGACTCCGCCATCGCGATCAGTTCCTTACCCAGCTGCAACAAGGCTCTTGCTGGGAACAGATGCACCACGGCCATCACGATCAAGCGAGCGTGATCCGGGCCGTCGACCAAAACACGAATCAAAGACAGAATCTGTTGCATGGGAAAAAGCTCCTTACGGCTTCGTGCCGATCTCGTTGAATTGCTTCGCCAGGTCTGCCGGGCTGATCGCTCCGGTGATCCGACGAACTTCCTTGCCGTCCTTCCGGAACACGGTGCAGGGGATGCTCTCGATCCCGTTCCGTGCGAGCTCTGCCGCTCGCTTATCAATCACGATGTGAGCCGACTTCACATCCCTGTCGGCCGCATCCTTCACTATCCAACCATCGGCCGGCATCTCGGCACGAACAGCCTTGATGTACGTCTTGCACGGCACGCAGTAATCGGCCGAGTAGATCGTTGCCTGGACGTTCGCAGGACCGGCCCCGATGACGTTCACCGTGATGGGCGTGGACGTGGGAGTCGATCGCTGCATCCCAAACATGCCGCACAAAGTCAGCAAGATTGTCGCGAGGATGCTCGGGGTGAACGTCTTGAAGTCCATGGCGAAACCTATTTGAAAAACAACCGCAAAAAGCTGATCAGCAGCCACGCTCCGAGCAGCACACACGCGAGATAGATCAACGTCGGAATCATCCCGATGAATGACCACAAGCTGAAAATCGGACCGAACAAGCCGCCGAAGAAACTCGCAATGGGCCTCGGTCGATCGGCCCGGGCTTTCAGCCGCTCTTGGCGGAGCTTCTCCCGCTCGATGCGGCGGTCTTCCCGCTCCCGCTCGATGTCAACGGGATCAAGTCGAGGCGGTCGTGCAGGGCCTTCGTCTGCTGGGCGGACGCCTCCGCCTGGCTCTGGACGATCGCGGCGAGGCGGTCGAGGCCTGCGCCCGATCTCCGGCCACTCGCGATCATCCAGACCGCCATAATGCACACCAATGCAGCCAACCCAATCAGCAGCGTAGGCATCCATCCAGTCAGCCCCGTTCCCCCCGCCTGGGGAACCGGGCACGAAGACGGGTTTACCGACACGCTCTCCTCTGCAGGATGCTCTTTCTGCCACAGCAGCCACTTGAGTTTCACCAGCTCGATGTCTGTATCCTTCGCGGCGAGGGTCGCAATCAGAAAATCGGCCGGTGCATTCGGACATGCAGCTTGGATATCACCGATGGTCAATACCTTTGGCGAAGATGCGGGCCAGTCAAATGGCAGTTGGTTCGGCTGGTTCGGCTGAAATGGTTGTTGCACAGGTGGCAGCGGCGCGACGTTGAACGGAGGGGGCACGGACGAACTACGGGCGTCCCGGATCCCCGCCTGCAGCGGCTGCTCCAGGGCCTTCACGTACGTGACCACCCCATCCCGCAGTAAGTCCGCCAATTCCTTCGCGGTGTGCCGGCCGTGGATCCCTTTGACGATGTTTGACGGCGGTCCGAACTGCCCAGACCTGGGGGGCTGCAGGACAACCATCGGCAGGCCGTACTGATCGATCGCAGGCTTCAACCCGGCGAGCCAATCGCGCTGAGTCTGATCGTCGATCGACCTCACCTGGTAATGAGTCGTCGAATGTGACGAATTACCCGCGTCGATCCAGGCGAGCAAATGCTCGTCCCGGTTGGACGCGATCATGCCTCGCATCGACTCGAAGGCGGCGTCACCTGGCTTCCCGACGAGCGTGATAAACCACTTGTGCGAGTCGTCCGCCGGCGGAGCGAACGCCGCTGCCATCAGACCACCATCAGCCTGGATGGTGCCAGTCTGCTCGACCTGGTTGCCTCGCCGGAGGATCTCGCGACGAGCGGACTCAGGCACATCCTTCGGCGTCTGAGCGTGACAGCTCAGCGACATCAACGCGACCCCGATCAGGGCCAGCACAATCCATTTCATGATAACTCACTCCTGGGCGGTAACACCGCCTGATTCTCACTTCCACCAAGGGTTGATTTGTGGTGGCACCGAACTCGGTTTTTCGAGAATGACAACCCAAAACCCAGACGCCGCATGTAGTGCGCGGAAGTCTCGTTCGCTATACCGGTCGACCCGGTGAGTGCTGTTATTGTTGAGCACGAAGAATTCCCGCGTCCTGGGATCGAATCCGTACAACGTCTGAAAATGAGCGGTCCCGGCCCCGATCGCCGCAAACCTGCCCGTCCTGGCGGACCACTCCATCCACGGCAGCGTGTCGTCAATCGTCTGGCCCGTCACCGACCAGGCCTTGATCCCTCGCTTGTTGCAATAGGCTTCGACACGACTCGGATACGATCCGCCCCGCTCGGCCGGACCGTATTCGCTGTCCCACAGCAGCAGAGCGGCATTCAGATCATTCGCGTGCACACCCGCGAGCCCGATCGAACATTGGACACACGATCCGTCCGGATTCCGGTACCAGCTCCTGGTCTCCGGAGAGAGCTGCATCATCTGACGCGGCGGATCCGTCACCGGCTCCTGAGCGTAACCGGATCCACTCACCAGGCTCGCCAGGACAAACGCGATCATCGCCGCCTTCGACTTATCGGGCCGGGTCAGCATGTTGACCCGCTTCTCCACGCGCAGAGTACTCGAGTAATTCAGAGCACAGAGCAGCAGGCAGCAAATCACGAAAAAAAGCACCATGTTTAAAAGCCCCTTCAGAACGACAGCCGATTCAATACAGTCAAAACGCCCCGTGATTCCGTGGGCGTGATCGTCCGTGTGGACGTCGTGATCACAACCGCAAACTGACCTTCCACTGTGCGTTTCAAGAGACCGGTTTGTGCCGACGTTGGCTCGAACCGCAAAGTCCTCGTATTGCCGGATGGAGTGACGACCGTCCCCGGAATGACCAGTGCACACTTCTGTCGATCGCCGGATCGCAAATGCAAAGCGACCGCCGCCCCGGTCAGATCCGGCAGATGATCGCCAGGCAGGTCCACTTCGAGCGCACGTCGATCGAGGTACGAATAATCGTCCCCGATCGTCAGCGTGAGGACTCCGCCAACAATCTTGATCGTCTCGATTGTCTCAGTGGCAACCCGCAGCCGGCGGCGACTGAGACAGAGAGGGATGGCGAAACGAATCATCAGCTCGCATCCAAAGTGATTCCGGTGATATTCCCGTCCGCGTCCTGGTTGGACGTGATCCGGACCTTGCTGTCATCAATGGCCCGCGTGAGGATCTCATTCGTCGGCAGACCCGAGATCTTTCCGACCAGCGCGGCGAGGATCAGCCGCAATGCTTCCTGCAGTCCAAACCCGTCGAGTTCACCGCCGGCAAAGATCGCCGCCACGAGCTCGTCGATTGCCGCTACGTTCGGCGTGTCGACCAGGTCCATCTGTGACCCAACGGCCGCTGGATCCGCAGGCAAGTTGTCGGTTTTGGATTTGATGGCAGTAATCAGGGCCGCGATCGCTGCCAGAAGCCCCACCTGGATCGTGTCTGCTTCCAGCCGTTTCCCCGAGGCCTCGCCCCAGATCGTCACACGCCCAGGATCGGCCAGCAGAGAGTTGGGAATGTCAATTCGATAGGTGCCGTCCCCATATCCCCAAAGGCCCCCTTCAGTCCAGGCATCCGTTGCAGCAGAGAGGTTTACGAGTGCGATAGTGACGGCCGCGAAGGCCCCCGCTTTGGCCGCTTTGACCACCGGCATTCCAGCAGCGTTCAGGCCTGCGACGGGCAAACCAGAATCATCAAATACACGCACGATGATCGATTGGCTTTGTGAGCCTGCGTCAAAAAACATTATCTCCGTCTCCTTCGACGTAGCAGCAATCCACCGGCCGACTGGAATTCAAACGCCCCCACGGCACCGCTGCCGTTAGTCCGCCTCACGACACCATCCAGTGCGTATTTCCTCCCCTGACTCAATGCCATATTGAGGCACTGTGCACCGGGAGCAGGGTGGTAATCTCCCTCAGTATTCGAGGGAGTTGCCCCTGTTGCTGATGTGTCATTGATGAATTGATTCTTGACGGCTGCTGGCGCGATGACATTGAACTTGCTGTTCTTGCCATCGCGGAGCCCCGCGAGAGTCGCAGGCCCGAAGCCTACGTTCCCGATCGCACCGGACAGGTTACAATTCTGGCTGTACCCGACCCTGTAGACAGACCAGTAGTTCTGGCACCTCGCACCGGCGGGAAGGTTCGCGCCGTGGGAAGATGTATCAAACACCATATTGTTTGTGAGACTCAGGCAGCATGCCTCGAACCATTGCGTCTTCAAATTGGATGTTGAGTCGTTGTAGGGACCGTTGGCCCGCTCACCGGCGCATGTCAAGTAGGCCGCGTTGACATTGGCAATCGCGCGTGTGTCACCGTCCGCACTTAACTGGTAGCACTTATCGCTGACCGTCGAGGCCACCTTAAATAGCGAACCCACAAACGAGACGCCCAGACGCGCATAATCCAGCGTGCCGTTCGTCACATGCACATTGACCAGAGTGCCGCCGGACGTGCCGGTGACTCCCAATATTTTGCTGTCAACGATTTTCAAAAACATCGGAGGCAGCGCGCCGGAGGCTTTGGGGTCGCGTATGACATTCGCGCCGATAATTGTCGATCCGATGAAGTTGGTCGGACAAAACGCGAGACCAAAACTGCCGGAAATATAGCTGCCGAGTACGAGAGCATTGTTGGCCCTCGTGTTTGCGTTATTCGCCTGGAATCCGCCCGTCACCGTGATGTTGTCGTACCAGGTCAAACCGGTTCGATTGGCGAATTCACCGGTCCCGTCGAATTGATTGATTGTAAAACGTCTGATGGCTAACTCAGTGACGGGTTGGGCTCGCGTCGTATTGCTGTCCGAGACAGGGTCGATGTAAGTGTTCGCGGTTGACGTGGCCGTCGCAGTGAATGAGAGGCCGTCGCCCATCAGCATTCGTTTCGAGCAGGCCTTATTCGCCCCTGCGGTAACCAGTACTGTGCCGGACGTGGCTGTTGGATCGGCGATCACGTGAAGCCACACTGATGGAATGTTGAGCGTCTGCATCGACGCCCCGAACCCGGAGTGTGTCCCAGCCTTGAGATAGATCCGGCCATTGCCTGGATCATTATGCGTTGTCAGACCGCCTCCGGCCGTATTGTTGTAAGTCTGCAGTGCAGCGCCGGCGAGCTGAATTGTCGAGTAACAATTTGAAAGCGTACCCTTGGCTGCATTGGCATCTGCGAATGTCGCAAAAACTCCATTCGTCCCGGTTGCCGTACCGCTCGGGTCCACGAAGCAATGTCCCGTCTTATAGACCGCTGCGGGATCATTATAGAAATGCCACCTTGCGGGAATGTTCCGCGAATTCTGCTTCGTCGAGTCGTTCCCAAAATAGTCCCAGACACAAGTTCCGTCGCTGATCGCAGTACCTGTTCCAGTCGGCCCGGTTACTGAAGACGTGCCCGCTGTCGTGCAGACATAGAAGTTGCTGCCGTTTCGAACCAGTACTCCCGCATAGGCGTAGGCCTTACCAGCCTGCCAGTCAGCCCCCTCCGCGTCGTATCTCGTCCGCCAGACAGTGCCCAGCAGCGGATAGAACTCCGCCTCCACAAAACTGTCTCCAGCAGGCAAACCGCTGGTGTTGATCGTCGCGGAGTAGCACTCCACTGCACAGCCGCCAGGTGAGCCGCTCGCCGTCGCAAGCGCCGAAAGCGTTGGGGATGTCACGGACACAGTGGGGCTCGATGTCGTCCGTGCTGCATCCCACGCCGTGAACTTCGCACCGGCGATCTGCTGCCCGACCCCAATTGGGACGCCCCACACGTGATCCGACTGCGCCTCGATTGTGAGGCTTCCGGTTGCCAGCACATGCGGTAGCGAGAGGTACACTGACATGCACGGCTCGTACTGCAATGCCGAACTGTTCGTGATGCTCGCGATCGAAGCCGCCGCATTGTTCGACTGTCCGCCAACGCTGTAACACCCCGCGCCGATGGACACAGAGTTGATCGTCGATCCGGCGTAGATCGGCTCGGGAATCATCACATACACCCACACGTCGCTGCCGTCGATTGCCTCGACGTATCCCGTATACGGTGCCGTGTTGACCGATGCTTGCATGCACTCCCATGACACCGCCCCGTCGCTCACGATTTGACCTAGCGTGGTATGGGTCGGTGCGGATGCTCCACGCAACCCACCTGCGGCCGTGTAAAACGCCCGATTTCCGTTGCTGCAATACGATTTCGGGGGCACGGTCCCACCCGATCCGATGCTGGTCCATGTCTTGGGAAAGGGGTCCTTGAGTGGCACTCCACCGGTAATCGTGCGCGTTCGCGTCACTGGCGAAAGATCTACGTGACTGAAACCGGGGTCCGACACCGAGATCGTCAGCGAAGCAAACGCCGCGATCGGATCCACCCTGTCGTCTCGACGGCCCATCGCTTCGATCTTGAGACGCACACAACAACCGTTGACGTTGGGCGAGAACCCGCTGTCAGTGGCAACCGTTCCACCCAAAACTTCGAACGCAATGACATCGCGCGCGGCCATTATTGTTGTGCTCCCGCTCCACCGATGCGGACGATTCGCCCGGCTGCCGGGCTGTCTTCACGCACGGTCAAATCAAATGCCGCGTTCGTCAGGTCGTATCGTTTGAACGTCTTTGCCGGATCCACCACTGCGAACTTGTTCCACGGTTTCGGAGGGGCCTGAAACGCGAAGTTGTTCTCGGCTTCGACCCCATTTGCCGCCAGGTTGTAAGTGGGCGAGATATTGTTTCTCACCACGACGTTCTCGGGGTCCGCTCCCCCTTCACTTGCTCGGCGAGGGAATACACCGATCCAGCACGGGCTTCGTGATGGGTCTCCCTGGTACAGCACGGTATTATTCTCAATGACACAGTCATTCATCCCGTACAGACCGATTCCGTGTGGCGCGGTCGCCATCACAACATTGTCTCTGACCACGAAGTGGGCGAAGGTCCCATCAAAGACCGCGATGCCTTGAAACGTCGCGGTTCCGATCGGCGGAATCGATTTGTATTTTCCGGTCGAGTACGCCACGAAATTCCCCTCAATGAGGACGTTTCGCAGTGGCTCGTGTGCGAAGTTCCACCCTTGCATTCCGTCATGGTGGAACTGATTTGATTTGAGGTCGTAAAGATCAGTGATCCGATTGCGGGTGATCTTCAGGTTGCTGGCGGAGTGCTGAATGCCATCATTGATGAAGTACTCAATCGTGTTCGAGTCGACGGCGATCCGATCCCCCTCCACGAAGACGCAGTTTTCGAGACCGTAAAGACGGTTTTTGCGAACACTGATTTCCGTGCCTCGAATCCAAAGGCCGTACCAGGGGCAGCGAGCTTCCCACTCGCGATCCGTCCACGTGGTCGCGTCCGCCGCCGTCCGGATATCACAATCTTCGACCGTCACCCCCGTAACGTCCGTGAGTCGCCAGACCATCGACCACTTAGGCAAGGCGACGTCGGGCAACTGCACCGCAAGGCCTCGGAAGGTCCAGTTCGTCAGACCGGTTCCCGTCATCTGCGACATGACAGGCTGATGCCCGTCGAGAGCTTCGACAGTAATCACGTCCGTTGCGGCAAACTCGGGACCCTGGAGGACTGGCCGTCCATGATCGCCGCTCATCAGCTTGATCGTGTCGCCAGCGTGTACCGCTCCCTTCGCAGGGTCGGCACCGTTCACCAGGCGAGCCTTCACCACGGCCTCAAGTGTGCCCCAGGGCCGCGAGCGCGAACCGTCTCCGGAAGACGATCCTTTGATCGGGTCGCAATAAAACACCTTGGGTTTCGTGGCCATGTCAGAGACTCGCAAAAAGGCCCTCTCCCCGGAGCGATCCAGGGAGAGGGATTTTCAAAGGACAATCTTTGATCGGCGGTCAGAACAGCAACTTGGCAACCAGACTCACGGAGCTCGCATCGCCTGACGCGGACTTCGTTGCCCGGACCCCGACATAGCCAACGACGTCGGTTGGCAGTCGGAATCGTTTCTTGGAGGTCGCAGCTCCAGCCCCACCCGCACCGGTTTGCGTGAGTACTGCGTTCGCGATCACGGTTGGGCTCTGGATCACTCCGTTCGCATCGACAGACGCGCCTGTCACGATCGCGTAGATCACCGTTGCAGCATCGCCCAGCATGCCGGTGGTCAACGCCGGAGCAGTAAACTCCAACTCGCAAAAGGCGACGAAATCACCGTTGGCGGTCTGGTCGAGCGGAATCCCGGGCGTGGTCACTGCGGATGCACCGGTCGGCATCGCAATCGATTTGGTCAGCAGCCCATCGGCTACAAGTGGTCGAGACATCTCAGTACCTCATGGGCGGCCAGTTGGCCGCATTCGATGTTCGGAAATCGGCGTGATGTCACGCGACATCACGCCGTAGAGATCATGCGTCCCGCCGTCGATCAGGGATCAGGAGGCGGTTTCGGTCATCGTCAACGACTCGGTCGGAGCGATCGGAATCCCCTCGAACGAGTTCGGCGTTGGCGCTGGCAACCCGGTCGGGCTGAACGTCGTTCGACTCGCACGGAGCTGTTCCAGCACGGTTTTTGGCATGAACAGCACGTCGGGACGGACCTTCATTTTGGTCAAGAGCTGATAGAGCAGAGCATCCGTCAGCCGCTTGTTGGCTTCGTCCTTGATGTTCTTGATCCGGCCGATCGAGCGAGTCGACCCGACTTGCACGCCAGGATAGGCGAGCAAGTCTTGCACGTAGGCCTTCATCGGCTTGAGTGGCGTGGTGGTACCTGGATCGGCCCGATAGACCGTCTCAACAGTCTTGTCCGGGATCGCCAGCGCACCATTCTCACCATAGATCCACTGCACATCAGCAACGCCGAACTTGACGGCCCAGACGGATCCACACGTGTTACCGGTCCCGGTCGCGTCCACCGTGAATTCGGCCTGGATCGCGTCGACCAGGCCGGGGAAACCTTTACCGTCGATCAACCGCCCGTAGAAAAACTGCGACCCCAGGAGCTGCATCGAGGCCTCCATGATCCCCATCGCCTCATCGGCGATATAAGCATCTGGTCCGTCTTCGCTCCGATCAGCAACAGCCTTGTCTACCTCCCACCGGGGGTTGAAAATGAACGTCTCGACGAGCCGGTTTTCGTAGGTCCCGGCCGAGATATTGGCGCCGGTGTTACCGTCGCGGAATCCGACCGTGGGGTTCCCGGTCCGGACGAGGGTCTTGTAATTGATCCCCTTGATCGTGCGGACAGAGCCCACACCGGGGAGAGTCGATCCGTCCCAGTTTTTACCGGAAATTTCCGGGATCCACTTGGACGTTTCTGAGATCAGCGGAACGGCTCGATCGCGTCCGTTCCGTTTCGCCATGTCCAGCAGCGTTGGATAAGTCGGCATCGAAGAGGCTCCTTTCAAGAGCCTCCGTTGCGGTTATGATCTGTCGTGAGTCGTTCGCGGGGGTTGCCGGGGGCGGTAGCTATCCGCTGGTCCCGGCGCTCCCGCAACGGAGTACCGTGGTAGGGGCTTCCAGCCCCAATTCAATTACTGAGCAGGGGTCGCGATCGCCGCCGCAAAAGCGGCCCGGGCGTCGTAAGACGGGTCACCCGTCGCCAGCGGTGAGGCGTTGGACTTGTCACGCTTCGGATCGGGAGCCGCAGTGAACGCGGCCGGGTCCACACCCATCTTCGCGATCGCGGCCAGCTTCTCGTCACGCTCCTTGATCTGAGCATTCAGAGAGGCAATGTGCTTGGATTGGGCTGCTTTGAAACTGACCCCATCCATGAAGTACTGAGCCCCGGAATCATTGCCGAACTCTTTGCAGTACTCCTGCAGCGTGGCATCAGGCTTGCCGCCCTTACTCGCTTTGCTGGTCTTCGACTTGTCTTCGTCCTCGTCTTCGGAGGCTTTATCCTCGTCGTCTTCGTCCGAGGCCTGCTCTTCATCTTTCTTGTCGTCCTCGGAAGTGGACTCTTCGTCCTCTTTCTTTTCCTCGCCCAGTTCTTTGTCTTCCTTCTTTTCTTCGTCCTTCTTTTCGTCTTCGGACAAAGCAGCTTTCTTCGTCATGTCGGCACCTTTGGAGAGAGTCATCCCGGCTTTCGCCAGGAACTTGGTCACAAAACTTTTCAGTCGCTCAGGTGCGACTTCGACCCCGAATGAGGACGACAAGGCAGGGGCTTCCTGCGATTGTCCGAAGACAAATTCGAGTAACTTCGTTCCATCGGCGAGGACCTTGTTTTCCCGATGGAACAGCCCGTTCGGGTTCGCTGCGGGCTCGTCAACCACGTCTGCAGCTCGTAACTGAGCGATACGGGCATGCCGCATGTGCTGCACGTTGAGCGGGTCCGGGCTCACGAATTTCTTCCGAGTTTCAATGACGTTCCCGTCATCGTCCTTCAGCTCGATGTCCTGCATGTGCTCGGCTTCGAACAACTCTTCCGCCTCCCAATCGTGCATGAACACGATCGACAGACCAAAGTTGCCTGGATCCTCTTCAGCAAGCGTCATCACATAACCAGCCAGATCGCCATCGGGGGCGCTGTGTGCAGCTTGGTAAAAGTGCAGATCACCGTAGACCTGGTCCCCGACTTTCTTCGTGTTCTCGATCGTCCCCAAGGCCTTGCCCATTCCATCAGTGCAGAGGTCGGGATGCATGAACCGAGACTTGAGCAGTTTCGGCTCAACCGGCGTCCCGTCGACGATCTGCGTCAGCATCTCGTCATCGATCCACATGTAGTGGCCCAGAGCCTCGCCCCGTGAGCACAGTGACACACCATAGATCACACCCGACGAGTACCGTCCCCCCTCGCGATCCACGCGGGCTTTCGCCTTCGGATCCGAAGCGGCTTCCAGTCGATCGACGGCAGGTTTTTGCGTCAGCTTGCTCATACCGTCAGGCCTCCCATCGGCAATTGACTCAGCGGATTCGTTCCGCCCATCTGAGCTGGGTCGGTCATGATTTGCACCATCTGGATCAACTTGGGGTCAATCGAGATATCGTTCTCCTTGAGGAACTGCTGCTGCCGTTTCAGCCGCATCATGTCCCGGTACCAGTCGCGCCCGGTCCGTTCGAGGTAGATCGTTTCCCAGTCGCCCAGGCCTGCACCAATCGCCTGGATGTCGGCATTGATCTCTTGTGACGGATTCCAGTAGGGGCAGCCTGCAGGATGCCACGAAAACGGAATCTTGCTTACGTTCGCTCCCGCCGGCAGCCGCAGCCGTCCTTCGGCAATCCAACGCGCAATCAGCCACCGTGTGAGCGGAGCCAGGACGTTGGTCACCAAATTCCGCCGCTTCGTTTTGCAGCTCTCCAGATAAAGGATGAGAGCAGCTCTCTGCCCGAAAAAATTCGTCAATCCCTCGTCGTAGAAGCACAAGGGGATATCGAGCGATTTGAGAGCGAACCCGATCGTGCTCTTAAAAAAGTCGAATGTCTGCACGGAAGGCGAATCGTCAGTGAGGAACTTCACGTCCTCCCCTGGATCCAGTTCGAGCTTGAATGGTCCCTTGCCGAACTCGACCTCATACTTTTGCGTCGTTTCACAGGCGACAGGATTGCCAAATTGATCCAGGATCGGAGTGGCCTCTTCAATCTCCGTGTGATCGCCCAGCCCGTCGACGGCTTTACTCGTGACGATCATTCCGAATGCGGCTCGGAGTTTCGCAGCGGCTTTCGTCAGATCCACCCACTCATACGCATCGCAAAAGTCATTCAGGCCCGCTGTAATGAGGCCGATCCCGCGAACCTGGTCGGAGCGTTCAGTCGGCCAGTAGCCGTGATAGATGACCTGATTCGCCGGATAGTCCTGCGGATTCGAGTAACCGCCGTAGACCTCGCGTTTCCAGATGCGATACGCCGTCGCGGCGCCCTGCTTGTTCAGCTTGACGCCGTGGGCTTCGCTGCCGTCCAAGGCCATGCCAAGCTCGCTCCGGAGACGATCGGTTTCGACCTGCTGGATGTGACTGCTCTTGAGGGGCAGAAGCAAGTGATCCCCTTCGACCACCGCCCGGCCCTCGGTCATACGCACGATCCGATCGAGCGTATGACGGGCCATGACGTCGCAGTTTTTCGGATCATTCGAATACCAGTCCATGAGGTCCTGGACGTCGGTATCGAAACGGTTGTCGCCGGTGTCACAAATGAACGAGTGACGCGAGACAAAATCGAGGTGTTTTCCGACCGCCCAACGGCAGATGGCAAAATTGCGAAGAGCGTCATTCGCCTGGGCGTTGAGCTGATCGCGCTTGGACTGATTCAGCTCCGCGTCTTCGGATTTGATGGTTGGAGACGCCATCCGCCGTTTCTTCGTGTCCTCGACGGCGTCATATCCAAACGACGACACACGCGACCCGGCCGGGGCGTTCATCGCTCTCCAAAACTCCGAAAAGATGCCCATCAGCGGAGCCCCGAGATATTCACTGACGAGATGCGAGGCCGTCGCCCACGCTGAACGTCATCGTTCGCCATCAGTCGCCGCAGCTCAGTCCTGAGCGATTCCACGTCGATTACTGTCGTCGTGCCGTCCACGGTGTGCTGAGTCACACCGCTCTCCAGAATTCGCTGGATCTGTGCGATCCTTACCGCGTTATCTGCCACATGATTCCCCCGACAAAGTGGACGCGGCTTACTGCCGCTCTGGCTCACAGAAAGGTTCGTCTACCATCAGTAATCGCCCGATCGGTCCACCAATTCGCACAGAGGAAATTGGAAAAACCAATTGATTTTGCTAACTGTCGCGGTCCTCAAGGACTTCGGTTCGGTCCCTCCGCCACTGCCCGCACTTCAAACACTTTGTGTTCCTGTACTCAACCACGTTGAATTCGCGGCCGGTCGTCGGATTCACGTGAGTGTTCTGGAAACTGTTCCGGTCGACCCTCGCGTCGTAAGGCGATCGTTCGGTCGATCCGCAGACCCTGCAGGCTGTCGGAGCCGCCTCGACGATGTCGTACTTCCGGTTCGGGCTCTCCGGAGGTCTGCCCGCTGATGCTTTCTTCGCCATGATCTACCTTTCAATGTCAGAGTGGAGTGGCCTTTCGCGGGCCACGTCGTTGCGGTTTTGCGACCGACTTCAAACCGGAGTCCTTCAGGCTGACGCCGCCCGCCATATCGGCGAGGACCGCACACCCGACCAGTCCGTCGAAGTACTCGTTGTCGGGGCGATTCGGTTTGAGCGACCAAAAGTCGATCGTTCGGCCGGACTTCTCGTGAGTCAGCCTGGTGCGAGCTTCGGACGTTTGATGCACGCCAAACGTCTGGTGCGTGTGAGCGTCAACGCCGTAGAGATAGAGCGCCCCTGGCTCGTTGGCCCGATATCCCTTGTCTTCTTTCGGGCGAGGGCTGCCGACTCGCCAGCGATTCGAGACGAATGATTTCCACCAGTTCGTATCAATCCAGGTGATCGATCCACCGCGAACTTTTTTATCTCGCTTCTCGCACCAGTTGAGGCCCCTTCGAAGTTCGTCGTCTGCCTTCTTTCGTTCGCCCAGCGGCGTGTCTGCCGGACGAAGTCCCAGGCCCATCGAGCAACGCAGAATCTTTGACCATTTGGAGGCCTTCACCCAGCTTCTGATGGGCAGGGAGGAATCGCCGTCCGCCACGTCCACGAATGCGTACTGGATCGCGTGCGGCTTACCGTCAGGGTCCAACCAGTCGCGGCCCAGGAGCTGCTCACATAGATCGAACAGGCCTGCACGCCAGCGAGTTTCCTTGTTTTTGAAGTCCGGATACGCTTTCGCCAGCGTCTTTTTGAGTGTCTTTTTCGAGGCATCCCGCGACTTCGCGTCAGGCCAGCAACCGTAATCGATCACGTAGCCTGTATAGTTCGCAGTCCAGGACACGACGACATACCAGAACGATTCATCCTGGCAATCGATAAAGCAGGTGATCCGTACCGTGTCGGGCGGTACCTCGCGATGCTTGTAGCCGCTCAGCTTGTGGATCACATCAGCCGCGATGAGCTGCTCCAGCTCCGTTTCCCCCCGCAGCGGCTCAGACTGGCACTCGGCCGCGAAGACTTCGGGCCCATCGTCGATCAAAAAATTGTACGCATGCTGGATTGCCGAAAGCTCCAGCTCGTGATCGTAGCAATGCTCCCAGGCGACGACGCAGCCGGCATCCATTTCCGCTCGATGGGCGGCGTAAAATTGATTCGCTTCGTCCTGGGCTCGATCCTGATCACCGGGCTGCTTTGGATCGAATGACCGGCGCAGCCTGGCATAGTCGCCCAGCCAGAGCGTCTCGTGAGCGTTGCTAGGACTCCGCATCATCTGGACGGTTTCACCCTGCCAGCCGGGATACTGCAGTGGATCCCGCAGCCGGTCCATCAGGTCATCACGTTCGATGATCGTCCCGTTGACCACGCACGCAATTGTCGAATTGTGTCCGGCCAGTTTCAGAATCGACTTTGACAGCGTCATCAGACGCTTTCGGACCTGGACGGGCGAAGCTGCTGATTGATCGGTCTGCAAATCATCACAGATCACCAGGTCGGGCCGCTGCTGGGTCCCGTCCGCCCGGCGTTGACCGATGCCGCGGATTGACGAGGTGATGCCTCGAGTCACGATCGCGGCGCCGCTGGACACCGATCCGGCGATCGTGGGAAACACGATCTTGTCCTTCGTCCATTCGATATGAGTCAACTCGCCTTCGCAGGTCTGAGACGCACATCTCTGGTTCTTGCCTTCCAACGCGGCGATCGCCTGGCAGATCTCCGGGAAGTCTTCGGCCAGCAGCTCGTTCGTTTCGAGCTCGGCCTTGATCGCGTCCAAGAGGTCCTTCGCTGCATTGCGGTTGGCCCCGATCAGTACGACGAGTGCCCGGTGACCGTAGGCCACGGCCCAGATGCAGGTGTTGACCGAGATGGTAGTTTTCGCGAATCCACGAAACACCAAGTTGAAGTATCGGCCCCCCTTGAGTGCGGCCTCCTGCAGACGAGCAATGACTCGCTTGTGATCATCCGAAAACGGACTCAGCCCCGTGGTACCTGGGAAGTACTCCACCAGGAACTGAGCCAGGTCGTTCTCACACCGAGTCCGCCGTTCAGGATTCCCGACCGGCTTGATAGCCCCGATCTCCGCGACGGAGTCGTAATTGTCGCGCGAGTTCGAGGCCATCTTGTCACGATGCCGCTGAGCCTTCTCTTTTAGGCTGGAAGACGCATCGTCTCTCATGACTCACTCCAAGTTACGCAGACCAGTCCGCTTCGAGAGAAACCGGAGGGCCTGGCAATGGATCCGGCTGACATTAGCTCGCGTCATGCCGAGGACGTCGGCGATTTGCAGCAGCTTGAGTCCGCTGCGGTACCGGAGCTGGATCACGAGCCGCTCCCTCTCGCTCAAGCCGCGTGAAACACGCTCCCAGAACTCTTCGGTACCAACCTCGCCCGGAAACCCCTCTGCCACCGTGGCCAGATGGATATCGGCCAGAGGCACCATCTCGGCAACGCGCATCTCCGGCGTGTCACGCTGCCGGCGCCGAGTCCCCTTCGGAACCCAGTCGATACGACGTATCGCGTCGATCATCGCACCGAACAGCCGAGGCTTTGCAAACGTTCGGAAGTTCGCAAGAGCGGGATCGTAGGACTCGACCAAATGGATCAGTGCCGGGACCGCCTCTTGCACCAGGTCATCACGCTCGCACGGGCAACCGCACGGAAACATCGCGACAACCTGATCAGCACAGTGCCGGACGAATGGCAAATAATCCTCGACAAGTCGATTACGGTCCTTGATCGATCGGGATGCCCTGTAGGCCTCCCATAACTCAACTGATTGCATGTCAGCTCCTGCAATCAGGCGGCTTTGAGTACTCGCACAGAAAGAACGCTCGTCACGCGTGGAGACGTCCCGGCAGGAACCATCGGGAGCGAGCTCGCGATCGCACGTTCACACTTGGCGAAGACCTGATAAAGCTCGTCGGCTTTCAAGTCGTCAGAATCCTCGACTACACCGACAGCCATCAAGGCTCGTTCGAGTCGATCGACGCCGATCCCCAGCTCATGCAACACGCCGATAAACGTCGGTAGAGTCGTCAGCTTGACCGCGGGCGGCACCATTTCGCCAGCGATCGCGGCGGCTTTGGCAATCGTGCCGGAGATCTCACAAGTGAGCGAGACTGATTCGTGTGCACCAGGCTCCATCTGAGCCTTCGCATCCTTGATAGCTTTATCTTTGAAAGCGCCAGCGATGGCGATGATTTCTAGCGGCGTAGCCACGCGCCCGGCAGACTGTTTCGGCATCGTGATCCTCCCTGATCGACCGATGTGGAACTTCATATTTTCCGCGAACTGGCCTTCCGCCGCGCGGTATGAGCGAAGAGAATCGCGGCCTCGCATCCATGCTCGGCCACGATGATCCCTGACGCGACAATCAGGTCATCTTGCGCGGAAACGCGACCGTCAAGCGAGGAGCGAAGATAGAAATGCGTCACAACAAGGGCCGCGGCGTTTTTGTAATATCAGCATCAACGGAGCTCAGCCTGGACGAGCATCAGGCACTCAAACGGCACGCCGCCGAAAAGGGCACCACAATTCAGAAGATCTTGCTCGAACTGTTGCAGCCGATCGTCACGCCGAGGCTAAAGAAACCAATTAAACCAATCTAAAGGATTTCAGCGTGGTATGGTTCGCGGTCCTACTGCTGCTGCTGGCGAACCCCACGCCCACAGAGCTCTCGGGCAAAGTCGTGAAGATCACCGATGGCGATACGTGCGTCGTCCTGGTCGGGCAGCAGCAGGTAAAGGTTCGACTGGCGAGCATCGACGCACCGGAATCCCGCCAGCCATGGGGAACCAGATCAAGAGAACGACTGGGCGAGCTCGTCCACGAAAAGGAAGTCGTTGTCTCAGTCGCGGGTAAAGACCGATACGGCCGCGTCCTGGGCACGCTGATCGTCGACGGCCGGAACGTCAACGAAATTCTAGTCTCAGAGGGCTTTGCCTGGCACTATGTCGCTTATTCCAAGTCCGCGCGACTGACCCGCCTGGAACAAGAGGCCCGCGAGGCCAAACGCGGCCTATGGGCCGACAAAGACCCAATCCCACCTTGGGAATGGCGAAAACTGCAAAAGCCCGCTAAGCACCAGTAGCGGTACTATCACCAAAAGAGATCTCGGTACATCAGTTTCTTCATTTCCGCCGCAGGCATTCCATCGAGCTGCCAGATGTGTACAAACCCGGCTTCTCTCAGTGATTCGATGGCTCGTTCAACTTCTGGTTTTGAGTTGAATCTGAGCTCGCAGTCTTTCCTGCTGATCAGAATGGCCCGTCCACATGGGGCTATCATTCCCGACGCCACGTACCAGCCTGGCGTTTCGATGTTGCCGGGCTGAAACCGGGGATCATCACGCCCGCGGCAGTAATGAGGGAAGAAATCAGACTTTGTCGCGATCACTGCAAACAACTCCAAATCCGCTAATCCCAATTAGCGGTACTCAAAACGGCACATCACCATCCGTTGCGATTCTAGAATGACTCCACAGCCAGCCACTCGTCATAAGCGTCCCGCTGCTCTTTGCGATGGCTGAACTGCCACATTTCGCCAGGCTCACAGTAGTTGTCGCTGTGTTTGCTCAGTCTCACATTGAGCCGACAGTCGACGCACAGCAGGCCCCAGACGACGATTGGCCAGCCGGGGATGAACGAGACCGGCATCAGGAGCGGTTTCACCTTCAGGCATTGTTCACACTCGGACTGTTTGATTGGTCGCGGGGCCTGCATCGTCTGCACCTCAAGTTCCATTAATCACACGTAGCGGTACTTCATCAGTACCAGGCACGAACTTCCGCCGCTCGGATTCTCACGAATGTAGATTCATGATCGTCGATCAATTCCACGCTGGAGGTGTCTTCCATCACCATTTCGTATTCATCGCATCGGTGACCGGTAACAAGTTCGACCTTCAAATCCCCACCGGCTTTTGTCTCGATCGACTGCAGTTGTTCGATTAGCTGTCGGAGATTCATATGACTCACTTTCAATTCTGTGACCGACATCGATGTCGGTCACAGGTTCGTGTAGTCCACCTGGCCGGGATTGTTCCCGACCAGGCTTCGCAATACCCCGCATAGTTTTTGGTCTAGTCCTGACGTACGTCAGTGGTTGCCAGGGCAATGTTTGAGACCGCCTGCCATCCGGTCGGGGCATCTTCGAATGTTTCAAGTACCGCTACTTGCAGTTAGCGGAATTGAATTCCGCCCAGTCGAACAGCTCATCTGGCGAGGTCAGAATCGGATTTCCTAAGTACATCAACTCAGGCTCGCACTTCTCGAACATCACCACGGCCCCGATTTTTCCCTGACCGAGTGCCCAGCCAAATTCCCAGGACGCGGATCGGCCCGATGGCAGGACCAATACGCAGGCATCGCACCCTCGAAGTGCATCCATGTCGTGCTTGAACCCCCGCTTCGCCAACGGGTGTTCCAGCGCTGCGCGATATTGCTGAGGCGTCCACGTATCCCAGCCTCCATCGATCTCACGCCACGCGAAACCGGTATTGTCAGGAGCAGGGTTTTTGAAGTCATAGACTTCGTGGCCTGAACTCCGCAGCATCGACACAATCGCAGGCTGCAGGAGATTGCGCCAACTTGAAGCAACGTAAATTTTCAATGTATCCCTTTCAAAAATTAGTACCGCTAATCGTCCTTAGCGGATCTTTACGACGTGCACTGCGATTGAATTCTTCCCGAGCGAGACTTCTCGCACGGGAGAAACTGACGCTCCGCATGCCAAGGATGAATGGATCATCTGAACCTTGACCCACCCGCCACATTCCTTCCGGAGTTCCGTCAGCCGTTCGATTAACTCGTCGATCGTCATTTCCATGTTCAGACCCTTCGCTGGTTTCATTTCGTTTGAGCACACGAGACGCACAGCTTGCTGCTCTTCGTAACGTCCAAATGAGTGGCTTCGTTCCGCGGGCGAAAGCACTCTGTCCCTGGCTCACCTGGGGCGTAGCACTTGCGGCATTTCCAAGACTTGCGAGCGACCGTCCTGGTCCAGTTGATGCTGAGATATTCGACGTCTTTGTCAGGCATTGTGCTCTCCAATTGCTGTACCTCTCAGAGCGGGACGTTAGTCGAACAGTGACCGCTGACCGTCAGCCACAACGAAAGGTTTCGGAACAAACGGCTTCGGTGCGTGTCGGTCGAATGTCTTTTTCAATCCGAGTTGCACCCGGATTTCATCAAGCCAGATCTTGTACGGGTGATACTCACGAGGGCCGTAGTCCCAGGCATCCCGAAGAGCTTGCCTCAGCTTGCGGATGTCGTCAGTGCCGACGTCCGCGATTACCTTGGCAATGATCGGTGCCCATTTTTCTCGGTAACTCATTGCCCTCTCCAGTACCGCTACGTCGTATTAGCGGGTTTATGATGCCGATTGCTCGAAGAGTCGCGCGGCGTCCATGCTGTCACGCAGGGCGATCAGCTTCGCTCTCAGCATGACGCCTCGCTCCTTCTTCGTCCGATCTTCCAGGTCCTGCTGTCTCTGGATGCGCTCCATTTCCTCGTTGAACTTGGCTTTGGCCTCCGGATCGTCCTTGGTCAAGATCGATCCAAACATCGAGCTCATCATCCGGCCTGTGCCGTCCCTTTGCTCCCACCGTTCGACGGCATCGAACAGCAAAGCGATATCTTCTCGCGTTAGATTCATGTCAGACATAGCCATTACCTTTCTGTGAGTCGGTTCTAAGGTCAGCAAATTGATTTAGCGGACATGCTGCCATCGCCTGCGGTTGCAGAGCGCATAGACGTAGCTCTCTGCGATCCCAAACAGAGCCGCGAGGGACGCTGCCGGGACACCGTTTGCCATACATTTCCGAATGTGGGCGACCTGGGCGGCGGTCAGCTTCGCACCAGGATGATTCGCGCCCCGTGTGTTTCTCAAATGGACCATTAGTCACCTTTCAGGCATGGTTCGATCCCCGTTTGACGTCACGAATGAATTCCAAGATCGCCAGCCGGAGCCCGGGCTGGCGATCGGTCGCCTGCCACGTGGGATATGGGCGGGCCTTATCCCGAAGTTCTGGCGGTAGCCCGAATTGTTCGACGATCGCGGGCATCGTCATCGCTTTCAGACCAAGGTCTGAAAACTCAAATTCCAATTGCCTGAGACGCTTATCCCGTTGTTTCAGGGCGTCGGACGACGTTGACGGCAATTGCACCGCAGGATGGGCCGTGACGAGGTCTGGCGGCATCCAGAGGCGTTTTTCCTGCGGATCCTGGCCGGGTAGTGCGTTGATCAGACGGCGTCTGACCCGCCCAGGGCTCCACAGTTTGGCCTCGCTGGCATACCGGAGTATGCCCAGCGCGAGGGCCGGATCGGTTCCATTCGCCTTAAGCCGCTCGATGGGCTTGTCGGTCTCCTGGATCCCGAATTCAATCATTCCCTTCACCACCTCCGCCCAATCAGGAGTTGGTGAAGGGGATGGGGTGTTAGGAATAGGAATAGGAATATAAGAAGGGGAGGTTGTGGTTCCCGTTGTGGTTCCCGTTGTGGTTCCCGTTGTGGTTCCCGTTGTGGTTCCCGTTGTGGTGGAGTTTCTCCACCAGGAGGGAAACTTCGTTTTCATCTCAATGTGGTGAGGTATCTTCACCCAAATGCGAGATGGCTCACCTTTCTTCGAACTTGGTTCGTAATGCAGCCATCCGCTTTCGATGCAGCGGCGCCTTGCTTCAACGAGCGTCTTTTCGGTGACTGCCATTCTTGGACGCAAGTCCTCGTCGGTGACAAGAACTCCATCGTTGTACCCATAGTCATCTTCAAGCGTGGCGATCACCCGGATCAGGTTGCAGCCTTGTGCACCGAGTGTCCGGGCGACGAGCGGCAGAGCCAGAAGTTTCACGACGTGAAAGGCGAACCAGGGCTCTCGCTTTGGATAATCAGCCCCGAAATCAAGTTGCGCATCAGGTTGTTTCTTGCGAGGCATTGGAGTCCATTCCGAATCTAGTTGGTGAGACCAGGTTAGTAGTGACCAATGCCCGTTTCGCCGTCATCGAAGTCGTCGTCATCCTGATCATGGATGCTCTGCTGTGTAATCGCGGGGACTGCTGCCAAGCGGCTGCGCGTCTCGTGATCGAAGTCATAGACTTCGATTGGTTTCAATCGAAGATTTCTCGCAACGGCTTCCGCAGCTTCACGGCCAACGAAAGAGATCGAGTAGATTGCCCCTTTCCCGAAAAGACGGGTATGGGCAGGGGCATCGCCAACAGCGGGCACATCAATGCGCACGAATGACTCACCCCCGAGGGCGTAGTCGCTGATTTGGCCAGCGATTTTGGTATGACCAAACAGGTCAACCACGGCGTACATTTCTTTAGTCTCAGTCATGCTTCAGGCTCTCCGAAAACTGGTCAACAAACTCACACTTTGAACACTTGGTTGAAGTCGCCGCGGCACGATCGCCGCAGAATCTGCAAAATCCAGGCAGCGTGAAACGCCCACCTGGCACGTACGCGTACGGGATGCGGGTAATGATGGTCGACGGTCGGCAGGACTCATGCGAATCGCAGAACATGCGAATGAATTGCGTGGGCGTCATGCCCGGGAACCCCTCGGCCTCGACATCCTCCGGCGTGATCGCCGACAGCTTTTCGCGTGAAGGTTCGTTCACGCGAATGATTGCCAACCGTTGAATCGTCTCACCTGGCCGGAGGCCCATTCCTTTGACGACTCCGCAGAGGAGCTGCCCTGGCTTGACGTCAGTCCAGCCCATTCGCCGGGTCACTGTTTTGCGGCGGCGATAGAACTGGGGAGTGGTCAACGCGAACGAGATGTTCCGCATCGGCTCACCCTCCCAGGCCGGTGAGGGCCGCGAGCTGCTCGACGTCGAGTGACTGCCCCTCAGATAGATTGATATCGATCTCGTGGCGTGTGATCTCCGAGCGCACGACGTTGACGTTCTTCGGTGCCTCGATCCCGATGCGGACCGCGCAAGGCCCGATCCTCACGACTGTGATCGTGATGTCGTTCCCAATGTATATCTTTTCTCCCGCCTTCCGTGACAGAACGAGCATTTCGATTCCCTTCCTAAAACAATGATGATTGAAGCTGTCGGGCTACTGGCTCAGCCCTGGTTTGATCGCATGGAAGCGAGAACTCTTTCCCGCCCATTGCCAGTTCAGTGACGTAGTGGTACACGGTGCCTGCTTTCCAACTGTTTTCACTTAGGGGACCGCGACGTTCGATCTCGGTCCGAGCGGTTGCGTAGGTCGATCGCAGGGTGATCCACTGCTCACAATCAGGTGGCAGCACGGCGGGGAGTGGGTAGTGCCTCCACCAGTCAGCATCCCGGTAATCTCGCGTCATGGCATCATCTACCGCATCGCGAGTGCGCTCTTCGTGCGGGATGTATCGGGTCGCGTTCCACAACCTGGCGGCAGGCGTTCCAACCGGAACTCCCAGTACTCCACCCGACTGAGGGACCGCTTCCAGCGTAGGAGCTCCTGCTCCGCCATCGCTCTCGGCGAGGGGTCGCTGTAGATCGTTTCCGATGCTTTCCGTCGTCTCCTGGGCCGTCGCGGCCGCCACACTGCCACTGCTCGATACTGTTCCTGCTGGCCATAAGTCGGGTTGCTCATGAGTCACCTCGATTTTTGACGTGCCTGTGCGGACGCAACCGGTGAGCGGCAAGATCTCTGACAACCGGTTCGCCGCCTGTCCGAGATCCATCGATCGCAGGGCCTCAATCCAGCCAGCTCGCGGAGACACAGCCGGGAAATCATGCCAGGCGGTTGGGATCACAAGCCCGCGGTGGAGCTCGACCAACCGTCGTGACAGGCGAGCAGCGTCGGCCTGCTCACGGAGTGCTTTCCCCACCGCACCAGGGACGAGCAGGCACCGGCCCGCTTCCAGGATCGACTCCAAGTCGTGATGCTTACCAAGCAGCTCCCCCGCTTTATTCGGGCCGATCCCCTTCACACCTGGTACGCCATCGCTGGCATCGCCGACCAGGGCGAGGTAATCAGCCAGTTGATTCCGCGTGATTCCGTATTTCTCTTCGACATAGGACCCGCCCAGGAACTTGCCACCGTCCCAAGGATGGTAGATCTTGATCCGCTGGCCCTCTGTGCAGAGCTGCAGCAGATCCTTATCGCAGGAGCAAACAACCACCCCGGCCGAAGTCGGCACGATCGCCGTAGCTAACGATGCGATCACATCATCAGCTTCCCAATCCGTGACACGGATTAGCGGCCATCCGATAGCCTCGATGGCCGACTCGGCCAGGGCAATTTGCTCGATCAGTTCAACAGGTTTGGGCGGCCGATGGGCCTTGTAGTCGGCGAAGGCGGCAGACCTCGCGACATGGCCACCATCGGCCGCAAAAATCAGATATTCAGGCGACAGCTTTTCGATGACGTTGGCCACAGTCGACAGCATCGACCGGACTCCGTTGATCCGCGAGGGCGGACCAGCGTGAAACGCTTTGACCAGGAGATTCAGCAGGTCGACAATGACCACTAGGCCGTATTGCTGAGGCGGCGTGCTCTCGTCCGATCCAACTCCGATTCGAAGTTCGCCTGGTCGACGTTCAGTTCTACCGATAGCGACAGCGTCAGACTGTCGCACTTCATTTCGTTGACCAGTTTCCGCCGCTGGTCCTGTGCGTCCTGGTGCGTCATCAGTCCCGATGCCAGATCCCCGGCGCTGGAGTGCCACACCAGCTGCCACTCCTTCGGAGGGCGGTTGCTGACTGCTCGTTTCGCGGCTTCCGCGAACAGTTTCGGCGGTGGTAGAGGAGATCGACCCATCAAGTGTTTCCTTCTGCTCTTGCGATGTCAGGGGCCAGGTCGCCCCCGAGATGACCAGGAATCCGCCACGGCTCAGATTGATGAGCGTCTCGCCATGCCGATCAGTGATCACGCTGGAGATTGTCAGTTCGCCCGTCACCGCACCGCCAAACGACGGTATCGGCTCCGTTAACTCAATCGACTCCCCGATCACTGGCCCGCTCATGTCTCACACTCCGTTAGACGAGGAAGTTCACCAGAGGCGAAACTGACGCGTCTCGGCAGCGTCCCAAGCCAGATTGGCCCCCATGACCACACCGAAGCCAATCAGGCACTCGGCCGGCCAGCAGCAGATGACGCACACCACAGCAAAGATCCAGACCGCAGTTAGACCGTAAACCACCATGATTACGTCCTCTCGATATCGATGATCGAAACGCCCTGGCAGGGGCTTCTGGGTCGCCCCTGCCAGGGAAAGCTGGTGGACCTCTCGGCATCCCCAGCCACGGCGCAACACACGCCGTTTACTCACACTCCTAATGCAGCCGCGCCGCGTACGAACTCGGCAGGCTGTTCGAGGCCGTAAACCGCCTCGAAGATTCGATCGCTCGGGTTGTCATAGTGCCCGAAGACGCCCGTCTGGACGTGCCCCGACAGCCAGAACCCGGCGTTCCACACGACAGAGTTATGCCGCGTGACACACGTTTTCCTCATGCTCTCAAAGGTGCCTGACGATTCCGCTGCGGTGCAGATCCGCTTCCACGTTTTGTAGAACGTCTGACCCTTATAGAAACCAGGGAAGAGCCGATCCGTCTGACCATGCCATGTAATGGGGTCTGCAAGGTAGGCCTTCAAATGCTTGGCAGCGCATTCATTCAGTGGGAACCGATGCAACTTCCCCGTCTTCTGTGCGTGGAAGGAAATCGACCCGAATTGATATGGCTCCGGCTCATTCAAGCGAATCTTGGAAATCTTGAAGTCGAAGAGATCCCATGTTCTGGCCCCACAATTGAGAGCCAGGACGAGCGCCAACCGCCAAAGCCTCGGCTCATTCATGGGACACCAGCGAGCAAACTTCGACGGCTGACGGGCCGCATTGCAATTCAGGTAGAGCCGATCCAGATCAGCAGCTGTGAACACGAATGGCAGTTGCTTCTGGTGCTGAAGATTCCGTGGCCATTTGAAGTACGGGATCAGATTAAGCCCACTGGGGTTTGACCGATCGGCCGGCCAGAGCGGTGATATCGTGACGTGGATGTCACGCATGACGCGATTCACCGTGGAGGGAGTTCGCTGCCCTACTTTTTTCTGACCGCCCCTTCTGTAGGGGGTCGAAATTAACTTGTCACGAAAATGACGGACGGTTTCCCGATTGATCTGATCGCAAGTGGGATTGCCCGTCAAAGTTTTCCAGAGTCCCAGCGAGCTCCGGTATTCCTTTAACGTCGATTCAGCGATGTGATCGATTTCAGGCAACACTTGCTTTTCCCACGCATCAGGTAGGGTCATGTTGGTCTCAGGCATAAAGTGATTTTCCCCATTGCCGATTTCGTCGCGAGAAGGGAGCTCGCGTCTAAGGACCCTCCAGTGATCAATTCCACTTCAGACCTCACACGAGGACTGTGTCGTCCTTCGACTCACTCATGTTCCATTTACCGAAAACACCTAAGTCGCAGTGTCCAACTTTTCGCTGAACAAACGATTTCAGTGTGGACGTGTCCCGCTTCTGGCGACGTTGCCAGCTCGTGGACTTTCATCAACATGGGAGTCGCTGGCGTGTGGCGCTGGCGATCAAGAGGCATCGCCATCCCAACTGGGTGGCAAGCTGAGACGCCACACGCCAGGGACTCCTGGGGGGCGAACGAAAAAAGCCGCCCAGGTCATCGACCCAGGCGGCGTTATGGAATTCAGTTTGTCGGTGCCACCCGGTTCAACGGGGGCCAGTGTAACCTCGGGGTAACAAATGTCAAGCCGGGGTTACACAAATCGTCTGCGCGATTGAGTCAAACTCTTCTGCAGGGAGCAGCATAGCTGTGGGATCCATTCCCAATGATACCGCAAGTTGCTCACAGGTCTTCAGCCTCGGTTCACCGTCGCCATTCAGAACGCGATTGATCTGCACGCGACTCACGCCGGCCAGTGAGGCTAGTTCTTCTTGCGTATACCCAAGATCGTTGAGATGCTTCAGGTTTCGACGCATCCGTTGTTCAAGAATCACGTGTTTCATCCTCTCATTCTATTCAGCCCGGTACGGCCAAACAACAGCATCTACTTATTCCGCCAATGGCCTTTGACGTGCGATGTCGTACCGTTCTTGTTTTTTCGGTCATGCGCCTCGACCCATACTTGGCCGGCGTGCTTATCTGGTGCGGGCGATGGCGCCGCGATAGGAGGAGCTTCAACTCTGACGATCGGAGGTTGAACGATTGACTGTGCGCCGACGGTTACGGGCGTTTGAGACCGAATTGCCGCCCAGATCGCAGTGCAGGATGCTGCAACCAACCCCAAGGCGATGAGGTTTCGTAAGGACATCGGCTCACGAGGGTGGCTGGAATCCGACCTGGGTCTAATCAGGGGGGGCAGAACCTTACCCCCATCCTCCACACCGCTGAAGAATTTATTCCACTCTTCCTCTGTTCCGGCGACCCCCGAAGGGACTGGAAGCGGAGCCTGCGGTGCAGGTTTTCGTCGAAACAGGCGGGCGATTGAAAAGGCCATTCATCCGTCCCGAAACGAAGGTAGAGCACCGGATTGCGTATCCGGTGCTCTAGGCTTCAAAAAACGCATGAAAAAGCGAGGTCGACGGGGCTCGAACCCGCAACCACCGGATCGACAGTCCGGTACTCTAACCAATTGAGCTACGACCCCTCGCATTTCTGCAGCCCCCACACTGCGGTGCAGATGGGGAGGCCGATTCTATCATCCGTTTTCTGGTCGTCAAGTTGTCGAGGCTTCCAAATTTCTTTGGGACCAGTTCTGCTATGCCAACATTGTGTCGACCATCTGCCCGTCGTCTCTCCAGCTGGAAAGTCCTCGCATGGATACTTTGCTCAATCGCTTCCTCCGCTACGTCCAGATCGACACTCAATCCGACGAGACCAGTAGCTCTTACCCCAGCACTGCCAAGCAGTTAAATCTCAGCAAGCTACTTGCGGACGAGTGCCGCGAAATGGGACTGGCCGATGTCACCTGCGACGAATTCGGAATTGTCATGGCGTCTGTCCCCGCCACGGTCAAGCACGACGTTCCCGTCATTGCCTGGGTGGCTCACGTCGACACCTCGCCCGAATTTACGGCAGAAAATGTCAAACCTGTCCTCCACGAGAATTATCAGGGGGGCGATCTGGTCCTTCCCGGTGACCCCACCAAAGTCATCCGGGTGGACGAAAACCCGGATCTCACGAAGTGCCATGGTCACACATTGATCACCACTGATGGAACAACCCTGCTGGGAGCCGATGACAAATCGGGTGTCGCGGTCATTATGTCCGCCGCAGCCGAATTGCTGAAACAGGGATCAAAGCTCCAGCATGGCCTGGTACGACTCTGCTTCACCTGTGATGAAGAAATCGGGCGTGGGACCGACAAGGTCGATCTGAAAAAACTTGGCGCAGTAGTGGCTTATACGCTCGATGGCGCCGGGACCAACGAAATCGATGCGGAAACCTTTTCCGCAGACGGGGCGGTCGTCACGGTCAAAGGGATCAATACGCACACCTCCGTCGCCAAAGGGGCCATGGTCAACGCTGTACGGATCCTCAGCCAGTTTCTTGCCCGTCTGCCCACCGCAACACTCAGCCCCGAGACCACTGATGGACAGCAGGGCTTCATTCATCCCTATCACATTGAAGGAAGTGTCGTGGAAGCTTCAGCACGCCTGATTCTGCGCGACTTTGAAGCGCCACAACTGGCCGAACAGGCCCGGCTGCTGGAGTCCATCGCGATTTCGCTGCGTGCGGAGCATCCCCGGGCCGAGATCACGATCGAAACTCGCCCTCAGTACCGCAATATGCGCGACAATCTGGCCAAAGAGCCGCGTGCGATTTCCAAGGCGATCAACGCCTTCCGCTCACTAGGCCGTGAGCCCCGAACGACGATCGTGCGCGGGGGAACCGATGGTTCCTTACTGACAGCCATGGGGTTACCCACCCCGAATCTGTCGACGGGCGAACATAATCCGCACTCACCACTGGAATGGACCAGCCTTCAGGAAATGCAGGCGGCAACAGAAGTCCTGGTCCAACTGGCTCAGGAATGGGCAAAGTAACGGGCAGAATCGAAATGGATTTGATGCCTGCCGATGCGAGCAACTCACGGCTGCGCCGTGAATTGAGCCATGCGTGAAATAAGCCATGAACGAGGACCAGCATCATGCAGAAGTGACCGAGGTAGCCTCTCTGCGAGGAACCTCGGTCACCCTGTGTTGAGACCGGCATCGCGCTGGCGGACACTCTGTTCGGATTGAGCTGGTCGCCGCGTGCCGCACATGCCAACAACCTCGCGCTGCAGCACTCGCGTGATGTCCGAGAACGGGGTCGGCAACCCGCTTGACCCCGTTCGAGGCTCACACTCTGCTCTCGCGGAAGACCGCTCAACCGGGGACACCCGCTCGTGGCCTCATGAGGCAGGCCCCCGCGACTGGCGAAGCAGTGGGAATTCGGCGTTGTTCGCGTTGGTTGACGAGGGGGTTTTCAGCGACCCCGGCCACGGCCGCCCGTGTTCCCGCCACCACCGCCGAAGTTGCCCCCACCTCCACCGCCGAAGTTGCCGCCACCTCGTCCACCCTGGAACCCACCCGGGCCGCCGCCGCGTCCCCCCTGGAATCCACCACCCGGTCCGCCGCCGGGGAAGCCTCCCCCTTGAGGACCGCCACCGGGGAATGGTCCCCCACCGAATGGATTGCCTCCGCCAGATTGTCGTCCGCCAAACTGTCTTCCGCCCCCCTGCGAACCCATGCGGCGCATCATGTCGGCATCAGGTGCGGGTGGTGCACCGTTTCCGGAACTTGTGGGGCGCGTGCGGGTGGCACTCACGTTGACCTTGGGCATGAGCGATGTCAGCGTCGACTGCACGACCATCGGATCGGCCGTCTTCAGCGGCACGACCCGGACCGTTCTTCTAGCTTCCTTGGCTCGTTCGTCAGTCGCCTGAACCAGAGCCTCGACGCGGCGGAACATGCTGTCATTGCAGGAAACGATCAGATGACTGGTCCGGCGATCCACGCCCAGTGACAGCTCCGGCCCCTGAGGCTTGCGCCCGGCCGTCGCATTCCGATTTCCGCCACCCATCATCGCCATAAACGGATTGAAACCGGGCCCCCCCTGCTGTTGTGGCTGTTCCGATGTCATCGAGTCCTTGAATACGCTCTCGATCATCTCGGCCACTTCGTCGATGTCGGCGTATTCCACCGGGATGGATCGTGGCAAACGGTCCCGCAAAGATTGAGGAAGCTCGCTGGCGTCGAGTAATTCCAGCATCGATTCCACATCCTGAATGACATCGGGTGGTCCCGTCACAAACAGAGCATTCGACCGGACGTCGGTGATGATCCGCAGATTCTGTGATCCCCCCAGCGTCTGGCCGAGTCCCGTCGCGTTCAGCATGCCGGAACCGAATCGAGACAACCCGCCCCCAAATCCGCCGAAGAAGTCGTTCGTCGGGGCGGGTGATGAGACCGAACTTTGCGGAAACAACCGCTCGATCATCTGCGCCGTTTCCGTGGCATCCGCTGTCTTCAGATAGAAAACCGTCCACCGTGGCCGTGCGGGCGTACCATCAACCAGCGCGGTGATCAATTCTTCCAATTCATCCAGCGTCTGACTGTCTGGCCCCGTCAGGATCAATTCATTACCAAGAACGGTGACTCCGACCGGCTCATCCGGTTCCCCGAACTCGGATTGGTGATCCCGAATGTCGCGAGGGTTCGGCGGCTGCCGACGACTTCTTCCCCTTCCACGCACATCCGAATCGGGTTCGCCCTCCTCGTCGGCCGGCGCCATGTCCTCCCCGTCCCCCTCATCGGGGGCCGCGGTGGTCGAGTCCTCGATCGGCGCCTCTTCCTCGTCGGCGGAAGCGACTTGCGTTGCCGTCGTTTTGTGGACCACCTGCGCTGCAGGCACGACACGCACCTCATTCTGCGATGCCGTCGGTCGTGGAATCAGTTGCGTTGTGGCGGGACGAACTCGCTGACGCGGAGCCGGTTCCTGGGCCTTTCCTGGAACTGCTTCAGACCGTTCTAGAGGATGTTGCGGGACCAGCTTCTGAGGTGGTGCCTCGGTCGAGCGACCCGTATCCCGTGGAGGTCGGCGTGGCATCGGCTGATCGAATGCTTCCTCATCCCGGAAGAAGGGAGGCGACCCAGGGACGCGGCGATCCCGAATGGGACTTGGTTGCGAAGGGACGACAACGCGGATCGGTGACCGACCCGCAGCCCCCCAGCTTCGCTGGACCATGTTCAGAATTTCAGCCGGATCATGATTTCGCAGATTCAGATGTCGCAGGTTCCCCCGATCGGCCCCTTTTGCGGAATCCTCTTCCTCTTCAAAATCCAGGGTTTCTCCCATCCCGCGCAGCAGGTCCTTGACCTGCATCAACTGGTCTGCGGTGCCGCGAACCATGATTCGTCGACCGCTGGCATCGTGCTCGATCGAAGGAGGGCGAGCGGCATCATTCAGAAACAGGTTCCGCAGCGAATTTGCGACCTGGGCGGGATCGAGTTTCTTCAAGTTGATGACCGCGACCGAGCCACTCGCTTCACCCGAGAACTCTTTAATGTGACGTTCAACGGCGGCGTGTTCTTCCTTGGTCCCCAGAATGTGAACCTTGCCGGAACGGGAATCTTCACCGATCACAATTCCCGGCATGATATTATTCAATGTCTGGGCGACAGAGGACGAGTCGCCCCCTCGAACGGTGTACGATTTGACGAACGTGGGGTTCTCAGACTTTCCGAGTGCGTTCCCCGCCGCATCCACGTTTGTGTCCAGCGCCTTGATAACGTCTTCCACCACTTTCAACAAAGTCGAACTGGTCGCCACCAGCAGGTGATTCGTGCGAGGATCCGCCGTGACCTGAATTTTTCCCAGGTACTGCGAGGCCGACCCTCCGGCAGGTGCCGCAGGAGCTGGTGCCCCCGGGAGGCCCACCGGGAATCCTCCCCCGGAAAGCCGCCGCCCCCGGGAACCCGCCGCCGGGAAATCCACCACCCGGGAAGCCGCCCCCGCCTCGCTCGCGTCCGCCGCCGAACCCGCCCCGGGCGGGTGCCGCCGCGGGTGCCGACGAAGTCACGGGAGGATTCAGCCCGAACAGACGACGCACCGTCCGTTCTGCCTCGGCCGCTGAAATATGTTTCAACGCGATCGACTTGAAGGCGGTGTCTTTATTCCCGACCGGCGTTCCCGTTTTCAGCAGCATCTGAATCCGCTGAAGATTCCCCCCCGTATCGGTCAGCACGAGCGAGTTTGTCGACTTCAGTGCCACCGCTTTGCCGTAGGGTCCGAGCAGCTCTTTCACTTCTAAGACAACCAAGTCAGCGTCCGCAGTCCCCTCCAAAGGGAGGATCAGATTCAGCAGTTCGTTCTTGCCGCGAGAAAAAAGCTCATCCGTAGTGACGTTCGGAATCACATTGGGAGGAATTGGGCTATCGGTACTGAGACACACCAGGAACCGATCCCGCCGAATCAGAATGTAGCCCTTCTGCAGCAGGTATCCGTTCAGAATATCCAGCGCCTCGGTCATCGTGTGGCGTTTGTTGTCGTAATAACTGAAGGTTCCCGGAGGAACGTCGTTCAAGTCGAGCGTCAGATCGTTGGCGTCCGCAAACAGCTTGAGCACACTCTCCCAGGGAGCATACCGGAACTCGAATGACAGAAGAGCTTCTTCGTCCCCCATCTCTCTCGGGGGGGTTGTTTCAGGAGACGTCCGCCGCGAATCGCCCGGCTTTCCCGGATCGGATTCCGCCTCCTCCGCGAAATCCGCCTGTTCTTCGAGTGCCTCCCTGGCCGCTTCCTTTTCTGCCGCTTCGTGTTGTGCGGCCTTCAAATCTGCTTCCGGTCCAAAAGAAATGACCGTTTTGGCTCCGGGGGGCGGTCCATTGTCGGGAACGGCAGCCTTCGCATTGGGCAGATCACTTTCGACGCTCGTCGAACCGCCCGAGGGGGCGCTGCTGTTTTCCGAGCCACCGCTGCCGGGAGCACCTCCGGGAATTCCGGCGGGTGGCGTGCCGGTGGCTTGCTCGACATGTTTCTGCCACGTCGCTTTCTGCTCATCGGTCAGCAGATTGAGCACTTTGTCTTCGTTGGCCTTTTTCGCCGCCTGAAACTCGGCAGTGCTCATCCCCCGATAGCTGCGTGTCGCGGCCTGGCGGATCTCGTCAATCTGGGATTGCTGCTCAGGAGTCAGCCCCAGTTTTTCCACCAGCTCTTTATTGCGGAGCGAATTGATCAAACTTGTGGAATCGTCACGCGACGAACGTGTCCGTTCGCCGCCACCGCGACTGGAACGCTGAGACCAGGCGGTCTCGGGAAACGCGACAGCGACGGCTACGACGGAATAGAGGGTCCATCGTAAATAGGGTGACATTCCTGAGTTTCGCATTCCGACTCCCAATCGTTGAACTCCGTCATCAACAGAACCTTCGCGTTGGCTATGAGAAATAACGGTTGGATTGTGTTGAAACATCGATATCCGTGATGCCGTCGTTACAATTGTTGCTATTGGGCGCAATGAGGCCCCACAGCAGGAAGGATAGAGCCCGGCAAACCGCGACGAGAACTAGATTTTTCGAATTCAGGTCGGTTTCATGTATTTGGACTGTAGAATTTTGCGTCCATGCGGAACGAACTCCCCCCAGGTGACGCTGATACGTTTCGGCCCTTTCCTATCATCGTTTCCCGGTGCATACAGCAACCTGACGGAAATCGCGAAAAGTTCGGCAATTCAACGCGAGTTTGACGGAAAAAAAGAAACGGACCCCAAGCGTGATGAAGTTCGCAGGCAAGAACCAAGCGTTCTTCACAAAACATGTCAAGACCGAATCCTGAAAAGACGATTCAAATAGCTAGACGGTTTGCAGCAGTGCGAACGACCACACGACGGATGGCGATTGATCCGGAATGTGCGACTCGCACAGTGAAGACGTCTGGGGGGTAGGACAATCAGGGTTTTCTGAACACAGAGCTAAAGACTCTGCGAAGGCGAACACGTAATTCCCCGCCCTCCACGGGTATTTCGACCAAGGGATCGAGTCGAAATGCCCGCCGATGCCCGACGCGTAAAGACTTGTCGGATGGAACTATGAGTCTCGAATGAGTCGGGATGCATGGTTCTGTCCGAAAGACACCGACTCCGAGCAATCGGCGGTTTTCCTGCCGCTCGTAAAGCAAGCGGCGGAAAAACCTCGTCAACACGTTTGAGGGTGAAGATCCGGAGGGTCGCGACGCCCTTCTGTGTGAGCAAAATCTAGTGATTGGAGAGCCCGCGATGAGAACGATCTTCACTACTGGACAGGTAGCAAAGATCTGCAAGGTTGCACCCCGCACAGTGAGCAAATGGTTCGACTCCGGCCGTCTGCGCGGTTACCGCATTCCCGGATCACAGGACCGTCGCATCCCACGCGAGCACTTGATTCGGTTCCTTAAGGAACACGGGATGCCTTTGGGGGAACTGGAAGACGAAGCGATGGGCAAATTGCTCCTCGTCGGAGTCGACCAGAACGTCCGAGGACAGATTCTCGACCTGATGCCTCCCATGGATTACAAAATTGAATCCGCGGCGAGTGGCTTTGAAGCCGGCATTCAGGCCGAATCTCTGCATCCTGACTGCGTGGTAATCGACTTCGGCATGGGTCGACATGAAGCAACATTGATTGCGCAGAACCTGCGCAAAAACAATGAGTATGCTGACGCTGTACTGGTAGCGCTACTGAGCGATGACGACACGGCCAGCGGTTTTGACCGTACCCCGTTCAACGAGACGTTCCGGAAACCATTCGACTCAGCCCTGCTGGCCGAACGGATCCGCACCCTCGTCGGTCGGAAAAAACAATTGGCCTGAAGAACATAGATGAATCGTCCGGATAAGCATCTGTTGTGACCAGGGACGGGTCCACAGCAGATTCGCGTTACCCGACTGATGAGCGGCAGGAGTCGATGATCGACACCTGCCGCTTTTGTGCTTTTTCACCTCGGACTCACCTCGGACCAGTGTACTCGCCGCAGATCAAAGCCCCGCACAAGCCGTACGCGCCGCAGCGACATCGGCCTGCAACTGCTGAAGCAAGTCGTTCGCAGAAGCAAACTTGCAAATATCACGCAGTCGCGACACAAACGAAATCGCGATGCGGCGCCCGTACAGGTCACCACTGAAGTCGAGCAAATGGACCTCGATCTTCCGGGCCGCTTCGCCAAACGTCGGATTGGGGCCGATGTTGACCGCCGCCGCCCAGCTCGTGCCGTCGATCGTCGTGGTGGCCGCGTAGACCCCGTTTGCCGGGGCGAGGGTTTCCAGTTCAGCAAGATTGGCCGTCGGAAAACCGAGTGTCCGGCCCCGCTGTGCACCGGTCACAACGGTTCCCTCCATGCGGTAAAGATGTCCCAGCAGCCGCCCCGCTTCCGCGACATTTCCGTCGTTCACCAGACCTCGAATGACACTCGACGAAACCAGCTTGTCATTCACAATTTCCGGCTCAACGACTTCCAGAGTCAACTGGTGCCGGGAACAGAGCTGACGCAGAACATCGATATTCCCCTCACGATTGCGACCGAAATAGAAATTCGGCCCCTCGACCAGGCCGCACGCCTGGAGCTGTGTCTGGACAATCGAGTGAAAAAACTCTTCTGCGGTGAGCGTCAGGAATTGCCGGGTCGTCGGCAGCACGATGACCGTGTCCACCCCAAACTTCTGCAGCAGTTCCGCCCGGTACGACATCGAGGTCAGTCGTGGGGGTGCCGCTTCCGGACGTAACAGTTCGATCGGATGCGGATCAAACGTCAGCACCACGGCAGGAACGCCTGCAGCGCGGGCCTGACTGACGAGCGTCCGCAACATCAGTTGATGCCCGCGATGAACCCCGTCAAAGTTTCCTATGGAAACGATCCCTCCGCGATAACACTCGGGAGATTCAAACCCAAACAAAACGGTCATGAAACCGATTCTTCTTCGAAAAGTGCAATGCTGGCGGTAAAACCGTGAATGTAGTTTTTTCCGCCCACCGGTCCCAGCTCTCCCTGGGCAAAAAAACCGGCCAGTGGCAAAGGCCCCAGATGTCGCTGGATCAGTGTCGCGTCGTGATCTGGTGAAGAAAACATCCGCGAGCCACGCCCATTGCAACTGAACAGCAGGCTCGCCGCGGGGAGACGTGGGTGCGTCGACGAGTGTCTTTCCAGCAGACGAATCAGGTCGGCGTCCGCCGCCTCACCGTCCCGGATCTGGAACTGAACTGTCTGACCAACCCGAATCGGTCCACCCGCTTTCAAGGCACCCGACTTCTTGTCGACCCCCATCACGTTCAAGATCAGGAAGTCACCTCGGTGAAATGACTCCTGATACTCGTTGAGCGCGATCCCGATATGGACCCCTTCCTCGACCAGCGACTGATCTCGCGGCGGCAGCAGGTGGTACATTTCCTGCAGCCGCTGCATCGGCGCCACCCCGCCAAGTTCGTATACGACATTTCGATCGGCTTTCGTCACCACGAATGGGGTCCCGATCGGCCGGCATCCCTGAGAAACGACAGAACGGACCTGAGGCCCCCCTCGCAGGACGACCCCGACCGCCCCCTGATCAATCTCGCGACCGTTCAGGAACAACCGATTCTCGGTCGGGTTGCCACCGCTCGCCTGCCCCCCGAACAGCGGGACATTCGGCAGTTCGTCCGCCAGCAGATCAATCACCGACTGCGGCATCGCGGAAAAGGGTTCGCTCAGCAGGAAGACGGCACGCGTATCGTCGGTCCGGTCCCCCAGATCGTCGGGCAAACCGCTGCACATGATGCCGTCGGGCGTTTCGGCGAATTCCATCTGAAACGGGACAAGATCCGCACCGGGCAAGACGCCTGACCAAAGTGACAGGGCCGGTCCGTTTTCGTATTCGCGCGTACCATTGATGACGGTCTCGCCCGTACATCCCAGCAACAGCCCGCCGCCGATCCGATCGAGGATCGACTCGGCCAGCATGGGGAAATTCTTTGCATGGTGATGTGTCACAAACACGAACGTCAGGTCGGGTTTGCGACCCAATTCACCCGCCACCACATGCACGGTTTCTTGAATTGCCGCACTGAGGCTGGACTTTTCGGACACTGCACTTGCAAACGGCATTTCCTGATCCGATCCTTCGCTGAACTGCACTTCCTTCTGAATGGGCGAGGGCGACTTTACCGACACTAACGCGAACTCGCACTAACCTTCAAGCGACGCACCACCAAAGCCCCATCAGGACCAATCAGGCTTCGCTTGTGGAAGGCCTCAGAGCAACAGTTTCAGGAACTTTGCGGAAAACAACGCCCCCGTCCCTGCTGTCGCGTTGTGCACGACGGCGGTGGCCCATCCCAGGCGAAGTCCTTCCGTTGACCCGTCCTCGCGCCCGCCCCTTTTGGGGGTGAATCTGAGAGATGTTGGGTGTCGCCCCCCAGGGCGAGCATATTCGTCCCTTCCCCAGGAATGAAGTCAGTCGCCCGACTTTCACGCATTTTGTGCGGAGGAATCTTCGGCGGCGATTTTGGCACGGGCCTTCCACAACGACTCCAGAACTGCCTCGACATAGCGTTCTTCGGCGAAAGGACTGAGGAGATAACTTTTCAGAGCGACGATCGGCTCGCCATATTCGCTTTCGCAGTAGCAGTCGGTCAGCGAAATGACGACCCCTTCGCCGTTGAGCGCGTCTGCCTGGACCAGGTGATAAATGCGGCGATTGTATTCGTTGTGGGCCCGCAACTGGTCGCGGCAGGATTCGTCCTTCTGTTCCTCCTCGGTCACGCTGAACGTGTCGACACCATCCGGATAAACCCGGAACAACGTCACCGGACCGAAATTTCCCCGGTTGACCACGGTCGTCGCTGCATGTCCTTCCAGGTGCTCCCGCAGTTCTTCCGCCATGGAAACCGCATGGCCCAGCAGCGAGCGCAGACCGTCCTTACCAAACAGCCGCAGATTCGCCAGAGCGGCCATCGGCGGACTTCCACCCCGCGTTGTCTCAAGCGTGTACCGCCCGGGGTGATAGTGTCCGTCATGAAACAGGTAAGGCGTGTCAGACTGTTTCCGCGTGATCAATTCCAGATCGGCCGAATTCTTCACCAGAAACAGACTGGAAACGTAGGGAGTGAACCCTGTCTTGTGGAAGTCGATTCCGACTGAATCCGCCAGGGGAAGTTCCTGAATCCGCCGGCGCGTTCCGGCCAGGGCCCGCACCGTTCGATGCCGAAAGCCCAGTGGATTGACCGCAAAATTGTAATCGTTGAACACCGACCACGCCCAACCAATCACCGCATCGGCATGAATATGCGGGTGGTAGTCGAGTTGAAACTCCTTCACCAGACCTTCGCGAATCTCGTGAAGAGCCTTCAAATCATCCAGACCAAAGTGGTCGGTCGTCCCCATTGTCGCGATGATCGCTGCAATTTTCCCCCCGCTGGCGAGGATCTCGCGAGCCTTGTCTTCCAGTAACTCAGGAAGGATCTCATTTTCCGCTGAACAGGGAATCTTGATCACACTCTCACGCCCCATCCCCAGCCAGTTCGCCACGGTGAGACAGGCATAGTGGGCTCGCTCTGAACAGATGATATAAGCTCGTTCGCGGATCCCCTGCTGGGCTGTCCCCGGACAGGCTTTTTCCAGACCAAGCTTGATCCCGTACAGGAGCGTTCCGGTCCCGCCAAAGGTGAACAGTCCGGCCGAGACAGCGGGGTCGTAACCAATCAGATCGGCCGTCATCGATGAGACCTCGACCTCCGCCACTGCGACCTGACGCGACGATTCTTCGCTCACCAGATTCGGGTTGTAGATCGACGGCAACAGACCACCGATGATACTGGCAATCGTGGGGGGCGGGATGACATTGATCTGAGCCCGCGGATGGCCCCAGATGAACATGCCGGACAGGTGCTCGACGAGCGTCTGAGTGACCTGTTCCAGCGGCACCGGACCGTCAGCGACTCGCGACCGCTTGGCCTCGTCGTAGTCGAGAATCTCAGACTTGCCCAGTAACGGAGAAACCGATTTCATCTCATCCAGTTGATCCAGCGCCCTGAGGAACGAGAACACAAAATAGGCATCG
This sequence comes from Schlesneria sp. DSM 10557, assembly GCF_041860085.1. Classification (NCBI taxonomy): domain Bacteria; kingdom Pseudomonadati; phylum Planctomycetota; class Planctomycetia; order Planctomycetales; family Planctomycetaceae; genus Schlesneria; species Schlesneria sp. DSM 10557. Next base: position 3,598,461 of record NZ_CP124747.1, read on the forward strand.
TGGACCCGATCAGAAACGGGCTGGGGAAAAGCCTGCCGCAACGACGTGACCAGATCCAGATAGCTTGCTGTCATCAGTCTGTTTCCTGAAGAGGCTGGTTTGTCGTCGAATGAGCCAGACTCGAATTTCCACTTTTGTCCCGTCAGACACAGTTGGGCTGCCCGATGCGGGTGCATTTCGATGATGGGCGGGCCACATAGCCGGAAGGCCTTGCGTCCCCCCGAATCATTCGAACTGCATGTGTGTAAACTCGTTCTGCTTCGAAGGATTTATATGATAGACACCCAGAGCTGCAAAGGATTGATCGTGCCAGCGTCGCCCCTGATGGGAAAGAGGCTTTGCGTCATCGCGAAGGGGGGGCTTGGCCCGGCCGCTCCGATACGGGATAACACTGTCCAGCAAATAACTTCGTCCAGCAAATAACACTGCCCAGCCAAGCCTTCCTGCGACACGGCACCAGCGATCGTGGATGCCCTTCTCCTTTTGATTGAACGTCATCCACGCAAAGAGCCTCTGATATGCCGCGTCTGTTCTATGGAAACTTCGACTTCGAACATCGGCTGGCCGACCCGCGGCGGGAACCGACAAAACTTCTCAAGCGGCTGAACGCGGAGCTGGCGACCTCGTGGCTGGCCATTGCTGACGATGACGACATGATCTGGACCCCTGCTGCAATCGATGCGGAGTTCTTCCGCCAGGCCCTCGCAGCGGGCTTGCCACGCGTTGTGCCCATAGAGAGCTGGGACCAGACCCCCCGTGGTGTGGAGCTCGTCCCCTGGGGTTGGTCCCGCGAGGCCCTTGCCCTGGTCGAACGACTTGAAGCGTCCGGAAAGGTCCCTTCGCATGACGCTGTCCGTCAGGCAAACTCACGCGCCACGTCTCACCGTCTTGAACAGGGCTGGAAGGTCGGTCTGCAGGGGGCACGACGCATCAGCAATCTGCACGAACTCGAAGACATCCTCGGAACCAGCTCCGAACAACCCTGGGTCATTAAATCGGAGTACGGGATGTCGGGCCGGGAACGGATCCGGGGACGCGGGGCACCGACGGAAGCCGACCTGCAATGGCTGCGGCGACGACTGGGGCCGGGAAACTCGGTCTTCTATGAACCCTGGGTCGAACGTGTCGCCGAAGTCGGCATCCAGATCGAGATTCCCCCGACGGGATCACCCCGTCTGGCAGGTCTCGCCACCATGTTCACCGACGAACGGGGACAGTACGCCGGAAGCCTGGTGCCATCACCCTCGCAGCAATCCGTCCCCGAAAACGTCGTGTGGCAGGAGGCGATCGAAGTCACCCTGCGCGCGGCGAACGAGCTTCAGTCGCTGGGCTATTTCGGTCCCGTGGGAATTGATGCCATGCAGTACCGAGACCGCGATGGCGGTCTGAAGATTCGCCCACTGCAGGACATCAATGCCCGCTGGACGATGGGGCGGCTGAGTCTGGGCTTTGGCAAATTACTCGCGCCGGACGAAGTGGGATTATGGGTTCATGGTTCTCAAACCACGCTCGCCTCCGAAATCGCAGCCAGGAGTGGCCTGATCGGACAACGCTCGATCGCCACTTCTCCCGAAAACGTCGGCGGTACCCCGTGTTTCCACCACTCCCGACTCGTGATCGGGCAGCGGCTCATCTGAGCTCAGCAGCAAACCGACGATGTCTCGCCAACGCGGTGCGACGGAATGCATGATTCGTAGACTTACCAGTCGTCTCATCCACCAGACGGGCGGAACAAGAAATCCTCCACTTCACCAATGCCAGAAATGCCGCCCGTGCCAGCGCGAGCAGAGTAAACCACGTCGATGACTGGCTCCTCACCTGCAGAATCAACCCACCTGCCCCTCAAGCACTTTCTTCAAGGACTGCAGATCGGCGTCGACCATGTCGGCATCTCTGGCAAACTGCTCGTCGGACATGCCGGGCTGTTGGAACAGTGTGAACATCACTTCGCTGCCGCCACCATTGTCGACCACACGCATCGGATTGACGACGGCTTGACCGTCCGGCAATGTGACCATGTGATCCATGATTCCCGCTTCATTGCGAGGAACAAAACGAATCTGCACCCAGCCCGTCGGTGTCTCCATTTCCCAATACTCCCCTGACTTCCTGACCGACAGGCAGAACGACGTCACCCAGCGGGGAAGATTCTCAGGATTCGCGGCGAACTCGTAGACGGCGTCCACGGGTCGGTGAATCGAGCAACGGATAATCCGGCAGTTCATCAGGGGGCACCTCGTTCCGATTCCTTCACGGCCAATTCAGCCAGCACCTCAGCCAGCACCACGGCTCACGCCTTCAGCAGCGACGAACGACTCACCACCGAAATGAACCTTGGCCCGATCGTGGCACAGCTTACTCTACCGCCAGGCTTTTTCCGTGAGATACGAGACGACGGCTTCCGCCCCGAGGCGAAAGCCCCGTCCGGAGTTCCTGCGGCGCGACGTGATCTCTGTGGTCAATCCGTCCCTTTCCGGCGCTCCCGATCCCCCGAAAATCCATAGCCGCGATGACTGACAAGGGCAACCTGTTCGGCCTGCCGAACTCACTGAATCCATCCACGGACTCTGTTGAAACTCCTTGCATTGGGCTTACAGAAATGGCATAGTCAAAGACCATTCGCAATCTGGTTGTCGGTCGTTCTGGCGGGCGAACCTGCAGGCGAACTCACATCACTGGATTGTTGTCTCAAGGTTAACATTATGCGTTCCAACCGCTTTTCGGTTTGGCATCAGGGCCTGTGCCTGATTGTCTCGTCCGGCTTGATTGGCTGCGGATCAGGAAACAACACCGCGCCAACGACCTCTGTTGGTCCTGCCAACACCGCCCCCGTTGCAGGAGCGGTCCCCGGAATGCCCGGTGCTCCTGGAATGCCGGGAGCGGGACATGCTCCACCAGGAATGCCCGGCATGGGTCACGCCCCTCCGGGTGGGCCGTCGATGGCAGGGGGACCTCCGCAAGGTGGAGCTGGTAACCCAGCCATGATGGCTCAGATGGCCGGAAACGCAGCCCCCAACCCCGCTCAGGCGGCGGCTCATATGGCGAATCGTCCCGGCGGACCTGCGGCTGGTCCCAGTGGTGGTCCCTCAGCCATACCCGGTGTCGGAAGCGCTCCTGGATTGCCCGCCGGTGCCGCAGCGACCGTCCCCCCCGGTGCACCAGGTGCTTCGGGTGCTCCCGTGGGATACACTGGAAACCGCCCCGGACCTGGAGGACACGCCCCACCAGGAGGCCCCTCTGCAGGAGCGGTTCCCGGAATGCCACCCGGTGCTGCTGGCGCCCCCGTCGGCTACACAGGAAACATGCCAGGTCGCCCCGGCCCAGGGGGACATGCTCCCCCAGGTGCACCCGCCGGTGCCACCACTCCCGGGCTCCCCCCCGGTGCCGCAGCCACCGCTCCCGCCGGTGCTGCCGTTGGTTATGCAGGAGCCGGCCCTGGTGGCGCAGCTTCACTTCCGGGTGCTGGGCATGCACCTCCTGGCGCCGCTGCTGCCGTCGGGATGCCCCCCGGAGCCGGACCTGCGGGCGCAGCCGGATTCGCGGGTGCCCGGGGTCCTGCGGGTGCCCCCGGGATGATGCCGGGCGGAGCCGGACCGGCCGGAGCCATGCCCGGTGGTGCAGGAGGTGCCGGAGGGTCGGGAAGCAGTTTCCCGGAAGGAAGCATCGACGACACACTTCAGCGATTCTGCATGGCACTCGTGGACGGTGATACCGCCGCCGCGGGCGAATACGTCAGCTCGAAAGCGACCGGGATGGTCAGTCAGCTCCGGGACGGAAACCTCTCTGAAGAGAAAATCGAAGAGATTTCCGACGCACTGAACCCGCTCAGTGATCTGCAGCCGAACGCCAAGCAGAAGAACAATAAGCGAGTGCTGCGAAACAAGAAGAATCAGGTCCTTTCCTTCACACTCAAAAAGGACAAAGAGGACGAGACCTACCGGATCGTCGAATTCTCTGTCAGCAAACCAAAGAAGTAACATCCGGTGCTGACGTAAAGTCATTTGCCAGTCTTCTCAAGCTGCCCCCGGCCCAACCCCGGGGGCAACTTCGCGCGCCCGTAACGGATCTCAATCACAGTTAAGTGGCAGGCGCGACTGGCACTATGTACACTCCGCGCCAATCTGCGATCCGCCGAATTGACGGCACCGCAGGGGAACCAACCACGGATGGCTGGTCGACGAAATCGCGGTCCGACGCTCGCCACATTCGGTCAGTCACCGCATCCCATGATCTGCCACTCTCTTTTGTATTTAACAAGGATGTTCCATGCTCACGGTTCTGTTGCTGACAATTTCCAATGTGTTCATGACCTTTGCCTGGTATGGGCACCTGAAACACAAGGAATCACCGATTTTCGTCGCGATCATCGTCAGTTGGCTGATTGCCTTCTTCGAGTACTGTTTTCAAGTCCCCGCGAACCGCTGGGGTTCGTCACAGTTCACTCCTGTGCAACTGAAGATCATGCAGGAAGTCATCACGCTGGTTGTCTTCAGCATCTTCGCCGTCACCTATCTGAACCAGAAACTCGGCTGGAACCATCTTGTCGCGTTTCTGCTGATCGTCGGAGCCGTCTTCTTCGTGCGGATGGACAAAGTGACTGCAGAAGATCCCCCGGGTACGCTTCAAGCTGCGAAGATCGAACCACCGCACGAGTCCCCCTGAAGCCGCTCACGGCTGGCGTTGCGGACAAAGCATGTCACGTTCGCCAACACTTCTTCTCAGCCAGAGACCGGTTGATTGGACCGAGCCATCCTCACAGGTCACTCTGCGGGTCAGCCAGACGATCTCCGTGGAGGATGTTTCGCTGCCCGATCAGTATGCCTTGGATTGAGTAGCCATAGCGAAGCGATGAACCTTGCAACGCGCCCATCGCCAGTTTTGCAAACGACGCTTCCTTAAGCAGGCGTGTCACTGCATCACGATTTGAGATTGAAACAAATCGGAAATATGACCGACGTCAAAATTGGCACCGAAGGAACGCATTGGTAGAATTTCATACGATGATTAATCGGTGCGGGTGTCCGGTGTGGATGGCGCGGACGGGTCGCATCACCGAATAGGCCTTTCCTGTGGGAATTCCCTTCGGTGGGACACGATGCGCGACGGAAAAACGTGCGACACCTGCACTGCGGACGTGGCGTATTAAAGCAAGGGTTACGAGTCTGGATCCTATTTGATCGCACGCCACCTGACTTAGCTTCGGACTCATACTCAGCGGGGCCGCTCATGTTACTGCCGATGATTCTGCTTTCTTTGATTGGATCGGGAGACTGGCCGAAATTCCGAGGTCCCAATGCGGACGCCCACGTCGTCGGGATGACGGTCCCGCTCGAATGGTCTGACACAAAGAACGTCGAATGGAAATCGGATCTGCCCGGTCTGGGATGGTCCTCCCCTGTCATCGTGGACGGCAGGATTTACCTGACGACGGCAGTGGTGAAAGACCCGGACATGTCGCTGCGCACGATGGCCATTGATGCCGCAGATGGAAAAGTGATCTGGGATCGGGAAGTCCGATCAGTGCCTCAGATCCCCTCCATTCATGTGAAAAACAGCCACGCCAGTCCCACCCCAATCGTGCACGAAGGAGCGGTCTTCGTCCATTTCGGTAACTACGGGATGGCCAGACTGAAAGCGGCGGATGGAACGATCGAATGGACCTGTTTCGACATCGATTACAACCCTGTCCACGGTTCCGGGGGCACACCTGTCCTTTGCCGTGGAAAGCTCGTCGTCTCGTGTGACGGCAGCAAGGACCCCTTCGTCATCGGGGTTGACGCGAACACCGGAAAGATCGCATGGCAGACCCCCAGATCCACGGTCGGAAGTCCATCCCACTCCTTCGGAACATCTACCGTCGCCGAAGTGGACGGAAAGTCCCAGGTGCTTTCTCCTGGTCCAGGAATGTTCGCGGCATACGACCCTGACACAGGTGCCGAATTATGGAAGATCCTGACCCCCGGCTGGTCCATCGTGCCCCAGCCCGCCGTCGGTTTCGGGATGGTGTTCTATAACCATGACTACGATCACCCGGAGGTCCTCGCTGTGAAACTCGGCGGCAAGGGGGACGTCACCGACAAGAGTATCGTCTGGCGGATGAAGCCGGGCGCACCCAGCACCCCGTCCCCTCTGCTCGTCGGTGAAGAACTTTACACCGTCTCGGACCGAGGCGTCGCCACCTGCGTCAACGCGAAAACAGGGGAACGCTACTGGACGGGTCGCTTGGGAGGAAACTATTCGTCTTCACCGGTCTACGTGAATGACCGGATTTTGTTCATGGACGAAGACGGGACCGCCACCTGGATCAAGCGCGGAACAGAGTTCGAAGTCCTCGGCCAGAACACAGTCCCCGGTCGGACGTTCGCAACCCCCGCCTTTTCAAAGGGGGCCATGTATCTTCGAACAGATACAGCCCTCTACAAGATCGCTGAGAAGTAAGACAGGCCCTTAAACAATCCACCACCTGCCCCGTTGATGCTGTCAGGGAGTTAAACGATTCTGAATTCCACCGAGGGTCTCAGAACACGAATAAGAACTCATTGGAATTGAGAATCGCTCGGCAGAATGATTCCAGGCCATGTTGCTGAATGAGCTCGATGGAGTCAGCCAGTTCTTCGCTGGAAGGTTCCCGCTGGTAGGCCAGCAGAAACGCCTGCCTGACCTGTGCGGTCGGGTCCTTGCTCATCTCGTTCGCTAACCGGTTCGAAAACTGCCGGGCCTGCTGAATGGCGAATCGGCTGTTCAGCAGGTTCAGTGCCTGCAGTGCTGTGATGGAAGAAGTCCGTTTCGGCGCGATCTGACCGGCATCGGGACAGTCGAACTGTCCAAAAACTTCATCGAGCTGCATTCGCGGCTTCGACTGATAGACCATTCTTCGCCACTCTGCCGGACCAAATTCCTGCTTCGTGTTGTAGACTTTGACGTAATTGGTATTGGCCTCGAACAGGTCAAACCCCGGACCGAACATGCGGTCGTCGAGATTACCGGCCGCCGCCAGAATCGCATCCCGCAGTGGTTCAGCTTCCAGTCGCCGCGGCGGATACCGCCACAGCAACCGGGTCGCGGCATCCGCCTGCAACCCTTCCGGACGCGCATGGCTCGATTGCCGATAGGTCGACGAGGTCAACATCTGTCGATGAATCCGCTTCGGCGACGCCATCACCCGGGCCTCGCTGGCCATCCAGTCCAGCAACTGCGGGTGCGACGGAGACGTTCCGTTTCTCCCGAAATCGCTGGGAGTCTGCACCAGCCCCTGCCCGAAGTGGTACTGCCAGAGTCTGTTGACCATCACACGCGTCGTTAACGGATGATCCGGATCATTGATCCAGTTCGCCAGAGCCCGTCGACGTTCCGGACTCGTCGCCTCTTCATTGAGTTGCCATTTCTTACCGAATGAGGCGAGGCCCGCAGGCTGCATCCGTTCCTTGGGCTGCATGGGATCACCTCGATGCAGCCGATAGATCGGTTCTGGCGTGGTGAATTGACCGGCATAGGCGATCGGCCGAGCCGACAACTTCTGCAACCGGCTGCGTAGCGATTCCCCCTGCACCTGCAGCTTGCGAGCCAACTGAAACTCGGCCTCACTTAACGCGGGGTTCACATGCACCTTACCCGCGCCGTTGTCCGCCGGTATTCGGTCTTCCGATGAGGCGACCAGTTGCAGCGAGTCCCGCGCCATCCCGGCTTCGATCCGGTACTTCGACGGGATTCGGTCCTGAAACTGTCCATTCTCGGGCCGATCACGGCTCCACACGATCCGGTCGATGACGACCGGTTCCGGAAACTCCAGCATGACCCAGCCTTGCCCCGGTTCATTAGAAATCCAACTGGCCGAGTTCCCGTAGCGACCGTCGTTCACGTTGGCCAACCGGTGAATGTCGTAACCGGGCAGGCTTGATGAGGCGGTCGCAATCGTCCCAACGCTCGCCAGGGCGACATTATTCGAACCTGTCTGAGAACCGTTATCGGCTTCAAACACCTCAAGCTCGTCCAGACATGGCTCGCCACCGGTCGTGGCTTCGATCGTCAATTTTACGAACCGGGACCGGATGGGAGGAAAGCGTTCGCTGTTGGCTCGTCGCTGCACCGCAGACCGCAGGCGGGGCAACGAGGTATGAGCGAGCGGACTGTCTGTCATCGCTCGCTGAAAACAGACAACATCGGCCGTGACGTACGCCGATCCTTCCCCGCCGCGCAGCACCACCCGCGCCGTCGGAGTGAATTCATGGACGCCCGCGTCATAGAGTCCACTCCAGAGGGGCTGACTCTGTTCGCCCCCTGTTCCGTCAGCAAACTTCCGCTGATCGACGCGGGCAATCTCGGTCTGATCGTCCTTCGTCCCGAGATCTCCGTCCCGATCAAGCACGTACGTTGCATCGGCGGCGTGCGTGTTCCATCCACAACCCCAGGACAACCAGAGACGCCAGCGCCCACTCAGCCCGGGGTTCCACGTGAAGACATCCCGATTAGCGACCTGGTTCCAGTACGAATAACTGCGACCGAGGTTCGGGTACCGCTGCATGTCACCCGAATCGTTCAACTCACCGCGGGCCTTTCCGGCCCGGTAAGGCTCGGAACCAATCGGCGGGACGAGGACCGTGACGCTGGCGCCGGAACCCGTCGCGACGGCCAGATCATCCAGCAGCAGTGTGGAAACGGCTTCATGAGGGAACGACTGCTTGCCCTGCAATCGTGCAGAGTCGTCTCCGATAAAAGCCAGCGGCTCAAACTGTCCGAGCTGGCGATCGAGATTCGCGAGTTCGCCACGAAGTTCCTCGATCAGTGGCTGCGGGTCCTCAAAACCGGGTGGAGTGTAGGGACGATTACCGTGGACCACACCGGCAAACACCCCCTTCATCGCATGGTAGTCACTGTGCGAGATCGGATCGAATTTGTGATTGTGACAGCGGGCACAACCGACCGTCAGTCCGAAAAAGGCACTGCCGGTCGTGCTGACCATATCGTGCAGTTCGTCAGCTCGCTGCTGAGCAGTCAGGGTCGGGTCCGGGCTCTTCACCTGATCCCACGCCCCCGCCACCAGGAAGCCGGTCGCTTCATGAATCCCGACCGTGTCACCCGCCAGTTGCTCGAACAGAAATTGATCGAACGGCTTATCTTCGTTGAACGCACGAATGACGTAGTCACGGTAGGGCCAGGCAGCGGGACGGGGCTGATTCGTTTCAAACCCGTTACTTTCGGCGAACTTGACTGTGTCGAGCCAGTGTCGGGCCCAGCGTTCCCCAAAATGGGGCGACGCCAGCAACCGGTCAATCAAACGTTCGAACGCGTCAGGACTCTGATCGCCAACAAAGTCCATCACCTCTGCAGGAGTCGGAGGCAGCCCGGTGATATCGAACGTGGCACGTCGAATGAACGTGATGCGGTCAGTATCAGGTGAAGGCTTCAGCCCGGGAGTGACGCTCTCAGACGGCGTGAGCGGGACCTGTTCCAGCTTCTGTGCGATGAACGCATCAACGGGACTTCGTGTCCAGTCCCTGTTCCCCGGAGCGACTTCCGGAATCTCAGGACGCACGACCGGCTGAAAGGACCAGTGAGGAGCGCTTTCCTGCTTTTTCCCCGGCTCATCAGGCCATTTGGCTCCCTGATCAATCCAGGCCCGCAGCAGGCTGACCTCATCCCGCGAGAGAGCCCGCTCCCCTTCCGGGGGCATTTCCATTCCTTCAACAGCCCCGGCGGTGAAGCGGACAAGGGGGCTCGCAGCACCGTCACCGGGGATGATCGCGGGAGCGAAACTTTCCCCCCCTTTCAGGGCCGCTCCCTTGTCGTCCAGCCGAAAGTCGCCCCGTTGCCGGTTCTCGCCATGACACTTCAGGCAATGCTCTTTGAACAGCGGCTGGATGTCTTTGACGAAATCGACGTCCCGCTTCACGGCGGGGGGAATCTTCGCGTTGTCCTCTCCCCGGACGCTGTTCCAGGGCAACAGCAGGACCAGCGCGACCGGGAAGGTTCGCACCAGTATTCGTCGCACGTCGAGCGTGGCTTCTGCCGCACAGGGTTTGAATTTCAGATTCCGAACGCTCTTACTCTTCATTTCACCACCTCGAGACACGTCTCAGCGGATTGACTCCAGCCAGTTCAACATCTGTAGAGTCGTCTGTTGCCAGTCCGATTCGAAAAACAATTCGTGAATGTGATCAGGTAACAGGAGCAGTTGTTTGGGTTGGGACCGAGCGCGTTCAAACCACTTCGCCAATGCCTCTGGATCCGTGGTCCGATCGTTCCCCCCCTGCAGTGCCAGCAAGGGAAGGGAAACCCTGGCTGCATCCCGAATCGCTGCGTCCTTCGCCTTCTGCATAGCAAAAAACCAGCCCGCCGTCACGGTCTTATTGATCAAAGGATCGCTTCGACGCGCGGCAGCGAACTCAGAATCCGTTGTCATATTGGCGGGATCGATGCCATTGGAAAAGCGCAGCGTGGGCAGGAACCGGACGACCGCGCGCCCCAACAGCTTTGCGACGGGATTCACTCGCAACTTCAACCCCAGCAACGGCGACGAAAGAACCAGGGATGCAGGGGCCACCTTGCCCGTCTGAACGGCCCTCACCACGACCAGCCCACCCATGCTGTGCCCCAGCAGTGTGGGGGGTGACGCGGTGAGCCCCAGTCGGTCCCAGATCAAAACGATGTCATCGACATACTGATCAAAACTGGCAACATGAGTCCGTGTGCCGCCGGAACCGCCGTGACCCCGCAGGTCCGCCACGATCATGCTCCACCCCTGCTCGGTCAGACATTTGGCAACATGCTCATGCCGCCCCCCATGCTCGCCGAGACCGTGCACCCAGTAAAGCACACGCCGGGGATCACGCTGGTCGGGAAGATAACTTCGAACAAAAAGCTCAACGGCATCTGTCGCCGTCACGACCTGCGTCTCCAGTCGCATCCATTTCCTTTCAATGTCGCCCCATCACAGACTAACGCCTTTCGAGGGACCAGGCCTTCACGAGTCGTCGCCAGATCTGAAACCGTAAATCATCCCCCACAGCCGGTCACTTTCACCCCGGTCGATGACCTCGATCGGCATCAATCCGTCAAAGGCGGAATTCGGCGTCTGTAGCCAGTCTCCCAGAGAGTCGGATTCTACGACCTTCGACAGGGCATTGGTCAATCGAGTCAACTCCGTCAACCGTCGAGAGACAACACTGGTCGGCAGACCTCCCTGCTCCAGCGTGGCCAGGGATCTGACCGAAATCGGTAACAGCCGGGCAAAGTCTTTCTGCCTCAGTTGCAGCTGTTTCCGTAAGTCGGCAACGCGGTTCCCAGCGAGGGCTCTTCCCGCCGGTCCCCCTTTCGCGTCCCGCTCTTTCACAGCTTTGGTCCTCGCAGTGGCCCTGCTACGGTTACTTGCCGACATTCGTATCTTCGTCCTCGTCTCAGATTCCCGTGAACACAGAATTCTGAAGCACACCTGTACTGTCCGAAAAAGAGGTCTCTTCAATCTTCATCGACCGAAGGATGCTCAGGTATAGATTGGAAAGTGGCGTCTTGGGCTGATTCCAATGAGCACCATGTCTCAGCCCCATATTTGCGCCTCCTGCGACAAGAGTCGGCAGATTCAGCGGATTATGCGTCGTGCTGGCGCCACTGCCGAACAGCACGATCGTATTGTCGAGCACGTTGCCGTTCACATCCTGATACTGCCGCAACCGCTGCATGAAATACGCCAGTTGCTCACTCAGGAACAAGTCGTACCGTGCGAAGCTCATCTGCCCGTTCTTGTCCTCGGCATGTGACAAACTGTGGTGGGTCGCCTTGAGTCCCAGTTTCACAGGGAAGGTATCACTGACCCCCATCCCGTCTTCACGGTTCAGCATGAAGGCGACCGAACGAGTGATATCCGCGTCGAACGCCAGAGCGATCAGATCGAACATGTTGCGGTAATACTCACGCGGTTCCCCCTCGGACGTTGCGTCGAGATTCAGATGGGAGTAATCCTGCGGCTTGATCGGGATGTCGATCCACTTTTCGGACGCGACCAGTCTCGCCTCAATCTCATCGAGTGCCGTCAGGTACTGATCCATTTTTTCCCGGTCGGACTGGCCAAGTTGCTTGTTGAGCGTTTTCGCATTCTCAAGCACCGCATCCACCAGCTTGATCCGTCGCTGAAGCTGAGCACGTTGCGTGGCGAGCGACGCCCGGTCACCCCGAAACAGACGATCAAACACGCGACGCGGATTGTTCTCGGCCGGGATCGGTTTTCCTTCGAGGTTGTAGGAAATCGTGCCGGTCCGCGAGAGGAAGCCGACACCCGCATCAATCGACAGCACCAGCGACGGCTGACGACAGTACTGTTTCGTGTGCAGCGCAACGACCTGATCCAGCGCCACGGAGTTGTAGGTTCCCGGCTTTGGATTGTGCAGCGGCGCCCCGGTCAGCCACATATCCGAACAGAGATGCGGGTCCGCCTTGGTTCCATTCGGATGATACAGCCCGCTGATAAAGCTGAGCTGTTCGCGGAAGGGACGAAGCGGCTCCGTCGACTTACCAAACTCGAAGTCGCGTCCTGTCTGTTTGGGAAACCAGCTCCACTCATCAATTCCGTGCGAGGGATTGGGAAGTGACATCCCGTTGGCGGTATAGATGGCACAAAACCGGCGAGGAATCTCCTGGGCCGCTTCCTTGCCCATCGCCTCCAATAACGGAAGTGACAACGTAACTCCGGCAAGTCCCTTAAGTACCGCGCGACGATTCAGTTGTACTGCTGAGCCCATGTTCTGCATCCGGTTTTGAAGGAGACTGCCAGCCGGCTGTCTTATTTTTTGAGAACACTGTCTTATTTTTTGAGAAACAGATCACTCTTCACGATCAGGCGAATCATATCGTGCATCCGATAGTCATTGGACCTCAACTTTTTCCCATGTTCCCGAATCGATTCGGTTTCATTGTATGTCAGACTGCGTCCCACGGCATAGCACGCCAGGTGCCGCATGAATCCAAAAGCAATCTGATCAATTCGGCCCGTTGCGAAATAGTCCTTGAGTCCATTCAGGTCCGACACTTCGGTCCCGTCAGGAAGTGTCGAACGGGGGTCACTTTTCCCCGAAGACTTGAGCAGGCCTGCGGCGTCAAACTGCTCAAAAGGGAATCCCCACGGATCGATCCCTTCGTGACACTTCGCACACCCCTGCTGGTTGCGATGCCGCTCCAGCTTCTCACGCAGCGTGAGCGGGCTCCCCTCGTCTTCCGGTAGTTGCGGAACATTCGGTGGTGGATCAGCCGGTGGTTCGCTGATGATCTTCCGCGCGACCCAGGCCCCTCGTTTGATCGGGTTCGACTCACGACCATTACTGAGTCCTGCCAGAATCCCCGCATTCGTCAGGACCCCTCCCAGATCCGTTCGTCCGTGCGGGAGCGGGACAAACTGAAAACCGCTTTCTGTGGAACCTCCCAGACCGTAGTAGCTCGCCACGACTTCGTTCGCCACGATGAAATCCGACTTTACGAGCTGACGGAGCGGCAGATTATTCTCAATCAGATACGCCACGAATCGCACTGGCTCCTGCCTGAGGTGCGTCTTCACGTCCCGCGTTAATCGTGGAAATTGCTGCGAATCCACAGCCACCACATCCAGCTTGTCCAGGCTGAGCCACTGAGAAACAAACTCGCTGAGGAACTGCTCGAAGCGCGGATCACGGATCATCCGATCGAGTTGGTCATCGAGCAATCCCGGCAACGTCCCGTCCGCAGCCCGCTCCAGCAACTCCGCATCCGGAGCCGTGTTCCACAGGAAATACGAAAGCTTCGAGGCGAGTTCGTACGCATCCAGGTCCTCTGGTTCGGGACTGGCACTGTTCTCGATCAGAAACAGGAACTGCGGCGACGTCAGGACGATCGTCAGCGCATCCTTGATGGACTGCCGCGCGTCCCCGGTCGCATCGAACGAACTCTGCCAGACGTTCAGGATCGCTGCTTCTTCCGCCTGGGTCACAGGTCGCCGGAAGGCCTTCGTCGCGAATGAGCGAATCACCCCCCGGGCCTGATCCATCGGCTGGTCCAGAGAGTTCACAGACGAGAAGATCCGTTGATGGGTCGCAGGTGGCCAGCTTTCAAAATACGGACCTTCGAACTCGATCGACTTCACGAGCAACCGAGGCATATCGCGTCCGTCGGTGTACTCACTGCGCACGCCGATTTCGCGGATCCCGGCCAGATAGTTCACGTTATCTTTTTCAACATCCGGACTGGGAAAGTCGTTGATCGCCCCTTCGAAAACGTAGGTTTGAAGTTCATCGGACTGCACACGTTGCGGTGCGCCGACAGACGTCAAGGTGCTGCCGCAGTCACGGCGCAGACCAAGATAAACGCCCAGGGAAGGAGATCGGTTCTCAAACTGCGAGAAACGCCTGGTTCGCTCATCCTGATCGTCCAGTCGATTCCAGACCAGCCGCTTCAATCGCGCCAGATCCCGATACCGCGCGTTGATCTTCAACTCGCCCCCAGGAAGACGCGCCAGCAGAAATGCGGCAGCAACTTCGTCCGCGTTTCCGTCCCCCTTCAGATCGATTTTCCGTTCGTCCAGCTGTCCCGCCACCTGCCGATCACCGAACTGCAGTTGTAATTCGCCCGCTGAGCCCCCAGGAGCACAGTAGACATCAAGCTGGTAGACTCCCGGCTCGGGGATGACAATCGTCGTTTCCGGCGACATCGAAACATCAGCGGTGACCGAGTTCTTCCCGGCCGGTTCAAAAGGCGACCCCGCATCCAGCAGCAGAGCATCCCGATACCGTGCGGCACGGACCGTCACCCGAAAATTACCGGAGTCGGGCAATTCCCGCAGTGAAATCTTGAAATTCGCCATCGGGCCATACGTGTTCGACTGGCCAAAGATTTCGGGACTGGGGATCGCAGGACGCAGAAGCAGCCCCTCGGGCACAGCCTGATGTGCCCGCCCTTTCGGATAACCCGGCGTCCCCCGGACGCAGGCGAACACGGCGTGATAGATGCTATCGAACTTTCGCCATTCACGAATCGTGTCGTTACCGACGTAACCTTCAATAAAGTCGAATGTCGTCCGCATGGCGAAAGGCTCAAACACGAACGGCTTGGCCGGCGTTAGCTCTGTGACCGTGAAGTCTGCATTGTTCAGCAAGTCGCTGTTGGCCCCCAGTACAAGATTGTCAGGACAAGGGCTGGGATTGATCGCCGCCCCCAGATCCATGCGAAAGTTCTGAATCACGGGCGGTCTGTTTTCATCGACAATGCAAAGGTCGAGTCCCTTTTGTGCAATTTCGAAGTACGTTTCCACCTGCAAGGGAGACAACACCATCGTGTGACTCTGATTGGTGAAACCTTCCTTGGAAATCCCATCCGGGGGCAAGGAATCGGTCAGATCCTCCTGCAAACCCAGCAGGTCTTTGAGCGTGTTGCGATACTGCGAGACCGTCAACCGGCGAATGGAACCATTCTTCGCGATGTCGCGCGCCCGGGCCGCGGAAACGGCCGCATCAATCCATTTGCTGACGCTCCGCCGCTCCGCGTCGCTCAATTGAGGCTCGTCCGCAGGAGGCATCTCCTGATCGTCAATCAGCTTTCGGATAGCAAGCCAGAACGGGATCTGCCGATCCTCGACTCCCCCCGTCAGATGATCAACACGAACCCCCGATTTCATCGTCTCGGCATCGTGACAACGATAGCAGTATTTCTGCAGCAGCGGCTGGACCTGATCCCGGAAAAGAACTTCCTCGTGCGAATCGACCGCAGACGGGTTCTCCGGGTTGTCATCCCCCGACGCCAGATCGCTCCACCCTAAGCTTATGACTCCCAGCGCCAGAAACGACAGGAAAAGACTCGCGATGCAGGTCCGGGTGATTTTTACAGGCATGCGGTTTCCAGCAAATTGCGGATTGCTGAGGCAATTCAGGCGGGGATGAAGGCGGGAACGGTCCATTTCAAACGACAAACACATCAGCGCCGACTGAAGTGTACGCTCAAAATGCGTTCATACGCAATCAACCATCGACCGCCCGGTAAGGGGAAGCAAGAAGCCTACCGCTCTGATTGGCCGGAGACGAGATTCAAAGTGGCGAGTTAGATCTTGAGTCGCGTCTCGAAGACAAATTCATGTTGGCTATAAATCTCTCTCCGCAATCGGTCAATTCGAAGCGATCGATGTACCAACCTCTGAATTTGCACTTTCAGGTTCTTGACATCTTCAGTCAATTGGAATTGTCGTTAAGCATCGACAATCTCGAGTCCCGGTAGTTCGAGATCAATGAGCTTAAAGCAACCGAGTCCCTGAGGACTGACACTCGGTAGGGTTGCGCGAAACATCCAGCTCGCTCCGCAACCCGCAGAATCAGTTCGATTTGAGACGTTTGAGTTCGGCTTTCGTCCGCTCGATTTCTTCAGTGGCTTTGCGTTCAACTGGCTTGAGTCCTTCAAGCTCTCTCAGCTTCAACTCAAGTGTAATTGATCCACTGTCCAATTGCAGAAGATCCTCTTCCGCATTCTCCATCACTTCAAGCAGGAGGGACTCGTGTGTGGACAGTATTTTCAGCTTACGTGTCAAAAATTTCTGGGTCCTGGTTGCAGGCGGACTTAAAGGCTGCGGCGCATTCGCTTTTTCCTCGGCCCCAGGGGCCTTACTGGTTAGGCCCTTCAATCGCAATTCAACCTCTGATCGCTCCTCGCGAACTCGGGAAAGCTCTGATCTCAGCTCCGCATAGAATTCGATTGTCTCCAGCTGCTCTGGGCCCAACTTTCTGTTGCCGTCTGTCCCCAATTTCTTGAGGATGACCCCCAACTCTTCTCGTTTCCGGTCAATCTTGAATTTCACATCGTCCAGAATCGACTTGAGTTGTCCTAGTCGACTGAGTTGCTCCTGACCACGACTTTCAGCAGGCCGAGCGCGAACATCCGGATCTGTCGCATCCGACGCGAAAACCATTGCACCAATGCCGAAGAGTGGAAACCACAAAATCGAATGGGCCAAAACAGTTCTTCGCATCGCGTTCATCCTTTACGAGTCTTCCAGAAACTGACACCCGCGTCGACCAGCGATCGCGACACTTTACAACGCAACGTAAGGAACGCGAAGCGCCGATGTCAACAAAAACCTGCTGACGCGGCCGCGCAGTCAGAACCGGATGCCGGACGATCCTGACCAGATGGGCGGTGCAGCGAGTTTCCTCTGGAGCCACGTGTGAGGGTGCCGACTCGGATCGACTGAGCAAACGTTTCAAGACTCTCGACATTCCTCAGGTGACCGGCGAGAATGCGGCTTGGTGGTCGGCCTGCCCGACACACATTCATCGATTCGGAGTCGCCAATATGAACAGATCACTGTGGATCCGGAACGCCCTCGTGGTGTTCGTGCTATGTTGGCAGCCGCATCTGGGCATGGCACAGGGTCGTGATCCCGACTTATCCGGCCGTGCGGACGAACCTGCACCGGGTTCCCGCCGCCCGTTGACCGAAGAGGAAATGGTCCTCAAGCGGAAACGGGAACTGTTGCTCGATTTCGCAGACCCCACCAGTCTCGATCGGGGTGCCTCCGTTCATCCCCGGCTGATGGAAACAGTCAAAGACAACACGATCGGCGTTCGCTATGAAGAGCGGGAAGCCTACCTGCGAATTCTGAAACTCGCCTCCGAAGTTCCGCTCAGTCGGCAAGAGAGTCTGGCGGCCGAACTGCGCGCCGAACGACGCCTGCTGAACCCCAACTACTCGCGCCGAAAGGAATATGACTTTCCCCAGTTCGTCGACCTGTTCACGCATCCCGAAATTTATCGGGGACGCCCCGTCAGTCTGCATGGCGTCATGCGCAAGCTGACCAAGTTCGAACTGGGCAAAAACTCGCTGGGAATGGACGAAGCCTACGAAGGCTGGGTCTATACAGGGGATTCTCAGGGGAACCCGGCAGTCGTCATCTTTACCAACAAGCCGGAAGGCCTGCCCGTCAGTGGTGATATCCAGGAAGAGGTCGAATTTACCGGCTACTACTTCAAGATGTATGGCTACGATGCACAGGATGTCACCCGCAAGGCCCCCCTGATCCTGGCGGGCGAAGTCAAGTGGCTACCCCGCCCCTACAAACAGGTCTACCAGCCGTGGGGGTTGAAATGGTATGTGCTGACGACACTCGTGTTTCTGTTTGGCGGTTACTTGATCTGGCAGACCAACCGACGAGAAATGCCGCCGCTGCCGCCCTCACAGATCGAACCTGATTTCTCGCAGTTCCCGCCGAGAGAATTCCCTGCCCCGGATCCGTTCGCGCCCCAGTCCCCCTCTGAAACCGAGGACGCCTGATTTGTCTCGTTATCGACCGCTCCCGGCTCCGCTCAATCGCCCCATTCGTCTCGCTGTCCTGATCTCGGGCGGAGGGACGACATTGGTCAACCTGGCCGAAAAGATCCGCAACGGAACTCTGAACGCTCAGATACCGCTGGTGGTCGCCAGCCGCGCGGACTGTGGAGGGATTCAGCGAGCGGCGGAATGGAATCTTCCCTGCGAAGTGATTCAGCGCAAAACCTTCGCTTCCCTCGACGATTTCAGCAGCGCTATCTTTGACCATTGTCGCAGGGCAGATGTCGATCTGGTGATCTGCGGCGGATTTCTCGCATTACTCAAAGTCCCGGACGACTTTCACGGCCGGATCATCAATATCCACCCCTCCCTGATCCCCGCCTTCTGCGGCCAGGGATTCCACGGCACCAAGGTCCACCAGGCGGCATTGGATCGAGGAGCCAAGGTCAGCGGATGCACGGTTCATTTCGTCGACGACGAATTTGATCACGGCCCCATTATCGTCCAGAAGACCGTCCCCGTTCTGGATGACGACTCAGCTTCGACACTGGCTGCCAGAGTCTTCGAACAGGAGTGCGAGGCATTGCCGGAAGCAATCCGCCTGTTCGCCTCGGGCAAACTGGAAGTCGAAGGCTCACGCGTCCGGGTCTTGCAGTAGGACACAATCCAAGAGCTCCTGGAGTGAACGAATCAGGACACCACAGCAGGGCCTCTGCGCACAGACACGCAGTGTGCCCGTGCCCTTATTTCTCTCCGTATCCTAGTTTCTCTGGGTAGCACAGGTTGCCCGGTCCGCCGGGCTACCTGTGTGCGAAGCACAAGAGGTCTCCCCCGAAACCCACAATTCGCCCGCCAGAAGGCAACTTACCCCCGAAGCCGACGGGGACGTCGGCGATCCCGGGAACGCCGACGTCCCCGTCGGCACAAACGGATGTGGGTCTCCAAGCCTACTCGAACGTCAAAGGGCCGGTCGTCGAGACACTACTTCCGCCATGTGAAACTACCAATACTATTCGCCACTCGATGTTATGGCATTTTTCACCACGATTGCATCGCGTTGAATATTGCCAGCCCCTCCTGCATCCTCTGCTGACCAACGATGACCATGGTGCGCAGCAGATCGCGGCAAACGGGTTCTTGCTCTGAAAGTCCCAACGCATCGATGAATTCAAACAACGAAGAAAGTGAAACTTTCAGCGACATCCATCCATCCGGCGAACTTAAGCTATGATGGATAAGAAACGCCACCAGAAACTCTTCAAACATAAGTTTGTTATGTTCTTGTAATGATACATTGCCATTGAATAGGGTGTGATGACGATTCGTATCGGGCAAGAGACTACACCAATCAATAACATTCTGATCAGCAAATTGCCGCCTTGTTGTTTCCGAAGTAATACCCAGCGTCGGCCAATCTGAAATTTGCAACTTTTCACGATCACCGCGTGCTGTTATCACGCACCACAACGCGTATATCAATTGCCCCTTCTCATTTTCGTTAATGACTGAGACAACATTCTCGTCAACGACTTTCGCCATTTCAGTGTGATACCGTACTAACTCTCCAATTATACGAGTCAATACGTCAAAAATATGGCCTTTTGGTGTTCGGTGCGTTGCCAACGCCAACAGCCGTTCAATTGCGTCACACACCTTTTTCTGATCAGCATCAAACTCAGACGCCAAAGCTTCTGGATCGTAGGCGACCATTGTCAATTCTCCTTCTGACAGTTGATTGAAACTGGGGCCAGGGATTGACGCACCTCCTTACATTCTGCGAAACGTCATCGGAAGACCGTATCCCCCGGACATCTCGGTGGCACTTGGAATACGTGAACAGAGAATCGGCGACCAGTTTTGGTTCGCGTGCTGCTCGTCAAATAACTGGAGTATACAGAGCAACAAGGACACAGCATAAAATGGTTCCAGACGCCGAACGCAGTTACCAGGAAAGAAGAATATCTGCGATATACAACCCAAAAAGCACTGTCCCTATTTCGTCACGCGTCCGAGTGCTGCCGCAATAGCCTGTTGAAACGAATCGAGACACTGCAGCAGAGCCTCTGCGCCCCAGATACGCAGTGTGCCCGTATCTTTGCTTCTCCCCATATCCTTGTTTCTCTGGGTAGCACAGGTTGCCCGGTCCGCCGGGCTACCTGTGTGCGAAGCACAAGAGGTCTCCCAGAAACCCACAATTTCTCCCGCAAGAAGGCAACTTACCCCGTCGGCACGAACGGGTGTGGGTCTCCAAGCCTACTCGAACGTCGAAATGCCGGTCGTCGAGTCTGTGCTTCCGCCATGTGACTAAGCCTGCTGATCCTCCCTTAATCGCGATCCAAATACGATTTTCGTCCCGTGCCACACATTCTATGACAGCCACGATTTCCTGCCTGAATGCAAAACCACCACCCCAGTCAGAACAACCCCTAAAGTCAACCCATTCCCCTGTCGATAACATGACTGGAGGACTGCGTCACTCGAGAAGCTGACTGCGCGATCGCGCACTCCAAAAAAGGCCTTGAGGACCACTTCTAAGCTGAGAATTGTTGTGCAGCTTCTTGCCTCTCTTCTCGCTCGATGCATCCAGCCGCAACAGATCGTCCGGATCGTCATTCTACTGCTGTGGGCGTCTCTCCCCTCCCTGACCCTCGCCGAGTCGGTCGCCCCAACGACGAACTTCACCGCAAAGACCAAGCCGGCCGAGACGCAACCAGCCGAATCTCGCTCAGCAGAATCCCCTGTGGAAGTGCCCATCAACACGCCCATGGACACGTCCCCTCTGTTCACGCTGGAGGAGCCATTAGAGTCGGCCCCTGCGCCGCTCATCACACCCGAGACGGTCGGTTCGCCAGACCGGCATTTTCCGCAGGAAGAACCGAGCTTCCTCGAGAGACGCTCCGAATCCGCGACACCGCTGCAGGCCGTGTTCGACGAGGGATTCGGACTTAAGTCATTTGATGACCAGTTCCAGTTGCGGATTCGGACGCTGACTCAGATCGACGGAAAGGTTTTCGCCCCCGGTGATCAGGAGCCCGCCCGGAGCGGGATCTATATCCCCCGCTTTCGAATTTACTTTGAAGGGCAACTGACGGACCTGTTCGAGTACGAACTCTCTCTGCAACGCAGCGTCGAAGGAACGTTTGATGTCCTGGACGCGAACGTCAACTTCGTGCAGTCAGAAGCGTTTCAAGTTCGGGTCGGCCGTGCGCTCGTCCCGTACAGCTATGCTTGGTACGACCATCTGGAACAATACTATATCACCCCGGAACGGGGACTCTTCGCCCTGAATTATGGACTCGCCCGCCAGGCAGGCGTCTTCGCGCATGGCAAGGTACTGGAGAAACAGCTTGGCTATGCGGTGGGCGCCACCTTTGGACAGCTTTCCGGACTCGCCGACACCAACACCACCCGCGATGGCGTGGGGTATCTGAATGCCAAACCGTTCCTGCATTCGGACCGCTTCTCGTGGCTCCGTTTTCTGAACATCGGTGGATCACTCGCCATCGGTCAGCAGGCTTACGAATCGGCTCCTCTGCCACTGCGGACATCGATTCAGACCTCCGAAAACGATGAAGCGGCACAGGCGGCTTCGGCGATCCTGCTGGAATACAAGGAAGGGGTCGTCTCGAAAGGGGAACGGGTCCAGGGGGCGCTCCATGCCGCTTTGTACTCCGGCCCGGTCTCGATCGAAGCCGAGTGCTACGCCGCCCGGTTCGGCATGGCGGCTCACGCCGGCGGTCCTGTCGTCGGTGTCCCGATCTTCGGCTACGACGTCACCTTGGCGAGTTTTCTCACCGGCGAACGAATCGAAAAGCGCGAGACCGTCGCACCACTCCGCCCGATCACCCGCTCTGGAACAGGCCATGGAGCGGTCGAAGTGTTCGGCCGGTATTCGAACCTGAAACTCGGCCAGCAGGTCTTTTCCGCCGACCTCGCTAACCCGAACGACTGGACGAACAACGCCGGAATCACCGACATCGGCTTCAACTGGTACCTGAATCGTTACGTCCGCATGACGTTCGACTGGCAGCACTCCATGTTCGCCTCGCCTGTGCTGCTCAATAAAGAGAAAGACCTGCGGTCGAAAACCGACGACCTGTTCTGGATTCGCTGTCAGCTCTACTTCTAAACCGTCACCTAAAGCGGCACCGTCGCCCCCCGCCCTCCCATTGAAGTGGCGACGAGGTTCAAACAGGGCATTCCAGCTTCAATTCGCGGGAAAGCCCAGAGCCCCAAACGTTTGGAAGATTGGGCTCGCCAGAGTGCAGCCTCTTGCTGACACTACTCAAGCGGTCCCCCTGACGAACCAGGATCAACTCAACTCGGGGCAACGGCAAGTCCGTTCCGCGCTCCCCTACCATTCCACGTTCCCTCAGGGTAGCACGGGTTGCCCGGTCCGCCGGGCTACCCGTGTGCGAAGCACAAGAGGCCTCCCCCCGGAACTCACTATTGTCCCGCCAGACGGCAACTTGCCCCAATCAGGAATTCTCCAGCTCGCATCCGGGTGAATTTGCCCAGATATACAGTGTGCCCGGGAATGTAGTGCCCCTGTGTCCATGCCCCACACCGATTTGAATAACTTTGAGTGAGTTTTGGTCCGCAGATTTCGCGGATTTTCGCAGATAAAATTTTCGTTCCTGGAAATCTGCGTAGCTCTGCGCCATCTGCGGATGTCGTCATGAAACTGAGGAGTAGGGGTGCATGTACCTGGATATGCAGTGTTCCTGTGCTCATGAAAATTGTGGCGAAGCCCACGCCCAAACGTTTGGATGTTTGGGCTCGCCGTAGTGCAGCCTCTTGCTGACACTATCGGAGCGGTCCCCCTGACGGACCAGGACCAATTCAACTCAGGGCAAGGGTAGCACCCTAAGGGTAGCACGGGTTGCCCGGTCCGCCGGGCTACCCGTGTGCGAAGCACAAGAGGTCTCCCCCCCGGAACTCACTATCGTCCCGCAAGAAGGCAACTCACCCCCAAACAGAAGTTCTCCAGTTCGCATCCGGGTGATCGAGGCCGGAGAAACGGTGACCCTCGTCGAAGCAACGCATTTCAGGAGGTCTGTTGAATTTAAAAACGAGTCACAAATCTGCTTTACGGTGATCATCCCCTTTCTTCCAAACAACTTATGAACTATTCCGCAACGTTCAATCGGCAGATGGGATTGGCCAACTGGCCAACCCCTGGCCAGCCGGTGGCCAGTCCCATGTGTTTCAGAAATCATGAGTTGTGTCGTTTCGAGGGGGCTGGCCCGGCTGGCCAGAAGATTCCGGGCAGGAAGAAGAAGACCATCTGCCACACGGCGAAGCAACAGTGCGCATCCCAAGATTGAATCATGCCAGTAGAGTTTGACCAACAACCGATGATCACGGGTGAACGATGATCACAGGTGAAGAGGAGCAACTTTTCCGGCGGGGTCCTCGGGGGAGCAGAACTTTGACGAAATCTTTCAAATAGGGTCATCTTTCACGCGTCATTCGGTCGACTGGATGCGCGGGGGATGGTGTGTACCTCGCCATCTTCGGTGCTCGCGACAGGTAGAGGCGGCACAACTGACGGAAATGACAGAACTCAATAACTGATTTTGACAGATTTTGATTGATAGCCGTCAGACCGAAAGATAGAATAGGAAAACTACATGTCCTTGTGAGGGAAACAACCAACGTTTTTCAAGGAAGAGACCATTGGTTATGATCCTCGATCAACGACGTGGCGAAATACTTCAACTTATTGAACAGCAAGGATTTGTGTCTTTACACGAGCTTGTCAACAAGCTGGGCGCAAGTGAATCCACCGTTCGACGGGATTTGGAGTATCTTGACGGAATCGGTCAGATTCGACGAACGCGGGGAGGTGCCGCCTATACAGGCGAGTCACTGACACCGTTCGAAGAACGGCGAAGTCGGGAAACGACGGAAAAAGAAAAGATTGGGAAGGCTGTTGCGGACCTGATCCAGCCGGGTGAGACGATCTTGCTGGATGGGGGAACCACAACGCTGGAAGTGGCTAGGTCGCTGGTCGGCAAACGGTTGCAAGTTGTCACCAACTCGCTGCCGATTGCCAATCTATTAGCGCAGCAGTCGAGTGTCGAATTGATTTTGATCGGTGGATACCTCTATCCGCGTACCGGGGTGGCTCTCGGGCCGCTGGCAGAAGCCTCCCTGGGAGAATTGAACGTCCCTCGCGTGATCATGAGTGCCGGTGGCATCACAGAAAAGGGTCTGTTCAACAGCAACTCGCTGCTGGTGGAATGCGAGCGGCGAATGATCAAGGCAGCCAAAGAAGTTTGGGTGGTAGCAGACAGCAGCAAGTTTGGTCGGTCGGCCCTGACCTTCCTGTGCGAACTGTCCAGCGTAACGCGAATGATTGTCGATTCAGGTTTGAGTGACGCCTGGCGACGGGTGGTGGAATCAGCGGGCGTTGAGTTGACGGTCATCGACGTATAGGTCAACGGAGAATTTTGCATGGCGACGAATTTGAGTCGGGCGGACATTGAGCAAGTCGTTCGTTCCGTACTTGAGAAGCAGTTGGGCGGATCCTCTTCGGCGAAACCGGTTTCTGCCCCTGCACGGAACCCGCTGCTGGTCAACATTTCGGCCCGGCACGTTCACCTCTCACAAGAACATGTCGAGATCCTCTACGGCCCCGGGGCTCAACTCGAGCCGATGAAGTGGCTGTACCAGGATGGTTTTTTTGCCGCGAAACAGACCGTGATGGTGGTGGGACCACGCAAGCGAATGCTGCCTGATGTCCGCGTGCTGGGCCCCTGCCGCCCTTCACAAGTCGAACTGGCCTTCACCGATTCGATTTCTCTGGGAATTGATGCTCCGGTCCGCATCAGTGGCGACCACCACGATACGCCCGGTTGCGTGCTGGTCGGTCCTGTCGGCGTCGTGGAACTGAAAGCGGGCGTCATCCGCGCCATGCGGCACGTCCATATGGGCCCTGCGGACATGGAATATTACGGCGTCAAGAACGGCGACATGATGCACCTGCGAGTCGTCTCGCCCGGCTGCACCACGACACTCGAGGAACTCGTCGTCCGTGGCGATCCAAAAGTCAAACTCGAAGTCCACCTCGATACCGACGAGGGGAACGCAGTCAACCTCACCGCGGCAACCTCAGTGGAACTGATCAAGCCGCACTCCTGTGCGTGTCACACCCACTAATCCTTGAACTTGTGATTTGTTTCTCTCCCTGAACTGCAAAGGTTATTGACGATGGCTAAGCCAATGGAAGCGCTGGGAATGTTGGAATGCAAAGGTCTCGTCTGCTTGATTGAAGGCGTCGATGCGATGCTGAAATCGGCAAACGTGCAAATGGTCGGCTGGGAAAAGGTCGGCAGCGGGCTGGTCACGGCGTTCGTCGTCGGCGACGTCGCCGCCGTCAAAGCCGCGATTGATGCCGGTGCCAGCGCTGCCAGCAAGATCGGCGAAGTCGTCAGCGTCCAGGTCATTCCTCGTCCTCACGAAGAACTGGCCGGGGTTCTGCCCAAGTCCAAGACAACCACCGCTGACTCAGCGAGCTGAAGCATGGCGAAAGCTGCTTCCGCCAAGTCATCGGCCCGTTCGTCTCGACGGACGGTCAGGTCCAACTCTGCCGCGCTGGTGATGCCGCCAGCTTCGGTTTCCGCTACTCCTCTTCCGCAGAACGGTAAGCCTTCCATGAACGAAGCAATTGGTTTGATTGAAACTAAGGGACTCGTCGCCCAGATCGAAGCTGCGGACGCGATGCTCAAGGCCGCCAACGTGACGCTGGTCAAGCAGATCCAGATCGGCGGGGCCTACATTACGACCGTGATCCGTGGCGATGTCGGCTCGGTTCGTGCCGCTGTCGACGCTGGTTCGGCTGCCGCCTCGAAGATTGGCGAACTCGTCAGCGCCCACATCATCGCCCGGCCGGAAAAAAGCCTGATGGACGCGTTCGTCTAACGCTCCCGGGATGACGGCCTACGATCGGTGGCGATTCTCGACTGACCTCAGGCAACGGACGAAACGGATGCGATTGACCGCCTCCGATTCCACGTTGCCCGGTTCAGTGCCCCGACGCCACCTGTCTCCATCGAACAGGTTTTCTGCAGGTTCACTGCATCGACAAGGGTTTTCATGAAAGTACTCGTCGCGAATCTGGGTTCGACCAGCTTCAAGTACCGGCTGTATGATCTGCCGAGTGAAGTTCAACTGGCACGTGGAGGCATTGATCGAATCGGTCAATCGGCCAGCGCCTGCTTTGTCGAGATCAACGGCAAGAAACGGGAATCGACGCTTCCCGTCGCTGACCATGCGGCCGCCGTGGGGATGTGTCTGGACCAGTTGACCGACCCGGAACATGGATGCCTGAAATCCGTGAGCGAAGTGGCAGCGATCGGCTTTAAGGCGGTCTTTGCCGGTAACCTCAGCGGCGTGCGTGTTGTCGATGACGCACTTCTGCAGAAGATGGAAGACCTGTCCGATATCGCTCCCGCGCACAATCCGATGTACGCGAAAGCGATGCGTCAGTTGCGGTCAGCCTTCCCCAACATTCCCCTCGTCGCTGCACTCGAAACCGCGTTCCACGACACGATTCCGGATGCGAACCGGCTCTACGCCATTCCTTACGAATGGTCTCAGGATTACGAGATTCGCCGCTGGGGCTATCATGGCGCCAGCCATCGCTATCTCAACACCCGCATGGTTCAGTTACTGGGCCGTGGCGACCTGAAGATCATCACCTGCCACCTCGGCGGCAGTAACTCTCTGTGCGCGGCCCGCGACGGCAAGTCGCTGGCAACCAGCATGGGAATGAGTCCTCAAACCGGCCTGCTGCACAACAACCGCGTCGGCGATTTCGATCCGTTCGCCCTCCCCATCCTGCTCCGCAAGACGGGCAAGACGCTTGAACAGATTCTGGAAGACCTGTCGAGCAAAGGGGGCATGCTGGGCCTCAGCGGGATCAGCCAGGACGCCCGAGACATTGAAGAAGCGGCCGCGAAAGGACACGCCCGGGCTCAACTGGCACTCGACGTCTTCATCGCGTCGATCCGGCAATACCTGGGTTCCTACCTGACCGTGCTGGGTGGCGCCGACGCAATCGTCTTCAGTGCGGGGATTGGCGAAAACTCGTCGATTATCCGTGCCGGTGTCTGCAAAAACATGGAATGGGCGGGGATCGAACTGGATACCGCCAAGAATGACTCACTGCCACGCGGAAGCGAAAGCCGTATCTCGACGGACAGCAGCCGGGTGCAGGTATGGGTCGTCCCGACAAATGAAGAAATTGTGGTCGCTCGACAAACGGTCGAGGCCATCAGTGCCAAAGGATAAGGACTTCCGACAGGACAAAGAGATCAAACCGGAAGAGCACGTCACCTGACTTCCCTTCCGACGTGATCTCTTCGCAGAAGACCAAATCCGTGAAGAGTCATCATGAAAGTTTGACCCGATCGACGACATTCCCTTCCTTCATGTGACCGTTACCCCGATGGTCGCAGGAAGGAAACTGGCTGCGGATGGACCTGGTAAAGTCAGTCAAAAGTAGGACGAATCATGTTTCTCGCACGTGTGACAGGCAGTGTGGTTTCGACGCAGAAGGTTGACGCCATGGTCGGCCAGAAACTGCTGGTCGTGGAACCCCTGCGCGTGAACGAGAAGGACCAGTCGGGACTGGTCTCCACCGGCCGGACCTTCATCTGTGTCGACACTGTCGGCGCGGGAGAAGGCGAAGTGGTACTGATCGTCCAGGGCTCCAGTGCCCGCTTTACGCCTCAAACGAAGCCATTGCCCATCGATTGTGCCATCATCGGACTCATTGACTCAGTTCACTTGGGAGCCAAATCGATCTTCGACGCCAAAGGGGAAGCTGCTCAGGAAAACTAGCCTTCGCAATGATCGATTCCAGCCGCTGCGAGGCAGCCGCAAGGGCTGCTATCCAAACCGTGAAATTTGCCGAGCTCCCGAAGACAACGCCCGCCGACAACACCGAAATTTGTTTGTGACAACGTTCTAAATTTTCATAGTACATCACCGCGACCTTCCAGCGGTTCCTGCACGAAAAACGAGACGAGACTATGCAAGCTAACGCAGAAACGATTCGCAACGTCGTTCAAGAAGTCCTGGCTCAACTGGGGAAAGCCCCCAAGCAATCCACCCCTTACCGCGACGGCGACCTGGGGGTCTTTCAGACGGTTGATCAGGCCGTTGCAGCGGCGACCGATGGCTTCAAGAAGCTGAGCGCCGCCCCGATTGCGGCTCGCAAGACCGTCATTGAAATCGTCCGCAGCATGTGTGACGAGCAAGCCGAAGAACTCGGCCGCCTCGAGTTCGAAGAGACGAAGATTGGTCGTCTCGATCACAAAATCGAAAAGCTGAAGATCATCAAGCTGGTTCCCGGCGTGGAATTTCTGCGGACCGATGCACTCAGCGGGGACCACGGTCTCTCACTGACCGAGTACGCCCCCTTCGGCGTCATTGGTGCCATCACGCCCGTCACGCACTCATTGCCGACACTTGCTGGCAACATCGTCAACATGATCGCTGGCGGGAACACGATGGTCGTGAATCCTCACCCCGGTGGTGCTCGCATCGCCTGTGAAGGGGTTCGCCGCTTTAACAAGGCCATCTACAAAGCGACCGGCCTCGAAAATCTGGTGACGATTATCGAGAAGCCCACACTGGAAACTGCCGGGGCCATTTTCGGTCATCGCGGCGTTCGCCTGCTCTGCGTGACCGGTGGTCCTGCCGTCGCTCGTGCCGCTCTGGAAAGCCGTAAGAAAGCCATCGTCGCCGGCCCCGGTAACCCACCTGTCGTCGTGGACGAAACCGCCTGCCTCGAGAACACTGCGGCTTCGATCGTCAAAGGTGCTTCATACGACAACAACCTGTTGTGCATCGGTGAGAAGGAAGTCTTCGCCGTCGATCAGATTTTTGATTCCCTGCTCGACACGATGACCCGACATGGCGGATATCGCCTCAACAGTTCACAGATCGAAGAATTGACCAAGCTGGCGTTTACGCCGCCGACCAAGCCCGGGGATCACTTCCACCTGAACCGTGACCTGGTGGGGCTGGATGCGTCGAAACTGGCAGAACTGATTGGTGTCCGTGTTCCCGCAGGAACCCAGTTGCTGTTCGGCGAAACCGATACGTCGAACGCCTTTGTTCCTGAAGAACAGATGATGCCGTTCCTGCCATTCGTTCGCTGCCGCAACTTCTCGCACGGTGTCGAACTGGCTCTGGAATTCGAACACGGCTACCGGCACACCAGCCTGATTCACACCCGCAACGTCCGCCACATGACTCAGATGGGTCGTGAAATGGATACCACACTGTTCGTCAAGAACGGTCCTTCGATGGCGGGCCTGGGACTGGGTGGCGAAGGCTACCTGAGCTTCAGCATTGCGACCCCGACCGGTGAAGGGGTCACCAACCCGATGACCTTCACACGACAGCGTCGTTGTGTGCTGGTCGACGATCTGCGTGTGATCTAAGGATCGGAAATTATGCAGTTGGGAAAAGTGATTGGCCGGGCAACATCGACAGTCAAGCACCCCACGCTGAAGGGCTGGCGGATGCTGCTGATACAACCACTCGGCCCGAACGGAAGTCCGGATGGGGCGCCGCAACTCGTGATCGACAATCAGGGTGGCGGCAAGGGTGATACGGTGATCATCTCCTCCGACGGCAAGACGGCGAAAGAAATGGTAGGAGCGGACACCACGCCCGCTCGATGGCATGTTTTAGGTATTGTCGACTGACGTCGCGAACAGCAGTACTCGTCACAGGTCTCAGCAGTCACAAGGACCTGAGATCAGTCCCCTGTGGTTCTCAGACCACAGGGATAGTACTGCGACATTCGTGAGTCTGACTTGCAACATTGGACAGAACTGTGAATCAGGCCCTTATTGACGAGATCGTGTCGGGCGTGCTGGCTCAGCTCAAACCAGCACCAGCACCCTCACGTCCCCTCAATTCGGGGACGACTCAGACAAGTGCGGCCTCCCCCCCTGCACCACTCGCAGCTCGCAGTGTCCCCGCAGCGTCGACGGCAGCTCCCCTGGTTTCGCCGGATATAGCGTCGTCGCCCCTTCCTGTAGTGGCACTTTCCTCTCCGGTCCCAGCTCCCGCCGCAACACCGGCGTCGAAGCCGGTCGTGGTCGAACTGACAATGCCGGTCATCACAGCCGACATTCTCGAGCAGTCGGTCCGGGCTGGTCAGTCGGTCCGCTTCGGCCGCAGTTCGATCATCACCCCTGCTGCACGTGACTGGCTGAACTCAAAGCGAACCTCCTGGTCACGACAGGATAAGAATTCCGCATCCGCAAATGGCGGTGCACCGATCAAGTGGCAGGTAATCCTGCAAACGATGACCCCGACCGTTCGGTCTCTGCAGGAAGGCCTGCGTCGCATGACCGACGGCTGGAAAATTGAAGTGGTGGGACAGCCGCTGGAAGCAGCGGATCTGGCCACGAGTCTGGTCAACACGGCGGAATGCGATGGCGTCGTCATCTTCACCGAACAGGCCGAGTTGATCGTCTGCAAGGCGAACCGGAACGATCGTGTCCGCGCCGCCGTGATGCAGAACACGAAGCAGTGGGAGCAGGTGATGCGAACATTGAGTGCCAATGTCGTCTGCATCAGTCCCGTCGGAAAGACATTCGTTGAACTAAGAAACCTGCTGAAGGATTGTGCCACCACACGGCCACGGCCTCCGGCAGGATTATGAATTCAGGGCTCTTGCCCCACTCAGACGGACTCGAAATCGAGTCGCCTGTGCGGCGGAACAAGAGTCGAAAGGGAAACAATGCGAGTCGGCGAGGTGATCGGTAAGGTGACGCTCTCCAAATGCAACCCGATGGTGTCGGGCGGCACGTGGCTCGTCGTCGTACCGCTGAATGCCGCTGGCCTGGCGGGTGATCCGAATGGTCGCGACGAAGCCTTGATCGTCTATGACGAACTCGGTGCCTCACCCGGAGCCAAAATCGGATTCAGTGAAGGGGGAGAGGCGGCAAACCCGTTCGCTCCGAATTACAAGCCACTCGATGCGTACAACGCCTGTATTCTTGACACGATTGAAGTGAATTAGCCAGACATCGCAGTGAAAAGGAACTGTAGCCAATGACCAGCCAATGGAATTCCGGAATCAATGACCGGAAGCTCAAAGAAGAGATCTGTGAGATCGGACGCCGTGTCTACAACAAGGGATTCGCGGCGGCGAACGATGGCAATATTTCGATCCGTGTCGGCGAGAACGAAGTCCTTTGCTCACCCACGATGATCTGCAAAGGCTTCATGACTCCTGAAGACATCTGCGCGGTTGATATGGAAGGTGTGCAGATCGCCGGCAAGCGAAAGCGAACCAGCGAAGTTCTGCTGCACCTGGCGATCATGAAGCACCGCCCTGACGTCAAGGCTGTCGTTCACTGCCATCCACCTCATGCCACGGCCTTCGCTGTCGCTCGCGAACCGATTCCGCAGTGTATTCTGCCCGAAATCGAAGTCTTCATGGGCGAAGTCCCCATCGCTCCGTACGAGACTCCGGGCGGTCACGCGTTTGCAAACACGGTCGTCCCGTTCCTGGGTAACGGCACCAACACGATCATCCTGACGAACCACGGCACCGTGACGTTCGGGAAGACGCTTGAAGATGCCTACTGGAAGACGGAAATCCTCGACGCCTACTGTCGAATTCTGTTGCTGTCGAAACAACTCGGTAAGGTCACCTACCTGAACGAGCGGGAATCCGTCGAGCTTCTCGACCTCAAGAAGAAACTCGGATTCGACGATCCACGGTTCCATGTCGAGAACTGCGACCTGTGCGGTAACACCGCGTTCCGCGAAGGCTACAAAGAGAACAAACTCGAGCCCATCGCCTTCGAGCCACCTCCGCAATACAAAGGCTACCTGGAGCGACAGAAGGAAGCGTCGTCAGCCCCGCAGCCGAAGGCCTCAAGCAGCGCCGATATCGATACCGAATCGCTGATCAAGCTGATCACCGAACAAGTCGTTTCGGCTCTCAACAAGTAATTTTGACTTTTGACAGGCGCCGCGACCCCCTCGCTGGCGTCTGTCCTTGCTGGCAGCAGCCGAAGTCAAGTCCCCACCCGACGGAGCGGCGGGGGGGTTCTCAGTCAGTCAGGATACTGGTGACTCACGTCACCTCTAATGAGAGAAATCCAATGAAAGTCAGCATCATCGGCGGTGGCGGTCTGGTCGGTTCCTGTGCCGGATTCGCTCTTCAGGCAGGCAAGATCGTACGCCACATTCACCTGGTCGATGTGAACCAGGAAGCTTGCGAAGGTCAGGCTCTCGACCTGCTGCATGGTGCCAGCATTCTGGCCGATCAGAAGATTACCTCAGGCGACATGAAGTCTTGCTCTGACAGCGACTGCATCGTGATCACGGCCGGACTTCGCCGCAAGCCGGAAGAAAGCCGACTGGACCTGATCAATCGCAACGTCGCCCTGTTCCGAGGCATTCTGGGCGAGCTGAAGTCGAGCGGTCTGCGGAAAGACGCCATCATCTTCGTCGTCTCGAATCCTGTGGACGTGCTGACCTATCTGGCGATCAAGGAACTGGGTCTGCCCGCATCGCAGGTCATCGGCCTGGGAACGGTGCTCGATACCACCCGACTCCGCAGCATGCTGGCCCAGCGGCTGGACGTACCACCAACACAGGTCGACGTGACGATCTACGGGGAACATGGCGACAGCATGGTTCCCATCTGGTCGGCCGCCCAGATTGCCGGTCTGCCCCTCGAAAAGTACCCCGGTGTCAACAATCAGTTGATCGCCGAAGTCGAGAAAAAGACCCGCGGCAGTGGTGCCGAAGTGATCAAGAAGAAAGGGGGAGCCGGCTTCGCAGTCGGCGTTTCGATCGCCGACGTTGTCCACGCGATCGCTTTGGATCAGCGCCGCATTCTGCCTGTTTCCTCGCTGCAATCGGGGGCATTCGGACTGCGGGACGTGGCGATCTCGGTTCCGACCGTCGTCGGCCGCAAGGGTGTTCTAGGAGTGATCGAAGTCGAACTTTGGCCAAAAGAAAAGATGGCTCTCCAAAAATCAGGCAACGTTCTGCGTGAAACGATCGATAAAGTCCTGTAAAAAGGAAGCCGCATTCAGGAGCATGCTGATGCTGGTGAGTCATTGAGAACCATATCGCTGACGACATCGTCGGCTTGAGGCCAACGATCGTGGTATTGTTTCGAACCTTTCGCCGAAATCGATCAACCGTCGGACGGGACGAGCAGATCGTCTTGTACCCGTCCTTCGGTTCACGGACCGAAGATGGAAAAGGATGGACACTGCTGATTCAGGGCAGTGTCTTTGATCCCCGGATCTCCTGGATTCATCGTTCTCCCGTCATGAGCCTGATCAAACGGGCCATGCGTTTTGATCGATCGGCGGAAGACTTCTTTCGTCAGCGAATGCGACAGTTTCTGATGCCGGGACTGCGCGGTCGTGCGGTCACGATCGCGATTGGTGATCGCGAATTTCAGGTCGCTGAATCCGACTACATGGGATTGTTCCGCGGAACAGTCGAACTGGATGACGAGAGTGTTTCGAAACTGATTGAGCCGATCGAGTTTGGCGGTCGTTCGATCGGCTGCCAGGTAGTGCTGGCTCGAACTGACCAGCGCAAGTTTTCGGGTCGCCTTCAATTGATCGAGCCAACTGGCGTTTCCATCATTTCCGATGTCGACGACACGATCAAACACAGCAACGTCAGTAATCGACGTGACCTATTCCGCAATACGTTCACACGGCGCTTCGTCCCCGTGACCGGGATGCCTGAACTGTACCGGGACTGTGCGATTGCCGGTGCCGCATTCCATTTTGTCTCTGGCAGTCCTTGGCAACTTTACGAACCGCTGCACGAGTTCTGTCAGGCCGAGGGTTACCCGTTTGGCTCGTTCCATCTGAAGCGGTTCCGTTTCCGGGAAGCCGCTCGTAAGCTGAGGCGATCACCGCAGAAAGCGTACAAGCAATTGGCCATTGAACCAATTCTGCGGGCCTTCCCCAAGCGGCACTTCGTCCTGATTGGGGACTCGGGTGAACAGGATGCCGACATCTACGGTCACTTTTTACGAGAGCTTCCCGACCAGATCGTGGGTGTCTTTATCCGTGCGATTCGAGGTGAGTCACGTAATACCGAACGAATCCAGGCAGCCTTCGAAGGGACGGACCCGACGAAATGGACACTCTATACAGAACCGGCAGAGATCCAGACCAAAGTGGCTCAACTCGTCGCACGTGTCAGTAGCTGACAACCCGCCAATCAGCGGCGCAGCGAATGGACAATACTGGCGTCATCCGACCGTGCTGCCACCGTTGAGTCACTCCCTGTTAATCGAAGACTCTTGAAACCGCATCAATTTACGATAGGTGACGTATTCATCCTGATGGGGAACAATCACCACCAGAATCCATTCATCAGGATCAGTACAGTCCATTAAGGCAAGGTCGTCGCAGTATGCTCCCCCCTTGGGAGCCGTCTGTTTGACGAGCGAGAATGCCCCTCTCTGAACCGGGGCGACAGTCGCGTAATACATCCAGCGAAAGAGATCTGCTTCGTTTATCATCTGAATTCGCTGGTTATAGTCATCGTACCCCGATGCCTGCATCGAATAGAATTGACGCTGAGCCGGAGCATCGCTCTCGCGGGTTGAACGCCATCCAGGTGCTCGGTCCGACGCCCAGCCACCATGGCCAGTAAAGCAGGCAACCAGAGCATCCTTTCCAAACGTCTCGTGAACGCGTGCGAGTAGCTCTCCGGGAACTTCATGGGCAAGGATTCTCACGGCATCGCTTTTTTTCAGATCGAACTGGCTCCAGTCCACTTCAGGTGCCGTTGCCAGTTGAGAGAGCGACATGATTCGATTGATCTGCGGAGTCCATTTCGAGAGGTTCTGAACGGTTGAGGATTGTGTGGGAATCCGTCCCTGGAACTGCGACGTCAGTCGCTCGGCAGTGACTGAACCGCCCATTCCCCCCCCACTGGGAACCAGCGTCATTTGACCATTGATTGACGTGTAGACGAAACCGGGTGGAATGCCGGCGATGTCATTCATACTGGAATTTGTCTTGAGAGGTGTCAGCAATCCCTTCTCGACCTCCGTGGTGACCTGATGAGTTGAAGCCACAAAGAGCAACTCGAACCGGTTCGTACGAACAATGTCGTTGCGAGGCCCGATGTCATGAACGACGAGTGCCCGGCGCGCTTCCGACGTGCTCATGTAACTGTTCGAGATCAGCACCGTCAGGACAGTGACCGCCAGTGTCGTAACAGGAAACGTCAGCCAGGTGAACTTGCGTGCTTTCAGCCATCCCAGAACGTAGTAGTCTCCCGGACCAATGATCATGATGAACGTCGTCAGAATGAGAGCGAGCAGTGGCAACGGGACCATTCGTACGCCATCAGGCAATAACCGATCGAGCAACTCGAACGTATGCAGCGGGTGGCGGTTCAACATTCCCAGGGAAAAGTTCCAGGGGTCGGGATTGGGACGCATCACCTGTATGGGTTGACCATCAACCCCCACCACGTGTTCCATCACGG
Source organism: Schlesneria sp. DSM 10557 (assembly GCF_041860085.1). Lineage (NCBI taxonomy): Bacteria > Pseudomonadati > Planctomycetota > Planctomycetia > Planctomycetales > Planctomycetaceae > Schlesneria > Schlesneria sp. DSM 10557. Next base: position 3,634,251 of record NZ_CP124747.1, read on the forward strand.
GAGGTTGATGATAGGGCTCAGAGCGCCATTTCCAAAGGGGGCTGGCAATCTTCCGCCAGTCCTCGATGGAAAGGGTAAAGGGACGTTCGGGATCCTCGGTACGGATCACAACATTCCCTAGACCGCTCTTCAAAGATACCGCGACTTGATCCGGCGGAACCGTATCTTGAGGAATCTTGCCCGTGCTGTCAGGGAGGAAAACCAGGCCCTTGGAATCGTCACGGATCAGGTCTTGCAGAAACTGAAGATGATAGGGCTCCAGAACGCCGTTCGGTTCCAGATACAGGCTCCCACCTGCACGAACCCAGGCCAGTAGACCCTCCAGTTGCGCCTTCCGCAGATGCCGGAACTCCTCACGCATCAGCAGAACAAGATCGTAGTTGCAATACGATATGGGTTCAGCAGGAAAATCGACGGGGTCAACGGATGCAAAAATGGTCTGCACGCCGTCGGGCTCTTCGACCTGTCCCGAGCTGTTCACCGGCATCGGAACAAGAGATTCGAATTTGAGACGCTCCATCAGTTTCTCACGTTCAGGGGTCCGTTTACGTGCAATGCGTGATTCACCGACGAGAATGTTGAACACACATTTCATCGCAAACGGGACGCGAAGAATCTGCTGCCCGAGGTCGCCTGAATACTTATCACCTTCAAACGAAATATCGACGAGAAGCCGATCGACCGGTTGTGGACTGTCGATCGCGGGCAGCAAAACTCGTATCCGTTGTTCGGGACCATTCAGCGTCAGAACTTCGGTTTCCAGCGATGCGAACTGATATCCTTCTGAATGGACTTGGAAGCGCAATTTGCCCGTCAGCAAACCAGCCCCCGGAATTTTGACATCCCACCACGTGAGAATCGGCCGCCCTAACACAACCGAGGGCTGCATGTTTGAAGCCTCGATGGAGATCGGCTTCTGCTGTCCGAATGCCGTAGACGTGATCAACAAGCACGACAGCAGCGTCAGCCAAATCACTATCGCGAGGGACTTTGAAGCAAGCTGCTGCATGACGGAAGTCACCATGTGGCCCTCTTTCCAAGCCGGGTACTGCCCAAGATCATTTCCCTTCCCCCTGAGCAGAGTTTTGATGATGGATTTGTCGATCCGTGTACATCGCGATTTGGCTTCCCAGCAATTCCTACCTGGAGAGCGCAGAGAACCCCGCAGATCCCGCGCAGAGAAGCGAGGTCCCACCGCGATGGTCGCTCAGGTGGGAACTCCGGAGGGACGTTTCTGGAAGTACCACCATTCGACCAGCAGGAAACATAGCCCCCCCAGTGCGAACCATCTCCACAGGGGTTGGTCTGTCTTCAACACCGTAGCCGCCGCGTGGACGGGGACTTCAGGAAACTTCAGCACATCGACTGTGCTTAGTCCGGTTTCACTGGAGGACAGCAGGCTAACCCCCAGTTTCAGGGGCGTTTCCGCTCCCGTCATTTCGTATGTTCCCACATACGGCGCCCCGAGCCCGGAGACAAAGCCATTCTTGTCGCTCGTGGCCGACTCCGTATATCCGTTCGGTCCGGTGACTTGAACCGCCGTATCCGGGGTAATCCGCTGCGGGGGGAGCGTTCCTGTCCCGTGTGCCTTCGCGTCCAACAATCCGGCCCGTTGTGCAGCGATCTGGATGACGTTCTGGACAAGGATCGGGAATCCCACTCGATACACCAGCGACGATCGATCGGTGTGAAAGAGAAAGTGATAGTCGAGACGGCCATCCCTGTCCCGCTCCAGAATCAACGGGCCGGAACGGGACTGCGCCAGGATTTCGTAACCAGCCACTTCGAAGTCACGCTCTCCGACACCTTTCTCCAGTTTGGGGTCGTCTGCAATCTGCACATCGAGCAGTTGCACGTGCTGCAGCAGCGGCGCGGTCCGCCGCCAATCAACGACTTCGGACTGACCCGAGACCAGTTCCACCAGCTTTGAAAGTTCGTCCGGGACAAAGCCGACATGAAAAGTGACCCGCGACTCGGGACCAATTTCGATCGGCCCTTCCGCGAACTTCACATCAACGGCTTTCGGCTCATCCGAGTCCCCGGGGAACAGCAGAATGTCGGGAAGGTTTTCCAATGCGTTGCGGTAGGTTTCCATTGAACGGGGACAGAAGACGGTGAGCTGTCGCGGCGCAGGAAGTTCCAAGTACGCCACATTGTCCGTGGTCATCGAGTCGAATCCGTCCGGTTTGATCCGCAGTTCCAGGGATGCAGCAATCGTGGTAGGGACCTTAAACACCAGCCGCTCTGCCCGTCCCCCGTCGATGCTCACAGACTCTTGCTTGATCGACTGTCCGTTCTGGAGCAGTTCGTATTCACACAACGATCGCGCGGTTGGTGGCCCGTTTCTGGAATCGTCTTTCTGCTGGGTTGCTTCGATCCGCGCGAACACATCCCATCCCGTTCTTGATCGCCGGGCATTGAAATCAACGATCCCGATATTGGCTCCCCCCGGCCCCAGTTTTTGAAAGTTCAGCTTGAACGGAAGCTCGAATTCGATGTCTGCTGGGACATTTCCATCAGAAATCAGGACCACCGTTTCGATCGGCTGGACGCGAGACATGGCCTGCGCCAACCTCAATCCATCCTCCAGGCGACTGGGGACCTGTGTGACATCTAATTGTGCCAGAGCATCCTTGAGCACCCGTTTGTTGTCCGTGAAGTCCGTCAGTTTCCGGGCCGTTGAATTGACCGAGATCAGGCAGAGACGCTGGTCCGCCAGCAAGTCATCAATCAGCTTCGAGACCTTTTCCTTGGCATCGTCGAGTCTCGATTTGCCATTGGGGCCATCCAGCGCAGCCATACTGGCTGAGTTATCGATCAGCACGGGCAGGAACCGGGCTTGTTCTGCTCCTCGTGAAAGATAGGGCTGCATCGCCCCGATAATCAGCGAACAGAGCAGCAGAATCTGAAACAACAGCAACAGATTGCGTTTGAACTTCTGAAAGGGTGAGTTCACCCGCTGATCATTAACGACCTGACGCCACAACGCGAGCGAAGGAACGTCAAAGCGAGGGCGTCTCAATTTGAGGAAGTAGAAGATAATCAGCGGCACCAGCAGCAGGAACCACCATGCATTCATCAGTGCGGAAAAGCCGGGCCAGCTCATATCGCAACGCCTCTTTCCAACCGACGGAATTCTTCACGACCGCATCGCCACGCCATTACTGCACCCATCCTTTTCGCTTCAAGGTGTCGAACAGCATGGTTTCCAGCGGCAGCCCCGAATCGAGACAGAGAAATCGACCGCTGCGTTGCCGACACAGCGTTGCCAGGTGTTCCTGCAGACCTGCCAGATGTTCGTGATAGAAACCAATCAGGTCCCCCACGGACGAGACATCCAGCGTCATCCCGTTCTCGGAATCGACGAACCTCAAATCGCCCGTCAGTTCGGGGTTCAATTCCAGCGAACACAAAAGCTGAATACCAAACACTTCCAACCCGGCACTGAAGAGCTGGTTCATGGGGCGTTCCATCGCGCCGAAGGTGAGGAAGTCAGACAGAATCACACATACACCACGACCCCGGTGCTGCTTCAGAACCGCTTCGACCGCTTCATCGATCGGGAAATCGCCCCCGGGCGGCAGGTCCTCAAGAAACGAGAAGATCCGTTTCATGCTCATCCTGCCCGAACAGGGAGGCAGGATCTGCGGAGTCTGACCGGCGTGCTGGCAGGCAAAGACACTGACCTTTTCCAGATTCATGAGACCCATGATGGCGAAGCAGGCGGCAAGCTGTTTCGCCTTCTCGAACTTCTCGCCGAATCGCATCGATGCTGAGGCGTCGACCAGCACGACGACGTGCATCTCTTCTTCGTGACGATAGAGTTTGACGTAGGGCCGATTGAGTCGTGAGAAGATGTTCCAGTCGACATACCGCATGTCGTCGCCGGCGGAGTAATCCCGGTAGTCGTTGAACTCGGTGCTGGTCCCCCCCTTGCCGGCCAGATGTTCGCCGCGGCTGCGGTTGGTTCGACGTCGCGTCGGCAACAAACGCATCCGCTCCACCCGAGACAAGGTCGAGTTGTCGAGCAGCGCGGTGAATTGCTTCCTGGCTTCCATGAATTTCCTGTCAGTCCGAACGAAGGGCTTCTGCGGAACCGTTACCCGGCATTCCTGCCGGACGAGCTCTTTAAAGCAATGTCGAAGTTATCACATGGTCTCGGCGAGTGAGTTAATGCATTCCTGAACCACCTCGTTCACATCGAGATTTTCTGCCTGGCCATCGTAGTTGAGCAGCATCCGGTGCCCCAGCACTTCCGCCGCGAAGTGGCGGATATCCTCGAAGGCGACGTGGACACGTCCTTCCGCGAGGGCACGAACGCGGGCCGCGCGAATCAGTGCCTGTGCCGCCCGTGGACTGGCTCCCCACTTGATGAACTGCCTTACCCGCTGCGGTGCAAAGTCGGTAATCGGATGGGTGGCCAGCACGAGCCGAACTGCGTAGTCACGCAGAGCATCCGTCACCACGACCTTATCGAGGATCTTGCGCAGGGCCATGATGCGATCCGAATCGAGCAACTTGGAGATCTCGACGGGCGTTTTGAGGATCGTGCGGCTTACCACCTCATTCAGTTCCTCCCGGTTCAGAAAAGGAACCACGACCTTAAACATGAATCGATCGAGTTGTGCTTCAGGAAGTGGATAGGTCCCTTCCTGCTCAATCGGATTCTGCGTCGCCAGAACAAAGAAGGGTTCTTTCAACTGATAGATGTTCCCGGCCGTCGTGACGGAATGTTCCTGCATCGTCTCGAGCAAGGCGGACTGCGTCTTGGGAGACGCACGGTTGATTTCATCAGCCAGCAGCAGTTGCGTGAAGATCGGGCCCTTACGGAATTCAAAGCGGTACTGGCCGTTCTCGTCACTGGACATGACGTTCGTTCCGACGATGTCCGCGGGCATCAGGTCGGGAGTAAACTGGATGCGACGGAACTCCAGATCCAATACTCGCGACAGTGCTTTCACGAGTTCGGTTTTACCCAGTCCCGGCACACCTTCCAGCAAGACGTTACCGCCGCACATGATTGCCGTGAGAGCCGCTTCGACCGTTCGCGACTGACCAACGATGACTTTTCCAATCGCCTCTCGCGCGTCCGAGAACTGGCGTTTGAAATGAGCGGCTTCCGCCTCCAGAGAAACCAGATCACTAACTTCAGCAGCACTCATCTTTGAAACCTTCTGGTATTAAAAATGTGTTTTGAACTATTTTTCTTCGTCGCGTTTGCGTTTCATCGCCAGCAGGCGTTCGGTTGTTGAGACCGCAGGTCGGTCGGAGGTTTCGGCCGGTGCATCCGGCGGTTTCGGACTGCCCGCATTTGGCGGAGTGGCGGGCTTTTGCGAAGGACGAGGGAGAACTGTGCCTGCGGTGGGGGGTGGGAGTGGACGTTCTTCGCGGCGCGACTTGAGTGCCGCCGTCGCCGACTCCTTCGCCTGCAGCAACGCACCCATTGTCGCCGTTGATGCTGTACGGCGACCGAATCCCAGAGCGGCTTTGATTGCCCCTAGATCAAGCTGGATCCGCCGCATCGCCACATCGAGTGGCACCAGGATGGCCAGTGCAATCAGAAACCAGTCAAAGATGGGTTTTGTACTGCGTTTCGCCGCACGACCATGACGGTAAATATCGTCCTTTTCGGGATCACCCGACAAGACTCGACCATTCGTTCGATCAGCCACTTCCTGAAGTGTCTGACGATTCGATCGGAAACGGAGGTATTCGGGTGAATAGGGAACGATGAATCCACCAAATGCGACGTCCTTTCGTTCACCCGCCGTCCCTTGCCCGATCGCGTGGTAACGACCATGCCCCCAGAGCGGGACTGTCGCCTGATAACGGCGAGGGGCAACCTGCTTGAGAGTGACAATCTCGGACTTCTCATTCGGACCAGCCAGCTTCGCGGTGACTTGCAGAAAGCCTTCTTCGGGATGGAAATCTTCCACCACGATGACGGCATCGCCTCCAGAAGTATGCGTCGACATCCGCAGGTGACCATCCTTTTTCACACGGCTCACGTCTGTCAGCAGTTGTTTGACGAACGGCTGAAAATGATCCCATTTCTGCCAGTGCTCGCCCCAGTTGGTACTGAAATCGGATGTGAACGCGGCAGTCTTCCCCAGTCCGTGCTGCCAGACTGATAGAATAGGGTCCTGTGAGTCCGCATCTTCGGCATCTGGCGGCGCTGTGAGAATCGTCATCGCGAGATCACCTTTGGCCGTCGTAATCACATAGCCTTTTAGTTCCGGCAGCCCGTCGATCCCTTTCAGAATCGGAGACGGAAATGCGACCTCAGGGGTAAAAACCTTGTTTTGCAGCATGCTCCGTTTGAGCGTCTTCGATTCCTTGATGAAAATCGCGGGAAGCTGGTTGGGATCTTCCGGAAAGTAGTACCTCCCCCCAGTCACTTCGGCGACGGATTGCATCTTCGAAATTTCCAGACCACCGTGCGGGAAGATCGCCACCATCGACACACTGATCTTGTTGTCGATGAAATCCTTAATGAGAGCCGGAGTCGGTGGCTGGGGATCGCCATCAGAGAGAATGATCATGTGGCGAGTCGCCGCGTCACTCTTCAGCAACCCCTTCAAGCCGATTTGCATGGTGTTCTGAAAACTGGGCATATCGCCGATGGTGGCGCCGTTGATGATCGGCACAAGCTGTTCATAGTTCGCCGCGGGTGTCGGTTCGAACAACCACTTCTCGCCGGTTTCCGTATACGCCAGCACCCCCACTTCGTCCTGGGCACCCAGCACTTTGATCGCCTGTTTGGTGATCCGCTTGCCCCAGGTGTTCCCTTCAGGGAACTCACACGAATGCAAAATGATTGCGAGCGCCCCTTTGGGAAGCACCTTCTTCTGTGAGACATCCATGGTCACGGGCAGGATTTCTTCAATCACTGTTCGATGGTAACCGCCCGGCCCGAAACTGTTTGCCCCCCCGACCATGACGAAGCCCGCACCCAGGTTGTAGACAGCGTCGCGAACTGCCTGAAGCTGCTGAACGTCGAACTCGTCATGTGGGACATTAACGAAGATGATGCAGTCGTAGGGCATCAGCGACGTTGCATCACGGGGCATGTCCACACCGTCAATCCGTTCAACCGCTCGTTCGCCATCGCGGATTGCTTTTTCCAGCAGTTCCCAGTCCCGGCGATCGCCCGATCCGTCTGTGACCAGAAGAACTTTTCCTTCCCCTTCGACGAAGACGTAATTCAGGACCGTGTTGTTCTGAGGAAGACTGTCCTGCGCCTTGGGAACTTCAATACTGGCCGTATATTCATAGTAGCCTGCCGTTCTGAGCGTAATCGGAACGGTGTACCGGTTAGTCCCTTCCTTATACTCGACCTCCTGCTCGGCAATGACGTTTCCGTTTTCACGCAGAACCAGCTTTCCTTTGCCATCGTTGAGCGACTTGACCAGCATCCCGGCTTCGTACGTCTCGCCCAGCTTGACCCCTTGAGGCAAGTCAAGTCGTTCCAGCCAGACCTCGTTGCTGTAGGAGTAATCAATGGGAAGAACATCAACGACGACGCCACGCCCTTTCAAATCGTCCAGAATCCGAGAGAGGTTCCCCTCCGTCTGAACTCCGTCGCTGATCAGGACCACTTTGCCCTGATAGTCTTCCGGCAGGAGCGCCCCGGCATAGGACAATGTCTGCTCAATGTTGGTCGCACCACGATCGACTTGCGAATTAAACGCTTCGAAGGGGAAGCTCATGCTGGGTGAAAGCTCACACGCCGGCGTCTTGCCAAAGATGATGAGGCCCGCTTGATCCGACTTCCCTTTAGGCCGCTGGTTTTGCACCGTTTGAACGACGTAGTTCAGCGCGTCGTCGGGGCTATAGATGGAATCGCTCACGTCCAGGGCGAAGACGATCGACATGACGTCCATTGTCTTAACGGACCGTGGCTCTGCCAGCACCATGGACAATAAACCGAGCAGTGTGAGCCGCGTTAACAGAGCTACAGTCGCACGCCCGCGCGGAAGCCCGGCGTATCCCGTCACGTGCATCCACCAGATCCACGGAGCAAAGACAATCAGCCCCAGCATCAGGGGGCGAGCAAACATCAGGTAGTGCCCGTACTCCAGTCCAAAACAGGCTACTCCGAAGACGATCAGAAAGACGAAGAGGGGCCAGGTATCCCGCCAGCGGATCGGCCGTCGAGACATGGGAAAGAAGCTGGTGAAGATCCGGCGCAGTTTATTCATCATCTCAAAGGTCCAACTCCACGATCCGTCGATTGCCGGTATCGCAAACGTAGATTCTGCCCCGCCGGTCGATGCTGATACCCCAAGGGGTTGAGAACTGTGCTTCCTGCTGACCGGGGCCCGACCGTCCGTAACGACCTAACAATCGACCGGACCGGCTAAACTTGGAAACACGCCCTGCTCCATATTCCACGACCAACAGATCCCCCTTCTGGTCCACCGCGATGTCATAGGGATAATGAACTTCAGCTATTCTGTCTGAATCTGCCAGAATTGCAACCGGATTCCCTTCGTCCGTGTAAACCTGAATCCGATTATTGAACGCGTCAACGATATAGAGGTGGTGATCATACCAGACAATTCCGCTCGGTCGCTGAAACTGCCCCAGCCCGGTCCCCGGCCCTCCGAACTGCAGGAGAAACGTTCCGTCAGGACGAAACTTCTGGACCCGGTCGTTCTGCCCGTACTCACACACATAAAGGTTTTCGTCGGGGTCCTGAGTGATCGAAACAGGATACACAAAATCGCCCGGTTCGCTCCCTCGCTGTCCGAACATTCCGGTCACTTCGCCCTCATGATCGAAGAGCACGATTCGATGATAGTGCGTATCGGCAACGGCGATGCGCCCATCCTTGAGGACGCAGATCCCTTCGGCCTTACCAATCGCGTACTCGGGCATCCACCATTGTCGCTGGAGATCCCCCTCGCCATCGAACACCAGTACGCGCCCCGCATTATCGAGCACCAGATACTCGTCCTGCGGAGAAACGGTCATCCCTCGTGGAGCGGGAACCCGCGCACCGTCAGGGGGCATCTGCCAGGTTGACTCGGCTTTCACCGGCAAGATCGGCGACGTATCAAACAGACAACCAGGCAAGAACAGCAGCAGTAACAGAACCTGCAGCAGTTGCAGGACGACTCGCTGCCCCGGTTGAATGTCGGTACTTCCCTGAGACCGCACGACAAAAGGGTGCACAGTCCCCGATCGCTCGTCCCGGATATCGACCTCTGTGGAGGCACCCGCAAACCGCGATCGCTCGACAATCAACGCACTGTCGTCGTGAGGTTGAACCGTGATCCGTTCGGGCCGAATGGAGACGTGCAGCGAACGTTCCGTTTCCCCCTCAGTCTGCCGTGGTCCCTCGCAGTTCAGCCATCGTTGCGAGTCTTCGGACGCCAGCCAGTTGCAGGGTCCCAGCAGCTCAGCCAATTCTCGAGTAGGTGGTTTGTGATAGAGCGACATCACGTCACCTGCATAAGTGACGACACCTTTTCCCAGGCAAATCACGTGCTGGGCCTCGCGCAGGACCACATCCGGCAGGTGTGTCGCCAGCACCAGCGATGTCCCTCGTCCCTGGCAATGTTCGCGGATTGCGGCCCAGTAGCAGCCACACCGAGCGGAGTCCACGTGAGCCAACGGTTCGTCCATCACGAGCACCTTTGCCTCGGACGCCAGACCGCGCGCCACGTTGAGCCGTGACCGCTCCCCTTGCGAGAGCAATCCGGGAGTCGCATCACTTTGCTCTGTTAAATCAAACCGGGCGAGCAGTTCGTCTGCTCGTCCCGTGGGGTCCCGTTGCGTGGCTGGCATCACGGTCAGCAGGTGATCTCGCGCACTCAGATGAGGCCACAAGCCATGATTGGCGGGTACCCAGAAGAGGGGAAGTTCTGTCGCGGGAATGTCCGCCTGAAAAAGCACCTTCCCGGACGAGGGTGTCTCAAACCCGACAAGAAGGTTCAGAAGCGACGTCTTGCCCACCCCTGAATGCCCCAGCACAGCCGTGATTCCTTCGGGAATCGCTAGCGAGATACGGTCCAGTCGCGGAGACCGACGCCCTGATAGCGATACTGTCTCAAGGGACCATAACACGGCGGATCCTGGCGGAAATCGGTTAGACATGACCACAAAAAAGACGGAATGACATAATCCTAACCAGCACTTCCCGGGAAAGCCAATCGCATTCCGCGGATTTTTGCCGACACGACCGAAAGAGAGCATCGACTCGCATCGCCATCGCTGCTGGTCAAGGCAGGAAGAAGAACAGAATCGCCAGGATCAGATAGACCGAAAGCAACTGCACTCCTTCGAGCCAATTGCATTCACCATCACCACTGATCACCGATACGATCCAGACGGCGAGTGTCACGGCGACGATCTCGGGCATGGAGAATTCCAGATTCATCGGCTTCGCAAAAAAGTACGAAGCAAACACCAGCACGGGCGTGACGAAGAGTGCGATCTGAATACTGGCACCAACGGCAATCCCCAGGCTCAGGTCCATATTGTTCTTGAAGGCGGCCAGGATGGCCGTCGAATGTTCTGCGGCGTTGCCGATGATCGCCACGATGATGACCCCGACAAAGACCTCGGTCACTCCCCACGATTCGCGTGCCGCTTCAACCGAGCCAACCAGAAACTCGCTCATGATCGCCACGAACAGTGTGGAAACCGCCAGCACGGCGATCGACTTGCGCAGCGACCACGGCGTTTCTGACTCTTCATTCGCTGCTTCATCACCGTGGTGCTCGGGCGAAAAGAGCCCGCGGTGCGTGACCAGCAGAAAGACCAGCCATAAAATGTAGGTGAGCGCCAGCACAGACGCGATCGCCAGAGACAACTTTTGCTCTGCCTCAGGGGTCCAGCCGCCGGGATGCTGGGCAGCAGCGATGTGAAAGACCGACGGTATGATCAGACCGATGGCCGCCAGTGCGAGCGACGTCGTCGAGATGCGCGCCCCCGCACGGTTAAACGTCTGTCGTTCGTAACGTAATCCCCCCGCCAGCGTCGCCGCCCCGAGAACCAGCAGAATGTTGCCGATAATCGATCCCGTGATTGACGCTTTCACAACATCGATATAGCCCTTCGAGAGGGCGATCAAAGCGATAATCAGTTCCGCCGCATTGCCGAATGTAGCATTCAGCAGCCCTCCAACGCCGTGTCCGGCGCGATGACTTAAATGCTCTGTCGCGCGCCCCATCCAGCCTGCCAGCGGAATAATGGCGACACACGTCACAACAAACAACAGCGTCTCGTTCTTGAGCGAAGGGACGAACCGAAGCAAGAAGGCGATCGGCACCGCCAGCAGCATCCCGTCGAGGGCATGCATTTCCAGAAAGGTTGTCCAGCGGTTCGGCTTTTGTTCGATCTGTAAATCCGTCACGGGTCGTTGACTCCAGACTGGAAGGTCTCATTTCAGACGGTTCAGAACCACTTGCTACGACGAAAATAATAAATCATTCCGAGGGGAATGACCGCGCAACTGACCAGCATGAAGTTCATCATCGAATTCGACTTCGTCGGCAGCCCCTCAAAATTCTGACCCCAGAAGCCGGTAATGAAAGAAAGGGGCATGAAGATCGCGCTCAACAGCGTCAATCGTTTCATGATCTCATTCGTCCGCTGCGACGCAGACCAGAGATACGCATCGAGCGCGTTCCCCAGCAGATCGCGTGTCCCTTCCACCCGTTCATGGATACGCAGGACATGGTCATACACGTCACGAAAATAGATCGCTGTGGACGGGCCAATGCGACCGTCACCCCGCTTCGCGAGTAGCGCGAACACATCCCGCTGGGGGGACAGAACCTTCCGCAATTCCACCAGCAGCCGTTTCAGGCGAAAGATGTCAGCCATTTCCACTTTGTGACTGCCTCCCAGCACCTGATCCTCCACATCTTCGACCTGGGCCGCTACATCATCCAGCAGCGGAAAAAAACCGTCGACAATCGCATCGGCGACGAGATAGCTGACGAAATCGGCCCCTCGTTTGAAGAGCGCCCCATCCCCTTTCAGTCGGCACCAGACTGTTTCCAGGGGTGCGATATGCTCGACATGGACCGTAACGATGTAGTCTCTGTTCAGAAATGTGTGCAGTTCCAGGGTATCCAGCGGCTCTGAAATCGAATCCGTCAGACGAAAGCCATGGGTAACAAGAAACAGATAATCGCCGTACTCCTCCATTTTCGGCCGCTGATCGAAATGGGAACAGTCTTCGATGGTGAGTGGATGGAAGTGGAAACGCTGTGCGAGCACCCCGAGCTGCGCTTCATCCTGCTTTTCCAGATCGATCCAGCGCAAGACACCGGGCGGAGGGGGACCGACCTTGTCGATCCCTTCGGTGACCGATACCTGTCCCTCCGCTGTGACTTCGAGCACACGAAACATTCGGGAACTCTCTTCTTTCGGTGGCGTGATTCACCGCAACCAACGGATGACTTTCCGTCCGGGGCCTGCGGGTTCGAACGGGACGATCAGGCTGTTGGAATTCATACCGTCTGGCCATATCGATTACCACCGGGACCGACACAGATCATCACCGCGGATCCGTATGACTTCCATCGGGGGCCCTGGAACGAGCGGATCCTCAGGGAAACGATTCGACTCAGCAGGCTACTTCCCCTCTTGTCTCCAGGCTTTCATCAGCTCGATATTCTTTCGCAGGAGTTGTCGCTGAGGGGTCTCCCGGGCTCCCTCCCCGCCCAGGTAACTCGCCATATCGCTGTCGTACATCGCTTCGGTTTCGGGCGTACGTCCGAGATCATTTGTCCCTGTCATCCAGAGTTCCAGTCGCAGTCTGAGATCCGTCAGTGTTTGAGCGTAAGCAGGATCGTCCGCCAGATTGCGGAGTTCATGGGGATCTGCAGCCAGATCATAAAGTTCTTCAGCAGGCCTGGTGGGGGCGAACAGCAGCAATTCTGTCAGCGCATCGAGTTGCTGGTTTTCGTGCAGTTCGCGCAACTTCTGGACAATCGGCTTGTTGTCCTTATACCGGTTCGGCTGCAGATGAGGCCGCTGCGGCAGGAAGTTGCGGATGTACTTGAACCGCTCCGTTCTCACTGCCCGTATGTGATCGACAGTTTCGTCACAGCGATCTCGCGCACTGAAGACGGCCTGACGCGGAGCATAGTTCTTCGCAAGAAGATCCTTCGACTGCATTGTCGCGGGGATCGCAAGTCCGGCAAGAGCGAGGGAAGTGGCGACGAGATCGATGTGCTCTACCAGGTCTTCTCGCACTTTGCCCTTCTCGATGCCAGGCCCCCGGATGACCAGAGGGACGTGAATCCCTTCGTCGTAGAGGAACTGCTTACCTCGCGCATGACTGATACCGTGATCTGTCATAAAGAAGATGATTGTATTGTCGAGCAGCCCCTCGCGCGTCAGTCGCTCAATCACCTGACCGACCTGCTTATCCGTATGCCGGCAGGCATCCAGATACTGTGCCCAATCATCAAGGAGAACCTGATCACGAGGATAATAAGGTGGTAGTTTGACAGCCTGCGGGGATGTCAAACTGCCCAGTTCCTGCTGTGCGATTTCGTTCCAGCGTTGATTATGACGAAGCTTGCCACCCTGCAGTTGAATCTGAGCGAAGAACGGCTGCCCCTTGGCACGGCCGCTCCAGTCGTTTCCGTTGTAAATTCCCCGATCCCACTCGAAGTTGTAGTCCGTCTTGCCAAGTCCCTGGTCTTTTTGCGGCCAACTGCTGATCGTCGTGAAATAACCCGCTCGCTGAAAGATCAGGGGTGCTGGCTCAACGCCTGCAGGGAGAAGAATCTTCTCGGTCCCTCGGCCGCTGCGGTGATGGTGCGCTCCGATCGATGTCTGATACATGCCGGTAATCAAGGCCGATCGACACGGAGAACAGACGGGGGCGGTCACGAAGCAGCGTTCGAACTTGGTCCCCTGCGAAACCAGGCGGTCAACATGAGGTGTCTCGATCAGTTTCTCGCCAAACGAGGAAAAGTTGGCCGACATGTCGTCGACAATAATCCAGACAATGTTCGGGCGAGGATCCGGTTCCGCATCGGCGGCGTGCAGCCAACCCGGGTTTAAGAACAGGACAGTCAGACACATCATCGCCGACAAGATCGACTTCATCTAATCGCCCTTCTTTACAGTTCCGCCTTATGTCGCCGTTGTTGCCCAGTTCGGATCCCACAGATCGTTCGGATCCCGCAGATCAGATCCTTTGTGAGACCAGCGGGTCACCCTGTGCAAAAAGCAGACCGTCGCTGTCACTACGTCACGTCGAGTGGATTGGCGATCCAGGCAACCTCAAGTTCCTTCGCTCCAGTCTCGCACGATATTCGCCGAGCACCCCGGAAGGCAACGCAGCCTGCAGGCGCCGCGCACGCATCCATCGCTGGAAAACCAGTTCGTCTGGGCGGTCGGACTCCACCCAGCGTCATGCCTCAACAAATACTTCAACTGACGTGTCGATTGAGATACTCTGTCGTGGCCTGTTGTGACTCTTATTCGAGTCGGTCAGAACCGCGTGCCTTCAGCCGAGATTCGCACTCATGCAACGACGTACTTTCCTTCAGTCGGTCGCACTGTCATCCCTTCCCCTCTTGAGCGGTTCGCTGGCGAACTCGTGCAAGGCGGAAGAGAAAGAGCAGCGATTCGGTGATCTGCTGATCCGGCCCCAATCCACGGATCAGCTCGACATTCTCTTCACCCCCAGCAGACCACGGACCGTCCGACTGCTCCAACTGGCAGACACGCATTTCCATCCCGGCGACGGAACCAACAAGGCAACGGAGGAATTGCTGCGGGGACTGGTCGACCGCGTAAAGCCCGACTTCATCATTCACACCGGCGACTTCGTCAACAACGATTCATCGAAACCGGTGGAATGGACCGGGATGGACATTCTCAACGGCCTGCAGGTTCCCTGGACCCTCTGCTTTGGAAACCATGACTACCCGGTCAAACAGGCAGAAGGCTCCCTTCCGCTCGACGAAATCCGGCAGAGAATGGAACGGGGATTTCAGGGCTACCACGACGCAGCCACCGGACGCCATTACTGCTACCGCTACGACATCATGGACAAGGACAACCCTCAACCGCGAGCGTCCCTGTTCTTCTTTCAGGTCGGCTACGCACCCGGTGATCGCCGGATCTCTGACCCGCAACTTGCGTGGTTCCGAGCTCAGATGGAACGAGACGCCCAGCGACAGGTCAAATCTCCGATCACGGTCTTCGTTCATATTCCGTTGAAGGAGTATCACGACTTGTTCGAGTCGGGACAGGCAGAGGGGGACAAGGCAGAGAAGGTTTGCTTCGACAGTGACACCGGCCAGTCCTTTCAGGACTTTTCGGCCTCAGGCCGGGTGGTGGGGGTCTTCTGCGGCCATGACCACGTCAACAATTATCATGGCAAATGGGAGGGTATCGAATTGGCTTACGGACGTGTCAGCGGTTGGGGCGGTTATGGCCCCCCCGCCTGGAAACGGGGAGGCCGGCTGATCGAACTCGACCTTCAGTCGCCAGAACCCCGCCCGCAGCATACCGAAGTATTCTGATCGTCAGGCGGACCGGCGCAGCGCACGCTTACGCACGTGTGCTGCGTCTGTTCGGTGTTCACCTCCCGTGGTCACCTCCCGCACCCGATGTCGCGGGAGTCTGTCCGCTACGATCGAAACAGTCGCATGATGCCGATCGCCAGACACAGCAAGGCGATCGGCATCCCGAAGAATGCGAACGCTTCGGCAGACAGCGCCGCTGACCGTCCGAAGTGCATGAAGTTATAAAGCCTTACCAGGCCCGAGGGCATTCCGGTCGGAGCGAGTAGATACGCGGTCGACAGGTCGAGATAGGCCCAATAGCACAGCAGGCCAATCGCCAGCAAACGGGGTTGATCACGCAGTCGGAACGCTAAACTTCCCGCCAGTCTCGTCGGATGTGGCATCTCGGCCTGAGCTGCCGCAGGGGATTCCATGGATGCACTCGTTCGCCCCGCTCCGTTTGTCAACAGGCTCGCAAGGTAAAGCCCCTCACCCGACTGAGTCGCTTCCAGCCAGAGTCGCACGAGTACCGCTCGAGGGAACAACCACACCGTCACAGCGATCACCCAGGGAATCGGCGTATCATAGAACGGACGAAACCAGGGTTGCTGAAACAAGCGCGAGACCGCAAGACTGAGCAGCAGCGACCCCGCCAGCCCCGGTAACAGCACCCCCTGCACGCCGATCCGAACGAACCGCGAACCCTGTTGTGAACGCAGAAACCGGCCACTCATCCCCCAAGTCGCTAATCCTGCAGTCAGGCTGATCGCCACCGCGATCACAACCTCGTGGCTGAGTCCCAGCAACTGCGTGCGCTGGACCAGGATCAGCCGTAACCCGCTCAGCAGATTTGATCCCAGAAAAATGAGGGGAATCAGACATCCCCCCGTCAGGGCCACAGCCAGATAGAGCAATGCCATTCCGTGGTTCCGGGCCGAGACACGGAACTCGTGATTCGCTTCCACGTGAGGTGTCTGCCGGTGGACGGCCCAGTTCACGATTCCCAGAACAAGCGGCAATTGCATCACGACGGGCCAGGACGACTGAGCCAGCATCGCGTTTCGGTCGAGTCCGACGCGCTGGGCAGCGATGAACCAGTCCGTCCAGCTCGCCGTCTGCAGCAGCGCCGCCAGTTCAAACTCCTGGAACGCAACCAGGGCCATGAGCCCCAGGGCGGGCAGAACTCGCCGTACCGGGTCGTTCCAGATGCAGGCGAGCAGACGTGCCAGCTCTCTCAGCGAGAACCCGCTCTGTCGGACGAGCATCCATCGGCAATAAAGGGCCGAAGCACTGGCCAGTCCCGGCGGTGAGGCAAGTAGCGTCACCACGCCGATCGGAACAATCCGCAGCAGCAACAGTCCCGTACAGAGCCATTCCGCCGCGCGCGACGACGAGAGTGCCGGCCCCCGGTACGTGTAACCCACCAGCAGTTCCGGAAAGAGAAATGGTGCGAGCACCAGGCCGAAAGCCAGGGGCCGCCACCGATCCGACACCTGACGCAGCCAGCGTTCAACGCCGATGCAGATGGGCCATGCACACAAGCAAAGCACGCATGTCCGAACCAGTGTCCACCAGCAGGCCCACCCGAGACTCATGCAGCACCCTGTTTCACTTCAGGTACTCCGCTTTCAACCACTCAAGACATTCCCGTCGGGCGGGAAGCAGGCCTCGCAGATCGACCCCGTCGCGAGCCCACTCCGTCAACTTCTGCACCTCTGCGGGAATCAGTTCGGCATTTACTTCGCCCAGAGGAATCTGCCGTGCTTTTGATTTGGCGAGTGCCAATTCGGTTTCGGCAGACGCCAGAAAATCAACCAGTCGCTGCGCGGCGGTCAGCCGGCGGGTTCCTTTAATGATTCCGACCGTGTTCGGAATACAGACCGTGCGGTACTGTGTCGCCGTCGGCGAATTCTCGGCAGGAACGGCCTGGTGATCCGATTGAGGCGGGACGGCAGAGATGCGAACGGGAAGCATCTCGACGGGTAACCCGTCATCCAGCGCCACGAACACGTCATCGGTGTCTGTTAATCCGGCATCGCAAGTCCCTCGGGCGACGATGTCTTTGACAGCCGCATTCCCATCGACTTCGCGCAGGCCCCGCATCCGCAAATCACGGTGCCAGTCTTTGAGACGTTCGCCCCCCCACAAGTGCCAGAGTACGGTGTAATGAGTGAGCGTCGTACCGAACAGCGGCTTCGCCATCGCGACGCGAGCCGGTTCCAGCCCCAGCAGCGTACTGAAGGTCTCTTCTGATGAGGCGACCTGACTCGTGTTGAAGATGATGACACGCAATCGGGCAGCGAATCCGACCCAATAACCCTCAGGGTCGCGAAACTGCTCGGGAATACGGCTCCACGCGGCCCCTCGATGAGCCTCAAGCAAGCCCTGCTGCTGCAACTCGACCATCCCCAGCAGTTCGTTGTTCCAGAAAACATCGCAGCGAGGTTGCGCCGCTTCCTGGACAATCAGATTGATTAACCCGAGCGATTTTGTCGCTTCCGTGTCATATCGCGTCTGAACTTGAATTCCTGTCTGGCGGGAGAACTCGTTCAGAACATCTTCGGCAAAGATCCGGTCGTGGGCACAGTATACGACCAGCGTGTCTGCGTCAGCCCCCGACCGTGGCAATACACCCAGCCAGACCCCCGCCAGCAACAACACCGCGAGCACGGGAAGCAAAACCGCTGAACGGTTAATTCGATTGACGACCATCGTAGTTCCACCAGAGGAATCAAGGGAATTTCGAACGGGTACGGTACGATGCTACTCCGCCTTCGATCAACCGAACTCGGAAAGAGTTTCGCAGAGAATGTCCGACTTCGACGATTTCTTCGTCGCGTGTCAATGGCTCCGTCTCATCGGCGCAGATATTATGACGATTGGAACCCTCTGAACGAGGTCGTGTCGAAACCACCCATCTGTGAGGCGACGCTTGACGGACAATACTTCGGATTCCCCGCAGTCGCACAGACTCGCCGAGTCTGAGGGATCGCTTGGCGCCGTGGCCCCTCCTTCCCGAATTCTGGTCGAAGCGATCAAACTGCAGAAGCAGTTCGGAACGCACGTTGCCGTCAAGGACGTCAGCTTCTCGATCCGGGGTGGCGAAGTCCTCGGACTGCTGGGTCCCAATGGAGCGGGCAAAAGCACGTCCATGATGATGATGGCGGGGCTGCTGACCCCGACCAGTGGCGAAGTCCGAATCAATGGAAAACACTTCGACGGGAAAGATCTTTCCCTGCGTCGGGTCTTTGGCCTGGTTCCCCAGGAATATGCCATTTATCAGGAACTCAGCGGTCTGGACAATTTGAAGTTCTTCGGAAATCTCTACGGAATTCGAGGCGAAGAACTGGACCAGCGCTGCAGCGAAGTTCTGGAAGAGATTGGTCTGACAGAGAGCGCTCGCCGGAAAGCGGGAAACTACTCTGGCGGCATGAAGCGCCGGCTCAATTTTGGCATCGCACTGATGCAGAGACCGCAGATCCTGATCCTGGATGAACCGACTCTGGGGGTCGATCCCCAATCGCGTGCGCGACTGATGGACTGTATTCGTAAACAGACGGCCGCCGGCGTGGGCGTGATCTACGCCAGTCACTATATGGAAGAAGTCCAGTCGATTTGCGAACGGGTCGCGATCATCGATCAAGGGGTGGTCCTGGTAAACGATTCGATTCACAGCCTGCTGTCGGGGATGTCCGCCGATGTTTTCCTGTACGTGGATCGGACGGACGGGGTTGCCGCCGAACTCGGGGATTTAGCACGCGTGGGCGTCAGTAACGACAATGAACCCGCCGTCATTGTCTCGGGCGGGACATCTGTCGGGAACCTCGCAAAAACAAACGGTCAAAATCCCACGGCCCGCGACGGAAGCCACCCGATGACCAACCCTCATTCACCCCATGACGAACACGATCTGGGAACACGGTTGCGCGCCACCCTGGACAAGCTCGAAAAATCAGGCGTTCAAGTCTTGCGGGTGGAAACTCAGCAATCGAATCTGGAAGGACTATTCCTCAAACTCACCGGGAAACGCCTGCGGGATTGACGGACCACGTCGTCGACAAAAAACTCACCAGATTCCGCAGCTTCGACAAGATCTTCCAGACCTTACCAAACGGCACGTCCAATCCGACAGTACACAGATAATCACAGCAACAGCGGGCAATTTTCGACGTTCAACCGAATATGCGATAGGTTCTAATGTATGGCTGCCTGGTATATCACCGCAAAAGATCTGTTTCTGCTCTCGCAGGACCGTCAAGCACTCGTGTTGCTGCTCGTACTGCCGTTGCTGTTTATTTCGATTGTCGGCATGTCAACCGGCCAGTTCCTCACCCGTGACGATAATACCGAACGTTTCCGGATCGCTCTGATCGATCGCAGTCAAAGCGAGACCTCGAAAGAACTGATCAGCAGCCTCGGTCAGCAACCCGAACTGTTGATTACTCCTGTCGACTCGGAAGAAGCGGCCACCGAACTCGCCCGCAGTGGCGATGCAATCATGCTGATGCAGATTGGACCACGGTTTGAGGAACTTGTTGACGAAGTGAGGATGACGGACATCTTCAATCCCAAGATCGGTCTGGCGGTCTCAGGAGTTTCGTCCCTCGACGTGACACTGGACGCAAAAGTATCGGCGGGGGGTGTCGGTAAGCTGCTGGAAGGAGTCGTCACATCACTGATCATCAAGTTCGTCGCTCCGATTGCTGCACGAAAGAATCCCGTGACCCGGGGTTGGGTCCGTACTGACGAAGAAGAAACAACGGAGCTTCAAACTGCGGCAAAGTTGTCCCTGCCGGATCAAACGGAAGAACCCAAGTCCAACGCGGTCTTCCTCTGGGTTGTTCCCGGTTTCACCGTGATGTTCGCATTTTTTCTGGTCAACATCATGGCGCGGTCATTCATGATCGAACGGGATCAGGGAACACTGCGGCGTCTGCTGATGGCCCCCATCGGCACCGCCTCGCTGCTGATCGGCAAAACGATTCCGTTCTACCTGACATCGATTCTGCAATGCGGACTGCTGTTCCTGTGTGGCCGACTCCTCTTCGGCATGCCCTGGGGATCACAGCCGGCTTACCTGATTCCGGTGATCCTCTGTACGTCCGCCGCCGCCGCGTCGCTAGGGCTGCTTCTGGCCACGCTGGTTCAGACGGATCAGCAGATTTCTTCTTATGGAACGACGCTGATTCTGGTACTGAGCAGCGTCAGTGGCTGCTTCTTCCCCAGAGAACTCTTTCCCAAGTTGATGAAGCAGATCAGCCTGATCACGCCGCACGCCTGGTCCCTGAAAGCCTTCGATGCGGTTCTGACCCAACCCGTTGTCGATCCACAACTGGTCGCCACCTGCTGTGGCATGCTGCTGTTCTTCGCTGCGATTTGTTTCACGACGGGCTGGTGGCGTTTCAGATCGACCGCGCAGGGCTGATGGTCCGGCCGGGGCCCTTCCCCTGAAAGGGCCGATCTCTGTCGCTACGAACGTCACAAGGTCCAGAACGAGAGCAGTGTGTACTTCGCACGAGTCAGGTCGATCGCGAACAGATTTCACCACATCTGACCAGCGAGCCTCTTTCCCCTGCGACGTGATGGAACGACCTGATTCGGGCAAAGTTTCCCTCTCCCTTCGCCTCACGCCTCTGGATCGTTACGTTAACATGTCGTGAGTACGATCTCGAAAGTTCACCGTGACAGGCAGAAGAGAAGTCTCGGCGAACGGATGCCTACCATTGGTCGACAGGAATATCCCGATGAGTTCCTTGAGGCAGCGATATTTACCCCTGTTTCTGCGAGCGATGGGATGGTGGTTGATCGCGACAGGGATCACCTCTGCCCAGAACCGGCCGGCCCCCGTCGATTCCGTGCAAGCAGTGACGCTGGGGCAGCTCGCTG
Organism: Schlesneria sp. DSM 10557; assembly: GCF_041860085.1. Lineage (NCBI taxonomy): Bacteria > Pseudomonadati > Planctomycetota > Planctomycetia > Planctomycetales > Planctomycetaceae > Schlesneria > Schlesneria sp. DSM 10557. The sequence goes on from NZ_CP124747.1 coordinate 3,655,625, forward strand.
CAGGAGAGGCCGAGTTACTCGACCTGACTCATTCGCTGGACGAAAAAAGCCCATTCTGGCCGGGGGATGACTACCAGCCCTTTGAACTGAAAACGATCGCCACCCTGGAGAAGAACGGGGTTTCCTCAAAAGCGTTCAGCATGCCCGAACATTTCGGCACGCACATTGACGCTCCGTGTCACTTCGAGCGAGGGCAATTGACCCTGGATGAAATTGCCAGCGAGGACTTATTCGCCCCCGGGGTCGTGGTGGATATTTCCCTGAAGGGAGAAAGCGACGCCGACTATCGGCTGACGGTTGCAGACCTGACGGACTGGGAAACGATCCATGGCCCCATTCCCCGCCGGGCGATCGTACTGCTGAACACCGGATGGGCGCGCTTCTGGAAGAGCAATGTCCGTTATCGCAATCAGGATGCGCAGGGAAGAATGCACTTCCCCGGCTTTTCTGCGGAAGCAGCAAGCTGGCTCATCAAGGAACGCAACATTCGCGGGATTGGAATCGATACACTGAGCATCGATTATGGTCCGTCCAAAGACTTCACCGTGCATCATCAGATTAATGGTGCCGGTCGTTATGGACTCGAGAATGTTGCGAATCTCGATCAGCTTCCGGCAAGGAACTTTTTCCTGATCGTTGCGCCGATCAAGATTACATCAGGAACAGGAGGCCCCACACGGATGTTCGCCATTCAGCCTCGCACCAGCAAATAACGTTGCCTCCATCCGCGATCAGAGCTACGGGAGAAATCATGCGTCCAGGATTCCTGCTCACTGTCTGCACCGTCGTGCTCAGCTTCTTCTGCCCTGCCAGCGAAGCTCAGGAACTGCGACTGGTCACATTCCAGTTGGACGTGACACCTCCGATCGGTTCACCGTTGTGCGAAGGCTTTATTCCCCCCGCCTCCAAAATTGATGATCCCCTCTCCGCTCGCGGCATCATCATCCTGGGCGTTGAGCAACCGATTGTCCTGTGTGCGGTCGACTTTGTCGGCATTGGTAATGGCGGGTACGACGCCTGGAAGGAAGCCCTCGCATCCGCGGCAGAGACGATTCCGTCCCGCGTCGCCGTGCATGTCCTGCATCAGCACGATGCCCCTGCGTGCGATCTCAGCGAAGCGGAACTTCTTGCTCCGTACGGCATCGAGAGTAAAGCCTTCGATGTTCCCTTCCTCAGGGATGTACTGAAGCGCCTGAAGCTCACGGTCAAAGCGGCATTGCCTTCCGCTCGCCCCTTCACGCATCTCGGGACAGGTCAGGCCACTGTGGACCGGGTTGCATCCAATCGACGCATTCTTGGTGAAGATGGCAAGGTGAAAATTGTCCGCTACAGCTCCACCGTCGATCCCGAAGCGATCGCGGCTCCCGAGGGGGTCATCGATCCCCAATTGAAACTGCTCAGCTTCTGGAATGGTGATACCCCTCTGGTCTCAATCACCTATTACGCGACGCACCCCCAAAGCCACTACGGCAAAGGTGCGGTCAGTGCCGACTTCGTCGGTCTGGCGCGAGCCGTTCGTGACCGGGCCGAACCCAAACTGTTCCACATGCACTTCAACGGAGCCGGCGGGAATCTTGCTGCGGGAAAATATAACAATGGCTCGCAAGAGGCCCGGATCGAACTGACAGAAAGACTTGCCGCCGGAATGGAACAAGCCTGGACCAGTACCACCCGCGTTCCGGTGGCTGCGAACGACATCGAATGGCGTGTCGAACCGGTTACCCTTCCGCTGCGGGAACCGCTGCAAAACCTGGCAGCGCTTGAGGACATGCTCAAGAATGATAAAGCCCACCTGCTGGAACGGATTCGCGCTGCGAAAGACCTTGCCTATGCAAAACGCGTTCTGGCCAAACAGACAATCGAATTGAGCTCGCTGCGATTGGGACAGGCGGTCATCCTGAATCTGCCGGGAGAAATCTTCGTCGAATACCAGTTAGCCGCACAGAAAATGCGTCCTGATCGCTTCATTTGCACGGCTGGCTACGGCGACTGTGGCCCCGGCTATATTGGTACCGCGATTGCCTATTCGGAAGGGGGCTACGAGACCAGTTGGGTCTCCCGCACCGCACCCGAATCCGAAGAGATCCTCCTGGCGGCCATCGCCAGGCTGCTGAAATAGGGATCCGAAACAGAGAGATCGAGAGTCCTGTCTCCCCCGCCTCTCGATCACTCGTTGGCAGGAGGCTGAGAAAGCCCGTCATCGCAGCAGAAAACCCTCTTTTGCGCCGATTCTGCCGCAGTTGGGCTCGCTTCGCGGAATCTGGTTCTTTCCGAACTTCAGGGCGGATACGTGATATTGACCTGAAATCTGGAATCTGAGAGAAGCCTGTCCTCCCATTTTCCCATTTCCGTTTTTGTCAGACTTTTGAGTCCGCGCGACCTTTGCGCCAACTCAGCCAAGGATGGCACGCATGTCCCGAGCTGTTCGCTCCGTTGTGTGGTCAGTCGGTCTCGCCCTGAGCGTTGCCGGGGCTGGCTGCGCCCATATGATTGAGAACCGAGCCATCACGACGTTCGCCAAAAATCTCGAGGCACAAAACCTCGAAGGTTTGAAGGTCGCCTCGTCTGATGACTTCAATAAGCGAGCGCTGCGCACTGCGACGGCGTTGGAAGATATTAAGATCTTGCGCATCCCCGATGGCAAGACGTCGATCATGAACGTCGAAAAGGTTTCTGAAACCAAAAAGCGAGTCACCGTCCAGGTGGGCGAAGACAAGAAAGAAGTCTTCTACGAATTGACACTCGATGACTCGGGTAAGTGGGTCATCGATGACATCTACCTCAAGCAGAAGAAAAAAGGAATTGAAGCGTACAAGTCGGTGACCGAGCAGATGGACCTGCTGCTCACCGTACGCGAATTCCTGGATGCCTGGAACCATGGTGACCGCGAGCAGGTTCTCTCCGTCGCCACGCCGAAGCTGCGGACGGCACTCGAAGAACTGCCTCCTCCCTTCCTGGCCCAGGTGACACGTCAGGTCACGTCGAACAAACCAGCCAGTGGAAAATTCCGCCCGTCGGCATCAATGGACGAAAAACTGGCCGTCGTCAGACTTCCCCGGAAATCCGGAGAGACCGTGCTCTCGATGGAGCTGCGGAAAGGAAAATGGCAGGTCGCCGACATCGCCATTTTGTGTAAGGACGAAGAAGAAAAACTTCCCTCCGTGCTGAACCTCGCTCATGCCGTGAATCGGTGTGTCGGATTCCTCGCCGCATACCAGGCGGACGATAAAACCAGGCTGGAAACTCTCTGCGAAAACGACTTCTTCCAGGGAAGCTTGTCGTTCGCCGATCTGTCGCAGGCCCGGCTCCCCGATCCGCACTTGCCCGAACACGAACTTCAGGTCCGGCTGCGTGGTAACCGCGCCGACTTCACACTTCGCAGCGAAGCGGAGTTCATTCAGATCGACATGCAGCGTGAACCCGACATCACCTCGGATGCACTTCCCGCTTACGTTGTCTCTGACGTCACCATCTACGAAGTGGATACCAAGCAGGAAAAACGACTTTCCGCCCTGTTCACCGCCCAGGGGATGCTGGAAGTGTTCGTCGATGCTCTGTCCCATCGTAAACTCGATCAGATCAAGCACTGTTCCACTCGCGACTTCTCCAGCCGTGTCTGGGACAAAATGTCGGAAGCAACCGTCCCGTCGATGCCGCTCGAAGGATTCGATTCACCCGAAGTCGAATACGTTTCCGCAACCTTCCAGGGAGCGCTCACGAAAATCGAAGTCCGCCAGGGTGGCCGGCCCTACACCTACCTGCTGCGAGACGAACGTGGAAAGTTCCTGGTGGACGACGTGCAGTGGCAGGTCACGGGGGTTCCCGCATCCGTGAAATCAACGCTGGAAATCCTGATTCCGATTCAAGATTTTGCTGCCGGAATAACGCTTGGCCGCAACGCCGAGCAGCAGGAGCAGGCACTGGACTTGATCAGGGGCAACTGCACCAACGACTTCAACCGCATGGTCTGGAGTCAGTCGGACTTTGTGCCGAACTCGGGCATGTCAGCAGACACATTCCTTCAGGCCCCTGTCAAATCGATGGCGTTCGGCGACAAGGAAGTGGTTGTCAACTTTGGGGACCAGAAGTACGGAGCCAAGGTCACGCTGCGGCATGAGTATGATCGCTATATCGTGGACGACATCATGCTGATCGCGGGACCCGAAGAGTCACAGCGTCTGGCATTGCGGCAAACGCTGCGAACACAACTGGCGAACGGCAAGGCCCGCGGCCCCCAGACGGTCGTACAGGCGAGCTTTTCTCCGAAAGAAGATCCGCAGGTCGAACGAGCTGTGCATCAGACGTCGGAAGAGACGGACGACATCAGTCCCGCAGCATTCAATCCCCCTCGTGAACTCGAGCCTGAAGACGCCGAACCGCTCGATCCGTTCGCGGACGAATTCCAGCAGGAACCGTGAACGAACGCGACCTGGCGGATTCAGGTTCACGTCCTGTCCGCCGGTTACACAGGTCGTCGCTTAGCGAGGATGCGGTCGAGCTGATTGGCAAATGCCTGCCGATCATTTCCCCCGAACGGGGCGGGACCACCTCCGACAACTCCTTCGCCTCGCAGGCCATCCAGCAGGTTTCGCATCGCCAGTCGCTCGCCAATATTCTCTTCCGTATAGAGATGGCCGCGCGGGTCCAGGGCGGTTCCCCCTTTCTCGACGACGTACGCCGCGAGCGGGATGTCCGCCGTGATCACCAGATCACCCGGATTCAGTAGTTCAACAATCTGCTGATCCGCAACATTCAGTCCGGCGGGAACCGTCAATTGACTGATGAACTCCGAACGTGGAAGCCTCATTGGTTGATTCGCCACCACCGTCAGCGGAATCCGGATCCGATTCGCCGCACGGAACACAATTTCTTTGATGACTGCAGGGCAGGCATCGCCATCCACCCAGATTCGCATGACAGACCTTTCCAATTCGACCTGACCTATCCTGATGATCTCGCTGGCGGGTCAGGTTCCATTTCCAACCGGGGAGCGTAGATCATCCCCTCTGTGTCTTGCAGGGTGCCCATTCGGAATTTTGGTCCCGAAACCCGGCTGCACCCGTTCAGCGCAAGAATCGTCCCCCATTGAGGTCGATCACGCCACCTGTCATGAAGCTCGACGCATCCGACGCCAGGAACAGAACCGCCTGGGCAATTTCACTCGACTGAGAGTTCCGTCCCAGCGGTGTCTGCCGACGATAATCTTCCATCTTCTCTGGCGTCGTGAAGATTTCATGATGACGCGTTTCGACAACACCCGGCATGATGCAATTCGCCCGGACATCCGGAGCCAGCTCTCTCGACAACGTTCGCGTAAAGACCTGTAACGCACCTTTTGCCGCGGCGTATGGACCTGCACCCCCTGATCCCCCCGTCTGCACAGACAGGGAAAGGTTGTTAATAATACTTGCGTGTCCCGCACTCTTTCTCAGGTGCGGTATTGCACGGCGTGTGATCAGGAACGCGGAGTGGACATTGACCTGAAAAGCCTGCATCCAGAGATCGGTCGGACATTGCTCGATGGAAGATCGTGAGAGGGGATTACCGGCATTGTTGAACAGAATGTCCAGCCGACCGGTTTGCGATACGAAGTGATCCACGACGCGGTTGGCGTCGACTTCCAACGTCAGGTCTCCCTGCAGCAACACACCGCGACCACCGGCCTTTTCAATCTCGGCCAGTGTTTCATGGGCCCCTTTCGCATCGGTGTTGTAATGAATCCCCACCATCGCCCCCGCTTGTGCCAGTGCGATGGCGGCAGCCTGGCCGATGCCACCCCCTGCTCCCGTCACCAAGGCAGTTCGGCCAGTCAGGTCAAATTGCGTCTGTTCAAATGAGGACAAGGTTTGGGCAACTTTCAATTTTGCGAAATGATTGGACCTGCGACACCGTTGCGAGCATGATACGACGTCTGCCTCGGCCCGTCCAAACTTGGCGGATGATGACCTGCACTCCCCGAGCGCACCGGACCAGGAAGCTCCATCCCGTCGCGGGGTTTTGGGGTGAGGTTCCTGCGGTGACCGCTATCAGAGACGGCCCACAGGGCTGAGGGAACCGGGGGGGAATGAGGATGGTTTCAGAACATGGACTGATTGGAGCGGGATCACTTCGTGACGCTAGCGGAACAGATTGAGATCGCCTGCCTGATGGAAGCCACCGCCCGGAAGCCGGGCAACGTCCATCCCGCGGCGGCATTCAGCGACCTGACCTACAACGATTTTGTTCAAGCGGCAAAAGCAGTGGCAGCACCGCTCGCCGCCTTGGCCCCCTCTTCTGCAGGCGGTACTGACATCGGTCCGGGCCGGAACCTTCGTACTTCATCCCCCGGTCCTCCTCGTTTGGGAGCAGCAATTTTCAACGCCGTCAGAGCCACGCGCGATGCCACGGGCACGAACGTCAACCTGGGAATCATCCTGCTGCTGGCTCCGCTCGTCGCCGTTCCCCATAACGTTCCACTGGAAGAGGGAATTGGCGCCGTCCTGGACAATACGACCACGGGCGATGCCGGGGAGGTCTACGCGGCGATCCGACTGGCTCTGCCGGGGGGAATGGGCGAAGCCTCGTCCCAGGACATTCGCGAGCAACCCACGGTCACGTTGCGGGAGGCAATGCAACTGGCCGTCGATCGGGACCGCATCGCAGAGCAGTACTGCACCAACTACCGGCTGGTGTTTGCAGCACGCCGAAAGCTGGCGGATCTGTTCTTAACCACGACCGACTGGGAACAGGCCGTTGTCCTGCTGCATGTCTGGATGATGGCCGAATGGCCCGACACGCTGATTGCCCGCAAATGTGGCTGGGACATCGCCCGGGAATCCGCCACGCGAGCCGCTGCCGTTCTGACCACTGCGGTCGGTTCGGCGCTTCCCGACCGGTCGCGGCTGGCAGAACTCGATTGCTGGCTGCGTTCAGATGGGCATCGCCGAAATCCGGGAACGACGGCCGATCTGGTGGCTGCGGCCTTGTTTGCCGCCTTGCGAGATGGTCTGATCCCCTCTCCGACCCGGTCCGCGATCACTGACCGGGCAAACCTGATTCTGACTGCTACTGCCGAGACGACGATATGACAACCGAGCGATATCACGTGCGTGTGACGAAAGACCACCTCGTCTTCAGTGCCGCGCACTTCATCACGTTCAACGGAAACATCTGCGAACGTCTGCATGGACACAACTGGCGAGTCGCCGTCGAAGTTGCCGGGCCACTGGACGAGAACCACTATGTGTTCGACTTTATCGCGCTGAGAGACGCCACACAGAAGCTGGTCAATGAGCTTGACCATCATGTTCTTTTACCGACGCAGCACGAGGCGATCCACGTCACGACCACCGATCGCGAGGTAACCGCGACCTTTGCGGAGCGCCGCTGGGTCTTCCCGCTGGAAGATTGTGTCCTGTTACCCGTCGCCAACACGACGGCCGAACTGATTGGGCACTGGCTGGCACTTCGGTTGAAGGAAGTCTTCCTGAATCACCCGGGAGGCAAGAATCTCGAAACTCTGAGAGTTGAGGTCGAAGAGAACTTCGGACAATGGGCCGTCTGCCAGATGGACCTCACCTCGCACTAGCCTCTCCCGCATTGACCCCGCCCGGTTAGACGGACGGCAACTGCCGCAAGCGCCCCGCAAACCCCCGCAAACCCCCGAAAAGTCGAACCGGGATCGTTCAGACAGACCTGACTCCGCCCCCAAGGACCTCCCTGGATCGACAATGAAGGCAATCGTCGTGCAACCACAACGTCGAATACCGCTCTGGATCACGCTCATCGGGGTCGCTCTTGCTGTGGCAATCGGTTGGTCTGTTTTCTTCTTAGAACCTCGCCAGCCGTGGAACGTGATCGTCATCACGCTCGACACAACCCGTGCCGATCATCTTGGCTGCTATGGTGCGGAAGACGTCCATACGCCGATGATCGATGAACTGGCCAGCCGAGGCGTCCTTTTCGAGCGAGCGTATGCCCCGGCCCCACTCACGCTGACCTCGCATTCCACCATGTTCACCGGGCTTCATCCTCCTGAACATGGCCTGATCACCAACGGAAAGGGCCGATTGCCGGACGAGATCGAGACCTTCGCGGAGGTGCTCTCTCGTGCGGGCTACGCCACCGGGGCCTTCGTTGCGTCATTCGTGCTCGACTCGCGTTTCGGCCTCAATCAGGGGTTTGAAACCTATGACGATGACCTGAGTGGTACCGTACGGCCGCATGACGTTCTGCACCGTGAGCGAAGTGGCTCTGTTGTCGTCGATTCGGCACTCAAGTGGCTGGCGAGCCACAAGCAGGAAAAATTTCACTGCTGGATCCACTTGTATGACCCACACTTCCCCTATCAGCCCCATGAAGTCCTGTTCGGCGACAAGTTCCAGGAACGACTCTACGATGGCGAAATTGGGTTCGTCGATCGACAGATTGCCAGGATCACGAAATTCCTGCGAGAGGAAAAACTGACTGACAACACCTGCATTGTGATCGTCGGTGACCACGGTGAAGGATTGAACGAACATCAGGAACCTACGCACGGCTATCTGCTGTATCGCTCCACGCTGCATATCCCGCTGATCATCGTCCCGCCCCCGTCGTCCCCATTCCCCGCCTCCCCGCCTCCCGTTCGCGTCGCACAGCCGGTCCCGCTGGTGGATCTGATGCCGACGATGCTCGATCTGTTACGACTTCCCATCCCTAAACCGCTCAGCGGCCAGAGTCTGGCGGGCCTGTGGCGTGGGGAACCGATCAGTCCCCGAGACTGCTTTTCGATGACCGACGAGCCATTCCTGGATAACGGCTGGGCTCCCCTGCGAAGTCTGACGACAAGCGAATGGAAGTACGTCCGATCTCCCAAAGCAGAACTCTACAGGATCTCGGATGACCCGGACGAACTGACAAACCTGGCCGAGTCGCAGCCGGACGTCGTGAATGATCTTGAACAGCGGCTGATGGCGATCGAAGACAGACTGCGAATACGCGAAGTGAACCCCGCCGAGCTTTCTGCGAAGGAACGGAAGACCCTGGCGAGCCTGGGCTATACCGGCGGCCTTTCCGGACGCACCTCCCACGGCCCCCCGTCAGAGATCGACGTGAAAGACATGTTGCCACTCTACAACCAGCTCTCCGAGGCGATTGAGTTGTTAGAACATGGTGACCTGAAAGCGGCCGAAACGTCACTTCGGCAGATCGTTGAGACGAACCCTCGTTACCTGAAAGCAATGGGAAACCTGGGTATCTGTCTGGCGCAGCAGCAGAAGTGGGATGAAGCGATCGAATGCTATCAGAAAGTGCTGAAGATCGACCCCGACGACTTCAGTGCCCTGATGAATCTGGCGGCGGCCGACGCTGTTCACGGCCGAATAGATGAGGCCATCTCGAACTACCATCGGGCTCAGACAGCCGACCCCAAATCCCCGGCGCCCCCCTTTCACCTGGCCCAGCTCGCAGTCGAAAACGGAGGCTGGCCGCAGGCACTCGAACTGTTTGCCAAAGCGGTCAAACTTGACCCCGAATTTGACGAAGCCCATCGTGCGTGGGGCGATCTGCTGGTGGAACTGGGAGACCATGATGGAGCGGCCAAACATTACGATGCGGCCCTGGCGATCAATCCCGAATCGCTGACGGCCATCGTGAATCGAGGGATTCTGGATGCTCGCCGGGGTGAGACCGAAGCGGCCGAGCAGCAATTCCGCCGAGCTCTCGAATTGGCCCCCGACAACCTGCTCTGCCGACGAAACCTGGGACTGATTCATCAGCAGCGGGGACGAATGGCCGACGCCATCAACGAGTTCGAGCAGTCACTGAAGCTGGCACCTGACCATATTCCTACGCTGCTGTCGCTCGGCTGGATCCGAGCTTCGCACCCCGACCCGCAATGGAGAAATGCGGCCGAGGGACTCAAACTGGCAGAACAGGCATGCGCGGGTTCCCAGCGTCAATCCGCCGATTCCCTGGACCTGCTGGCTGCCGCTTACGCAGAATCGGAACGATTCGATGAAGCGGTCTCGGCAGCGACAGAAGCGTTAGAGAAAATTCCGCCTCAGCAACCAAGTCTGGGGGACGAGCTGAAAAGACGCCGGGAACTCTACCGCCAGAAGAAACCCTACCGCCAACCCGCTCCATGAAGGAATCGGGATGACGCCAATACCTGCCCCGCAGCAAAGAGTCGGGAACGAACGAGGGAGGGAGAGAAAATCAGATCCCCGCCAGAGTACGGTCGCGTTGGACGATGTCGTTGTTTACTGGACAGAAGCGATCTGACTCTCACCATTCGGTGAGAGTCAGATCCCAGGCAAGCCCGCTCGTACTTCAATCGCGCGGAAATCAACTACTTCGAGGCGTTGAGGTAGGCCAACAAGTCCGCCATCGCCGCGACATCGAGTTGCTTCTCCAGACCTTCCGGCATAAACGAAAGTCCCGTACTGACGATCTCTTCGATATCCACCCGCAGAATTGTCTCGGTGGTGTTATCCGACTTTCTGAGTGTCAGGCTGTTTGCCGTCTCGGCGGCGATCATACCGGTGACCGTACGACCACTTTCCAAAGCCACGACATACGTAAAGAACTGCGGCTTAACTTCGCGGTTCGGATCGAGAATATTCAGCATCACCGCCGCCATGCCCCGGTCTTTGATCGCATTCAGATCCGCCCCGATCGACTCGCCAACTCCCTCCAGCTTGTGGCAGGCCGCACAAGTCTTGCGGAACAGAGCGCGGCCTCGTTCGACGTCGCCCGCTTTTTCCAGTGATGACTGATAGGCGGCTACGACATCCGCACGGCGGTCGATCGTCGCCCCGGCGAACAGCTTTTCAGCTCGCTCACGAATTTTTGCATCCTGATGCTTCTTGAGCAGAGCGATCCTGGCGGGATCGAGTTCCGCGGTCGCAATCCGATTGTCACTGACGGCGTCCAGAAATTGTCCAATCCATTGAGGTCGCGAGAAGAGCGTTTCAACCGACGTGGCACGCAGCGGTGGTGTCTGAGATTTCCAGACATCGATCATCATGGCTGCGACGTTATCACTGTCATACCGTGAAAGCGTCTCCAGTGCAGCCGCCTGAATCGGCTGCGGCTCGCGAGGTGTAATCAAATTGGCAAGCGTGGCCTGAACGCGATCAAAGGGCATCACCCCCAGTGTTCGGATTGCGTTGACCCGTGCATCCGTGGCCTGAGATTCGTTCTGAGCGGTCGCCTCAGCCTCGTCCGCCATGGTGGCCAGGATGGAGTGAACTTTTCCACCCGCAGTTCCATCAAGTAGCTCTCCCAGCGAGGAGTGCTTGTTGACCACATTTCGCACAAGCTCAACCGCGAGAGAATGATCTGCCGGAGATTCGGATAACGAATTCAATTCTTTCAGGAACTGCGTCAGTTCCGTCTTGGAGTTGGCGGCCCCCATCTGCTCGGCGAGGATTCCCAGCAGCTTTCGAATCTGTGGTTCCTGCCGGGTCTGAGGGTTCTTCAGCAACTGCGTGAAGAACTCGCCCCGACGATCCCCCACGGAACTGAGGATTGCGAGCTGCATCCACGTGTCTGCACCATCCTTGAGTGCCAATTGACTCAGGGCTGCCGTCACGGCCTGAGCGGGAAATGCCCCGAGTGTGAAAGCCGCCTGGTAACGAACGCTCAGGTCATTGTCCTGGGCAACCGCGACCACCGCTTCGGCGACATCGGGTCGATCAACGAACGATTCAGCCAGCCTGAGAGCGTGCTGCCGTGCACGAGGGTCGTCTGACCGCAGTTCAGAAATGACAAGCGACGGCTCCAGAGCCGACAATCCCTGCAGCGAGTACAGCGCCATAATCCGTGAGAGGGGTGAGGCAGACGACTTTGCCATGGCGTTCAGCGGTGCGATTGCGGCCGAGTCCTGACGCTCATAAATCAGTCGGGAAGCAGTCAGCCTGTGCCACCCGTTCGTGTGTTCCAGCAATTTGACCAGTTCGACCGTCGGCAGATCGCCGAGACGAGCTACCGGCTTCGGCTGAAAACCATCCGGAGCGATCCGATAGATGCGTCCCTGATTGGCCCCTGCACTCGTATCCATATGCTTCAGGATCTGGGGGGCGAGAAAGGCCGCCCCTTCAATGAGCTGACGGTACATATCGATCACATACAGCGTCCCGTCGGGCGCGTTGGCAAACTGAACGGGTCGAAACCAGTTATCCGACGAAGCGAGAAATTCAGCCTGGGCATCCGCGCGGTGTGCGGTCAGACCGACTCCGGCCGGTTCCAGTCGGGCTCGATAGACGAGGTTATTCGCGACTTCCCCTACGAAGACATTGTCCAGAAATTCGTTCGGCCAGGCATCTCCCTGATAGGACGTGATGCCCGTTGCCCCGGTAAAGAATCCCGATGCGCTGCCACCCTCGTCAGAACCCGGGATGGCTCCCTGACTCCGCAAGCGGGTCCGCAGAATTCGCCATGGTTCGACGGGACTGATCCGCATCAGTTTCGTGAACTTCCCGTCGGGTGCGATATTGATCGCTGCAGCCGGAGCCTGCAAATAAGGATTACGCGACAGATATCGTCCGTCGTACATAATCATGTGCACCGGTTCGCTGTTGCCACAGACAAATCCCCGCAGTTGCCAGCGATCGAGACTCATCCCATGCTGACCACCGCCGCTTGTTGCGGTGAGCGTCATCTGCCGTGGTTCCAGCAGCAGGTGCTGGCCGCGCACATTGATCGGCTTATCGATTTTCTGATCCGCCTGAGAAGGATCCGCTACGGCAACGATCTCGCCACCATCCAGTCCTGTCGGAATATGAAACCGATTATCGAAACGCCACTGAAAGGAGTTGAGCATCCCTTCACCCGCTTTATCCTGCCCGAAGCCGGTGAACAGCCTCTGCCGAATATCCGCTATTCCGTCTCCATCGGTGTCCTTGCAGAACAGGATATCGGGTGCAACCCCCACCAGAATCCCCCCATTCCAGCACGCCACGGCCGTCGGATAGTCCAGGTCATCGACGTAAACGGTCGCCTGATCGAATCGACCGTCCCCGTCTGTATCGACCAGTCGCCGGATGGAGCCTTTTCCGTGGGGAGCAGGACTGGCGTACTGGTTGTACTCGGGCAACTCAACGACGAACGCCCGACCGTATTCGTCAAACGTCATTCCCATGGGCGATCGGATCAGCGGCTCCGCGGCAACAAGTTCAGCGTGGAAGCCCCCCTTCAACCGGATCGCCTTCAGAGATTCGTCGGGAGATTTACCGGGAATACTGGGAAGTTCTCCGCTGAAGTCCGATTCTTCCCCGCACAGAGGGTTAAAGCCCGCCAGTAGCGTCATTCCGGCCGTCAGCAAACAACGGACAAACCACTTCGGAGCGCGATGCATAGTTCGTTAATCCCGTACTTGTTCGACCAGTTTCTTAACCGAAGCGGCAATTCGATCTTCCACATCGCCTGCCCAGCGAAGGGCGGGACGACCGTACTCGTACAGACTGGATCCCCCTTCGTAACCCCCTTCTTCCCAGACTCGGCGCGAAGGGATGTACGAGATCATGTCGTCGGTATAACCACAGACCCACGTTCCGGGCCCGTACTCGTGCTTGAATCTCAGAGCATAGTCAACAACCGTCTCAGCCCCCTGACCGATCACCAGCATCTCTTTCCCTAATTGCCAGGCATGGACCGGGTACGGGTAGGAATTTGAGAAGGTTTCCCCTGCGTCAAGCTTGGCGAGCATTCGACGGGCCCACCGCGCTCGAATCTCGTGATTCTCGGCCGCGAACTTGTTGAGGTCTTCCCGGGTGACCGTCTTCAGATAGGGAAGCTCGACCAGTTCAAAGGCGGTCCGCAACCCTCCCGACACCGTCGTCAGCGTTTGCACGAGCGCCTCTTCCACACCGACGGCCAGCATGTGACCATACTTTTCACAGAGCTGGACCGTACGTCGGGGCAAGGGGTTCTGGTCCCCCCCGCACGTGTTGACGAACATGGCTGTCGTACCGGGATGGTTCTTTTCAATCTCGACTTGCGCAAAGCCGGGATAGTCCCCGCACCAGGTCATGAAGCTGAGAGTCGTCGGATGGCAGGCATAGCCGAACAGCACGGCCTCCAGCATTCCATCGGGTCGCGTGACCGTGAGAATCGGGACCGAATGATCGACGGGCCCCAGCAGAGGGATCCCCTTTTCCAGCATATTGGCCACGTCGGCTTCACGATTGTTTCGGCGGTTCACGGCAAACGTCGCGTGCCCTTCCCCCATCTTCAGGGTTGCCGGAGCAAGGTTTGCCAGTGCTTCACCCACCAGATCCACCGTCGCAGTGACCATCTCGGCCGTGTATTCGTCAACCAGTTTGACCTGCTCAGGGTCGACGATGTAGTAATCAACAAGATCATCGCCCAGACGAGGCCCGCAATGATTGTGAGAGAAGGTGAACATGATCTGCTTACGATCAAGGTCATATTTCTCTTTGACCCGCTGGAACACGATATCACTCATGATTTTCGGCACCCCCTGAAAATCACTGGTAATCAGCACGGCACGATTCCCCTTCGTGTCTTCCAGTGCCACGGCCTTCATCCACAGATCGTGCAGCTTACCGTCAGGTGCACGTTTGGACCCGTACCCCGCCAGCCAGACCGCAGTCTTGGGAGTAATGACGGTCCGTGCGACCCCCGCCTTCCACTCGGTCGCGGCGGCGTCTCCCTTCGCACCTTCTGCTGCCGTGACGTCTGACCCAGCCATCGCGCTGATCGCCAGCAGGAAAATACCGAGAACGCAATTCATCAGCGCCCCCTGACAAACCTGAAACGTCGCTGTCCGAGATTGAGAGAATCCCCAAGATCTTCGATTACTCAGCATGTTTGTGTCCTGATCACAGTGAATCACTTTGTCGGGATGCATTCGGGCCGCAAGTCGCGTCCCATGGTCGACCACACCTGCCGGGTGGTGCTAATTGGCGAGGTGGAATTCGCTGGCAGTCATAAGAAACAGGGAGTGAGCAGTCAGGGACCAGTCGATCGTGAAACCCGTCATCGATTCCGGTCCAGCATAGTGCACTCATAGATCGCAACAATCAAGCAGCAGCAATTGACGAGAGCTACTCGGTTCCCGTGGGAACCTCGGCGACACTCCGCGCGACTCGCAACCCGACATAGTTTTTCGGGAAGCCGACGGGTTCGCCATTGCGAGCGGCGCAACGGGCCAGCAGCGGGCCGTTGAACCAGGACCCTCCGCGGATCACCCGATGCGTCGCCGGAACGGACTCATCCGTCTCTTGCGACGTGCGGTAGGCCTCTTCGCTATAGGCATTGGAACAGAATTCCGCCACGTTTCCGTGAATATCGAACAAGCCCAGGGGATTGGGTTTGCGCTCTCCCTTCTCGTGGGCACGTTGTCCCGAGTTGAGATAGCCCGTGACAGCGTATTCATCCAGGACCGCATCAGTATCCCCAAAGCACCAGGCGGTTTCTGTACCGGCGCGGCAGGCATACTCCCACTCTTCTTCGGTCGGTAACCGATAGCCCGGTCCTCCGTTAATCGTCACCTTCGCTGTAGCGATCGCCAGCTTCGGTTCTTCGATGTTCTCGCGAGGATACTCCCGCAGTTCGATCTCCTCGAGCGTGTAGTAAGGGGGCAAACCTTCGACTCGACTGAGACCATTCAGATACTCGAGCGCTTCGTACCAGGAAAGGGATTCCACCGGGAACTGGCTGGTGTCGATGCCCTCGACTTCTTTCTTTCCGGTCCCTTCGGCACTGAACCAGCTGGGGTTCTTTCCCATGACGGCCCGGTACTGATCCTGGGTGACCTCATACTTCCCCAGATAAAAGGGAGCCTTAATCTCGACAATGTGGATGGGGTGCTCTTGTGGTTGCGACCGGTAATCTCCTTCGGACGACCCCATCAGGAATTTTCCCGGCTGAATCAGAATCAGTTCCATGTTACTGGAACTGGTTTCTGATGAGACGGCCGGTACGACCAGTTCCAGTTCGGGCCGTGGTGTCACCGAGGCACCGACGGAGGTCACCTTCGAAGATGCCGGGGTCGACGCATCGCCGGAACCGCATCCTCCCGTTACAGAACAGGCCAAGAGCCACCCCATGCCCGCAGCGATGCGTATCCCGCAATCCCGCACAAAGCACCCCTCTTCCTCAGTGAAACTATTTATTGTTCAGCCGTATGTCGTAAATATTTTCACCAGAGAGAACTTCAAATTCCAATCCGCTGGTCTTCGAAGCGGTATACTTCTTCGGAACGAGACTCTTTCCCGGAACAATTTCTTCGGTGCGGATCCCGGTCACGGATCCTCCGACCTCTTTCTCATCGGGGTCATCGTGATAGTCGATCGCGATCTTCTGCAGGCCGACGACCACGCGCGCTTTGTAATTCCCTTCTTCATCGATATTCGCCGACGCAATCGGCCCTTCGACGTGGTCGAAGATCACGCGTCCACCCGGAATCGGTTCGTCACCGATGCTGACCGTCCCCGCGATCGTCGCATATTCCCGTTTCGAACCGCCGCCACAACCGGATGTGATGAGTAGCGTCAGAACGATTCCTGCACAACCAATCTCACGCAAGCAGCGAGCGTTATACTGCCAAACGTCCAACATAGGTCAGAACCCCTCTTTCAATGACGGGGGGCGCATCGGGGGCGCAACGCAACACGACGAGAAGTGCCGGCAATCAGGGCAAGCACTCCTCGCGACGTTGCGCCACAACGCGATCCCACCAAGACAAACCGAGTCACTGCAACACGCATCAGCAGGCGTTTTAGAACTCGCCCAGTGCGTTCCCGTCGGCCCGGTCGGCCAGATTCTTGTAGGTCGTCAGGTCGATCGAATCGCTGATAAAGCGGACTGACCCATCGCACAAGAGCGTGTGCACACCACCGACGTGACCACTCTTCAGAGCGGCTTTCGTGATCGTGTTGTGAACAGGGACCTCAGTCCATGCATACTGACGGTAAGCACGACTATTCGGCGGATAGGCAATCACGCGCAGTCCATATGCGTAGTCTCCACCCCTGCCGGTGCAGTTGTAAAACGTGTAGCCCATCGCCCAGGCATGGGTTGCGTCGTGATGACTCCCCAACGAGCCATAATTCTGACCGGGGGCTTTGTGCGAGTACTCGCCGAATGCCATCGTGTTGGAACTACCGTCCGTGCAATCACGCAGAGAATATTTGATATTGAAGTTGAACATACCCCCGATCGACTTCTGCTCTTCATCCCGACCATTGCTGGGAGGGCAGCGGTGTGGATAGCGGTCCGAACCCATAATGGCCTCGTATTCCGCGATCCCCTGCTTGTTCAATTCCGGTGTGCCTGCCGAGTAGTTTGCGCTGGGAGCATGAGTCGACGAAGGGCACAAAAACGCGGGAATCTTGGTCTGGATCGCGGCGGCGTGCACAGGGTCAGTAATCCCGCAGCAAAGCCATGTCGAGTGACTGAAGTTGAAGCGGTTATAGATGTTCGCCAGATCCATATAGGGAAGGATCTCGACATGCACGGAATGGCCGGTGAGAGGATCATCCGCCTGAGTCGTGGTTTCGCCCATGGGGAAGCAGTCATGGGTATCGTGATAGTTATGAAGCGCCAGACCAATCTGCTTCATATTGTTCTTGCACTGCGTCCGGCGTGCGGCTTCACGAGCCTGCTGCACCGCGGGAAGCAGGAGCGCAATCAGAACGGCAATGATCGCGATCACGACCAGCAGTTCAATCAGCGTAAACCCTTGTAACGGGCGGCAGCCTTGTGGGCGCCTGAAGCAAGACCTGGAATCTTTCAGCAGCATGACAAATACCCCCGATTAAAACTGTGTAAAAAGAACACATCGTCGAAGCCTGTCAAAAACAGAGAAGGAGATTCTAGAATTGCATTCGGCGTGCCGGAAAACGATACTCCTCGCGATCAATCAAACTCAATAAACCTGCCGAGAGATTCCCGCATTCTCAAAGGGCTCTCACCGAAGAAAAGAGGCCTGAATACAGGAGATGCGACACCAGAAACCTTCTCGTTGCCTCTCTCATGGTTGTCGTTTTTTGTATACAAAGCAAGCAGATTCGCTGAAAAAAGAGGCGATCACATCAAATTTCTTTGATTCTTCTGAAGGCAATCACTTGTGGGTGACTGCAGAGACTTAAATGCATTAAAAACCAACAACCCCAGCCAATCAGTGCCCCATTTACAGGCAATGATTATTATAACTCCATAAACACTTCAGGAGTCGTCAGCATGCCCTGGTCCTCCTTATACCCAAAGCATTTCATTTGTCTCAGGGGGACGAGGACACTGACCGCTCTCGTCCTTCTTTCGTGCCTGATGACGCCCCCTTCCTGGGGACAGACATGGCCTGCACTACCCGAACGTAACGCTGCCGTGAACCTTCCCGCGCAGGAATGGCCTCTTCGCCCGGGACCACGCGAGGTGAAGGTGCTGGTCCATTATCCGCAGGGCGAACTTGCCCGCGTCGATGCCAGCACCGGACTGATGCTCACCCTTCACAACTGGGGAGGTGTCGACTGCGTCGGGACTGCCGCCCCTCAAGAACTCGCCGACCGGCTGAATGTCATCGCGCTGTGCGTGAACTATCTGCAAAGCGGACCTCAGGACTCCATCCACGGGCCCGAGCCTTATGATTTCGGCTATCTGCAGGGACTCGACGCCTTACGTTCGCTCTGGTGGATCCGCGATCAACTGAAAGCCGCGAATCGCTCTTACGACGACAGCCGTATTTATTCCACGGGCGGATCAGGTGGGGGCAATGTGACGCTGATGGCCAACAAGCTGGCTCCACGCACATTCACCTGTCTCATCGATCTGTGCGGGATGAAGAAATTATCGAATGACATTGCGTTCAACATCAGCGGCGGGAGTGACCTCAACGCCCGCTGGTCCCCTGCGCCGGAACACCCCTACTATCTCCACCCGTGGGAACAGGAATTGCGCTTTGTAGGTTGCCCCGAGCACCTGTGGACAATGCGGAAAATGGACAGCACCTCGAAGATCATCGTCGTGCATGGTGTTGATGACACGACCTGCCCTTTCGAAGACGCCGTCGCAATGGTCAACGAGATGACACGAGCCCAACTGGATGTAGAGCCTCATTTCATCTCAAAAGCTGACCTGGACGGAAAGATCTTCACCTCGTCGGGGCACGCACTGGGAAATCGGACAGAAATTGTCTTTCGCGTCGCCGACAAGTATCTCAACCCGCAAAGCCATCAGTTGCTTCGCCGAACCACGCCACCTGACTTCGATCGGAAAGACGCGGTACGGTATCGAACGTCTGATGGTGAGGTCGTCATTTCCTATGCGCAGGGATTCCCCGTGGGGCGATTCGAACCCAAGGCGGCCCCTGTGCAATACCCCAATCACCAGCAGTTGACGACTTACATCGCACCCGACGGTGCTTCTCATCCGATCCAGACTCCCCAGGACTGGGACGCGCGGCGACGGCAGATTCAAGCTCAGTTCGAGCTGGCTGCGGGCCCTCTGCCCGGGCCGGATTTCCGAGTTCCCCTCGACGTCCAGATCCAGGAGACAACCCAACTCGAAACTGTCACACGTATCAAGCTGACCTACCAGTCCGATCCCTTTGATCGAGTCCCGGCATACCTGTTCCTGCCCGGGAACGGAGCAACAGAAAAATCCCCCGCCATGCTCTGCCTGCATCAGACGTTCCGGGGAGGGAAGGACGAACCAGGGGGCGTGGACGGGAGCCCTTCGCTCAATTATGCACTGGAGCTTGCCCGACGCGGCTACGTGACGCTGGCTCCCGACTACCCGTCGTTCGGAGAGCACCGCTACGAATTTGGTAAGCAATCGCCTTACGACAGCGGAACCATGAAAGCCATCTGGGATAACATTCGCGCCGTCGATCTGCTGGAGTCCCGTCCGGAAGTCGATCGCCAGCGCATCGGCACCATCGGACACTCCCTCGGCGGACACAACTCCCTGTTCACAGCCTTGTTCGAACCCCGACTGCAGGTGGTCGTGACCAGTTGCGGGTTCTGTCGGTTTCACAAGGACGATGTCCCCAGTTGGACCGGCCCCAATTACATGCCCCTGATCGCTTCGAAATTCGGAAACGACCCGAACCAGGTCCCGTTTGATTTCCCGGAATTGATCGCCGCGATCGCGCCTCGTGCCTGTTTCGTCAGCGCCGCCGAAAACGATGATGATTTTGATGCTAATGGCGTCCGCGAAACAATCGAGTTCGCCCGGCCCATTTTTGAACTGCATCAGGTCGCCGACCAACTCGTTGCGATTTATCCCCCGACGGAACATTCTTTCCCGGACAGCGCCCGGCGTTCCGCCTATGAATTTATCGATCAAGTTCTGCATCACACTCCCGCTGACCGCGACATTCCTCCCACGTCGAAATAACTCAGAAAGGCCTGGCTGATATGCTGCTTCGAAGTCTGATGCTGAGTGCATTCGTTGCCCTTCTCGCCAATCACGTCCCCCTGCTCGCTCAAGAGGTCGGTCCCGACTGGGTAAAAGTCACTCCTCACGCAGAGTGGAATGCACGCGACTCCAGCGGCGAACTGGTCTTTAAGGACCAACTCTGGCTGTTCGGGGGTTGGTTCAATTCTTTCCAGTCCCCGCCGCGGGATACGTGGAGTTCTTCCGACGGCAAGACCTGGAAGCTCGTTCAACAGGAAGCTCCGTGGAAATACAGCGACCTGCCGATGACTCTGACCTTCGCTGACCGAATGTGGTTCATGGGGGGCTGGACGAACGGCCGTCTGGGGGGTCACGGTGCCACCAACGAAGTCTGGTCAACCAACGATGGGACGAACTGGGAACTCACCTCGAAAGCAGGGTGGACTCCTCGTATCGCTTCCGCAGCCGTCACGTTCAAGGGCCGCATGTGGATCCTGGGAGGAACCGAGAATTACTACTTCGGCGATGACTCAAGCCTGAAGAATGACGTCTGGTCGTCCGCCGATGGGAAGGAATGGACGTTGGAAACGGAACACGCCGGCTGGTCACCCCGCTCGTACCACCAGGCCGCCGTACTCAACGACAAGATCTACGTGTTCGGCGGAGGAAACTATGTCCCCAGCTATCACGCCCTGAATGATGTCTGGTCCTCCCGTGATGGGAAGACGTGGGAACGCGAGACGGAACACGCCGGCTGGACACCCCGACTGTGGTTCTCGTCCGTCGTCTATCGCGACAGGATGTGGGTCCTGGGGGGCTGGTCGAATAATCCCTCGCGAAACTGGGGCGACGTCTGGCACTCCAGGGACGGTAAAAACTGGAAAGAACTGAAGTCGAATGTGATCTGGAAGGAACGGCACGAACATTCCACCTACGTGTTCCAGGATAAAATCTGGGTGGCGGGCGGCCATGCACAACCACTTAGCAACGAAGTCTGGTCCCTTGAACTGCCAAAAGACTTTCAAGACTGAACCGCCAAGACTTGCCCGAGCCAGCCCAACGGAATCCTGGACGCGTCCCGCTCGCGCCAGTTCTCTCTGATCGGTCTGTGAACGGAGGGAAACTTTCCTGTATGATTCAGAGGCCCTCGCACGTCGTTCCTGAGAGCGCCTTCATACAGGAATCAGTTCATCCTTCATGATGCAACGATTGCTAACTGCTGTTGTGGCCTGTCTGATTCTGCTGGCCCTCCCCCGACCGGCCGAGGCCTATGTCGGTCCCGGAGCGGGATTCGCGCTGGCAAGTTCCTTCTTCGCTGTGTTCGCGGCCATGTTCTCGGCATTCGTCATGCTGTTTACATGGCCGTTTCGACTGCTGATCCGCCAATTCTTCCGCAAGCGCCCGCCGGGGAAAATGCGATTTGAGCGCGTGGTCATCCTCGGTCTCGACGGACTGGACCATGGCCTGACCACCCGGATGCTGGCAGAGAACAAACTGCCGAACCTGGCACGCCTGCGCGACCAGGGGGGATTCCAACGCCTGGGAAGCACCCTGCCCCCCATTTCCCCGGTTGCCTGGTCCTCGTTTCAAACGGGTGTCAATCCGGGAAAACATAACATCTTCGACTTCCTGGTTCCGGACGAACAAACCTACCGTCCCCGGATGAGTTCCGTCGAAATCCATCCTCCCCGGCCCCTGTTTCGACTGGGGAAATGGGCCCTCCCCTTCTCTCGCCCGGATATCCGCCTGCTGCGAAAAAGCCGCCCGTTCTGGAGCGTGCTGAGTGACTATGGCATCTTCAATTGCATCATCCGGGTCCCTGTAAGTTTCCCTCCGGAAAAGCTGAATGGAGTCCAGTTATCCGCCATGTGCGTTCCCGACTTGCGAGGCACGCAGGGCGAGTTCACCCACTTTACCACCGGCCTGCCGGAACCCTTGGATGGAAACACCCCGCAGAGCGCCAACGGACCAAATCGGATTCGCCTGACTCGAGCCGGGAACATCATCACGGCCGAGCTGGCCGGACCGCCACACCCGCGCGGCCCGGAACAGGGGGCACTGAAACTGCCCTTTCGCGTCACACTTCAGGATGCAGAGACCGCGTACCTGAAAATTGGTCGGGAAAAGCGGCTTCTCAGACGGGGGGAATACACCGACTGGATCCCTCTGGAATTCAAAAGCGGGCTGGCGACGACGATCTCGGGTGTCTGCAAGTTTCTTCTGCTGGCGACGACCCCGGAAATCGAGCTGTATGTCACCCCGATTAATATCGCCCCCCAGCGACCCGCAATGCCGATCGGTTACCCTAAGGTCTACCCGGTTTATCTCGCAAAACGGCAAGGCCCGTATGCCACGTTGGGCCTGGCCGAAGATACCTGGGGGCTCAACGAAAGTGTGCTGAGCGACGACCAGTTCCATCAGCAGTGCCTGGAGACCGATCAGGAACGGGAGGCGATGTTTTTCGACGCATTGGACCAGGTTCCCCGAGGTCTTTGCGTTTGCGTCTTCGATGGGACCGACCGTATGCAGCACATGTTCTGGCGATATCACGACGACCAGCATCCGGCCCGTCCGGCAGAGGTTCCCCCTACTTACGAACAGGCGATTGAAAAGCTCTACGCGAGAATGGACGAACTGGTCGGCCGCACGATGGCGAAGTGCGCGCAGAAAGAGACGCTGCTGATGGTGCTGTCTGACCACGGCTTCAATTCGTTTCGCCGGGGGATCGACCTGAACCGCTGGCTCGAACTCGAAGGCTACCTGACCGTTAACGACGATCGACGTGACGAGGAATACCTTGCCGGGATCGACTGGTCCAGGACCCGTGCGTTTGCGATCGGCCTGACAGGCATCTTCCTTAATCTGAAGAGCCGATTCTCGCAGGGAATTATCGAAGACGAGGGTGAGGCGGATCGACTGCGAACCGAAATCACCGAGCGACTGAGTGCTCTCGTGGATCCCGAGAATGGCAGACCGCCGATCCGGCGAATCTACCAGGCACTGCAAGTCTATCACGGGCCCTACAAGTCGCAGGCCCCCGACTTAATCATCGGATATGAGGAAGGCTATCGGGTTTCATGGGAGGCGGCCAACGGACAAACCAGCCGTGACGTATTTCACGCGAATACGCGGGCCTGGAGCGGCGACCACTGCGTGGATCCCACTGTCGTTCCGGGAGTCCTCTTCTGTAATCACTCACTCCTGACCGAGTCACCTCGATTGCTGGATATCGGCCCCACCGTGCTCGACCTGTTTGGCGTCCCGACCCCCGGGTATATGGATGGACAGGTCCTGTCGATCGGGGAACGCACCCCGAACGGGTCTCCCTCCACCGCTGCAACCTCCACCGCTGCAACCCCCGTGGAGGCAATCTAGTATGACGGACACGGGCCCCCGCAAACCAAGTCGACGTACCGTCCTGAAAACCGCCGCTGCGGCCACGCTGGGAGCGGCCAGCCTGGGGGCCGCCTCGTACTGGCTGGGAAGCGTTAGCCGCGTCTCACGGAGTGTCGGAAAGAAGGTGATCGTCATCGGGATCGACGGAATGGATCCCCGCCTGACCGCACAAATGATGAAAGAAGGCCAGCTCCCTCATCTGGCTCGAATGAGTTCCCGAGGTGGCTTCAGTAAGCTGGGAACCAGCGTTCCCCCTCAAAGTCCTGTCGCCTGGGCCAACTTCATCAATGGGGCCGGTCCCGGTTCCCACGGAATCTTCGACTTTATCCACCGGCATCCGCATGAGCAGTGCGCCCCCTACTATTCAGCCGCCGACACCGTTCCGGCAGTGGGTGGCTGGGAGGTGGGTGAGCACCAGTTGCAACTCGATTTCTGGCCGTTCCTGCACAAGCCGGCGGAAACCGTGCTGCAGCGACAGGGGACGCCCTTCTGGGATTACCTCGACAAGGCGGGAATCGCGACGACGTTTTACGACTTGCCGGCAAACTATCCCCCCAGCCCCTCACAGTATGGCCACCACCGCTGCCTGAGTGGTATGGGAACTCCCGACATGCTGGGGAGCTACGGGACTTACCAATACTTCAGTGAAGATGGTCCGCAGCGTCCTCTCGACGAGGCGGGGGGGAAGCGATCGAAGCTCAGGTTCATCACCGACACCGCCAACTGCAAGCTCGTCGGTCCTGACAATACGTTGCTCAAACGCCCCCTGCCCGTCACGATCGAGTTCCAGGTCCATCGGGATCGTTCCGCCAATGCGGTCGTCATCGAAATTCAGGGACAGAAGATTCTGCTGAAACCGGGTCAGTGGAGTTCGTGGACGCGCGTCGATTTTCCGCTCGCCGGCCCCTCGTTCGTGCCGACTCAACACGCCAGTGGCATCTGTCGGTTCCTGCTGCTGGAGGCCACCCCCAACTGCCGGCTCTATGTTAGCCCGATCAACATTGATCCTGCGAATCCTGCCGTCAAAATTTCCGAACCGCCTGAGTTCATCAGTCAGGTCTCCAAAGACCTCGGGCTGTTCTACACGGCCGGTTTTCAGGAAGACCACAAAGCCCGCACGAACGGAGTGTTCCGCGATGACGAATTTCTGAAGCAGGCCAGCCTGGTCCTGGAAGAACGACTGGCGCTGCTGGAATACGCCGTCGAGAACTACGACGACGGACTGCTGTTTTTCTATTTCTCCAGCAGTGACTTGCAGTCCCACATGTTCTGGTGGGACTCCGACGAACGGCATCCGACTCGATCCGCCCCGGAAGCCCAGTCGATGTACGCTCATGTCAAACACCTCTACCGCAAACTCGACGAAGTGATTGGCGACCTGGAAGAGCGATACGGGGGCCGCGCCACCATCATGGTGATGAGCGACCATGGCTTTGCGAACTTCGGTCGTCAATTCAACTTGAACTCATGGCTGCGGGAGTTTGGATACCTCAATCCGGCCGAATGCACGTCCATCATGGAAGACGTCGACTGGTCGCAGACCCGCGCTTACGGACTCGGAATTAACGGACTGTATCTCAACCTGAAAGGACGGGAGCGTGACGGAATCGTGGAACCCGGCGAAGAGCGCGAGACCCTGCTGAAGGAACTGGTGACTCGCCTGGAAGCGGTCAAGGACTTCGACGGTACCCCGGTGATTCGGGGAGTCTACCGCAGCGATCAGATCTATTCGGGTGATGCGACGGCGATGGCACCGGACCTGATCATCGGCTATCACCGCGGCTATCGCGCGTCGTGGGACACGTGTTTGGGAGGCCTGACGAAGGATGTCCTGCTCGACAATGACTCCGCCTGGAGCGCCGACCACTGCACTGACGCTCTGGAAGTTCCCGGCTTACTCTGCTGTAACCAGACGATCCGCTCCGCAGACCCCTCGCTGATTGATCTGGCCCCCTCGATTCTGGAAGAATTCGGATTACCCACCCCCACCCCGATGACAGGACGCAGTATCTTCACTCGCTAAATCCCCCCCCTTTCACCTGAATACCGGACACAAGCGGCGCACTCGCGACAGACCGCAAGCGGCGACAGACCGGTCGATGACACCAGCAACCCATCCTGGAGACCTTTCCATGTCAAAAATCACACTCGACGCGCAATTACTTGACCGCGCCAAACAGGCTGCCGAAAAAGCGGGGTACAGCAGTGTGGAAGAGTTCATCGCGCACTGCATCGAAAATGAAATCAAACGGATGAAGGTCGAGTCTGCAGAGAACCAGGTTGCCAATCAGCTCCGCGGGCTGGGATACCTCAAGTGACCGACGCCGGACTGCAGGTCGTACTGAAACTGAACCAGATCGCAAACACCTGCGGTCAGGTGCTGCTTGCCCCTTTGCACCTGCTGTCCGAACTGACCGGGATGGTCTTTGTTTCCGTCGTATCAGGCCTGCTGCTACTGATTGCCTTCAAATACACATCGAATCAATCGGCGATCAAACGAGTGCGGGACGGTATCAAGGCTGACATGCTGGCGCTCTCTCTGTTCAAAGACAGCATGTTCGTCAGTCTGCGATCCCAGTTCAGAATCGTGCTGGGGGCCTTCAAGTTGATCGCGCTGTCGCTCGTCCCGATTCTCTGCATGGTTGTCCCGGTCACGCTGCTGCTGGGACAGTTATCGCTCTGGTGGCAGCATCGTCCGCTGCTCCGCGGCGAAGAAGCCGTTGTCACCTTGCGACTCAAGCCCCTGACAAGCAGTGTCGATTCCAGACCCGCGTGGCCTTCCGTCGAGTTCAATCCTGCCCCCGCCGCAGCCGTCACAGTGGGACCTGTCCGGATCTCGAGTCAGCGCGAGATCTGCTGGAACGTCCGGGCGAGTGCCGACGGATATCACCTGCTTCAGTTCCTCGTCGATGGGCAAACGTTTGCGAAAGAGATTGCCATCGGCGAACGGGTCATGCGGGTGAGTCAGCAGCGGCCGGAACAAACGTGGATGGCGATGCTCACGCACCCGGCAGAGGCAGCCTTTGACGCCTCATCCCCCGTTCAATCGATCGAAATTCAGTATCCGACGAGAACCTCCCGGGGTACGGGGGGACAACTCTGGCCGGTCTACTGGTTCATCGCCTCGTCCATCGTCGCCTACTCCCTCCGCGGAGTTTTCCGAGTTCAAATGTAGTCGTCTGTCGTCGTCACCCCTTGTTTGTCGTCGCTCTCAGGAACACCTCTGTGAACCTGCCCCAAGAGATTATTGTCGTATCCGGACTTCCCCGTTCCGGCACCTCGCTGATGATGCAGATGTTGAGCAAGGGAGGAGTCGAGATCGTGACGGATCACCTGCGGTCCCCCGACCCCGACAACCCGCGGGGGTACTTCGAGTATGAAGCGGCGAAAGACATTGCAGACGATGCCTCGTGGCTTCCGACCGCACGGGGCAAAGCGGTCAAGATGATTTCCATGCTGCTGTATCACCTGCCCCCCAGCGAACGGTACCGGGTTCTGTTCCTGGAACGTGACCTGGAAGAGGTCCTGCAGTCTCAGGAAACGATGCTGCGAAGGATGAATCGCCCTCCAGCCGCTCCCACTGCTGAGATGCTCAGTGCCTACCAGACCCATCTGGAACGCCTGCACGAGTGGCTCGCGGGTCGGACAGACATGTCATTTCTGCGAGTCGGATACCGAAATTTGCTCAACGAGCCTGCCACCGAGGCACGACGGATTGCCCATTTTCTCGGCCGGAACCTGGATCTCGCGGCCATGACCACCGCGATCGATCCAGCTCTTTATCGCAACCGCAAACCCTGACTGAAACCCATCACCACAACACTTTTCACAGACAGCACTTACAGCTCTTTTCAGGGAACGGACTTACTCAACTTGGGCAGGGCAGCCGATAAAGACGTCATGACCGCCTCGGATCCGGCCCTGGTCTGGCTGATCTCGATTTGATCTTCTGTACACTTTCTCCACCCGCAAGCCTTCGCCTGAAAGTTCAATTTAACATGTTGCGAATTGGCAACAGGTCCTTTATGATGCTTGGCCCGTTCCGGCTCCTGGGCTGAACTGCCTGGATCGTCGTTCGCTCGACGCCGTATGCTTGTCGTACGCTCCGGATCTTTTTAACTCGAGATTGTTACATATGTTTGAAGGTATTGCACAAAGCCTGAAGTCTGCGCTCTCGGTCTTGGGACGCGGCGGTAAGCTCACCGAAGCGAATATTCGCGATGGGATGGCTCAGGTCCGAAAAGCGTTGCTCGAAGCAGACGTCCATTATGACGTCGCCACCAACTTCATTAAACGGTGTACCGAGCTCGCTGTTGGCGATGCAGTACTGAAATCTCTTCGTCCCGATCAACAGATTGTCGGGATTGTCCATCAGCAACTTGTCGAGCTGATGGGGCCCACGGATCATTCGCTGCATCTGCGTAAAGATTCGCTCGGCAAAATCATGATGTGCGGTCTGCAGGGAAGTGGTAAAACGACCACCTGCGGCAAACTGGCCCGCATGCTGAAGGAACAAGGCAAGCGACCGATGCTGGTTGCCGCCGACTTGCAGCGTCCCGCCGCTATCGAACAGCTCAAGATCATCGGCCAGCAACTGGGTGTGCCGGTCCACAGCGAAAATCCCGCTGAAACAACGCCTCTCAAAGTCTGTGCCAACGCCCTCACCGCTGCCAAAGGGGCCGGTGTTGACGTCATCATCTTCGATACCGCAGGCCGCTTGCACGTCGACCAGCAGCTCATGAAAGAGCTTGAGCAGATCGATCGCAAGGTCCAGCCAGATCAGATTTTGCTCGTCTGCGACGCCATGACTGGCCAGGACGCCGTCAACAGCGCCCGGGCTTTCAACGAAGCTTTGGAACTCGACGGCGTGATTCTGACGAAGCTCGATGGCGATACCCGCGGGGGTGCCGCGATCAGCGTGAAGGAAGTTACCGGGGTCCCGATCAAGTTCATCGGGATGGGCGAACAGCTCGACAAGCTCGAACCGTTCCATCCGGATCGTATGGCTGGCCGAATTCTCGGGATGGGTGACATCGTCACTCTGTTCGAGAAGGCGGCAGAGCAGATGGACGAAGCCGAAGTGGCTCGCCAGCAGGCGAAAATGGCCGCCGGCAAGTTCACACTCGAAGACTTCCGCGATCAGATGAAGATGATCCGACGGATGGGCTCACTGAAGGATCTGATGAAGATGATCCCCGGGCTGGGCGGGTTACTGGCCTCCAATCCGGATATCGATGCGGAAGGGGACATGAACCGCATCGAAGCCGTGATCAGCTCGATGACCCCCTACGAACGGACCCATCCCGACAAGATCGACCGCAGCCGCCGACACCGCATCGCACGCGGAGCCGGAACGGACCCGGCCGACGTCAACCGGATCCTCAAAGACTTCCACAACATGGCGAACATGGCCCAGAAGATGTCTGGCCTGGGATCGATGGATCGAATGAAGGCCGTTCGCGACCTGGCACAAGGAGGGATGGTGAATCCCGCCGGGGGACTGCGAGTCCCCAAAGAGCGATCCAAACGGGGTCCTGCAGATCAGGCGCTGGCCGACGAAAAACGCAAAAAAGCGCGTAAAGAAGCCAAGAAACAGAAGAAGCGAAATCGGTAGGTACAAGAGTCACGCCCACTCCGGCACGCGGGTTCCGCAGTTTGATCGCTGCGTTCCTGTTTCGGTGTGGAAGGGACGACGGAGATGTTGATGGGTACTGCTGCCAGCATCATCGACCTGAAATGAGCAGCAAAACGGAATGAAAAACCTGGATCGTATGGACTGAAATCCCGGCTGGCCGGACCTTCAGTTCCTTCTCTGACTGCTCACATCCTCCTCGTGATTTTGTGGTCAGCCCGATGCGGTCGAACAGTTTTGAGCGATAACCAACTTAGAAATAAGGAGCATTGAGTGGCAGTTCGTATTCGAATGAAGAAGATTGGACGAAAGCACCGACCGTTCTACCGAATCTGCGTGATGGATTCTCGCGTTCATCGTGAAGGTAAAGCCATCGAAGAAGTGGGCTGGTACGACACCTCCGTCGCCGACAAGTCAAAGCGCGTCAAAGTCAACATGGAACGCGTTGAGTACTGGGTCTCGGTCGGCGCCAGCATGTCGGACCGCGTGGCCACGCTGGTCAAGAAGGTCAAGACGAACAGCTACACGACGGCTGCTGCTCCTGCTCCCATGCAGGCTCCCAAGGTCAAAGAAGCTCCTGCTCCCGCAGCAGCGGAAGCGACCGAAGGGGATGCAGCTCCAGCGGAAGCCGCTGCTGAGTAGTGAATCGTTGATGGTTGAATCCCCCGGCATGGCGGTCAGCTGATTTGCCACGCACTGAATCGATCTCAACACAGACTGTTCATGCGGAACGTCCGATGGTGATTTCGTACTTGTTATTTCTCACTTGGGTTAGCTGGCGGCATCATGCGATTCGATGTTTTGACTTTGTTTCCGGAACTGTTCCACAGTTACCTGCAACAAAGTCTGCTGAAGCTGGCCATTGAGAAATCTCTGGTTGACGTCCGACTGTGGAACATTCGGGACTGGACCAGGGACAAGCACAAATCGGTTGACGACACGCCCTATGGCGGCGGCCCGGGAATGCTGCTCGCCTGTCCCCCGGTTTTCGACTGCGTTGAGGCCGTCCAGGCAGACGCGGCCGGGCCGGGACAACTGGTGATGCTGACACCGCAAGGTCGGAAGCTTGACCAGACGTTGGTGAAAGAACTCTCGTCGTACTCACGATTGCTCCTGTTGTGTGGTCGGTACGAAGGGTTTGACGAACGCATTAGCCTGGGACTGAAGCCACTGGAAATCTCGGCGGGCGACTTCATCTGCAACGGCGGTGAAGTTCCTGCGATGCTCATCATCGATACGGTCATCCGACTGGTGCCCGGGGTCCTCGGCGACGAAACCAGCAGCAAATACGACTCGTTTGGAGAAAGTGGACTGCTCGAATACCCGCAATACACTCGACCTCGCGAATTTCGTGGGATGTCAGTTCCCGAAATTCTATTGAGCGGCAATCACCAGCGGATCGCGGAGTGGCGGCAGCAGCAAAGCCTCGAGAGAACACGTCGCAGACGGGGCGATTTAATCGACTGAGAATGTAAAATTTGACCAGAGCAATCGCTTCGAGCCGCCACTCGGCCGAACGTGAGCCAACGGCGAGATTGATCGCCATAGAAGATGGGAATGAATCATGATTAAAGAATTGATTAAACAGGTCGAAGAGCAGTACATCCGCAAAGAACCGCTCGTCTTCGAAATCGGTGACACGGTCGACGTCCACCAGCGAATTCTCGAAGGGGACAAAGAGCGAGTCCAGATTTTCAACGGCGTCGTGATCGCACGCCGCGGTGGCGGAACCCGCGAAAAGTTCACCGTCCGCCGAATCGTTTCCGGTGAAGGTGTGGAACGTACCTTCCCGCTCAATTCGCCCAAGATTGCGAAGATCGAAGTGAAGCGACACGGTAAAGTCCGTCGCGCGAAGCTGTTCTTCCTGCGTGACCGCGTTGGTAAGGCCACCAAGCTGGTCGAACGCGTTGACAAGGCTGAAAAGGACGCCGCTCGCGCCGCCAAGGCCCAGGCCAAGTCGGCCGCCGCCGCCAAGGCGAAGGAAACGACCTGATCTCATTCGATCAGGCTTTTCGTCAGCACATGATCTGGGAGGGTAAGACTTCCGACGAACTCGCTGCTGTGCGGTCTCGACCGCACGCCGGATTCGCTGAAAGTCTTGCCCTCCCATTTCGCATTTATCCTCCTCAAAGGGGGTGACGACGATGCTGGGCTGGTTTCGCCGCTACGTGAAAAAAAGCCTCGAGCCCCGTAAGCAGTTTGGTAATCAGGGCGAAGCCGAAGCAGCCCGCTTTCTGACGGGACTCGGCTACGAAGTCCTGCAGCGACAGCTCCGGGGGCGATTTGGGGAACTCGACCTGGTCGCGATCGACCGCGGGACAATCGTCTTCGTGGAAGTCAAAACCCGCTCTTCAACGGCGGCGGGGCACCCCACCGAATCGGTCAATCTGACCAAACAGCGCAAGATCACCCGCTCTGCACTCGCCTTTCTCAAACAGCGACGGTGGCTCAACAAAAGTGCCCGGTTCGACGTCGTCTCCATCATCTGGCCCGCGGACGACCAGCCACCCCAGATACAGCACTACATCAATGCATTTGAACCTGTAGGGTTCGGTCAGATGTATTCCTGAACTGCACTCACTCTGAAGCTCCCTGCTGAGCCTGCGAACGCAACCCCGCAGCAGACCTGCTCATTCCCGGAAGGCGCCTGGGATCCACCTCCGACTGGTTCGCGAAACAGCCGGAACAGACTCACATTGCTCGTGCTTGTCCAACGCGGACCGGGAGCCAACCTTAAGTAATGTTCAGGTGAAACCCCCGTCAAATCGCCTTGGCGCGCACCTTGTGCATGAGTACTCTTATTTACGATTTTGATTCATCAAAACTTCTCTTCGCACAACAGAAAACTTTGTTTACTTCGAGTCCAAAAATGCTTCCGAGTCGGCGAGTTCGTCGTGGTTTTACCCTTATCGAGTTACTGGTCGTGATCGCGATCATTGCCGTTCTGATTTCGCTGCTGCTGCCTGCAGTACAGCAGGCGCGCGAGGCCGCACGCCGGACTCAATGCAAGAACAACCTCAAGCAGATCGGGCTTGCGCTGCACAATTACGAAAGCTCGCACGCGATCTTTCCCCCGTCCTGCATCGTGAACCCGCACAACGACGGCACGGCCTACGGCGTCACCTATGGGGACGCCAGTCGCATCGGACCTCCGGGATTCGGCTGGGGGGTCTGTTTGCTTCCGGAGTTGGAACAGGCGAATCTGTATCACTCGTTCGACACGAATCTGCCCGTATGGGCACCTGCCAACGGGGCGGCCGCCAGGACAAAAGTCCCCGCTTTCCTCTGCCCTTCCGCGACGGGGGGGAGTGACGGATTCAACATTCAGAAAGAGGGTGTGGACAACCGGCACGGCGTAGCCATGACACGTGATGACGGCAGCACCATCTTCTTTGCGCACAGCCACTTCGTCACCAATGCCGGCATCAATCAACCCTGGGGCCGCTCGACGGCGTACTGCTACAACTACGACCTTCCCGAACCTTTCCCCGGGGCCCCCGACGGCAAGATTGATGGCCCCTTTTACCCGAACTCGCATACCCGTATCGCGGACGTCACCGACGGACTGTCCAATACCGTCTTCGTCGGTGAACGAAGTTCGTACCTGAGTAACAACACATGGGTCGGGATCGTCCCGAACGCCGTCGTCTCTCCCCGCACCGATATCCGACCGTGGCCCTCAGACAACAACGCGGCAGCGGACCTGGTCGGATGTCATAGCGGACCGGATGTGCATGACCACCCCCAGGTGGTGATCCACGCTCCCAATAATCCCTTTGGCCATACCGACGAAATGTGGGGGGAACACGGGCCCGGCTGCAATGTCTTGTTCGGCGACGGTTCGGTCCGGTTCTACACCGCCTTCACCGACGGCAATGTCTGGGTCGCCATCTCGACTCGTAACGGAGGAGAGGTGAACCATGGAGATCATTGAACGTATCGATCGCAACCGGCCAACCACAATAGCCTTGGCCATTTTCGGACTCGCCGTATCCGGAATCTTGATCCAGTACCTGCGGGCCCAACCTCAAATTGGCGAAGAGGAGCAGGTCATCACGACGGTCGATGCGCTCTTCACCGCACTGACGACGCGCGATCTGCAGCGGTTGGAAGACTGCGAATCACGTCTGCAGTCGTATCGAGAAAATGGCGAGTTGCCCGAGGTGGCCGCCGCCAAACTACAAAAAATCATCGGGCGTGCTCGCGAGGGTGAATGGGAGCCTTCCGCCAGAACGCTCTACGACTTCATTCTCGCACAACGTGGAGCCCCCTGACCGAGCCCTTTCGGGCAGAGTTCGGTCCATCCGCGCTATCGTCAGATGAGTGTGTCCCGCTGACAGGCCCCGTGCGCCCCGTCTGCTTCAGGGCTCACGCGAAGGATCAGCAGCCCTGGCACCGGGTGAGGTCAACGCCACTTCTCGGCGAGTTTATTCGCTGATATCGCTTTCAAACCCCTCAGATTCATTCTCAGGCTGTGGCTCGACGGGCTTCTTTTTTGGTTTGGATTTTGCTTTCGGGGCCTTATTCTGAGCGGGCACGGCAGCAGCGAGTTCCTCTTTTTTCTGGGCCCGGTAGGTCCATGGTTCAACGGGGGATTCATCAGCCCATAAGCCTCGATGGGCGTCTTGAGCGTCCTTTTGCAGCTCTTTCAGTTTCGTGTCAGGAGTCCCCTCCTCCACACACCAGGCCCAGCCTTCCTGCACCATTTCCGCATTGACGCTCGTTCCGTCGGTTTCTACCGTCACCAGGATTTTCTTGTCGCGGGGATCGCTTCCCACCTTCCTGATGACGAGATCTTTGCGAGCCAGAATTTCCTTCAACGCATTGTGCGCTTGCGTCGCGAAAGGTTGGCCACGTTCCGGAGCGTCGATTCCTGCCAGTCGCACACTGGTCAGCGTCTTACCATCCCGAATGAAAAACGTGTCTCCATCGATCACCCGGGTGACACTTCCTTTGATTTCTTCCGGCGATGTCGTCTCAGCGGCAACCAGTCCACACGAGAGACTCACGAAACTCAGGATGATCAAGCGGTGCATAGCGTTTCAATTCGTCAGAATTCGGAGATTGAAGCGAACACCACAGAAACTCGTCCGCAGGCCGCTTCTGAAACGCTACCGGTTCAGCCTGCGCGGGTCAACGACCTGCTCGATCTGCCGCCGTAATGAATCCCAGAATGCGATTTCTCACATGTATCATGAAAACATTGTTGGCCACACCTGCAGGCCCGGCTTGAAGGGATCGTGGAATCACACCCCACTCGATCGCCCTCAATCGCCGCCCAGCGAAATGGTCTGCCACCCGGGGTATTCCGTCCCCTTTCCCGGCCACTGATTCCCTCCCCCCGACGAAGCGGTATACTTTGTGGATCAGGTCGCCTCGTCGTCTTCCACGGAAACTGTGCCACATGTCGCTGAAATCGGGCCAGAAGTTTTATCGAATCAGCCTCTGTGCGGTGGTCCTCCTGTTATGGTCGCTGGGGACGTCTGCGGCCGCCGACAAACAGAAAATCCAGCAAGCGATCTCCAAAGCGCAGGCCTATCTGCTGCAGGGCCGCTTCTCCGGCGGAAGTGGTTCGATCGCCGCGATGGCGTACATCAAATCCGGCGGCGATAAGAAATCCCCGAAGCTCCAGCCGATCATCGACGAGATTCTACGGAAGGCCCCCGTCGACAGCCGCTACCGCCCGACGTCTAACCATAACTATGAAGCGAGCGTTGACCTGATGCTGCTGGAGGCCATTGACCCTGAGGGCTACCGGATCCAGATTCAAATGATTGTGGACTATCTGCTGCAGTCGCAGCAGCCCAACGGGGCCTGGTTCTATGACCGACAGATCGAAGCGGATTGCGGTGACACCAGCATCACTCAATATGCCATCATGGCTCTCTGGGCCGCGTCGCGCATGGGAATCGACGTTCCCACGGAAGTCTGGGAAAAGGCCGCTCGCTGGCACATTGACCGACAGCGGGATGACGGAGGATTCGTCTATCACCCGTTCGATCGCAAGCTTTACCACGACCCCGAGCATCATCGGACGACCGATACGATGACCACAGCCGGAACGAGCAGCCTGCTGATCATCCGCCGAATGCTCTTCGACGATTTCGAACTCGACCCGGAAGTTCGTCCCCCCGACGCAACGAAACGGTTCGGCGTGCTTGAGCGATTCGTCGACGGCTCCCCACCAACGCCGAAAGGAGTGGTCAAGCGTGCTCCGACCATGAAGCCTGCCTCCATCGATAACAGCCTGAAAGAAAGCATTCGCTGGATGGGGGCTCACTTTGGAGAAAAGAACAGCAATCACGAACGATGGTTCGCTTACCACCTCTATTCCATCGAACGCGTCGCCGCACTGATGGACGTTGCCAAGTTCGGCAGCCACGACTGGTACGATGAGGGTGCCGACGAACTACTCAAGCGTCAGGCCGCCGACGGTAGCTGGACCGACCACTGTGGAGCCCAGGCGGCAACGGCGATGGGGTTGATGTTTCTTTCCAAGGCGACCACGACCATCGTGGCTCCGCGCAAGAAAACCGTGACAGTTGGTGGCGGGTTGCAGGCGGGGGGACGGGGCCTGCCCGATCAACTCGACGCAGTCACCATGAATGCCGGTGTCGTTTCCGCCCGAAAGATCGCCGGACCCGTCGACCAGCTACTGATCGAACTGGAAAAATCGTCGGACGCCAAAGTGGAAGATGTGCAAGCGGCGATTGTTGAGACAGTGCAGCTTTCCAACCCGGAAGAGTTAATCGGCCAGACCGAGCGACTGCTGAAGCTGACCTCTGACCCTCGTGTCGAAGTCCGAAGAACGGTCCTGTGGGCACTCGGACGATCGGGAAACTTCTCGGCCGCCAAACAACTCATCGCGGCCCTGACAGACCCGGAACCGACCGTGGTCCGCGAAGCCAGTCTCGCGCTGTGCGTTCTCACCCGCAGATTCGATGGGTGTGGCACAGCGGTCGATCCCTTAGACGACGATCAGATGGGGCTGAAAGAGGATTCCTCAGAACAGGAACGTAAGGCCGCGCTTGACGCCTGGAAGGCGGAAACATCACGGCGATGGACGGAGTGGTATGAAAAAAATCGACCGTACGACGAACGGGACGACCGCAAATATTTGAAGAAGAACAATCGATGACACGCTCATGCGTGGTGCCACGCTCGCAGGGTCCTGCACGGGAATTTCCCTTCCCTCCGAAGTGCTCTGCGATCAGACTCACCATCGTCAGGACTGCGGCCGTGTGAGCCACATCAAGTCGAAGCAATTGAATCGGTGAGACAATGCCAGCCAGATCGTCAATGACGCCCCCACCCGTGATGCGTGTGACCCTGTACGACTGGGTCAGCTCGTGGGCCATTGCCTTATTCATCGGCTTGCTGATGACGTGCGGGGCTGTCGTCACCGTATGGCTGACAACTCGCTTACCCAAGCCCCCGGAAGCAGTTCCTGTCGAACTGGTCGAACTGCCGGGGGGATTCGAAGACGGGTCTCCTGATGAGACACTTCGCGTCGATTCTCCCGATCCGGAAGTCCGCGACGCGGTCCCCGCAGACGCTGTCGCTGAACAGGTGGAAATTGCGGAAGCGATCGAAGCGGTCGTCGAAATGTCGGAAACCGCGACTCAACAGGTCCAGCAGCAGTTCGATACGGGGATTCAAAATACCGGCAAGGTGGGAAGCGCCAAAGGGACTGGCCGCAAAGCACTGGGAATGGGTCCCGGTACAGGAGGCCTGCCGCGAGAGCAACGCTGGTTCGTCAAGTTTGGTGAGCGTGCATCCCTCGATGAATACGCTAAGCAGCTCGACTTCTTCGGGATCGAACTCGGCGCGCTGCTGCCCGATGGTCGTCTGGCTTACATCTCGCATCTTCAGAAACCGATCCCTGACGTCCGGTACATCAACAGTGGTTCCGACGAAGCGCGGCTTTATATGACGTGGCAAGGGGGCGAACGTCGCGCATTGGACATTCAGCTCTTCGCCCGCGCCAACGTGAACGTCCGGGGAGATACCCTGATTTTCCATTTCTATCCGAAGGAAACAGAGAACACGCTTGCGCGACTGGAACTCGAATTTCGCAACCGCACCGTCAGGCAGATCCGCAGAACGTACTACATCGTCGAACCGGATGGCCCCGGCTACAGGTTCAACGTCTTTCGTCAGATTCTTTTCTGAGCAATGAAGAGGCAGTCATGAAAACGTGGAAATGGATCCGCAGCTTCGGCATCCGTGCCCTCCTCTTCATGGTGTTCAATACCATGCTCACGGGCGTTCCCATTCCACTCTGGAGCATTGAATACCTCGACCATCCCCAGAAACTCCACTCCGTCACCAGGACGCATCTGGTGCTGGAAGACGGTCAGCAAGTGACACTCCCTTACATCAAGGAATTGCCTGATAATTCCTCTCTCTTCATGGCCGCCCTCTCCAACGGAGTGGAAACAAGCCCGGACGGAACGGCGTGGGGGCTGATCTGGTCTGATCGGCTCTGCGGCAATGATTTTGTTGTGTGGCGAAGACGTCGAGTCGACCTATGCCTGCTCGCCGCTACACTTCACCCTGAGGGAATCGATGCGACTCTTGTCAGCCCAGACGACATGGCCTTCATTCTCGAGACTTGCAGGATCAATACGAACTCGAATGGTGTCAGCCACCGAAGAAATCGCCTCGCCGGGTACGACTGGATCTACATGAGGCGCGTTGAAAAGGTTTTTCAGGAGACTCATGCAAAAATCGAGGTTAGACCCGGCAAAGCAGAGGAGGAAGCCGCAAAGCGCCCCCCTGGGTAAGCGATTAGTGAAGTCTTCTCCGCCCTGTTAAGGGCATAACAAAAGCTATTCAAAAGACACGCCACCGAATCCCACGAAACAGGACGTTCGGGGTGAAACACCCTGCTCCGGTTACGCAGGCACGTAGCCAAAGAATGTGTCGCCCTTAACAGGGCTGGCGACAAACAATGCCTCGCCCCAGGGCGGCGCTTTGCGGCTCTCGCCGCGACGCTCTGCCCTGGGCTGGCTTGTCGATGCCTTTCAGGCATAAGAATCAAACACGGAACCACTTTGTGTTCAGGCGTCTGACTCGAATCGATGTGAGGCGCTCAAAGCGTTGGGTCACGCTCGGATGATTCGATCTTTCGATCCCGAAATGCCTCCATTCGAGGACCATCGATAACCGAACAAGTCCATGAGTAACCCCATCTCCCCGGCCTGAAAGGCCATCAGAGATCAGCCAGGGCAGTGCGACGCGGCGAAGCCGCAAAGCGCCGCCCTGGGTAGGCGATTGGTGAAGTCTTCTCCGCCCTGTTAAGGGCGCAACAAAAGCTATTCAAAAGACACGCCACCGAAACCCACGAAACAAGACGTTCGGGATGAAACACCCCGCTCCGGTTACGCAGACACGTAGCCAAAGAATGTGTCGCCCTTAACAGGGCTGGCAACAAATAATATCACCGACCCAGGGCGGCGCTTTGCGGCTTCGCCGCGGCGCTCTGCCCTGGGCTGGTTTGTGGATGCCTTTCAGGCATAAGATATCGGACACGGAACCGCATTGTGAATTCAGATACCCGATCGAGCGCAACAGGATATGCTGCGTCTCCCCGCCCCCGTGTCTCCTCGATCTCACTGAAACGCCCCGCCACTGCGACAACAAATCTTGACAACACCTTACCGCACAAGTAAAATAAAATGAAGTTAAGATTCGCGGAAGAAGGCTGAGACTGATCGAGAAATGAATCCCTTGTGAGGCCAGTAATGGCTCCGAGTGCGTTCGAACGGATCATTTGGGCCGGATTCGCGATCGGCTGATGAGACCACAGGAAACGGATCGTCGTTCAATTGGTTGCTGTGGTCTCAGGCGTCACACGACTGAGTGCGGGGATCCTGGCGGGCACTTGATCGACGGTTCTCAGGGCTCATTCCGATCACGAGCCCGATTCTGGATGTGAAGTGTGATTGAAGTTGCTCAACTTGTTCAATTTGAGCAACTTCAAAACCTCACTGGAGTCTATCAAACAGGGATGTTGCTCAACTCGTTCAACTTGCTCAAGGTCAATTTTTTCCCCGAGACCGGCAGACCAGGGGGCCACCCCTTCAAAGTTTGAGCGTTCAACGGTGCGTAGCGGAGCAGGAAGACGACGTGCACGAAGCGCGACGGAGCTGGTGACCGAACCGAGCTGCCTCGGCTCGATATTTCCAAGACAGCATTGATCGTTTCTGGCTTCACCCATGTGGTGTGGGCATCAGCCGCCCGCACAGAACCGGTAGTAGATCTCGGCGGCGTGATCGAGTTGGGCGATCTCGATCCATTCGTCCTTGGTGTGCGCCTGCGCGATGTCACCGGGGCCGAAGACGACGGCGGCGATCCCTTCCCGCGCGAATCGCGAGGCATGTGTTCCATAAGGGACGCCGACCGCCTTACGGGGGCCAACCACACTCGTGATGACCCGCATCAACTGCTCGGACAGGGCTCCATTCAGATCATCCCCCAGCGATGGACTCGCGCAGTAGGGAGCTTCATGCGTCACTTCAAAATCGAGTTTGGACCGGAGGTAATCGGCCAGTTCATCAATCACCCCGAAGCGATCTTCACCGGGAATCAACCGTCGGTCGACTTCGATATGACAGTGATCCGGGACAATGTTCACGCTGCTTCCGCCGTCGATTCGGCCTACACTCAGTGTCGCGGGACCGCACAGGGGGTGTGCAGGACGTTGTGTGGGAAGTTTGGCGGCGAATTCCTCCAGGGCCAGCACGACCTTGGCCATCCGGTAAATCGCATTGATTCCTTCCTCGGGTCGCGAACTATGACAGGCTCGGCCGGCGGTGTGCAATTTCCAGCGTGTCGCGCCGCGATGGGCGACGACGATATCCAGTTGCGTTGGTTCCGCGACGATCGCTGCGTCAGGCCGCGTCGGGCACAGCCGATAGGGGGGGACCGGTTCCGACCAGCTATCGGTCAGATGGTTGATCCCGATACTTGTCGCCTCTTCGTCACACGTCAGCGAGAGAACCACATTCGACATTCCGGCAGGCCGTTCCTTCGCCAGGCGGGTGAAGGCGGCCAGCATGGCGGCCATTCCCCCCTTCACATCGCAGGAACCGCGACCGTACAGCCGGCCGTTTTGTTCCACTGGCTCGAACGGGGGGATCGTCATTCCATCGACAGGGACGGTGTCCTGATGGGCGTCCAGCAGAACAGTTTTCGTGGCCCCGGGAGAATCCAGCCGGGCCAGCACATTCGACCGTCCAGGAGCGATCTCGACCTGCTCGAACGGAACGTCAAGTCGCTTCAAATACTGCAACAGATACTCTGTCACACGCGTCTCGAAATACTCTGGACCACTCACGTCGCGTCCCATCGGGTTGACGCTGGGGATGGAAACCAGATCTTTGAGAATCGTTAAGGGAGCCGACATGGGTCACTACTGCTCACGGAAGGAATTGTCGAAAAATCTTACGCTACAGCAACATGTACTCAGCAGTCAACATTCACAGAGACCCCCGCGTTGCCGTTTACCGAAGGATTACAGATCTCGGTCGTAATTCCGTCAGGGATTTCTCCGAAAGGACCTGATCGACCATCCACGCCCCTGCCCTTCGGCGTTTCCCCGCACCTGGATCGGGATCGACTTTTCAGCCGGAACAGGGACCAGCCGTGGGGCTGCGCTGACAGTCAAACCACGCTTGATTGCGAAGCGTGATGAAACGAAGCGACTCCGGCAACGGGGATCACCGGAGTCGCTTTCAGTTCCCATCCACGAGGAGTGCGATCAGGGCTTGGCGAGTGCCACGGTGACCGTCTTGGTTTCCGTATAGTGATCCAGCGCGGCTTCGCCGTTTTCACGCCCCTGACCGGAGTTCTTGAATCCACCAAACGGAGTTGTCGTATCGACAATATGGTAGCAGTTGACCCAGACGGTTCCGGCCTTCACGTGCTTGGCGTACCAGTGAGCCTTATCGATATTCTTCGTCCAGATCGCGGCCGCCAGACCGTACTGAGTGTTGTTGGCCCGCTCCAGCATTTCGTCGGCATCCTTGAAGGAAAGAACACTGACGACCGGGCCGAAGATCTCATCCGTGGCAATCGCCATTTCGTCTTTGACATTGTCGAAAATCGTCGGCTCAACAAAGAAGCCCTTTCCGTCGTTGCCACGTTTCCCACCGGTGACGAGTTTGGCCCCCTGCTTCTGCCCCAGTTCCACATAGCCCAGGATCTTGTCGAGTTGCTCCTGCGAGACTTGAGGTCCTTGCTCGGTCTGCTCGTCCAACTGGTTCCCGATTCGGCGTTTCTTCGCCTTTTCAGCCAGCTTGGCGACGAACTCTTCGCGAATCGATTCTTCCACAAACAAGCGGCTGCCGGCAGTACAACATTGTCCTCCGTGGAAATAAATCGCGTGGAAGGAACCCGCCACAGCCTGATCGATATCACAGTCGGCGAAAATGACGTTGGGGCTTTTCCCACCCAGTTCAAACGTCGTCCGCTTAAGTGTTTCGGCGGCTCGCCTGGTGATCAGCTTGGCGGTATCGACATGACCGGTGAAGGCAATCTTGTCGATGCCGGGATGCGTCACCATCGCGTCGCCGGTGGTTTCCCCCATACCATTCAGCAGATTGATGACGCCCGGCGGGAACCCGGCTTCCAGTGCCAGTTCACACACACGCAGGATCGAAAGAGGCGTCTGCTCGGCCGCCTTCATCACAATCGTGTTGCCGCAGGCGAGTGCCGGTCCCCACTTCCAGGCGGCCATCAGCAGAGGAAAGTTCCAGGGAATGATCTGGCCGACAACCCCGACTGGCTGACGCAGGGTGTACGAGAGAAAGTTGCCGCGAACGGGAACCGTCTTGCCTTCGATCTTGTCTGCCCAACCGGCGTAGTAACGAATGGTATTGATCACGCCGTTCAGATCGCCGCGAGAATCGGTGATCGTCTTGCCGCAGTTCAAGGCCTCGAGACGAGCCAGTTCCTCTGCGTTCGACTCGATCAGATCGGCCAGCTTGAACATCAGCTTGCCCCGGTCGCAGGCATCGATGCGACTCCAGGGACCCTTGTCGAGAGCTTTCCGAGCGGCCTTCACCGCCAGATCGACGTCATGAGGCGTCGCATGGGCAACCTGGGCAATCACCTCGCCTGTCGCAGGATTATACGTGTCGAACGTCCCACCATCAGAGGCATCGCACCATTCATTATTGATGAAAAGCTTTGTCTTTCCCGAAAACTTGGTCGCTGCCGGCGGAGCCGAAAGAGTTGCCGTCATGGTGATGACTTCC
The DNA here is from genome assembly GCF_041860085.1 of Schlesneria sp. DSM 10557. NCBI lineage: Bacteria > Pseudomonadati > Planctomycetota > Planctomycetia > Planctomycetales > Planctomycetaceae > Schlesneria > Schlesneria sp. DSM 10557. The sequence continues at coordinate 3,698,237 of NZ_CP124747.1, forward strand.
TTATTCCTGAATCAGGACTCGAGAGAGGGACAGGACACGTTCCAACATGGTAGCCCCCCAGTCCCGACCACTCAACCAGCCCCCTTCGTTATCCGAAGCCTACCGAAACGGACTGTTTCGGTGTCCCGCAGGCCGATGAGCGAGGAACAAATCAGCCAACTCCGGGGTGACTCTCGCCGATTGCAACTTTTTCAATCGTTTCTGCTTGTAACGCTTACAAACGGCGGGCATGCCAAAACCAAGCCGCCAGTCAGATGAGAGGGCGACCCCATTGAAAACCCCTTCTTTTCAGGGACTTCACGACAATTCGAAAAAAATCTTTCGACAGAATTCGCCTTTGGCACATAGCCTGCTTAAGGGGGAGATGGAGTGAACAATCACCCAAATGATTCACGCAATCATCCTTCGATGATTCGAGATTCATACATCCTGCCGGCCTGAGGGAGACAGGCCAAGCACCCGCCTACAACACACCTCGACTTTCCGCCTACACAGCCCGGTACGTTGCCCGCAACGTACCGGGTTCTCGCCTTTTATAGGCACCCATTTCTCTGATTCTGCCAGCGACGAACACCAGGCTCTGCCACGGCATGAGCCCTTCGGTCGCACTGTTCGAGGGGCTGAAGGAGCTGAGACCAAGGCGCGCGAACCCCCTGTCCGACACAGCTCTCAGCTGCGCAAAACAGGCCAGGAGTTGTCACCATGACATCAGGGAAAGAGTTCCTGCCGAGTCGGAACCTCAGGGGATGCGTCGCGAAAGCAATTCGGTAAAGCGCTTGTAGGCTTCATCCCACTGAGCCGTATGCTCTGGCTCGTAACGCTGCATGCTTGACGAGGCCCGGACGATATCGCGGATCTGAGACAGCGACCCCACCGAACCGCTGGTACGAGCCTGCATGAGGACGTTCCCCAGGGCCGTTGCTTCGACAGGCCCCGTAATCACAGGGCGTCCCGTCGCATTCGCCGTGAATTGATTGAGCAGATCGTTCTGCGTTCCCCCACCGACGATATGAATGACCTCGACCCGTTCGCCGGAAAGTTCTTCCAGCCAGCTCAAGACCAGGCGGTACTTCAGAGCCAGACTCTCGAGAGCACAGCGGATCAGGCCCCCGTCCGTGTCGGGAATCTCCTGATACGTCTTTCGACACCAGTCCCGAATCGCCTCGGGCATATCATGCGGAGCCAGGAAGGCGGATGAATCAGGGTCAACGAACGCGCGGAAAGGTCGTGCATCGCTCGCCACTTGCGCCAGCAAGCCATAGTCGTAAGGGGACCCGTTACGCTCGAATGACTTGCGACACTCCTGCACCAGCCACAGCCCCATGATGTTCTTCAGCAGCCGGTACGTTCCATCGATACCCCCTTCATTGGTCACATTCAGTTCCAGTGCCCGCGGCGTGAGGACCGCATGAGGCAATTCCAGTCCCATCAGCGACCAGGTTCCCGAACTGATGTAGGCCCAGTTCGCCGAACCGGTTCGCTCTGTGGGAACCGCCGCGATCGCGGCCCCGGTATCATGCGTTGCGGGTGCGACAACCTCGAGGCGGGACAGTCCGGATCGTCGCGCAACATCCTCACGCAACCGCCCCAGCTTCGTCCCGGGGCTGACCACTTCCGGCAACATGTGAGTCGGCAGGCCGAGCTTTCGAAGCATATCGAGCGACCAGTTCTGATTGGTCGGATGATACATTTGCGACGTCGTTGCATTCGTGAATTCCACGACGCGGCTTCCCGACAGCAGCCAGTGGAAGAAGTCGGGGATCATCAGGAATTTATCGGCCAGTTCCACCAGCGCCGGGTTCGACTCATTCATCGCCAGCAACTGGTAAAGCGAGTTAATCTCCATGAACTGGAGACCGGTGTTCGCAAAAATTTCCGGGCGAGGTACCCTCTGAAACGCGTGTTCCATCACTCCGCGCGTGCGGGCATCGCGATAGTGGTACGGCTGGCCCAGCATCTCGCCCGTTTTCGACAAGAGCACAAAGTCGACCCCCCAGGTGTCGACCCCCACTGAGACAATGCTTTGTCCGAACCGCGCCGCGGCCTTCTGAAGCCCCACCTGAATTTGCGACCACAACCGCAGCAAGTCCCACCGCATGGTGTCAGCAAGATTGACAGGTCCATTGGAAAATCGGTGCAGTTCTTCCAGACGAATCCTCTGCCCATCGAACAAGCCGGCCATCACGCGACCGCTTTCAGCACCCAGATCGATTGCCAGATATACCTGTTCCGCCATCTCCGCTCTCTCCTGCCGAGTGATGCTCACTGACTGCTGTTTGTTGATGGATTCAATCGCGATTGCGTTCGACGCCAACGCCACACTGTGCCACGATTCGACTTAGGTAGATGCACAACGCACATCCTCTGTCGATGACGCTCGTTCGACGCTCACAAGCGCAGGAAACTCCTGCACGGTTCACAAGAAGCCGAATACCCGCGTGGCTGACGTGAAGTGAATGGATCTCTCCACGCTGGCCGAGCCCGCCATGATAGCGGTCCCTGCGCACGGGGGGGAGCGTCGTTCGACGATGCAAATCCTTCCCATCCGGTGAAGTCCACCCCTCCAGACCACCCAAACGGAAAATCCACACATCCCACAGAAACCAACCAACACGTGAACTTGACTCTATTTCGTAAAATCAGTCGCCAGCCTCCATGGAATCTATTGTAATGGTGTCAAAGACTGATTGACGGTGCGCGATTCTGCTCGGAATCCTGTTAACGCTGCGTTTTCAGGGACCGTTCCGTGGGAATCACCCTCTCGCGGGACAACCTCCTCCCTCCGATGGCGGCAGCGCTCAGTAATTCAGCCATTGGCTATACTCCTTCACCTCAATTCATCCACGCACGGGGCGCCGCAAACCCCACGTGGATTCGAAGAGTCACCATGCCCTCATTTGATCTCCCCTCGCTCTCGATCATCCAAGATGAGCCGCCAGAATCCTTTGAGATCGATCCGATCTGTGGAATGAAGGTCGATCCCAAGACGGCGATCTGGTGCGACCGGGATGGCCAGCGATGGTACTTCTGTGCCGAGTACTGCCGAACAAAGTTTCTCAACCCCCCAACAGCACCGCAGGGGCCCCCTCCCCCGGGAACAAAATACTTCTGTCCGATGTGCCCCGAGGTGACGAGTGACCATCCCGCAAGTTGCCCCATCTGCGGCATGCCACTGGAACCTGATCTCACGACAGGAAACGGAGCGGGCGATGACGCCGGGCAGCAAGACCTGTGGCGTCGATTTATCGTCGCGCTCATTTGCACTGTCCCACTCTTTATCCTCGCGATGGGCCCCATGGTGGGCATCCCACTGGATCGGATGATCTCTCCATCCACGTCGGGAATCGTACAACTGGTACTGACACTCCCTGTCGTGACCTGGTGCGGCTGGCCCTTCTGGATCATCGGTGCCAAGTCCCTTTCTACACGCCAGTGGAACATGTTCACCCTGATCCTGCTGGGAGTCGGCGCCGCCTTCGGCTTCAGTCTGGGAATGCTGCTCACCGGAGGTGACCATCATCACGGCTACTATTTCGAATCGGCGGCGGTGATCACGACCCTGGTCCTGCTTGGCCAGATCCTCGAAGGAAGTGCCCGGCGACGCACGGGAGAAGCCATCCGGGAACTGATGGAACTGGTTCCGCCGACTGCACACGTCATTCGCGACGGAATGGAATTGGACCTTCCCCTTGCCGAAGTCAGTATCCACGACCTGTTGAGAGTTCGGCCCGGAGAACGAGTCCCCGTTGACGGAAAGATTGTCCCGCCCAACACAGAAAACGCCCATCAAGCCATACCTGCCCCCTCAGCGGCGGCGGTCTCACCCGTTGCTGCAGAGGCGGTTCTCACAACCATCGATGAGTCAATGCTCACTGGGGAACCGACTCCGGCAGCAAAGCGGTTGGGCGATACCGTGGTCGGGGGGACGATGAACCAGACGGGTTCATTCCTGATGCAAGCCGAACGGGTCGGTCGATCCACGGTTCTCTCTCAAATCGTCGACATGGTGGCGAAAGCGCAGCGAAGCCGAGCTCCTGTGCAAAGCGTGGTTGACCGGGTCGCAGGCTGGTTTGTCCCGACCGTCGTCGTCGTCGCGCTGCTGACCTTCGCTGGATGGTTAGTTCTCGGCCCCGCACCGCGGTGGAACCACGCATTGACGAACGCCGTTGCCGTGCTGATCATCGCCTGCCCCTGTGCGCTGGGACTTGCCACCCCCATGGCAATTACCGTCGGAATGGGACGCGGGGCACGCGAAGGAATCCTGTTTCGAGACGCCGAATCGCTGGAGACGATGTCACGCATCCACCGCTTGTACATCGACAAAACCGGAACGTTGACGGAAGGCCGCCCCTCGGTCGCCGCTCTTTATCCGGCCCCCGGGATCTCAAACGACGAACTGTTGACCTTGGCCGCCTCGGTCGAGCAGTACAGTGAGCATCCCGTCGCTCATGCCATCATGCAGGCGGCAGAGCACGCCAATCTGAAACCGCTCCCGGTGACGGAGTTCCAGACGAACCCCGGATCCGGCGTCAGCGGAGTGGTCGACGGCAAGACAATTGAGGTTGGATCGACAGGAATTTCCGCGCCTCGACGTACGGCCATGATGACTTCACAAGTGACTGCTGACGGAAAAGTCCTGGGCGAAATCGACTTTACGGACGCGGTTCGACAGTCGGCACGGCAGGGGATTGACGATCTGCGTTCCCGCAACGTCGACACTCACATCCTGACAGGTGACCATCCCGATGTCGCGGCGATGATCGCGGACGGATTGGGAATTCCCCGATCCGGAACATTCGCCAACCTCAAGCCGCACGAAAAGCTATCGCTGATCGAACAAGCCAGAAAAGAGGGGCTTTGTGTCGCGATGGCGGGGGACGGAATCAACGATGCCCCTGCACTGGCTGCCGCCAATGTCGGCGTCTCGCTAGGTACAGGAACCGATATCGCCAAACAATCCGCCAGTGTGATCCTCGTCAATCCCGACCTGCGAGGAATCGCGAAAGCCGTTGAGCTGGGACGCCACGTCTCGGCCAACATCCGGCAGAACCTGATCTTTGCGTTTGCCTACAATGCTCTGGGAATCCCGGTCGCTGCGGGAGTGCTTTACCCCCTCTGGGGAATCACATTGAATCCCATGTTCGCAGCGGCGGCGATGAGCCTCAGTTCCTTCTCGGTGATTGTCAACGCGCTGCGGCTACGAAGCGTTCGCCTTGATTCCCCGGGAAGCGACCACTCCGCTTCCCGCCACTAATCCATAACGCCCGTAGATCATGCCAGGCATTCAGGACGCCATCGAAGTGACACACGACTCTGAAAGCACCGGTGACGTGGGATTGCCGATCAATGGCATGTGACACGGCAAGAGATTTCCCACCCAGTTCCGCACTGGAAGTCGGTTTCTTTCACAGTGAGCAAAGGAAATCGAGACCCGCGATCGAGCGGCACGCCACTCAGTCGAAGCGTGCCGCGATTTCAGCCTGAGATGTCAGGAACGAACAGATCAGACATTTCCTGAACCGAGCGATTCCGAACGGGATTCGGGGTTCGCGGGCACAGACTTTCGCTTCGATTCGGGGACGAGTTTATCGAGGATCCCGTTCACGAACGAGGCCGACTGCGCCGACCCAAAACTCTTGGCCAGTTCGAGCGCTTCGTCAATCACCACGGGATGGGGGGTGTCCGTATAGAGCAGTTCGAAGGCTCCCAGACGGATCGCGTTTCGATCCGTGGGCGGCATTCGGCTCAGCTTCCAGTTGGCAGCGACAGACTCAATTTTCTTGTCGATGGCTTTGAGTGACTCAACCGTCCCTGCAAAGAGACTCCAGGCAAAACGGCACAATTGCTCATTATTGTCCAGCAATTCCTGAATCTGATCGCGGATCATTCCGGCAGAAACGTCAGGATTCAGATCCTTCTGAAACAGCATTTGCAGAACGACTTCTCGGGCTTGATGACGGCGGGATGACATACGGATGCTCAAAGGGGTGCAAATGCGGGCTCAGCGAAACAGGGGTCCCATTATAGTGGACCGTCGCTGTCCGGCTGGAACTCTTTTCTTGAAATTAGGGTTTAGCAGGTCGATTCGAGAAATCTACAACCCCTGCGATTTCATCTGTGACAGCAAGTTCATCATTTCGATCGCGGCGAGCGAGGCTTCAATCCCCTTGTTGCCCGCCTTACCGCCCGCCCGATCCAGCGCTTGTTCCATCGACTGGCAGGTCAGAACGCCAAACGTAACGGGGACCCCGCTCGACAGCGAGGCCTGCATGATGGCCGACGCCATCGGGTGGTTAATGTATTCGTGGTGAGTCGTTTCCCCCTGGATGACGGCCCCCAGGCAGACGACCGCCGCAAACTGACCACTTTCTGCCAGCCGCTTTGCGGGCAACGGAATTTCAAATGAACCCGGGACCCGGACCACCGTAATCTGGTCATCCGACAGACCGTGCCTTCGAAACGTATCGAGTGCACCCGACAACAGACGATCTGTTACCAGATCGTTGAAACGAGAAACAACGATTGCCACGCGGACGGGAGCCGCAAGCAGATTTCCTTCCAGAACAGACGGCATTCAATACTTTCAGAAGAAGAAAGACAGCTGACGAACTTGATCAACTCGACTTTTTACAGGATCACGTTCGTCACACGTGGTCAGTTTTCGGGTTTCGGCACCGTGGTTTCGGCACCGTGGTTTCAACTGGGGGCCTCCCCGGGCGGGCTTTGCCGGGAGTGCCGCAGCCTGGCAACCGAAACCGGCGGTCGCTTGCTGCGGGACTTGCCCCGGTTTCGGGACGCTCTCGGCGCCTAGTTCAGGTTCATTGTCATCAGGAATTCATCGTTGGACTTGGTCCTGCGCATCCGGCTGGTCAGCAGTTCCATCGCTTCGACTGGATTCATGTCATTCAGAATTCGCCTGAGCAGCCAGACACGACGAAGCTCTTCCTCCGACATCAGCAACTCTTCGCGACGTGTTCCTGAACGATTGACATCGATGGCAGGCCAGACTCGCTTCTCGACCATACGGCGGTCGAGATGAAGCTCCGTATTCCCTGTCCCTTTGAACTCTTCGAAGATCACATCATCCATCTTGCTCCCCGTGTCGACCAGAGCCGTGGCGACGATGGTGAGGCTACCCCCTTCTTCGACATTACGAGCAGCCCCGAAGAATCGCTTGGGATGCTGCAAGGCGTTCGCGTCAACCCCCCCGGTCAGGATCTTGCCCGAGTGTGGACATTCCGTGTTCCAGGCGCGCGCCAGTCGCGTGATCGAATCGAGGAAGATCACGACGTGCTGACCGTACTCGACCATCCGCTTGGCCTTCTCGATCACCATCTCGGACACTTGGATATGTCGGCTGGGAGGCTCATCAAAAGTACTGCTGATGACTTCGCAGTTCTTGCCTTTGACCTGCCGCTCCATGTCGGTCACTTCTTCAGGGCGCTCGTCGATCAGCAGGACGATCACGTAGACGTCCGGATCGGAGCTCAGTACGGCTTTCGCCATTTTCTGAAGCAGGATGGTCTTACCCGCTTTCGGCGGGGAAACGATCAGGCCTCGCTGTCCCATACCGATCGGCGAAATCATGTCGACCACGCGGGTGCTGAGTTCATTGGGGTCGCTGCACAGCTTGAGTCGCCGCGTGGGGTGAAGCGGAGTCAGGTCGTCAAAGAAGACCTTTTCCGTAAGGAGGTTCGGGTCCTCATTATTAATGGCTTCGACACGCAGCAGGGCGAAGTATCGCTCATTCTCTTTCGGTGGGCGGATCTGCCCGGCGACCATCGCACCGTTACGAAGTCCGAATCGACGGATCTGGCTGGGCGATACATAGATGTCGTCAGGACAAGGCAGATAGTGATAATCGGCCGCTCGCAGGAAGCCGAAACCGTCTGGCAGGATCTCCAGCGTCCCCTCGCCGAACATCAGGCCATTCATCTTCGTCCGCTCTTTGAGGATCTTGAAGATGAGGTCCTGTTTCTTGAGTCCCGTGTATTCTGAAATGTTTTCGCGTTTCGCGAGAACAATCAGGTCTTTCATCGTCAGACGCTGAAGTTCCGCAATATGAATATCAGACGAGCCCCGTTTGATCTCTTCATAACGCTCGTCCGCCACGAAGTGGTTCGCGTCATCATCCTCTTCCACATCGACAATTTTGGCTGGTGCCGCCGGAGCAGCAGGAGGTGTCTCGCGCGGCTCCCGCTGCAGAGCGGGCTCGCGAGAGACAGCCTCTCGTGAAATGGGCGTGTCGCGTCCCAGCGATGCCGACAACGGTCCCTCAGCAGGGACATCCCAACCGGCAGCAGGTGTTGCAGGAGTAGTACGAGGATACGAGGGGCGGGGTTTCATAGTCATTTTCGTTTTTGGAAACTAATTCGCAGCGGGATGTGAACGTAACGCGAGTTCGGTCGCAGAACCGTTTCGGCGGATAACGCTTTATGGGGGAGGCAGGACGTTCAATTTGTTCGGACAGGAGATTTCAAAGTCAAGACGTTAGTCAGAGATTTGCAATGAAAAAGGGCCCGCACCAAGCACGACTGTTCGTACAGGTTTCCGCAAGGGGATATGGAATTCGCAGACGAGCAGTTCAGGAGGGTGTCAATCAGCAGTACAACTGTTGTGGCGATTTTACCAGCGGATTGCAACTCAAAAATCGACAGTTTTACCAGAATCTTTCATACCGATTGTCTGTATCCAAATCGATTTTTTCGATGAGATTGTTCTTGCCGTTTCACAACGTCAGAGATAGTCTGTCAGACGCTTTGTCTTTGAATCTTGCGACCCTAACCTTTCTGCGATTCTGAAGCCCCCCTCCCGGGAGATGCATTGTGACTGAAGAACTTCGCTCCAAGCTTCAACCTGTACAGCGTCGACAGCTATTTCAATCCATGTCCACGTGGGTGATTACGGGCTTACTCTGCGGTGCAGCAATCGGTATCGGGTGCGCTCTGGCACGTCTTGCCGTTCACTGGCTCGACGGCAGCTGGATGGCAGCGGCCGCCCTGATCGCCGGACCCGTCCTGGCAGGTCTCGCCGCAATCGTTTTGCTGATGCCACGGCCTAACTGGGTCGCTGCGGCTCGCGCCGTCGATCACCACTATGGCCTGAAGGACCGCACCGAATCGGCTCTCGATTTTGCCAGCCGTCATATCCCCGCGGACAAACAGGCTTTTGCGGAATTGCAACTGGCCGACGCGATGCGCCACCTGGATACGGTTGAACCGGAAGTCGTCGCTCCGTTTAGAGCTCCCCGACTTCTGACTGGTGCCCTGGTCGCCACAGCGGCTGCCGTTATCTTTTCCCTGATCCCATTGAAACAGGAAGAACTCGTCGCAGGCCCCACAGTTCCGGACGAGCAAATCGTGGCGGAAGCCCTGGCCATTGAAGAAAGCATCAAGGAACTTGAAGAGGAATTCCAGAACGATTCGGACCCCGGCCTGGAGCAACTTCTCAAGGAACTTAAGCAGAAGACGGAAGAACTCAAAGACCCCGGAGTCGACGTGAAAGAGGCTCTCGCCAAGATCTCCGAAATGCAAGCCGCCATCCAGTCAGCCCAAAGCCAGTCGAGCCTCGAACAAGTCGATCAGCAACTGCAGGAAGTGGGCGAGGCCATGGCTTCCGCCAAAGCACTGGAGGGTGCAGGCCAGGCGCTTGCCGAGGGGAAGTACGACAAGGCGATGAAAGAGCTGGCAGAACTGAGCGAACTGGAATTCGATCGTAACGAAGCCCGCACCACCGCTGAAAAACTGAAAAAGGCCGCCAAACGTTCCAGCAACGGAGCCGATGGGGCCATCAGCGATGCGGCCAAAGACCTAGCAGATGGAATCGAAGAGGACGACGACGATAAAGCACTCGCCGGAGCCCGGAAGCTCGGTGAAAAAGCAGGCAAACAGGCACGCAAGAAGCGAATCAACGATCTCTTGAATGCAGAACTGGCCGAATTGAGCGATCGCAAATGTAACTGCCAGCAGAACAGTACGGCGAAAGGGAAGAAGAAGCACAAATCAACCAGTTCCTCGTCCAACTGGGGAATGTCGGAAAGCGGCAACATTGATGGCGATGCCACGAGTCTGAATTCCGAAGTCAATCGTGAACAGGTCGCCGGGATGGCCGGTGAAGGTGATTCTGACTTCGAAACCAGTTCCTCGTCGGAAGGTCGTCAGGAAGCCCAGCGGGGATACAAAGACGTCTATCAGCAGTACAAAAAGATGAGCGAAGCAGTGCTCGAGAACGAACAAATTCCACTCGGCCACCGCCAGACAATCCGCCGCTACTTCGAATCCATTCGCCCACAGCAGAGCGAAGAGCCCGAGAAGAACTAGGGCTGCCGCTCGAATGCAATCAGGGTCGCACCCGCATGGCAAGCCCTTTCACCTGGGCCGCCTCGCACATTCAAAACCTGCCGATAAAACGCCCCTCACTGGCTCGTCCGGTGGGGGGCGATCTAATACGGAACCTGCTCTTCAAAAGAAACGCCACCGCAGGGAAGCATGTTCGAGCGGCAAGGCTCCGCCTGAGCAGAACTATCAGCCACTGTGCCCTCGGCGCTTTGACCACAGCCCGAGCGGCTGAACTCAAAAAGCCCCTGCTCAACGTTCAAAACGTGGCGTCTTCCGTTGGTGTCACGAGAAAGAACGGATCGACCTGCCGGGGTGCCGGCTGGATCATTTCTTCGGGAGAAGGGACTGCGACGTGCTGTTCCCACTCTTCCAGCGGGACAGTCCAGGGTTCGCGTCTCAAAGGTTCAGTCAGCGGAAGGATCCATGGCTGAGGGAACCAGGTCCGCTCGACCCGGGCGTAGTCGAGGCCGGGATCCATCATCAGTTGAGGTCGGCGACCATTTAAAGAGACGAGCGCCAGAACCCGGATCTGAAGCGTCCCCTTTCCGTGGGCCCGAAAGTGGTCCCGCAAAAAATGGACGAATGTCAGAATCATGTCGCTGTCTTTACTCATCCGACTCAACTGGCGGGACGTCAGGAACGTACGCAGATTAGCGACACCTCCTTCTCCACTGCGGGGATCGCGGATGTAAAACCGTAGTCCCACATCCTTCTCCCGCAGCATCATGTGCCAGGCAAAGTGGTGCCCCTCCTCAGACCAGGTAGCAGGCTGGGTATAGAAGAGACCCCGAAATGGAAAAAGCAACTGCCAGACAACATAGACACCCAATAGACCGAGCGTCATGTTCTGCCGGGAGGGGGAAACAGGCTGAAGAAGACCCGCCTCAGGCGTCAATCGGGATCGCAAAAAGAAGCGCCGAGGCCAGTCGGGGGGGAAGAAGAGTAATGTTGCACCGATCATCAACCACGGGAAGATTCCGATCTCGAACAGGACCGAATTCATCAGATGGAATAGAACACCGACGGCGAGGGCGGGCCAGCGTGTCCGTTTCCACAGCAGCAACGGCACAATCAACAGATCCAGCAGCATTCCGCCCCATGCGAATGCGATCCCCGCATACTCGTGTGCCAGCGACGCGCCGACCCAGGGCAGGTCCGAGCGGCGTTTCAGCCACATGCCGAGCGGATACCCCTGCAGCCAGTCACTGTCCAGCTTCGCGAGACCTCCGTAAAAATACGGGATGCCGATCTGTAATCGAAGCAGCCAGAGTGTCCACGCGGGGACAACTTGAGACCGCAGTGAAGACCTTAACCAGGCATCGACTGACAGGGCATGATGGGCTGGCAAGAAGACCAGCAATCCACTGAGCAGCACAATCAGATAGTAATGATTGAGGTAAAACGCCTTCTCGATCAAAAAAACATGCGCCATCCCCACCGCGAAGACCAGCGCAGACAAACGATAGAACGCCCCCAGCAGAATTCCCGTCGCCGCGACGCCCATCACGCCGAAATGCCAGTACATCCCTGACCCCGGCCAGGGATGTACCCAGCCAAACCCTGGATAGGTGAAATGCATCACCGGGCGAATATAGAGCTGATCGATCCAGCCACTCTTTATGGTCGACACCACATGGTAAACCATGATGGCACCGAACAGGATGCGGAAGTAGACCAGACTGGCGATGTCCACGGGAGCGAACAGCCACGCGCGGCAATCCTTGTTGCAGGATGATGCGACAGCAGGCGGCATGTCACGGGGACAGTGGGTTTCGGCGATCGACATAGAAAAGCGAGCGTCTCGGGGGGACTTACCAACCTTGAATTTCAGGACACGCCCGACTGCCTGAAGGAACTGCGTCCAGGAACGATCTGGGTTCTCGATTCAGAACAGAACACTTTCTTATCAAGCATAATACGCTGCTATCGCGACTTCGATGTTTTCGATGTTTTCGATGGCGGCGGGGTCAGCTCAAGCTCAAAGTAGTTGTCTCCGGGCCCCACAGTTTCTTCCAGCGGAGTCTTTCCGCACGCGAAACGATTGGCGTCAGTGATCGGAGCGTCATCATCTATGGGAGGAGGTGCAAATACGCTAATGGTGTGCGTACCTACGATGGCACCATCTCCTCTGCGGTAGGTCGTCAGTTCGAAGGACCCATCCTCCTGAATCAGGCCGGAAGCAGAGCGTCCCGTGTCGTGCGTTTTTTTCTCGCCCGTTCCGATGGGTGTGAAAACAACCATCCCCTCAGTCAGCGTCTGGCCTCCACAGGTTACCGTTCCACTGACACGCGCCACCTGAAATTCCTGCTTGCCACACCCTGCTCCGACAAGAGCGCCGATCGCCAGAAGTATGGCGGGGTGAATCGGTGATTGCATTACCGTAGCCTCTGCTTAAAAAACGTATTGGATCCGACATTTCAAAAGGGGGTCGTGGGCCCAGTGATGGAGGTCAGCGATTCGAGGGGACCGCTTCCCCCGGACGGCCCCCTTCGGCACCAGCTCTCTCATCAGTGATTCCACAGACGAAGAAGGTCGAAAGGCGTTGCCCGACTGAAACCAGTCAGGCAACGACACAACATCAATATCCCTCAAGTCACCGCCAGGGTGAGTTCAGCGCTTACCGGCGGAGGAACCTTGATTACTCGACACTCACAGGATTTCCGTCGGCCTTGTCACCCAGATAGCTGTAGGTCCTCATGTCGATATTGTCCGAGATAAACCGAACCGACCCATCAGCGAACAGGAAGGTAACCCCACCGGTGTGCAAGCTGGCAAAGCAATCGTCGAACTGGTTCAACGTATCGATCGGCAAAGCATTTCCACCGTTCGGAATGTGGTTCATGCCCGTTTCGGCGACAACGTTCTGATGCTGGTTGTTGGTTCCCAGCCAGATCGGGAAGTCACCGACGTTGGGGTGCGTCGGCCCGGAGATAGCGCGAGCAAACCGGGTATAACCTTCGCCAACAGCAAAGGTATTGCTGGTCCCGTCAAGAACGTCACGAATCTTCGTGGGGCTGTAGGTCGCTTTGATCTTCCCAAACATCCCGGTAATCGAACCACCGCCAGACCCCAGACACCCTTTGTAGTCGGAACGACCAAAGCCACCGAGTGATGCACCGCTGGGAGAACCAGCCCCGGGACGGACGGGCGACCGGGTTATCATGCTGTTCGAAGGACACAGGAAGGCCGGCAAGACCACGTCTGTCACACCGGGAATCAGCGGCAATGAACGCTCGGTGTAGACAGAGTTATTGGTGATAATGCTGCCGTAGTTCGTGAAATTCAGCTGATTGTAGATATTGGCCTGATCAAGCCCCGGCAGGAGGAATGTTGCCCAGCCATAGTCCTGATCCCCGAAGACGGTCCCCGGGGGAAAGCAGTTGTGGACTTCGTGGTAGTTATGCAGAGCGATACCGATCTGCTTCAGATTATTGCGACACTGAGTTCGTCGGGCGGCCTCGCGCGCTTGCTGGACGGCAGGCAACAGCAGTGCAATTAACACGGCGATGATGGCGATCACAACCAGCAGCTCAATCAATGTGAATCCGAGACGCTTTCGACAAGTCTTCATGGGCGAAATCTCCAGTAGAGAGTCATGACTGCTCGAGGCAATCAAAAAGGAAAAGAAAGAGAAATGCACTGCGTTGGACTCAATTGAAGTCAGACGTACTGCACAGTGTGCGCGGTGACAATAATTACAAAAAGACTTTTTTGGTGTCTAGGATTCTGGACGGGGTTCGCCGACCACCAAATCCCTTTTAACACAAAATTAACTGAACGTTCACATAGTGCATAAGGTGGGAGCGAATGCTTGTGACAATACCCCGCAAGAACAGAAAAACAACATTTTTATTACCTCTTTTCGAAGAAATTCTGCAAACTCACGCGAATTGCTTCACCCGCAACCAGATACCGATTAGGTTGCTCAACACACCCCTACGAACTAAGGTGGGATCAGCTCGCAGAGTGATTTTCTGCGTCACGGCTGGCAATCTTTTTGTGGCATTTTCATAAAAAAGCCACATATATTATTTCACCACCTTCTCAGAATGCGTGCGATTTCATCACATTGCATTCCACAACACGGCCGAATCTCGCAGCCAAACAGGAAATCGCAGAATGCGTCAGCCAACCTGGTTTATGATCGCCACTTCATTGACACTGTGCCTCACGATCGGGTGCAGCCCGCAAGCATCGTCGGAGTCCACCGTGCTGACAGCACTCCAGACGGACGGCAGCCTCAAGTCTGCCACCAACGCACAGGGGAACGTCATCTCCATCTCGTCCCGGGCGATTTCGAACGAATCCGCTCCCAAGCTCGAGTCCTTCCCTTCTCTTCAGATACTCGCACTTGCCGGCAGCCCGATCGGAGACGGGGGACTTGCCTCCCTTTCCCGCCTGTCGCATCTCCAATCACTCTCGCTGGAAAATTCCCAGGTGACAGACGCAGGACTGGCACACCTCAGCGGACTCAAGCAGTTAAGCGACCTGAATCTCTCTGGATGTCAGATCACTGACGCAGGCCTGATCCCCCTTTCGGGATTGACCGGACTGACGACACTCAACCTGAACGAGACTCAGATCAGCGGCTCGGGACTTTCCCAATTAACCAAGCTGACTCACCTGGAAGCTCTCTATCTGCAGCGCACACCGCTCAACTTCGAGAATGCGGCCCCCTTAACCGGATTGCAGAACCTGAAAATTCTCCACCTGGCAGGAACCAGCACGGGCCGCGGAATCGAAAAGGCAATCTCCGGACTTCCCAGTCTCGAGCGACTGTATATCAATGAGACACGGATCGCAGACGCCGATATCCCCGCGCTGGCGACGGCACTGGCAGAGCACTGCCCGCGGCTGAAAGGCCTGTTCATTGAGCAGACATCCGTTTCAGACGACATTATCGACTCGCTGGCGCCGCTGAAAAACCTGCCTGACTTTGCATTACTGCATGTTCAACGAACGCAGATCACGAAAGAGGGCGTTGTACGATTGCGAAAACTGCTGCCGGAGGTCAATGTGATCAGTCATCATTAGAGCATTCGGCACACCCGATCGCTGGCATGCTGCGTTGGGTAGCGCGCCGTCGCGATCACCTTGCCTCTCATTCGGTGGCACCACAGATCGCCACGGGGCGACGTCGACGTTGCCGCACTTGCTCGCAGTCAATTCAGCGCCTCATCGAATCGATCAGGCGAAACTATCCTCAACGGAGGTCTCATGGCGGAAGAACGCACGTCGCTCGACACGCGAGTCTACCAACATTTGCTCGGACAGATTTCTGCTCGCCAGGTCGAGTTGGGCAGCTTTCTGAAAGCAGGCAAACTGGCCGTCGAGATGAACGTCAGCCGCACCACGGTTCGCAAGGCCCTGTCTCGATTGATTGATGACGGCTGGGTGAAACAGACGCCGGCTGGACACACTTACGTCGCGAAATGGCCCCCGAAAGCCGCCGCTGCGGCCGTCGAAGTCATTGAGGTCGAACAACAGTCGCAGATCAAGTCGGTCTACTGGCTGATCTTCGACTGGATCCTGCAGGGAAATTGTCAGTTCGGCGCGGAAGTCAATCCACGCACCTTTGTCGACCTCTTCGGCGCCAGCATGGGAACGGTTCGTCATGCACTCGATGCACTGACCCGGGATGGAATTCTGATCAAGGCGCCACGGCGTGGCTGGCGCTATGGAACCCTCACCTGGCAGGACATCATCGACACGATTGAGATCCGGACGATGTTCGAGTCCGAAGTCCTCCGTCGCGCGGGCCATCAGATTCCTCAGGCTTCTCTCGAAGAACTCAAGGCCGAGACCGAGAACGTCCTGCAGTCCATCGACACCCTGTCCGAGAGAGATCGACGACAGGCTGACTACCATTTCCACACCACTCTGGTGGAACAAACCACCAGCCTTGTCCTCATCGGATTGGTCAAACCACTCATCCGGCGCAGTATGTATTGCAGCCTCACCTCCCCGTCGGACCGTCGCCATCAGGCCAAATCGTTTCGCGAGCACCTCGGAATCATTGATGCTTTGCAGATGGGGGATGTGGCATCCGCAGTGGACGTTTTCCAGGCTCACATGAGCCGCAGCCTGCTGGACGGATTGCGGACGAAGCTGCCTCATTTGAATTCGAACGAAGGGATCGACCTCGCCCGCAACGAGCTTGCGAGCATGTTGACCCCCGCCGCAGAACCGCAGCCCTGACAAGTTACTGGGGCGAGCAACCAGGAACCTGGCCCTTTCCGTAAAAAGGAGCCTTCCAGGGCTCGACGCAGCGCGCGTCCTTACGCCATCCTGTTACTCCCCTGCACCTCAGCCTGATTCTGACCTCTGATCCCAACGGAAGCGTCGTACATGAAAGCCCTGCTCCGTAACGCTGCCTCGGTATTTGTCGGATTACTTGTCCTGTTCGTTCTGGTGACAGCCGTCGAAGTCGTCACCCTGGCCCTGCACCCCTATCCTGAAAACTTCACCCACACCATGGAAGAAGTCTGTCAGCACGTCGAGCGTTTCCCGGCGTGGATACTGGGTTTGGCGGCAGGCGCCTGGGCCATCTCCGCTTATCTCAGTATCTGGGTCACACGAAGAATGGGCAGTCCTTACTCCGCAGGAGTTGTGGGGGTATTACTGCTGGCCGCTCTCTTCGGTAACCTCGCCATGCTCCCCTACCCCGAATGGTTTAAGGCGACGGCCGGTATCGCGGTCTTCGTCGCGACCGCTGCCGCAATTTTCTCACGCACGAACAGCAGTTCCCCCGTCGTGGAAACCCCGCCTGCCTGATGCCATCAACGGAGATCGGCCCCGTCGACAAATACTGCGACCACGGTCGACCGACTTCCTTGTCAGCACCGACGGCATTGCAACGACCTCCGACAGCCGACCGTCTTTCGAGACGCGTGCCTGATCGGTAAGATCCGGACTCCCTCGAAATCCAATTTGTACATGCTCAACCTGAGCATCACGAAGTCCCACCCTGGGTCACGCTGGATTGTTTTTCATTCAATGAAAGGGCTGCAGTCTCATGATCAAGAGCGAACGTCGTGTCGCGTTTTTACGATGGGCGTCGTCCCTGATGCTGATGTTAGCGATCGTCGCTGATACGGTTTCCGGACAGGATCTCAAAACGAAAAACGTGATTCTGATCACGACAGACGGACTTCGATGGCAGGAAGTCTTCACGGGAGCCGAAGAAGCCCTCATAAATAAGGAACATGGGGGAGTGACCGACGTCCAGAACATCAAATCGAAGTTCTGGAGAGAGACGCCAGAAGAGCGGCGTGCTGCCCTGTTGCCTTTTTTCTGGACGAAGATCGCCAAAGAGGGTCAACTTTACGGCAATCTTCCCGCGGGCAGTTCATCACAAATCACCAACACGATGAAATTTTCGTACCCCGGCTACAACGAAATCCTGACGGGTTTCGCTGATCCCCGGATCGACAGCAATGCGAAAAAACCAAACGAAAATTTCACCGTGCTGGAATGGCTGCATCGCCAGCCCGAATTTAACGGGAAAGTTGCCGCCTTCAGCGGCTGGGACGTCATTCCTTACATCATTAATCGCGAACGATGCGGCTTCCCCGTCATGGGAGGATGGGAGCGAGTTCCCGAAGAGAACCCCAGTTCTCAGCAGCAGATTCTGAACGAACTGATCGAAGACACAATCCATCGGCCCAACGACGCTGAACTCAACGATACGTTCATCTTTCAGGCCGCCCGCGAGCACCTGAAACGGCACCAGCCGCGCGTCCTGTTCGTCAGCTTCCTCGAAACAGACCATTGGGGACATGCCGGTCGATACGATCACCTGCTGGAATCCGCACACGTCGTGGACGACTACGTTCGTCGACTGTGGGAACTGGTTCAGTCACTCGATCAATACCGTGACAAGACCACAATCATCCTGACGACCGACCACGGCCGCGGCTCGGGCCTCGAAAACTGGAAGCACCACGGGGCGAAGTACGAAGGGGCGGAAGACATGTGGATGGCCTTCCTTGGCCCCGATACACCCCCGCTGGGCGAACGCACCAATTGTGACCGAGTGACCCAAAGTCAGGTTGCCGCGACACTGGCAGCGCTCCTGGGCAAAGACTATTGCGCCGCAGTCCCCAATGCAGGCAAGCCGGTCGCCGACGCACTGCCGAAAAAGCCATAAAAGAGTGAAGGGGAAACGGGACTCCGAGTCCCGCTTTGACCCGCAGACATTTAAGAAGGGCGTGTCGAACCTCGGCACGCCCTTCGTTCATTTCGCGATGGATTTCCAGCCTGCCGTCAGAATCAAGTCTGCCGATCGCCCGACCCTGACCGTTCCGTCTGTCCGCGACCCGATCGAGTTTGAGGACTGAGGCGGCTGTTTGTCGATGGCCAGTCGAGCGGATCAGTTCATGCTGAAAACAGGAGGAAAGGTGCGTCCCGCGGAGCCGACTTGTCCTTCCAGCGCCTCCTGCAGCAAATCCATCAGCATCTCGCTGCGGGTATCGATATTCAGCTCTTCCTGAAACTGTTGAGAAATCTTGGCAGGGAGCGGTACGGATCCGAGCAGGACATCGGTCACGGTCCCCAGGGGCAGGTCCGAGAAATCATGAGCGAACAATTGGTTCAGCTTGATTTTGGGAAAGAGTTGAGCGAAGGCGGTGACGAGTTGTTTGATGCGTTCCTGTCGGTCGTACGACAGGGATTCGTCCTGTGCTTCGAGGCAGATCTCCAGTTGCCCGACGCGGTAGGGGAGGTCGAGCTTTTCTTCCCGCAGGAGATTGGCCCGAGCAAGACCACGCAGCACCAGGTAGTAGCGTCCGTCCGCCAGTTTCTCGTGAGCGATGATTTTTCCCAATCCGACCACGCGATGCACGGGGGCCACTTCCCCCTTCGCGACCCCTTCCCATCCCGGCCGCAGCAGGCTCATCGCGATGAGACGCTCGCCATCCAGCGTATCCGCCATCATCCGGCGATACCGGTCTTCGAAAATGTGAAGCGGAAGCAGAGCGTGGGGAAAAAGCACAATGTTGGGCAGCGGAAAAAGCGGCGCCCGTCCTGAGAAATTTTTCAAGGCAGTATCAAGTTCTGGCAAGTCGCTCATCCGATCGCTCCTTGCGAAACATACTCGATTTTGGGGACCAGTTCGTCGCGAATCGCGACCGTTGTCGGATAGGCTTCGGTGTTGTCGATCAACTCCTGAAAACAGGCGCGGAAGTCCTGCAGGAAGTTCGACAGCTTGATTCCCATGTACTCGTCGCCATAGGGATCCAGTTTGGTCGTCGCGGCGAAGAACAGCTTTTTCGCCCCGCCGAAGTTTTCGTTCCCGAAATGAAAAAGTGCGATGGAGGCCTGAATCAATCCCTGAATAAACTTTCGCTCGTCACCAACCGTTTCCGCCCACAATTCTTCGAGCACGTCATGACACTCAAAGAATTCCTCTTCATTGAAGAGGCGTACGCCTTCGCGATACTGTGCCGGAAGATCATCAATCACGGTCCTGATTCCCACCAAAAGCAGCCTCGACAACAGGAACAACGCAGCCAATCTGACTCGTGAAGCGAACCTGTGAGTGGCAAAGTCGATCCAGTTTCAAATTTCTCAGGCTGAATTCTAGGCGCGTCACCTCGCCAATTTCCACGACGAACTTTCGCACGGCGGCATTTGTAGAGCGGTTTTCCATGACAAAAAGACTTTCCGGACAAATCACCCCTACTGAACAACGGCGTGTCCAACAGATTATCCGGACGCTGGCCAAAACCTACCCCGTGGCACTTTGTGCGTTAAACCACGCCTCTCCCTTCCAGTTGCTGGTGGCCACGATCCTGTCGGCGCAGTGTACAGACGAGAGAGTTAACCTGGTGACACCCGGCCTGTTCGCCCGCTACCCGTCGGCCGAAGACCTGGCGCAGGCCCGCCAGGACGAACTTGAGGCTCTCATACATTCGACCGGCTTCTACCGGAACAAGGCGAAAAACCTGATTGGAATGGCTCAGGCCGTGGTGGAAACTTACGGGGGTGAATTACCGCAGAGCCTGCCAGAACTGATCGCCCTGCCTGGAGTGGGCCGAAAAACGGCAAATGTCCTGTTAGGAACAGCGTTTGGAATTCCCAGCGGAATCGTGGTCGACACCCATGTGGCGAGAATCAGTTACCTGCTGGGACTGACCTCCAATAAAGGGGCAGAACAAATCGAACGGGATCTGATGGAATTCATTCCGCAGAAAGAGTGGATCAACTTCTCGCATCGGCTGATCCATCACGGGCGACGAATCTGCATTGCCCGCCGACCGAAGTGCCTGGAGTGCCCGCTGTTGAAAAACTGCCCGCGGGTTGGCCTGCCTGAACTACCAGATTGACACGTTTCGTGAAGCGGGTAGAATCTGGCGTACCGCTCATCCCTCCTGCTCTCTCGCGGGCGAACCGAGTGGAAACACGTGATTGCAAATCGATCCCTGAGAGGATCGATTACGGAACGTGCCCGGTTCGTCATGATCGAACTCGAAGACTGTTTCCGATGTTGAATTTCCACCTTGGGATTCACGGCGAAATGTTTCCGAGCGAGAAATAGCCCCTGAAAGTGCATACGTGATATTGTATTGCACATGCGGATACGCGAGATACGAGCTTTCTACCGCCTTCGCGGTGGCTCACCGATTAGACTGAATAAGGTCGTGCTTTTTCGAGGAGACTGATGATGGTGCCTACTCTTGCCTTACTGGGACCCGGAGAGATGATTTTCTTCGGAATTATCGTCCTGGTGCTGTTCGGTAGCCGCTTGCCGTCGGTGATGAAGTCGCTCGGCCAAAGCGTGACCTCCTTCAAAACCGGACTCAAGGATGATGAAGAGAACACCGAGAACCTCGACAACAAGAAGTAGGCCCGGTTTCATCCTCGTTCCAGACTTTTCTGTATTTGCGGCTTCGAGAAGAAGGAAAAACTGACATGTTTCCACTCGCATTCATTGGTAGCCTTGGTCCCGCTGAAATGTTGTTTGTGGGAGTGATCGCACTCCTGCTGTTCGGCAAGAAACTGCCCGAAGTGGCACGCAGCTTGGGCAAGGGCGTTGTCGAGTTCAAGAAGGGGCTGCGCGGGATCGAAGACGATGTCGAAGCAAACCTGTACTCGAATCGCACCGATACCAGCAACATCACACGACCTGCTCCGCGTGACGAAAGCGTCGAAACGACTGCTCCGAAATTTGAACCACCCAAGTCAGAACCCACAGGCAGCGAAGTCTAAGCTCTCCTGCCTCGCGTTCGACACCAATCTGCCGGCACCCACTGCGCTACGACCCATCACCAGCGTTCTGGCGATTTCGCAGAACACGTGGTAAAAGTCACAGGCCATCTGAGTGTGATGATTCATTGACGGGAGCTTCCGCATGGGACTGTTTGGCGGGAAAGACTGGAACGTAATCGCGATCATCTTCGAGAGCCGAGTGATGTATCGCGTGAATGGCCAGCGAGGCAAAGGAAGTGAAGCGACGAAGTGTCGTGACGGGGCGAAAAACCATGATCGCACCATCTACTGGGCCGTCTTCAATCAGAAGCGAGGCTTCATTGAAGGGGGCGGCGGCAATGGAGAGCGGATGGTCTCGAGCGATGTGATCGCCAGACTTAAAAAAGAGTTCTCGACCAATCCGACTGTCACCGGAATTCTGGGGACCCTCGAACGAGGGGAATTGACGAAGGTGTCAAAGCCACTCGCCTTCACTGGCTACCCAAAACCCGAACAGGGCCCGCCGGACGAATAACAATCGTCCCCGTCTTCAAACCTCTACATTCGAGAAAGTTGTTCGTGAATCGACCGTCACCGTCACACGCTGCATTGCCTGAACCGTCTGCAAAACTGATTGATGGATGGCACTGCCTGCACATCTATTACCGCGTTGATCAGGCGGCCCTGCAAGGCCTTTCTGCCAGCGAGATTGCTGAAGGGCGTGAGGCACTGGTCCACCTGCTGGACCCCGAACGCCCCGGTGCACCCGCTCGACTCCAGACTTCTGTTGTCTCAGGACACAAGGCCGATCTGGGCCTCATGATCATGGACGCAGATCCACTGCTGATCGACGGGGTCTGCCAAGGCGTGCGAGCATCGAAACTCGGTTCTGTCCTGCAGCCGACCTATTCGTTCGTGTCGATCACAGAAGTCTCGGAATATGTACCGACGGTCGAGCAATACGGAACCAAATTGCGACAAACCGAAGGGCTGTCGGTGGAAGATCCCGCCTATAACGCGAAGCTCAATGCTTACGCTCAGCGTTTGCCGATGATGAACAAGCAGCGCCTGTTCCCGGACTTCCCGGCCTGGCCCGTCACCTGCTTCTACCCGATGAACAAGATCCGCCACCCCTCCGCCAACTGGTATATGGAACCGTTCAGCAGCCGGTCGGCAATGATGTCGGAACATGCGACAAGCGGGATCAAGTTTGCCGGCCGCGTCAGCCAGCTCATCACAGCCTCAACCGGATTCGATGACTGGGAATGGGGTGTCACGCTGTGGGGACGAAATCCTGAGTACATCAAGGAGATCGTCTACACGATGCGATTCGACACAGCATCAGCCAAATACGCCGAGTTCGGTCCATTCTACATCAGCTACCTGAAGTCACCCGTCGATGCCCTGGAGCATCTGCAAATCTGAGACTTGGCTTGATGGGACTTGTCCTGAAGGGAGAGTTTCACCGGCAGGATGAAAGCGGTATTCCTGCCGGAATCTCCCCAGTCCTCCGGTGACTTGGTGGACTCCGCGAATCGGAATCCCTGGCGGACGACCGGTAGCCTGCCCTGACGGGCTACCGGAGTACCCGGTAACTGAGATTCCGCTTCCCAGACACAATGACAGTGGCCGCGTCGGCAATCCTCCGCAATTCATCGGGCACCTGCAGCCGCCACGACGAGTCCTGTAATCGGCAATCCAGACGACTCGTCCTGCCAAGCGTGACCACCCGCCCCACCATGCCAGAGGGGCGAGAGTCGCCACTGGATTGCAGGGTTCCGCCCCAGCGACTCAGACGTCGATCGTGGCCGCTTCTTCTTCCGGCAGCCGGCTGGGATAACCGTACCGCTCGAACGACGATTTCCAGCGGTTGTAAACCTTGCGCATCAGGTTCACATCCATATTGAACGAGTTCTTACGGTACCGCGTCAGTTCGGGTAACTGCTTTCTGATGGCCCCTTCGAGGTTGGGCCAACCATCCAGGTTCAACCCCTCGTAGACGCGCCGCATTTCGCCCAGAGGATCAACTTCCAAGTCCTCAAAACGCATCTCGTGGAGATTGCCGGGAGGAATGAGCTTTCGGCCCCGCTCGTAAGCGTCCATACAATGGACGTACAAATTCAGGGCATCTTCCTGCATTGCCTCATCCATCTTGATTTGGGCAAGGCCGTTCTCGGCAAAGAGCGTCCGGCGAAGATGCATACTTGAATTATAGACGGCGTACGGGTCTCGATAGATGTAGACGAACTTGGCGTCCGGGAACATTTCGAGCAGCACCGGGATGCGGAACGTATGCGTCGGCGACTTGAAGACAATCGGCTTGTTCTGCTTGATTGTCAGTTTCTTCATAAAGTAGAGGAACCGCTCCTTCCACCGCTCGAATTCTTCCTTGGGAAGATCATTCAACTCGAAGAAACGCTCATACTTTGACGGATTGTTCGGATGGGCCAGCATGAGGTAAGGCGACAGGCCCGACATCAGAACCAGCGCAACTTCGTCTTCCTGCGGCATATGGAAGCCCGCTTCGACGTTATCCATCGGGCGAGTCTTCGGAATCATACGACTGGTCAGAGACGTAACGACCCGTTCGGTCAGCAGAAAGTTTCCCGGAAACATCACCTCATACAGGTTGGGGAACGTGAACTGAGGATCCAGCGTCATCAGGTTATGCAGCAGCGTCGTCCCGCTTCGCCAGTGCCCCAGAATGAAAACGGGAGGGTGATCGATTGTCTGGCGTGCGATCTGGCGTCCGTAGATCGCTGATTCCAGCAGGTTGTTGCCCGAGTTGATGGCACTCAGGGCCGTGATGGAAATCAGCTTGTGAAGCCGACTCCAGTGCAAGGGTGGGCGTGAGGCCAGGACCTTCAGCCAATTGCCAAACGACGAACCGTGCCACATGCAGAAGAACCCCTGAGGTTCAAACTTGGCACCGGCATTCCCCACTTTCGGAGAGGGGGAAGGAGGCTGCAGTTTCGTTGGTTTGGTCACTCGGTCGTGTTCCGTCTGAACATCAGTACTGGCCAATGGTTCCGTGTAAGTTAGCACGGCATCTCCACGTTCGCGAGTAAAAAAATGTGCACCATCGCAGTTTGACTGTACGAGATTGCATTGGCCCTTGTGCGTAATCTAACTGTCGGCCAGTTGCGAGACATTCCTTGACATTCTTGTCTCGCACAGGAACAGGGAGCGGAGTCGATCTCGTTGTCGTCCGGTGGAACGGGAACTCCCATTGCGCTTCAGGTTCTCCCTGTCACCATACCCATCGTCCTGCGCGGGAAGAAGTTCCATCATCGGGTGCCCGTACCGACGACATACCCGCAGGCCTCTCGAAAGACGACTCAATCCTCTATTTCAATCCGCAGCCCCCGAGCCTGACCGAAAGAGCATTCGCCGGACGAAAAACCCCAATCCACAAACTCACCCAGAACGCCCCGTTTCAACACGGAGAGGGAAATTAAGCTCACCTGATTGCCCCGACCTGACGACTCCGAATGCCCCGCTTTCCTCGACGATATTTCTGACGGGACACAATTCGCGTCCCTGATCGAGCGAGCCGGATCGAACCCCCGCCCCGCGCTTCCTCTGCTCGACAGGGTCCCCGTCTTCGATCAGTCCCCTGCCTGAAAAGCCGCTCGGCGGGATCGACCGGGAAGTGATTCACGTGTTGACGGGAGCCTCCCAGCGGTATAATCGCGCGCCCCGTCCCAATCTGAGACCACACAATCACCTCATTCCAAAGCTCAGGTCTCTCATCTTCTGAAGGAAGAACATATGCGCTCTATCACATGCCTGACGTTCATTGCCTGTCAGTTAGTACTGGGAGTCTGTCGCGCTGAAGAGACAACAGCGAACATGGCCAATCGGACTCTGGCCGATATTCGCAAACGGGCACATGAGCAGGAGCATCAGGTGCTCAAGTCTCTCTCACGTCGAATCACACTCGACGTGAAAGACGAACCCCTGGTCGACGTCATTCGCCGAATTTCACGGCATCTCGATCGCGACATTCTCCTTCACAGCGAATCTCTCGCCGATGCCGGAATCGACGCCGACCAAAGCGTTGATCTTCACCTGGGAGAACTGACCACATGGCAAGCACTGCATTTCCTGCTGGAACCACTCGCGCTCAGTTGGACAGCCAAGGATGGTGTGATTGAAGTTTCCTCGAGAGATAAGATCGAGGAAACCCGAATTACACGCGTCTACGACGTTCGCCGTCTTTCAGGATTACTCGATCCGATCTCAAAGGAACTCCCCTGGAGAAATCGAGCCCGACACCGCGGTGTTGGAAACCCGGTCGCAGAGATGGGAGGCTTTGGTGGTGGAGCTATCGGGGGTGGTGGGGGCATGTTCAATATTCCCTCCGCAGCCATCCATTTCATCACGCTCGCCCAGGTGGGAATGGGCGGAGGAGTTACGAACGGAGCAAATTCCGGGATTTATGGCGTCGAAGATATCGTACCGATGAGTCCCCGGTCGGTTGAGTCGCTGCTGGCCAAGGTCATCAGCCAGTTTCCCGGTATGAAATGGGAGGACATCGACGGAGAAGGGGGAACGGTCGAAACCAGTCCCGGCTTCCTCATCGTGACTCAGCACTACCACGCTCAGTTCGTGATCGAAGCGTTTCTGAAGACACTGGAACAAAGTCTCGAAGGGTCAGTCGCCGGCCAGTCGATACCGATTCACCGATCCGGTTATCCAATTGAAGATGACAACGCCATCTTCGCGGCCCTCTCCAGACGACAGGTTCTGGAAATCGATCACAGTGATCTGAATTCCGTTCTCGAGATGATTACCCAGGAAGCGGGAATTCGTATTCGACTCGACCGGCCCGCCCTGGCAAACGAGGGGATTTCGGCCGATCAGGAAGTGAATATCATGCTCAACGATCTGCCACTGGGAATCGGACTGAGCAAGATCCTCGACCCACTTCGCCTTGCCTATTTCGTCGAGGAGGGGGTGGTTGTCATCAGCACAAAAGATGTGGCAGTGAATCACCTCACTCTGCGATTGCATGATATTTCAAACATTCCACCCGCCCTGCTCGTGGACTCCGAAAAAGGATTGGGGGCAATCCTCATCCACTCCACGACGGGGCGCTGGTACGAGACTTCAGGAGAGGGTGGTTTCGCCGCCCTCCTCTCGTCAAAACATCTTCTGGTGTCACAGACGCAAGACGTGCAAACCGAGATCGAACTCCTGGTGCGAAGCCTCAACGTCGGGGACCAGAATCCACCGAGTGAACCGGAACTATCCCTTCGGGTGTACACCACTGCCGATATGCAGACAGCCGATGACCTGGTCGATCTGCTGCCCCGGATTATCGGCAATACCTGGTCTGGAAACGGTGAGATCCATCGAACCGGTCGGTCGCTTCTGATTAAACAAACGACCTTGGCCCACGAAAAGATTCATACCATCATCCAGACGCTGAACCGTTCACAGGAGAGAACCCCGGCTTCCCGGTTCGGCCCCGTCACCGCACCCGCAGCGGTCGTTCGCCCCCCTGTACCGCCTTCCGCCAGCGGCGAGTAACTCTGTTGAGCAACAGTGCGATGTAAAAGTGACGGCGAACTGCAAACGTCGACAAGATGGCTTCTCGCCAGAAGCGGGTCAGTCACGAAATGGTTCCCTCGGTTATCGGTACTCGTCCACTGGTGAGAATCGGTAACCGCAGTCGACTCATCTCAACACCCAAACAGTTGGGAAGCAATTGTGACCGTCTGAAAATGACAGTCCACAATTTGACTGATGTCGGGACAGTAACCACCGGCCATGGAAATCGCGACAGGGACGGACCGCTCGCGGCAGGCCTCAAGCACCATCCGGTCACGTTGACCCAGGCCGTCCAGTGACAACGCGAGTCGACCAAGTCGATCGCCGTGATAGGGATCCGCACCTGCCAGATAGATCGCCATGTCCGGCGCGAATTCCCTGAAAATGGTCTTCAGACCGTACTGCAGGGCTGCAAGATATTCAGCATCCTCCGTTCCGTCCGGAAGCCCGATATCCAGATCACTCACCTCTTTGGGCTGAGGATAATTCCGCTCACTATGGATTGAAAAGGCGTAGATCGTGGGATCATCCCGCACTAGTGAGGCCGTGCCGTTCCCTTGATGAACATCACAGTCAATCACCAGCACGTTCGAAACCAACCCGCTCGCCTGCAGTTCACGAGCTGCGACGACGCTATCATTAAACAGACAAAATCCTTCACAGCGGTCGCGGTAAGCATGATGAGTCCCTCCTGCGAGGTTTACAGCACACCCTTCGCTGAGCGCAGCGCGAGAGGCTTCGATTGTGGCTCCGGACGATCGGCGAGATCGCTCGACCAGTTCAGGCGACCAGGGGAAGCCCAGCCGTCTCAGATCCCGCTCGGTCAGCTCACCTGTCACGACGCGACGAAGGTATTCAGGAGAGTGAACTCGCAATAGCTGTTCGTCGGTTGCCGCAGCGGGCCGAATCAGCTGTGGGTGCGTGATCACTCCGCTCGTCATGATCCGTTCCCGCAGCAGAGTGTACTTCTGCATGGGAAACCGATGAGTCGGCGGCAACGGCAGAACAAACTCGTCCGTGTAATAGAATCGCATGAAGCCTGTTGCACCCGTCCACTGCCCTCAGACAGGAGCATTTCACCTGCTCAGCGCTGCCTGAGTTTTGCTCCGATCACATCATGGATGTCAAACGAGACCCGTCGTACGCTTTAGTAAATCTTGTCCGCCTCTCCGATGAATCACGTGCGCCGTGACGTTTCCGGCCTGGATTTGTCGGTAGCGGGAAGCCGCTAAACATTAAAATCCGACCCGGGCCTGTCAGACCAGTTCGGGCATGGCCCTCCAGTTATCGACCAGATTGTGCGGTCGAGAGGACAGGTCGTGCAGGTGGATGGCCAGCGGATCGATGCCGAAGTGATGATACAGCGTGGCGTGCACTTCGCCGAAGTGAATCGGTCGATCCGCGATTTTGGCCCCGATACGGTCCGTGGCTCCGATGACTTGTCCCGTGCGGAAGCCACCGCCCGCAATCAAGCCGTTACCAACATCAGGCCAGTGATCCCGACCGGCTTCGGGATTGATTCGCGGCGTCCGTCCGAATTCACCCCAAGCCACCACGGCCACATCCTTATCCATTCCCCGTTCGTGCAGGTCGGTGATTAAGGCGTGCATTCCCTGATCGAACATGGGGAAGTGGGTATTCTTACATTCACTGAAATTGCTGGAATGGAAATCCCAGCGTCCGAAGTTCAGCGTCACCACGCGCGCTCCCGCTTCGACCAGCCGCCGCGCCATCAGGAAGTGTTCGAGATTTCGCGGAGCACCGTCGCCATAGTTATTGGGATCACCCTTTCCATAGCGAGCGATTACGGCAGGATCTTCCCGTGAGATATCGAGAGCCTCTGACAAACGACTCGACGTCAGGATTCCCATCGCCTGCTGGTTGAGAGCATCGAGACCGGTCATCATCCCTTTCGCATCCGCATCTCGACGGAACTGATCGAAGCTGGCGAGCAGTTGCTGACGATTCGCCAGCCGCGCCAGATCCATGCCGTTCAGCTTCATATCTTCGCGGGAAGGCCCTGACGGACGGAACGCACTGTGGGTCACACCCAGAAAGCCGGGGTGTCCGGGCGAGCCATAAGGAGGATGTCCGGCATTCGGCGAAAGGCCGAAGAACGGCGGTACGGACGGATTCACAGGCCCGAGTACTTTGGAGACCGTCGAACCGATGGAAGGCCAGCCCCCGGCCGGCTGATTCAGAACTGTCCGTCCGGTGTAGCAGATAAACGAATCATGATCGCCGCTGGGGGAACCATAGACCGACCGGAGCGGAACCAGTTTGTCCATGATCGTGGCGAGCTTCGGCAGGTGCTCGCAAATCTGAATTCCCGGAACATTCGTATCAATCGGCCGGAACTCTCCACGAATTTCCGCAGGAGCGTCCGGCTTCAGGTCGTACATGTCCTGGTGCGGAGGTGCCCCGACCATATAGATCATGATTACCGCTTTGTGCGATTTCGTGATCCCGGCAGCCTGTTCGGCTCGTAACAAACCGGGTAGCGAAAGTCCCCCCAGTCCCAGTGCGCCAATCCGCAGGGCATCGCGTCGAGTGACTCCGTCGCATAACCGATGGGCTTTTCCGGGAATCGTCAGCATGGAGAATCCTCTGGAGGTCTCGAGCACCCCTGCGGGGTGGATGGCAGTCGGGCAGGAATTCAGGCAGGACGGTCATGGCGATCCGAAAGCGCTCGGGCACACGCGCAGGAACTTTCCGATCGGTGGATCGATCGTATACCAACATCGGCACAGCCGCCAAGCGACAATCAGTAGAAACGGCCGATTTGCGACTGCGGCAATCCGCAAGTCCCGACGGGCTTTACGTAATTCGCCTGCCGATGGTTTCCTGAAGAGAGGTGCTGTTCCAGAGAAAATCCGCTCTCGAACCAGAAATCAGGACGGGAATCACTGGTTGGGCGATTCGGAAAAGTTGGTTTGGCAAGACCACGTGACTTCAGTTTTCAGGCCTTCACCCGATCAACCGGACAGGCTGGCACAACCGCCACCAGAGTCACCGAGTCCGTCAGCGACTGCAACAAAACCATTCCTTCGAAGTCACCGGAACTCTCTCGAAGGAATGGTCTGCCGTTAGTTTACTACTCTGACATACGACCATGACAAGTCAGTCCGTCCGGGCTTGTCATGGCGACGCCCGTTTTACTTCTTTTCCGCAATGTCGTAGCACATCAGCGTATTTTGCTCACGTAGATACAGCTTCCCATCCGCAACGACGGGTTGTGCCCAGGACTCCCGCTCCTGGTAGACAGGCATGAAGCTTCCTTTGAGCTTGTATTCGTTCGGCGTCGCTTCAATCAGAGCCACCTCACCACTTTGATAGCGGAAGATCAGATGGCCATCGACGGCGGTAATGGCGGCAGAACCCTGCCCTACGCCACGCAGTTTCCCGCCCCACTTCACGTCACCCGAAATCAAATCCACACAGATTGGGAAGCCATTATTGTGGCCGTTTCCAAAGTAAAGATGCTCACCCATCAGGACCATTCCACCGTGATGGTTTTGAAGTTGTTTTGCAGCGCGTGAGTACTGTTCGACGGCTTCCACACCCTTCCCCGAACGTTTCAATTTCAACAGCGCCGATCCACCATCGTCGTACCCTGTTGAGCCGAACACGTAATCTCCCGAGACGATCGGAGTCGGAATGTCCGCCACACCGTTGGCGATCTTGTTGTAGCTCCACAGATGCTTCCCGTCGCTGGCACGCACACCGATCAAGCCACGGCCGATCAGTTGCACGTACTGTTTGACGCCTGCTCCGTTACTGATCGTCATGACCGAGTATCCCGCTCCGGGGCTCCCTTTTTCGCCCGCGTCAGGAACGGCCGACCGCCAGACTTCCTTACCATTCACTTTGTTCAGACAGACAATCATGGCCTCTTCGCTGCCGGGCGTACACAGGACGTGTTTCCCGTCGACGAGCGGAGATTCAGAGAATCCCCAGCCGGACATCATCCGTCCGTTCCATTCCTTTTCAAAATTCTTACTCCAGACGACACTCCCGTCGGCCACCTTGAGGCACGAGATCTGGCCGTTCGATGTGATCACGTAGAGCCGATCTCCGTCAACAGTCGGAGTGCAGCGGGATCCGTCGTAGCCGTGCTTGGGGACCGAATCGGTCAGTGGAGCAGTCCAGGCCACCGCACGCGTTTTCAGGTCGACCGCGACGACAGCCTGAGAATCACCGATGTTCCCCGTGGTATAAAGCCGGTCACCGACGATGGAAACGCTGGCGTAACCCTGCCCCATCCCTTCCAACTGCCACAGTAGTTCCGGCGGTGTCGCTTCCCAGTCTTTGGCGATCCCTTTGAAGGGGCTGATATTATCCCCTTTCTCTCCGCGCCATTGCGGCCAATCTTTTGAGGATTTGGGTTCCGCAGCATCACTCGCCGAGTGCAGCAGCCCACAAAAGACCAGTAAACTGAACGCGACGAGCAACCGGGGCATCAGATCTCTCCTGAAAAGCACAATGAATCCTGCATTCGAGCTTCAGCTCAATCAATTCGATGATGGAAACAACGTACCGCTGGTCATAGTCCAAAAACAGAATGAACACAACAACAGCGGAACGGACTTGCCTCGCGCGAAGCAGGCGAGAGCACCTTGCTGAACCTCGAATTGATCGCCCAGGCGTGACGCACGCAGGGCTGTAACCACGCAATTGAGGGGACCCGAACTCACTCGTACCGCGCCGCAGTGACTGAATGCTGGCTCAACGCTTCGGCAGGTACCGACCCTTTTCAAATAGGCTCGGGGCTCGGTCAGGACTCAATCATGAGTTGTCAGCCTGATGTTTGGCCGCTTTCAAATCGTCAATCAGCAATTTACGCAGAGACTCAGACTGCAGACTTCTGAGGATGGCAGAAGGGTGATACGTTGCGAGGGTGTGTTCGCACCAGTCGGAACGGACGAACTGGCCTCGCTGACGGGTCACGCTGAATCCCGGGCCGATCAACGAATGAGCGGCGGTCGCGCCCAGACAGACCAGGACTTTAGGTTTGATCAGCCTCAGTTCGGCATCGACCCAAGGCCTGCAGGCGGATGACTCACGCGCTGACGGCTTTTTGTGCAGACGTCTCTTCTCGGTCGGTTCAAACTTGAAATGCTTCACCGCGTTGGTGAGGTAGACTTCCGATCTGTCCATTCCCGCCTGCTGCAAAGCGTCGTCCAGTACATGCCCCGCTGGCCCCACGAAGGGCCGCCCGGCGAGGTCCTCCTGATCACCAGGCTGTTCGCCAACCAGGACGATACGGGCGTCAGCCGGCCCCTCTCCGAAGACTGTTTGAGTTGCCTCGCAGTACAAATCGCAGCCGCGACAGGTCTTGGCAGCCTCTCGCAATGACTTCAGCGTCTGGTGCGCAGGAAGATAGTCACGCGCGGATCGCGCATGGCCTTCCTGACGAGCGATCATCTCGGCGACTCGACGAGGGGCATCGTTCAGCAGGTCATCGATGATCGTCGCCTCGGGCAGCGTGGCCCAGTGTCGAACGGGCATTTCCCTGATCATGGTCTTCACCTTGATTCGCGCGGGATTGAAAATCGATCCGTAATACGTCAGCCACAAATCTTCCAGTTCATCCCCGTCCGGTGCGTGATCGCGCGAGCACCCTGGGCCATATCGCAGTTCTTTCTGGTCCCACGAGACAGACTCGTCCGGGGTTAGAATCGTCCAGTTCATCGCGGGAAATCTCCGCGAGAAAAAGGGCGAGACGAGTCGCACAACCCGATGGTCAGGCCGATGCCAGGCAACGAACTGCTCACCCTCTGGTGTCACCAGCTTTCGGAAGCGGACGAAGGCCTTCATCTTGTGCGAGTCACGGCGAACCGCTTTCTCCATCTGATGCAGCCGATGAACATCATCATCCGTGATCACTTCCATCAAGCGAGCCTCGTTCGTCGTCAGTCGCCACAGCAGACGGTACAGCAACTGAAAGCGATCCGTGTCCCGATGACAACTGACGGCATGGGCCAAATCGAGAAAGGCCTGCGGCACTTTATGTCCCCGCGCGGGCACTCGCACCAGAGCGCTCCACGACTGTTCCCCGGCTGACTCGTCATCGAACAGGGTCGCCTGGACAGGACTGTCACGAAAAATGACCTGATCCGGCGGGACCTGAGCATTCAGTAATGCTCGGGAGCAACTTCTCCACTCTGCGAAACTCTGAACAACGAACGAGTACATTTAGAACTCACCATCCAAAGCCGATTGCCCGGTATCGAACAGGAGTAGCTGCTTCTCCCGTGGCTTGAAACGGTCTTTCAGTCCCTGCGCATCCAGTTGCTTCAGTGCCGGATTGTGGTCGATGGTCTGTACGAACGAAGCGGTCCGGTTCCAGGCGACTCGTAACTTCTTCAGATCACTGACGCGAATCGCATGGTGCCTGCGGAGCCGCAGGATTCGATCCACGTTGCGGGCACCGATTCCGGGAATGCGCAGTAACATCTCCCGCTCTGCGCGGTTCACGTCGATCGGAAACATTTCCCGGTGCGCGAGTGCCCACGCGAGCTTGGGATCGATCTCTAACGAGAGATTCCCGTCTGATTCCGCCACCAGTTCTGACGAACCAAACCCGTAGAACCGCATCAGCCAGTCGGCCTGGTAGAGTCGATGCTCCCGGACCAGGGGAGGACTCATCCCCGGCAACCTGGCGTCGGCGTGGGGGATCGGGCTGTATGCCGAATAGTAAACTCGGCGGAGCTTCTGCTGGTTGTACAAACCTGACGCCGTTTTCAGGATTTCGAGATCCGGAGTCGCCGTGGCCCCGACAATCATTTGAGTGCTCTGCCCCGCAGGTGCAAAACGAGCCACCTTGAAGCCCGCCTGGCGATCAGACTGGTACTGATCCAAACGCTGCTTGATCGCATCCATCGCGTCGGTAATTTCAGGCGGTTTCTTCTCTGGAGCGAGGGCCTGCAGATCGGCGGGGGTCGGCAACTCGATATTCACACTTAAGCGGTCCGCCCAACGCCCCGCTTCTTCGAGCAGATTTTCCGACGCTCCCGGGATCGATTTCAGGTGAATGTATCCACCAAACTGGTGCTCGACGCGGAGCGACTTGGCAACCAGCGCCAGTTGCTCCATCGTGTAATCCGGATTCTGGATAATCCCCGAACTCAGGAAGAGCCCTTCGATGTAATTCCGTTGATAGAATTCGATCGTCAGACGGACAATTTCGTCCACGGTAAAGCGAGCCCGCCGCGTCTCGCTCGTCACCCGATTCACGCAGTACTGACAGTCGTAGATACAGTAATTGGTCAGCAGAATCTTCAGCAACGAGACACAGCGACCGTCCGGCGTATAGCTGTGACAAATCCCCATCCCCTCAGTGCTGCCCAGCCGACTTCCCGCGCGCGTTCCCTTCGATCCGCTGCTCGCGCAGGACGCATCGTACTTGGCCGCATCAGCCAGGATCGAAAGTTTTTCCTGTATATCCATAAACCGATTAACCGCCAGAAACTCGCCGAATTAACAGGAAACAAACGCTCATTTTCGGGACACTTCTAGAGATTTCTGTGCGATCCCTCAAGGAGCAAATCATGATCCAAGACTGCACACCGGGACTGGAGCCAGCCTGAAAGCCAGTGGCGCAAATGAGACTCATCCCCCCGGAAAAACTTTCCAAGGAGAAACTTTCTGCCAGCATTCGCCCGGTGGAACCGTATTTGCAAGCAACGGGTTAAACCTCAGAAGATGCATTTTCAGAATCGGACCATGGCGAACCTGATATCAGTGACCGATCGGGGTCTGTATTGTGAACAGGGCGATTTTTTCATCGACCCCTGGCAGCCCGTCGTGCGTGCAGTCATTACGCACGCGCACGGAGATCATGCTCGACCAGGGAGTGAGCGATACCTGACCACCTCTCAGGGACGCCAGGTCCTCCAAACCCGCATGCAGCCCGGCGCCCCCATCGACACCCTCGCTTATGGCGAAGAGCTCTCTGTGAATGGAGTCAAGCTCTCGCTTCATCCAGCGGGTCATATCCTGGGATCCGCTCAGGTGCGATTGGAATTTCAGGGACAAGTCTGGGTGGTATCGGGCGACTACAAGGTCGCACCCGATTCCACCTGCGAGCCGTTTACTCCCTTACGCTGCCACACGTTTATTACCGAGTGCACGTTTGGACTGCCCATCTATCGCTGGCGGGCAGACAGCGTCGTGACCGACGAATTGAATCAGTGGTGGCGTACGAATCGTGACGAGGGACGTGCTTCGATGATCTTCGCGTATTCGCTCGGGAAAGCACAGCGCGTCGTCTCCTGTGTCGACCCGGCGATCGGCCCCCTCTTCTGCCACGGCGCGGTTCAACGGGTGAACCGCGATTACATCGCCTCCGGAATCCCACTCCCTCCCACCACCTACGCGGGCGCTGCATACGGGCGCAAGGACTGGAAAGGCGCCTTGATTCTCGCCCCACCGTCCGCGAACGGTACCCCCTGGATGAGGCGCTTTGGTGAGATTTCCACCGCGTTCGCCTCTGGCTGGATGCAGGTTCGGGGTGCTCGACGACGACGCGCGGTCGATCGAGGCTTCGTCATCTCGGACCACGCCGACTGGCCCGGACTGCTGGGAGCCATCCAGGCCACAGGTGCCGAACGAGTCCTCGCCACTCACGGCCGCACCGGGCCCATGGTGCAGTGGCTGCGGGAAGCTGGATACGACGCCCTCTCGCTGCACACCGAATTCGTAGGAGAAAGGGACGATGTCGACATTGACGCCGTCGACATCGATAGTGCCGGGGACGAGGAGACCCAGACGTGAACGAGTTCGCGCAACTCTACCGGGCACTCGACGAGACGACAAAAACCAGCCGCAAGATTACGGCGATGCGAGAATACTTCTCCACCTGCACCGCCAGCGACGGCGCGTGGGCGATCTACTTCCTCAGTGGGCGACGCTTCAAACGCCTGATCTCGACCGGTCGACTGCGCGAGTGGTGTGCCAGCGCAAGCCAGGTCCCCGACTGGATGTTCGATGAATGCTATGGGGCCGTCGGCGATCTGGCAGAAACCATGGCCCTGCTCATGCCGGAAGAGTCTACCGGCTCGACAACCTCACTGACGGACTGGATCGAAAATCGCATTCGCCCCCTCAGCCAGATGTCCGACGCCGACTGCCGCGAAGCCATGATCACAGCCTGGGGGGACCTTTCCGCTTATGAACGGTTTGTCTTCAACAAACTCGTCACTGGAGGCTTTCGCGTTGGGGTCGCACAGCAGATGGTGATTCGTGCGCTGGCCGAAACCAGCGGAGTGGATGCGGCGGTCATCGCACACCGGCTCATGGGAACCTGGGAGCCCGTGCCCGACTTCTTCACATGGTTGCTGGCTCCTGACAGCGGAGAAAGCGATTCCAGTAAGCCCTACCCCTTCTGTCTGGCTCATCCCACCGACGGTGATGAAGCAACCTTGGGGAACATTGACGACTGGATCGTCGAATGGAAGTGGGATGGTATCCGCGGACAGGTAATTCGCCGGGGTGGCCAATCCTTCGTCTGGTCGCGAGGTGAAGAACCGATGCTGGAACGCTTTCCCGAACTGGTTCAGCCCGTCGCGGCGTTACCGGATGGAACAGTCCTGGATGGCGAAATTCTCGGCTGGAACGAGGGGGGAGTCCTGCCGTTCAGCGAGATGCAGCGACGGATTGGTCGTAAGACGATTGGAAAGAAGCTACTGGCCGAGGTTCCCGTCCGGTTTGTCGCCTTTGACCTGCTGGAAGAAAACGGGCAAGACCTCCGGAAGCTCCCACTTTCCGAACGCCGGCAGCGCCTCGACGCAATGATTGCGGCACAGCCATCGAACTCCTCCATCATGGCCTCACCACTCATCGAAAGTGATTCCTGGGAAGATCTGCGTCGTATCAGAGAGTCGAGTCGCGAAACCAAAGTCGAAGGGTTAATGCTCAAGCGAGCCAGTTCCGAGTACGGAGTCGGACGCGTAACGGGACTCTGGTGGAAATGGAAAATTGAGCCCTACACATGTGATGCCGTCCTGGTTTATGCGCAACGCGGTAACGGCCGGCGAGCCAGTCTGTATACCGATTATACCTTTGCCGCCTGGGACGGTGGCTCGCTGGTGCCCTTCGCCAAAGCCTATTCGGGACTGACGGATGCGGAAATTCGCGAAGTCGACCGCTACATCCGCGAACACACGCTTGAAAGGTTCGGTCCCGTTCGAGCGGTCACCGCGGAACTCGTCTTCGAACTGGCCTTTGAAGATATCCAGGTCTCAAAGCGTCACAAATCGGGTATCGCTGTCCGCTTTCCTCGCATCGCACGCTGGCGGCGAGACAAAAAACCTGAGCAGGCCGATTCACTCGAAACCATTCGGGGCATGATGCGACAAGCGACATCACCCGGCGGCTAGAACCCTCAACGAACATTCAACTTAACATTCAGCGAATTCCGCCATCAAAATTTCCCGCCCTGCTGCTAAGAGTCAACAGCCCTCTACCCTCTCTCTTCTTCGAGCCCAATAATGCCTCGTCCGCAGAAACTGATATACGCATTAAAGCGTAAGCAAAAAACAAAAAAGTTCTTGCAATGAAAGATGACCGCGGTAATGGTAATCATCTAGTTCATTGGACGAGCGAGTTAGCTTCAAACCCAAATGAGAATCACAGACCGAAGAACAGCCATGCTGGTCGCCGCCGGTCGCTGAGAGATTCCTTTCTCTCGCCCTGCGCCAGACGACCTTTTGCGACTGTTTCTCGCCGCTTTCGTTCGCCGTGCGCATAAATACTGGAATATTTTTTGAACCCGTCCGATACACTTGGCGGTTCATTACATGCCAATCTGGAGGCGCGATGGTGAGCACACTAGCGTTCGCGGAACTCCGTAAACGAAGCTCCCGATGTAAGGTTTCCAGTACGTCGCGTCGCATCGTAAATTACAGCCACACAACAATCTTCCCCACTTACGTACCGCTTCGAATTCGCTGTCCAGTCCGCCGTGAATGCGACCGCAACAACCCTTGAGCAAACTTTAACGACTGTAATTTTCCGACCTTGAGATCCGCCCCGCTCCGTACTCCGTAGGCCAGGCGCAACGTGGGCCACGAATTAATTTGCTTGCGGAGGTTTCTACAGCACGATATTCTGATTGCTCAGTTCATAAAGCAGAGTATGACACTCTGTAACAACTCATAAGATGACTTGAGCGTCGCCGACGATCGGCAACGGAAGCACCTCGTTCTTGCACTAAGCCTTCGGACAGCCCTGTCCAATATTCCGGGATCTTACTGCGCATTCGCCCGCAATTTTTGGCCACACTCGAACCACTGCCCCCGCTCCAAGGAGCACTCTCGATGAGCTTGCTACAGAAAGTGCAAAACCGGCTTACCCGGCTTGCAGGATTCGGTGATTACTCGCCTTGCTCTTTCTACTCTCCCATCCCCTCAATCCAAGAAGTCCGCCGAGATGTCGATCGCATCTTCGATCGCTCGCTCCGCGAACTTGGGGGTGTCGACCTGAACGCATCAGGACAACTCGCCTTACTCAACGAACTGAAGCAGTTCTATGCCGAACAACCCTTTGCCGAAGAAGCACAACCCGAATTACGATACTTTTTCAATAATCCGTTCTACTCATATGCCGACGCCCTCTTCCTTTACAGCATGATTCGCCATGCCAGGCCGAAGCGAATTATCGAAGTCGGGTCGGGCTACTCCTCGTTCGTAATGCTCGACACCAACCAGCAATTTTTTGATAACTCAATCCGCATGACGTTCATCGATCCCTATCCGCAACGACTGCAGTCGCGGTTTAAAGAGGCGGATCACCGCGTCGCAGAGGTCATCCCCAAGCGGGTACAGGACGTCGAACTGAGCCGGTTTGATCAACTGGAGGCCAATGACATCCTGTTCATCGATTCGTCACATGTGGCCAAAGTGGGCAGTGACATCAATTTCATCCTGTTCGACATCCTTCCTCGCCTTCCGCCGGGGGTCTTCATCCACTTCCATGACATCCACTACCCATTTCAATACCCCGAGAAATGGGTTCTTAATCGACGCTGGTTCTGGAACGAAGCTTACATCCTGCGATCGTTTCTGCAGTACAACTCCGCCTTCAAGGTTCGTATCTGGAACCATTTCCTGGGCCTGTTTCACCCCGAGAAACTCGAGGAATTCATGCCTCTGAGCATGAAAAACATCGGGGGCAGCATCTGGCTGCAACGCGTGTAAAGACCAGCAGCAACGGGCGACAAACCAGCCAGTCAACCTCAGTCTCGCTACCTCGTGGCATCCTGGCGCTCACGAAACTCCCCGCCATCAGACAGAAACGGAGGTAGTGACTGCCGGCCGGCAGAGCAAGCACATTGATTCCGCGCACAAAGAGGTAAGCCGTGCGAAATGCGACTGCCGACGGCATGCCTCCACCCGGCGCGGCGATGATCACCACCTGACTCAAATCCGCCAGCCGATACGGTTCACGCGTAGACTTTGCAGTCAGTCCGCGCCAACCACAGAGCCCCCGAGCCGTAAACCCTGCCGAGAGGCAGATAAAGAAACCATCGCGAGAAACAAAAAGAGGGAAGGGACACCACTTCGGGCACCCTTCCCTCTTTGTTGCAACAGTGAGCCCGCTGGGACTCGAACCCAGGACCTACGGATTAAAAGTCCGTTGCTCTACCAACTGAGCTACGAGCTCAAATCTCACTGCGATGTCAGTTGTATCGAGCAGGGACGAAATCACGCTTCCGAAACGGTGCGAGAAAAAAGCCCAACCGAGTAGTTTTCGACCGATTGCTCGGACTGAAAAACTCCTTCGAACGCCGTCCACAAGGCCAACCAAACCAACGGGACGCTTTCTATGGCTCGAAGTCGCGGAATTCTCGTCGTTCGTACTGCTGCCGTCAAGTCTGGGCCGCGATCCCAAAGACAAAGTGACCCGCCCCCGATTCTGCAATGGGATTAATCGTTGCAAACGCCGGAATCACCTCGCGTTAGCAACGTCACGCTGACGCAGTTAGGGACAAAACGTGAGCTTAAGAGCTCCGATTTCCTTGCCGTTGAATTCGCTCCGTTGAATTGACGATCGCCCCTGCGGATCGCCACGATACACGGCGACACGTTCACCAAACTCATTTGCAAAAAACAGAGATCGAAGCAGATGCCAAAGAAAAAAGCGGGTAAGAAAGAAGCCGTCAGCAAAGTGCGGGCGTCAGAGAGAATCGTCATGCGAACCGGTGAAGCTCTGGTCGAAGCCGAACCAGCCTACTCGGCCGCAGAACCCGAAGTGGTGATCGGCGAACTCGATGGTCCGGTCGGTTATGCGATCGCCAACCTGATCGGCGATCAGACCAAAGGCCATTCCCGCGTGTTTGCCATTCTGAACTGCGATGTTCAGGTGCGACCTGTCACCCTGATGGTCAGCAAGGTCACCGTCAAAGACACCAAGTACACCAACATCCTGATGGGGACGGTCCAGGCGGGCATCGCCAACGGGGTTCTCGACGCGGTCCGGGCCGGCGATATTCCCAAGGAAAAGGCGAACGATCTCGGAATCATCATCTCTGTCTGGCTCGACCCCAGCGTGACGGAAGTCGAAGTGGATCACAACATCCTTTTCGAAACGAATCGGCAGGCGACTGCAAAGGCGATTCACAAAGCCATGCACAACGAACCTGGAATCGACTGGCTGCTGAAGAATCAGGCCAAGGTGACGCACTACTTCCATCAGCTCGGACTGGAACGGAAACTCGGCTGAAACCTGTCGCGCCGGCATTCCGCCCGCGTCCTTTTTTATCTTCTCCACTTTTTTATCTTCTCCACTCTGGCGCCGGACTGCATCCATCATGACTCTGGGGAATCTGACAGACGGCGCCGGTCAGCTAAAAATGGCCGGTGACAAACTCACCGCCGCCTGGGAGGCCGCACGCCAGGACTGGAACGACGTCGTGAGCCGCACGATGGAAGAAGAGCAACTCGCCCCCCTGTTGCAGCAGTTACGCAGCACTCTCGACGCAGTCACGCGGACCAGTACGGTCCTGGCAAAGGCCGTGCGAGAGTGCGAAGATGAGGGGCGGACCTGACGAAACAACGATTCTCCGTCTCTCCTTGAACCATTAGTGAACTTCCTTCATCCTATGCCTGTCATCGCATCTCTCGATGCCACGCATCGAGCTTTGGATGCCGATGCCGTTTCCGGTTGCAGCAAGGTTGATTGAAAATGGTTGAAGTCAGTCCGTTTCGTGGTTGGCGTTACGACGTCTCTCAGGTAGGTGACCTCTCGGATGTGGTAACACCACCCTATGATGTCATCGACAGCAAATTTCAGGATCAGCTCTACAAAAAGCACCCCTGCAACTTCATTCGACTGGAACTGAATCGCGTCGAGCCAGCGGATCCCGACCCCAAGGCCCGGTACGATCGCGCTGCCGAGTTTATCAAGCACTGGATGATTGACGGGGTTCTGCTGCAAGAGCAGGAAGACGCCATCTACGTCTACTCGCAGGAATTCAAGTGGGAAGGCAAGACGTTCGTCCGGGGCGGTTTTCTGGCGCGCGTCCGGCTGGAAGAGTTTGGAACCGGAAACGTTTATCCCCATGAACAGACTCTGTCAGGCCCCAAGCAGGACCGACTCAGCCTGATTCGCGCGACTCGGGCCAACCTCTCTCCGATTTTCGGACTCTATCCCGATGAAACAGGCTCACTGCAAAAGGGACTCGACGATGCCTGTATCAAGTTGACGCCGTCACTCGCCAAAGACCATCTCGGCGTCATCCACCGCGTGTGGGTCATCAAGGATCACGCGCTGATTGGAAAGGTCAAAGCCGAACTGCGTGACAAGCCAGTCTTTATCGCAGACGGGCATCACCGCTATGAAACCGCACTCAACTATCGCAAGGAACTGACCGCCGCCGGTGAGCTGACGGACGATCTTGCGGCCCCGAACTTCGTCCTGATGCAGCTCGTGGGAATGCAGGATCCTGGACTGCA
Organism: Schlesneria sp. DSM 10557; assembly: GCF_041860085.1. Lineage (NCBI taxonomy): Bacteria > Pseudomonadati > Planctomycetota > Planctomycetia > Planctomycetales > Planctomycetaceae > Schlesneria > Schlesneria sp. DSM 10557. Next base: position 3,740,271 of record NZ_CP124747.1, read on the forward strand.
GATTCTTCCTACGCACCGAATTGTCTCGGGACTGCCTGCCGACCTCACGTCGCAGCAAGTCGTGGATGCACTGAAATCCTGCTGCGAAATTGATGTCCTCGAACAGGGTGACAAAGGGGCGCAAGAGGCGTGGGAACTGATCGAAGCCGACGGGGGACAGGATGTCTTCGGCTTTGGCACCGCCGCCGATGGGAAATGGCTGTTCGTCCGAGTGACCGACCCCAGCCTTATGGAATCACTTGCCGCCGACCACAGCGAAGACTGGCAGTCCCTGGGGGTCAGCCTGCTGCACAAACTGCTGCTCGAAGAGCTGCTGTTCAAGAAGCTCGGTGGCACTCCTCAATTCGAATACGTTCATCGACTGGATGAAACAACGGCCGCGCTGAACGCGAAGACCCATCAGCTTGGATGCCTGGTTGCCCCCGCCTCCATTGAGCATGTTCAGACGATCGCGGCCAATCGAGAAACGATGCCGCCCAAGAGTACCTACTTCTACCCCAAGCTCCTGTCGGGGCTCGTCGTCCACTCACTCTCGTGACCCACGGGTGGCGCCCCACCCCAGTGGGGCGCCACCGTCTCACTTCGATCTGTTCTGTGTCACGTGACTTTCCACCCCGCAACGGAAGAACCGAACATGGTGTCTGTCGTCCATCGTGCGTCATCGATCGCGTTTATCGCCATCCTTTCCTGCATCGGGTGGGCAACACATTCACTGCTCGCCGATGGTCCGGCCGACAACCAGGTGGATCAGGTCCGGCGGATTCCGAAGCTCGGTGTGGAAGTCCCCGAGGCAGACCGTCAGGAACTGACCGAAGGACTGACCTCACTGCAAGCCAAAATCGAGCGACTTAGCCAATCCGCCTCGCCGACAGTGAAGGGCTTGTTGCCGGACATTCTGATCTTCCATCGAGCCGTCGATCAGGCACTACGGTACCAGGAGTTTTTTGACGCCAAAGAGATCCCCGTCGGCAAGAGTCTCTTGCAACAGGGGCATCAGCGAGCGGATCAGTTGCTGGCGGGCGAAGCCCCCTGGACCAGGCAGACCGGTTTAGTCGTGCGAGGATACATTTCCCGCATTGACCGCACCGTCCAGCCGTATGGGCTGGTTATTCCCGCGACTTACCAGTTCGACGGATCAGAAGCCCACCGTCTCGACTTCTGGTTTCACGGACGTGGCGAAGTTCTCAGCGAAGTCAATTTCCTCAACGACCGTTCGCGCAATGTGGGTCCCATTTCGCCCGAAAATACCATCGTTGCTCATCCGTATGGTCGCTATTGCAATGCGAACAAGCTGGCAGGGGAAATCGACACTCTGGAAGTGCTGGAAGCCGTCAAGCAGCAATATCGGATCGATCCCGATCGAATTGCCGTTCGCGGTTTTTCCATGGGAGGAGCAGCCTGCTGGCAATTCGCCGTCCACTATCCCGATCAATGGTTCGCAGCGAATCCCGGTGCCGGTTTTTCCGAGACACCCGAATTCCTGAAGTTCTTTCAGAAGGAAACCCTGAATCCCACTCCCTACGAGCGGGCGCTCTGGCACATGTATGACTGCCCGGATGTGGCAGCCAATCTGGCTCATCTTCCGACCGTCGCTTACAGCGGTGACATGGATTCCCAGAAGCAGGCGGCTGACATCATGGAAGCGGCTTTTGAACGGGAAGGGATGAAGCTACTGCACATCATCGGTCCCATGACGGCCCACAGCATTCATCCGGAATCGGCCAAACAGATCGAAGCGAAACTCGCCGAGTGGGCCCGCAAGGGGATTGACCGCAAACCGTCACAAGTTCAGCTTGTCACCTACACCCTGAAATACAACCGGATGCACTGGTTGACAATTGACGGACTGAATCAGCACTGGGAAGAAGGGCGTGTGATTGTCAAACCGGTGGGCGACGAACTTCACATCACGGCCCGCAATGTCACGGCACTGACCGTGAACCCTCCGCAAGGTCATCCGCGCAAGGTTCGGATCAATGACAGTGCTCCGTTCGACCTTCCCGCGAACGGGTCGTTGATTCACGATGGAACAAACTGGAAAGCGGGACAACCGAGTGGCCTTCGCAAGAAGCATGGACTGCAAGGTCCCATCGACGACGCGCTAATGGACTCATTCATCTTCGTCAAACCGAGTCAACCTTGCCGCAACACGGCGGTGCAGCAATGGGTGGATGCCGAACTGGAACATGCTGTGACGCACTGGCGCATGCAAATGCGTGGCGATGCCATCGTAAAACAGGACACGGAGATCACCGATCAGGATCTGGCCCAGTCGAACCTGATCCTGTGGGGTGACTCTCAAGCCAATCAGATTCTGTCTCGAATCGCCGGCAAATTGCCCATTCAATGGACCGACTCTGAAATTCGCGTGGGAGGACAGACATTCGATGCCGCGCACCATGCCCCCGTGCTCGTCTATCCGAACCCCTTGAACCCCGAAAAGTATGTGGTGCTGAACAGCAGCTTTACCTACCGGGAATACGACTATTTGAATAACGCACGTCAGGTTCCAAAGCTTCCCGACTGGGCCATCATCGACCTCCGCACCCCGCCCAGTCCCCGCTACCCGGGAAAAATCGTCGCGGCAGACTTCTTCGACGAAAAATGGGGACTCAAATCACGCCCTAGATAGGGTGACGCCGCCTAAAAGGGAGTTGGGCCTCTCTCCAGATGCCCAACCCCTCGGCGCAACACAGCACACGCAGGCCACTCCGCGTATCACCCCTGTTGATCATCGATGAAAGGTCATGATGACGGTGGCTGCGGCAAGATACAGCCGGGCGAGTCCATCGGGACTGTCACACGTGTGGAGTACGAATCGCCGCATCCCTGCTATGACAGCCCGTGTTTGTTGACGAGGTCCATCAGCGCGTACCAAAACTTGTTCATGTCGATCGGGCGGCCATTTCCGAGCATCACCGTCGTTATCCCGGTCAGAATGTCGTGGTAGTAGTAGGTGCCGAAACCGCCCCAACCTCCCCCGTGTCCAAAGCCGTTCAATTGTTTTGGATTGTTGTAGTAAAGTTCCCACCCATAACCGTAGGGATTGGTTCGGCCATCTCGCGTACGTGAGGGAATGACCGCCAGCTTCGCCGTATCGGGCTTCATCAGTTTTTTGGCCCGAAGTGCCCTGTCCCAGGCCAGCATATCTTCCAGACTGCACCACACCGCGCCATCGCCGCAGGTGAGAAGTTTTTCCTGCCGGGCGGGTGGCACCCCCCAGAGTGGTTTCCACTCCCCCTCTTCCTGACCGTAGCCGATCGCGTCCACACGGCCCGCGACGACAGGAACGCTTCCTGGTCCCTCGCTGACAAACGCGGTCTTCATTCCGGCAGGATCAAAGATCGCATCACGTAGATGCTGGCCGTAGGTGGTTCCGGTGACCCGGGCAATAATCTCGGCCAGCAGAAGATAGTTCGTGTTGTTATAGGCATACTTCTGACCGGTGGGAAAATCGAGTGGTACGTTCTGGCGTGCGAATTCTCCAACATAGTCAGAATTCAGCGTATAGTCAGGGTGCTTTGACGGAACATCCGGAATGTCCATGTAAGAGGCCAGTCCCGATGTGTGCTGTGCCAGATGCCGGATCTGGATCGGGTTCTTCTTGTCATACTCTGGCAACTCGGGAATATACTTCCTGACATCATCAGTGACCTTCAGTTGCTGACGGTCCTGCAGCATCAAAATTGCCGTTGCGGTGATCGACTTTGTGACCGACGCGAGCTCAAACATCGTGGCCGTCGTCACCGGCTGACGGTCCTTGATGGTTGCGAGTCCGACGCACCGCATGTACTCGGGCTGCCCGCTCTGATGGACGAGTACTGCCAGCCCAGGTCCTTCATTGTCGTAACCGAACGACTGGACGAGCCGGTCGAATGGAACATCCAACCTGCGCTCTGCAGCCTGCATCTCTCGAGGTCGCCCCACCAGACCGATGCATGAGGCAAACCCCAGCCGTTTCAACATTTCTCGACGTGAAGTGACGACGTGCGACCCTAAGAGACTGATATTCATGTGGCACCTTGCAGAGGAGGTCACCTCGGCTGGGAGAGCTTTCCAACCCGAATCGCGCACTCTCTCCAACCAGAACAATCACTATCCACGCGTACACATCCAATGTGTCGCTGCTGCTTCAAAAACGCAAGTTCAGACGGGACGTGCGCCTCCCCTTCGCCGATGTTCCGCCAACCTGTGTGCCCCTGTCCCGTGAACCGGCTCACACAAACGGACCACGGTCTCGGCACTTCAATTGCAGAACTGGCGCACCGGGGGAAGGGACTCCCCCGCTCTCTACAAATAGAACCCGGCCATCCGTTCGTTGTGCGACGGGAGGGCCGCCATGCCACCAGGGAGACCCCAAGGGAGAAGTTGTGTGGTGATAAAACTGATGTCACGAGAAGCCTGGAATTTACTCCGTCAAACCGCGAGTGACTGGAGCGAAGACAACGTCCCTCGACTGGGGGCGGCACTCTCTTTCTATACCGCCCTGTCGATCGCCCCACTGCTCGTCCTGTCCCTCCGTGTCGCGGCCTCTGTTTTTGGAGAAGAAGCGGCCCGCGGTGAAATCGAATCGCAGATTCAATCGATGATTGGCGAGCAGGGAGCCGAGGCGATCCAATCCATGCTGCAAAGTGCGAATCAGCCCGAGACCGGGACGTGGGCGACGATTCTGGGGCTCGTCACCCTGCTGTTCGGTGCCTCTGGCGTTTTCGGTCAACTGCAGGAGAGCCTGAATACCATCTGGGATGTGACCCCCAAACCCGGCCAGGGTCTCTGGTCTTTCATTCGGTACCGGTTCTTCAGCATGGCGATGGTGATGAGTTTCGCTTTCCTGCTGCTCGTCTCCTTAATTATCAGCGCGGGGCTGTCGTTTGCCGGAGGGTATCTTTTCAATTGGCTGAGTCAATTCGAGGGACTCACGCAGGCGGCGAACTTCGTCGCGTCGCTTCTCGTATTTACGCTCTTGTTCGCGATGATGTTTAAATATGTGCCCGATGCCGAAATCAAATGGAAGGATGTCTGGCTGGGAGCTTTCATGACAGCCATCCTTTTCAACATAGGCAAATTTGTCATCGGTCTTTATCTGGGTCGCACGACGTTCGCCTCGTCGTATGGAGTCGCGGGATCACTGATTGTCCTGCTGGTGTGGGTTTACTATTCGGCCCAGATCATCTTTTTCGGTGCCGAGTTCACCCAGGTCTACGCCAACCGATACGGAGGCAAGATTGTTCCGGCCGAGAATGCAGAACTTGTCCCAGACCAGAAGCATCCTCAGAATAACCACAAACCGGACTCACGTCGGAATTCGTCTCCAGCCTCTGCGAGAACATCCTGATGGCATCAAAACAGCGTGCTTCCGCGTGGGCTCCTTCAACGCCTTTCGAGTGCGTTGAAATCTACATTCCCAAGAAGATCGAGACACTCGCCAAACTCTACACCTTCCTGCAATCCAAGCTGATTGAGCGTAGCGCAAAAGCGCCCGCCGACGCCATCGACGGTTTCTCTCTTTACGAAGTCGATGGAGCCTTTGCCGGTCGCGAGATTTACCAGGAACGAACGATCGTCCTGCGTATTCTGTTTAAGCGAGATCAGTCACAGACCGAGAAATCGATCAGTAAGAAGATTCAACTTCTGGGGCGCGAAGTGGCCGCCAGTGTCGCCATGAAAGAGGAAGAACTCTGGATCTGTCATTTCCCGCAAGGTGTGATCATCTTTCGCCCACTGGACGAAACAGGGGCCTCAAACAAGGAATAAGGTTATCGGGGACCCGACTTGGGACGAAGCGAAAAAATCCTGCTGAGACCCCGGCCCACCCCCACTACTAACCCGACCAGCAGCAGCATCTCCCCTCCCCTGTCTCATCTTCCTTCCAGATCGGTTCTGGCCCGAGAAATTCACGGATGCTCGCCCCCGCAGCGGTCGCACTGGCGTCAGAGCCGCTGCAGGGTCAGCTTGTCGCCGTACGACTTCACGAGAGGTCAGGGCTTCAAGACCACCTTGATGCATCCGTCTTTCTTATCTCGGAACGTTTTGTAAGCCTCTGGAGCGTCCGCCAGGCTGACGCGATGAGTGATGATCCTCGACGGATCGATCAGCCCTGCCGCGATCTTCTCAAACAACGGCTTCATATAACGCTGCATGTGCGTCTGGCCCGTTCTCATCGTAAGGCCTTTATTCATGAACGCGCCGAAGGGAAGCTTGTCCGGGTAGCCGGCATAGGCTCCCGGGACAGAGATCGTGCCACCTTTGCGACAGGCCATAATTGCTTCCTGCAACACATATCCCCGATCGGGCGTCACAGAGACGGTCGAGCGGACCTTGTCGTAGACCGCACCTGCCATTCCTGCGGCGTGAGCCTCGCAACCGACGGCGTCGATGCACCGATCCGGGCCTCTCCCTTTGGTCATTTCATCCAGGCGCTCCAGCACGTTCTCCTTTTCGAAATTGATGGTCTCGGCCTTACCATACTTCTGCGCTAATTCGAGACGTTCTGGCACCCGATCGATCGCAATGACACGTTCGGCACCGAACAACCAGGCGCTTTGAATCGAGAACTGGGCCACGGGACCGCAACCCCACACGGCAACGGTGTCACCAGGTTCGATCTCGCAGTTTTCAGCCGCCATATAACCCGTCGGAAAAATGTCTGATAAAAACAGGACCATCTCGTCCGGCAGGTCTGACTCGATCTTGAGAGGTCCGACATCCGCATACGGGACGCGCAGATACTCTGCCTGTCCCCCCGCAAATCCACCAAACAAGTGAGAGAATCCAAACAGCCCGGCCGGAGAATGCCCCATGGCCTTCTTCGCCATTTCCGCGTTCGGGTTGGAAACGTCGCAACACGAATAAAGTTGTTTCTGACAGAAGAAGCAACTGCCGCACGAGATCGTGAACGGAATGACGACCCGATCACCCGCCTTGAGATTGCGCACCTCGCTTCCCACTTCTTCCACGATCCCCATCGGTTCATGTCCCAGCACATCGCCGCTCTTCATCGTCGGGACAAACCCGTTCAGCAGATGCAGGTCCGACCCGCAGATCCCGCTGGCCGTGATTCTGACGATCGCGTCGCGTGGATCTTCAATGCGGGGATCCGGAACCGTATCGACGCGGACATCTCCGGTGCCATGCCAGCAGAGTGCTTTCATAGGTCAATCCTTTCTTTCGTGCATGTGAAGCGACCAGCCCTCATCCGATCGGGGACCGGTACACCGTTGAATTGAGATCCAGCCGGAAGTGCTCAAGCGCAGCAGAAATCGCTGCACAGCGTTTCTGTCAGTTAACCGCTCTCACCGCGCGGAGAGTGATCCCTCCCGAGCGGGAGTTATCTTCTGAGTTCCGTCCCGTTGAGCCGCGCGGCGGTCAGTTTTTCCGAGTCGTTTCCACTGCCAGCAAAAGAGCCCGATGCGGGGCCAGACGCGGCAAGCGGAAGACAACTCACCCGAAACAGTTGGCAAATGGGGTGCCGCAGCGTGACCACATCGTGAAACTTCCTGACGCGGAATCACGGGACGCTGGCGGGACAGACGTGGGCAATGGTAATCAGGCAACGTACCACTGGAACTGTATGTCTGCTTAGCGCCCGGGGCCCGCTCTGCCCACCCTTCCCAGAGGCTTCAACAAGTTCCCCGCCCCCTTCTTATCAAGAGCCTCCGCAGAGAAATTTGCCCTCTTTCGAAGGGGCAATGAGAACCTGAATTCGGGGTGAAGTTGAATCTCAGTCGCATTGATGCAATTCACAACCGCAGGATCAAGCTGCATACTGGCTCTTATCGACGGCTGTCGAATCCGGGCCATGCAGCCGTGTGTTTTGTCTGCAGTCTCTCTTCAAGGAGCTTTCAATGCGCCATGGAATGTTCTACTACTGCGCGGCTTTGATCTGGCTGTCTTCGGTGACCATCGGACAAGCGGCAGATTGGGGATTGAAGGAAGGGACACCCGACATCAAGTCCGCGGGAACCCTGGCCTTCGGTCCGGATGGAATCCTCTTCGTGGGCGACAGCAAAGGTGCTGCGATCTTTGCCATTGGCACCGGCGATACCAAAGGAGACCCCTCCAGTGCCAAGCCGCAGATCGCCGGTCTGAACAAGCAGATCGCTTCGCTTCTGGAATCGACCGTGGAAAACATCACCGTCAATGACCTCGCCACGAACCCACTGACCGGAACGGTCTATCTGTCGGTGACCAAGGGCAAAGGAGAACACGCCTCGCCTGCGATCGTCCGCATCGGCGAATCCAATCAGTTATCAGAGCTGTCGCTGAAGAAAGTCCCCTTCCAGAAAGCGGTCCTGCCAGACGCTCCTGAAGATAAAGAAGTGACGGTCAACGGCCGTACTCGTAACCCTCGCAATGACGCGATCACCGACCTGGCCTACGCCGAAGGGAAAGTCTTCGCTTCCGGATTGGCAGCCGGCGCATCCCCCTCAAGCGTTCATCAGATCCCCTTCCCGTTCGCCGATGGCCTGACCGGGACCAGTGTCGAGATCTACCACGGGGCTCACGGTCGGGTGGAAGACTATGCTGCCATCCGGACCTTCGTCCCCATGAACATTAACGGAGAGCCGAGTCTGCTGGCAGGATTCGTCTGCACGCCTCTGGTTCGTTTTCCGATCAACGACCTGAAGCCCGCCGAAAAAGCCCGTGGAACCACCGTGGCTGAACTCGGTAACAGAAATCAGCCGCTGGACATGATCGCCTACAAGCAGAATGGCCGTGACTACTTGCTGTTGTCCAACTCGGCACGGGGTGTGATGAAAATCAGCACCGAGAACATTGCCACGACGGAAGGGATCACCAGCCGTGTTGCTGACACCGCTGGTCAATCCTATGAGACAGTGAAGGAACTGAACGGTGTGGTCCAGCTCGATCGCCTCAACGAAGACAACGTCGTGGTCTTGATCCAGTCGACCGATGGATCGCAAGATCTGCGTACTGTTCCGCTTCCCTGAACTCTCATCACCACGGCTGCTCAACCCTTTTGAGCAGCCGCACGACAGTGAGGCGACGAGACCTGACCGACGATAACCCGGAAACCAGGACGAGTACTCCAGCTCCCTTCCGCGACGATTTCGAGTGCCCCCCGGTGCATCGAAGTCGTCGCCTGTTTCCGGGGGTTCTCCGGGACTGGGAGTCGCAGACGAAGCAGTTCCCTCGCTGCATCTTCGCCACTTAATGACGTCGTCGAATCACCAGGTTTGCCGTATCAGAGTCGACCGTTGCGGCAAACCTGCATTGGGGGATGCGTTCCCGCCCGCCTGAATTCCCACCGTTTGAACGCCTGCCCGACGGATTTGAAAACGTCACAGGGCAGGACGAGTACGACCCAGACCGCCACCCCGACTTCGACACACTCCCCCGCTACCACTTTCAGAGCCATCATGCGACGTAGTGGCCTCGTTCCCAAGCGAAGCATCACGAATGACGGATCCTCGGCTCACGGATCGCAGGATCCCGCTGTCATGCACGGAGATCAGGTCTTTCCTGAACCGGCGTTACACGAACCCGAAGAGAACTGCACACGTGCCTATAATTAGAAAAATCCGAAAGATTCATCACTCGCGAACAAAGATCTTTCGAGACGGAAACAATTGAAACGATACGATTGATCGAACGCGACGTAACTTCGATCATATCGTGCGGTCCTGATGGATCGCTCGATATCTCCGCAATCCCCCGACCCACGAAGCCCACCATCGAACGAGTCGATGCCCTCGTCGTTCGGCTGCCTGACGGACTGCAGGCCAGCCCCCTGAGCAAAAGTTGAGGTAACTTGATGATCTCCAACCCGCCTGTCGTCAAGCCCCCACAGCTCTCAGACACCGTCAAAGACCGACCCGTCACATCATTTGACCGTTCTGGGGACTTGGACCCGGCGATTCCCTCGAAACCAGTACCTGAGTCGACTGGTCCCTACCCGCATGATCCAAGCCCCTCCCCGAGTGGATCCCGGGCCCGTTCCCTTTTCTGGACGATCTTCTGGATCTGTCTGATCGCAGGGTGTGCTGCTGCATGGCACTACCGCGACGTCGTTCAGCCCTGGGTCGCGGAAAATCTTGGGATTGGTCACTCGCCCCCGCCGAAGGCGCCTCCTCCACGGATCGTCCCTGTCGTCACTGCGCCCGTCGAAAAGAGCGATTTGAATGTTTATCTGAATGGGTTGGGTACGGTGACCGCATTTAAAACCGTCACCATTCGCAGCCGTGTCGAAGGGGAACTGGTCAACGTCGCCTTTACCGAAGGACAGATGGTCAAAGAAGGTGATTTGCTCGCCGAGATTGACCGCCGTCCCTTTGAAGTTCAACTGCAACAGGCAGAGGGACAGTTGGCTCGTGACCAGGCCACATTGAAGTCAGCCGACTTCACCTACAAGCGATACCAGGAACTGATTCAGTCTCGCTCGATCTCGCCACAGCAGATCGACGAACAACGAGCTCTGGTTCAGCAGACAGCGGGAGCGATCCAGTCCGATCTCGCAGCGGTCGAGAACGCCAAACTGCAACTGGATTATTGTCGTATCACAGCCCCGATCGGCGGCCGCATCGGACTCCGTCTGGTGGATCAGGGAAATATCGTACGGGCCAATGATCCCAGCGGACTCGCCGTCATTACGCAACTGCAACCGATCGCCCTGGTCTTCACGATTCCCCAGGACGACATCTTCCGCGTACAGAAGCCGCAAAGTGAAGGACGCACTCTGGTTGTTGACGCTTTCGACCGCGACTTCAAAGTGAAGCTGGCAACAGGCAAGTTGCTCGCCATCGATAACCAGGTCGATTCCACCACGGGAACTGTCCGCTTGAAGGCCGAATTCGACAACGAAGACGGGATGTTGTTTCCCAATCAGTTCGTGAATGCCCGCTTACTCGTCGACACCAGGCGGGATGCCGTCGTGGTTCCGACCGCCGCCGTCCAGCGCGGCCCCTCCTCCACCTTCGTCTATGTCGTCCAGCCGGACGATACGGTCGAACTGCGGAATGTGACTGTCTCGATGACAGAAGGAACACGGACGGCCGTCGAATCGGGATTGGAAGTCGGCGAAATCGTCGTCACCGAGGGTCTCGACAAGCTGCAACCCAAGACGAAGATCACCACCAGGGAAAAGGAGCAGGCACGTGAGAGCGGGAAACCGCCGCAAGAGGGACCAACTCCCCCAGGCCGCGAGCAATCCGCCGAGGGTCAGTCGACCGGAAAGCACGCCGATGCCAGCCCACGTGGTAAAAAGGAATCACGATGAATCCGTCCCGGCCCTTCATTCTGCGGCCGGTCGCTACGGTGCTGCTGATGGTCGCGATTCTCCTCGCCGGTCTCGTAGCCTATCGCGAACTTCCGGTCTCCGCGTTGCCTCAAGTCGACTATCCGACCATTCAAGTCGTCACCTTCTATCCGGGAGCCGGACCTGATGTGATGACATCGTCGGTGACTGCGCCGCTGGAACGTCAGTTCGGTCAGGTCCCCGGACTGACGCAGATGACATCGACCAGTTCCGAAGGCTGTTCGGTGATCACACTTCGTTTCGCGCTGGAACTGAACATCGATGTGGCAGCGCAGCAGGTCCAGGCGGCGATCAATGTCGCAACCACGTTCCTCCCCCGCGATCTGCCGAACCCGCCGATCTACACGAAGACGAACCCCGCTGACGCACCCATCCTGACACTCGCCCTGACATCCGAGACGCTTCCACTTTCCAAAGTGGAAGACTTGGCCGATACGCGGCTGGCCCAGAAGATCTCGCAGTTGTCCGGTGTGGGCATGGTGAGTATCAGCGGAGGACAGAAACCCGCCATCCGTATCCAGGCGAATCCCCGTGCCTTGTCAGCGCTCGGCATGAACATGGCCGACTTGAGAAGCGCTCTGGTCGCCGCCAACATCAATCAGGCGAAGGGAAGCTTCGACGGAACACGACAGGCCTATACGATCGGTGCCAATGACCAGTTGCTTTCCAGCGATCAATACCGGGAACTGATTATCGCTTATCGCGCCGGCGGTCCCGTCAAGCTGACCGATGTCGCCGAAGTGACAGACGGAATTGAGAACATCCGGCAGGCCGCCTGGATGAACGACACCCCTGCCGTCGTGCTGAATATCCAGCGACAACCGGGTGCGAACATCATCGACGTCGTCGACCGCGTGAAGGCACTGCTTCCGCAACTGGGGGACACTCTTCCCCCCTCGGTCAAAACACACATCCTGACCGACCGCACCGTCACGATCCGTGCCTCTGTCGAAGACGTCCAGCGAGAACTGATGATGACGATCGGACTGGTCGTCTTTGTGATCTTCGTCTTCCTGCGAAACGTCCCTGCCACGATTATCCCGAGCGTGGCCGTGCCGCTGTCACTCGTCGGCACCTTCGGCGTGATGTACCTGCTGAACTACAGCCTGAATAACCTGACGCTGATGGCGCTGACGATTTCCACCGGTTTCGTCGTTGATGACGCCATCGTGATGGTCGAGAACATCATCCGTTATATCGAAGAGGGCGAATCTCCACTGCAGGCGGCACTAAAGGGATCCGAACAGATCGGCTTCACGATTGTGTCGCTCAGCGTCTCGTTGATCGCCGTTCTGATTCCGCTGCTGTTCATGGGGGATATCGTCGGGCGACTGTTCCGCGAATTTGCCGTCACTCTCAGTGTGACCATTCTGATTTCGGCGGTCGTTTCGCTGACACTCACCCCGATGATGTGCGCAAAGCTGCTGCGTCACACTCCCCACGATCAGCACGGTCGCTTGTATCTGCTCTCTGAGGCGGCATTTGACGGCGTGGTCTGGTTCTATGGAAAAACGCTGAACGTCGTTTTGCGGCATCAGACACTCACGCAGTTTGTCTCGTTCGCGACGATCGTCGCCACGGTTTATCTCTATCTTCTGGTTCCCAAAGGCTTCTTTCCCGTGCAAGACACGGGGGTGATCCTCGGAATTTCCGAAGCACCGCAAAGCATTTCGTTCCAGGCCATGGCCCACCGGCAGCAGGAACTCAACCGTGCCATCCTGGAAGATCCGGCTGTTGAAAGTCTGTCCAGTTTTATCGGCATTGATGGGACGAATACGACCATCAACAGCGGACGAATTCAGATCAACCTGAAGCCACTGGAAGAGCGTAAGATCAGCGCGATGGAAGTCATTCAGCGTCTGCAGCCGAAGCTGGAATCCGTCACGGGAATCACGCTGTACATGCAGCCGATTCAGGACCTGACCGTGGAAACGCGAGTCAGCCGTACCCAGTATCAATACAGTCTCGAGGACCCCAGCCCGAAAGAGCTGGATGAATGGGCGCCGAAGTTTGTCGAGCGTCTGCAACAACTTCCCCAGCTTCGCGACGTCACGAGTGACCAGCAGAACGACGGCCTGCAGGCGAAGGTCGTCATCAACCGGGATACCGCGTCACGGCTGGGGATCACTCCTCAGATGATTGACGACGCCCTGTATGATGCGTTCGGTCAGCGTCAGATTTCGATCATGTTCACTCAACTGAACCAATACCGACTGATTCTGGAAGTCAAACCCGAGTACCGGAACGAACCACGAGACCTGAAAGAACTTTACTTGAGTTCGCCCGAAGGAGGGATGGTCCCGCTGGAAAGCTTCACGCGAATCGAAGAATCGACCACCCCGTTGACGATCAATCACCAGGGACAGTTTCCTGTGGTCACCGTCTCGTTCAATCTCGCCCCCGGCGTTTCCCTTGGCGATGCCGTGACGGCGATCGCTGAAGCCAAAAAGGACCTCGATCTTCCCCCCAGTATTGTCGCGGGCTTTCAGGGGACCGCCGAAGCGTTCCAGGCCTCAATTAAAAACACACCGATCCTCATTCTGGCCGCGCTCGTCACGGTCTATATCGTGCTCGGCGTTCTGTACGAAAGTTACATTCATCCCATCACCATTCTCTCGACGCTGCCCTCTGCAGGCGTGGGGGCACTGGTCGCCATGTTAATGAGCAAGACAGACCTCAGCGTCATCGCTCTCATCGGCATCATCCTGCTGATCGGCATCGTCAAAAAGAACGCGATCATGATGATCGACTTTGCTCTGGATGCGCAACGGGAACGGGGCATGTCTCCGCACGATGCCATTTACGAGGCGTGCCTGCTCCGTTTTCGCCCGATCATGATGACCACGATGGCAGCCCTGCTGGGGGCGGTTCCTCTCGCCATGGGGACCGGGGTCGGATCGGAATTGCGCCGTCCGCTGGGAATCACGATTATCGGCGGTCTGGTTTTCAGTCAGCTGCTCACGCTGTACACAACGCCGGTCATCTATTTGTGGTTCGACTGGCTGGCCACCCGGATCGGGTTCGGTTCATCCGCTGATAACATCGCCACGGAGGAAGGATGAGTCTCTCTTCGCCCTTCGTCCATAAGCCCGTGGGAACCACCCTGCTGACGGTGGCCATCGTCCTGTCCGGCGCCATCGGTTACTTCATGTTGCCGGTGTCGCCGTTACCGCAGATCGATTTTCCGACCATCTCCGTCAGTGCCGGTCTTCCGGGAGCCAGCCCCGAGACGATGGCCTCGGCGGTCGCAACGCCACTCGAACGGCAGTTCGGACGCATCGCGGGAATCACCGAAATGACGTCGGCCAGCTCGCTCGGGTCCACGTCCATCACGATGCAGTTCGATCTGGATCGGGACATCAACGCCGCCGCGCGCGATGTTCAGGCCGCGATCAACGCCGCGCGAGGCCAGCTTCCCGCCAACCTTCCGAACAATCCCTCGTATCGGAAGGTTAACCCGGCCGATGCGCCGATCATGATGCTCGCCCTGACATCGGATACCTACACCAAAGCCCAGATGTACGACGCCGCGTCGACCATCTTGCAGCAGCGACTTTCACAGGTTCCCGGTGTCGGTCAGGTGTTTGTCGGAGGAGGCTCTGCGCCTGCCGTACGGGTCGACTTGAACCCCACAGTCCTGAACCACTTTTCGATCGGATTGGAAGATGTGCGGGCGGCACTGAGTTCCGCCAACGCGAATCGTCCTAAAGGGTCGATCTCTGACGACCAGAGATCCTGGACCATCGCGGCGACGGATCAGTTGATGACGGCCAGCGAGTACGAGTCGCTGATGGTCACTTATCGAAACGGAGCCCCCGTTCGTCTGCGTGATGTCGCAAAGGTCTCTGATTCCGTTCAGGACATTCGGGCGTTTGGACTCTCCGACGATAAACGAGATGGGCAACCCAACGGCAAGCCCGCGATCACGATCATCATCTTCCGCCAGCCGGGCGGGAACATGATTGAGACCGTCGATCGAATTATCGACCTGCTGCCGCAGCTTAGCGCCCAGATCCCGGCAGATATGCAGCTTTCGATTGCGATGGACCGGACTGCCACCATCCGTGCGTCGCTGCACGATGTGCAGTTCACGCTGTTCATCTCAATCGCGCTGGTCATTCTGGTGGTCTTTATCTTCCTTCGCGATTTCCGTTCAACTCTGATCCCTGCCGTGGCAGTCCCGGTTTCACTCATCGGAACGTTTGGGGTGATGTATTTACTCGGATACAGTCTCGACAATCTCTCGCTGATGGCGCTGACCATCGCGACCGGCTTCGTCGTCGACGATGTGATCGTGGTAATTGAGAATATCTCGCGACACCTGGAAGAGGGCCTGTCTCCCCTGGAAGCCTCGTTACTCGGGGCGAAGGAAATCGGCTTCACCGTCTTGTCGATCAGCGTTTCCCTGATTGCGGTCTTTATCCCCATCCTTCTGATGAGCGGGATTATCGGCCGGCTGTTTCGCGAGTTTGCCGTCACCCTTTCTGTCGCGATCGCCATTTCGCTGGTGATCTCGCTGACGACGACGCCGATGATGTGCGCCTTCCTGCTGAAGCACAAAACCCGGCAGCAGCGAGGTCGACTCTACGCGTTCAGCGAAGCGATTTTCGACGGGATCCTCTACCTCTACAGAATCTCGCTGGCGTGGGTCCTGCGTCATCACCGATTGACGATGGCCGTCGCCATCTCAACGTTGGGTTTAACGGCGTACCTTTACATCGACGCTCAGAAGGGCTTTTTCCCTCAACAGGATACAGGCCGGCTGACTGGCATTCTGATCGCGGATCAGGACACATCGTTTCAGTCCATCTCGCGGCTCCTCAGTCAGTTCGTACAGACCGTCAGTGAGGACCCCGCTGTCGAAAGCCTTGTCTGCTACGCCGGCGGTCAGGGAAGCGCGTCGAACACCGGTCGTATGTTCGTAACACTCAAGTCGATCGACAAGAGAAAATTGAGTGCCGATGAAGTGATCAGCCGCATCCGCAAGAAGGCTGCAACAATCCCCGGGGCCACTCTGGTCCTGCAGTCGGTGCAGGATCTTCGCATTGGCGGTCGAACGAGCAGCGCGCTTTATCAGTACACGATTAAAGGGGACAGCCTGGAAGAGCTCAACACCTGGGGGGCCAAGCTGCTGCGGGAGATGCGAAACGTCAAAGGATTGGTGGACGTCACAAGCGACCAGCAGAACAAAGGACTGCAGACCCGTTTGAACATCGATCGCCCGACCGCGACACGGCTGGGAATCGACATGGCGACCATCGACAACACTCTGTACGACGCGTTCGGCCAGAGACAGGTTTCGACCATCTACCGGTCCATGAATCAGTACTATGTCGTCATGCAGGTGGAATCAGAATTTTCGCAAAGCCCTGACTCCCTCAAGCACATTTTTGTCAAAGGGGCCAACGACGCTCAGATTCCGCTGAGTTCGCTCTACCGACAGACATCCAGAAACTCGGCGTTGTCCGCCAACCATTCCGGCCAGTTCCCTTCCGTCACGATCTCGTTCAACCTCGCAAAAGACACCGCGCTGGGGGATGTTGTCCCTCGAATTGAGCAGGCGTTCCGCGAACTGGGAATTCCACAAAGTATTCAGGGTCAGTTCCAGGGAACGGCCCAGGCCTTCCAGGAATCGCAGCAGAATCAGGTGCTGCTGATCATCGCAGCAATTGTCTGCGTCTATATCGTTCTGGGTGTCCTCTACGAGAGTTACATTCACCCGATCACCATTCTCTCGACACTTCCTTCCGCAGGCGTGGGAGCTTTCCTGGCACTCAGGATCTGCGGGATGGAACTGAACGTCATGGGCATGATCGGCATCCTGCTGCTGATTGGAATCGTCAAGAAGAACGCCATCATGATGATCGACTTTGCGCTCGAACTCGAACGCAACTCGGGCAAGTCCTCTGAAGAGGCGATCTTCGAAGCCTGCCTGCTTCGTTTCCGCCCGATCACGATGACCACGCTGGCGGCACTGCTCGGTGGACTCCCTCTGGCCATGGGGACGGGCAACGGGGCAGAGCTGAGAAAACCTCTCGGCGTGGCGATCGTCGGAGGACTGATCTTCAGCCAGATGCTGACGCTCTACACAACGCCGGTCGTGTACCTCTATCTCGACTGGTTCTGCCACTGGTGGAACCGATTCCGCAAGCGAACGCCCGAAATCATCCCGGTCGATCGTCACCTCAATCCGTTGCCGTCCCCGCGGGAGCAGATCGCGGCGAATCAGTCACAGTTCTGACGAAGAAGTCGCTGACTGCCGTTCGGCCGTCGAAGGACGCGTCAGCGGCAGCAGAATCTGGACGATCAGAAACAGGACCAGCGGTGCAAAGATCAGCATTCGCAAGCCAATCAAAACCGATGAAGGGAGGGGGATCAGACTCGCAATCCCCAGGTAGCAGAGCGTCAACGGCAGCGTCGCAACCAGCAGTCCACAACCGAGCGCGGTCATCTGGGTTTTGAAGATAGCTCGCTCCGACATCGGCTCAAAATGCAGCTCGATCGTGCGGCGCCGCTTCACTGACCGATGAGTCGCGTCAATCGTCTCGAACGTCTTGACCAGTTCCCCCCAGCAATCGTCATCCGCAGAGACCGTTTTCTCGCCCCCTGCCTCGTGAAGTGCCGTGCTGATCGCGGCCAGTGCCTGACGCGCCGTCTCTGGTTCATTTCCTTCGACGATCTCGCTCTCGATCTCGCACCGCCACGATCCACTGGAGCCGCTACGTGACAGGCGGGCCGTCCCCCGTTCTCCCTTGACCGTCAGATTCCAGTCGTCCCTCCCGACAGTCGGTTGAATCTGCCAGTTGAACTCGGGCAGCGAGCCTCGTGACAAGACCACGTTCTGCATGAGAACCCCGGCGTCCGTCGTGCCGGACCGCAACGCCGTAATCTGGTTGTAGTCGCCCATCAGCCACCGCGCCAGATCCACATCGTGCAGCAAGCGGGCATCAATCTCCTGCTGAGGAATCGCCATCCCCTCCTGCGCCTGCGAAAGGGTGTGATGCAGTTGCAGAAACTGAATGCGTCCCAGCCTGCCCGTCTGGATTGCCGTCTTCAGGGCGATGACAGCGTTATCAAAGCGGTGCCAGAGCAGCGGGTACAGAAACACATGATTGTCGTCACGAATCAGACTCAGTTCATAGGCCAGAGTCGACCCTTGATCCGCTCGTGGAATAAAAACCAGCGGGACGTTCGCCGTGGCGAGTTGCTTTACCCCGTCCAGGACATGCTGTCCTGCACCGTCGACAATCACGGCGTCAATTTCTTTTGACACCAGCAGTTCTTCCCACGAATCACTGTGATTGACCTCGGGAAACAATGCCCCCTTCGCGGAGGATGTTCCGACCGTAACGATGCGGGACAAACGGTGCCCATCGACACCCTTTCGCAACGCGTCGATCAGAGGGCTGGCGAAGGGGTGGTCGCACAGAACAGCAAACCGCATGAGGTCACTTCCTGGATCTGGTCAGCGTTTGGCAACGTCGAAACAGGACAAGGTTCGTTCGTTACGGATGTAGAACCGACCGTTTGCCAGGGCGGGCAGTGCTCGCGTTGTGCCGGACAGCAGTTCGGCCGACGCCAGTTCCTCGTATCCGGTCTTCGATAGTCGAACCAGTTTCAGGACCCCGTCCGTCTGCATTACCAGCAATTTGCCATCAGCAGCGATCAGCGTCGCGTAGCCAAATCCGGACTTTGACCAGTGTTCCTTGCGTGTGACGGGATCAAAACACTTCAGCGAGATTTCTCCGCCATCCTGCCGGCCATCAATTCCATAGATCGCCCCGTCAATGTGAATGGGCGTGGTGTACTGGCTCGAAAGAAGCTCATCGCTCCAGACGACTTCAACCCCCTTCGACTTCAGTTCCAGAAACTGAGCTCCGATCCCGTAGCTCGCGGTCAGCAGCGCGTGCTTTCCGGAGATCACAGGCAGTGCCCCATTCACCGTGGGACCCCGCTGGCCGAACGGAGTGCGGAATCGTTCTTCCCCTGTCTCGGGGTCGAGAGAAACCAGATTCAATCGCGTGATACAAAGCAGGTGCGGCGTACCGTCGACGACGGCCAGAACCGGTGCCGAATAGCTCGCCTGGTCGTTAATCGCCGTCCACAGGGTGGCTCCCGATTCTAAATCGAAAGCCACGACTCCGGCTCGCTTTTTATCACCGCCAACAATCGCGAAGACCCGCTTGCCGACGACGAGCGGCGAAGAACCTGCACCGAAGTAGCCGCCGTTCGCACCGAAGTCTTCGTGTGTCTGTCGTTCCCAACGCTTCTCACCCGTTTTCAGATCAACGCAGTAAAGCCCCCCTTGTGGCGAATAGGCCAGGACAGCATCCTGATCGATCGTCGGCATGGCGCGAGGACCGTTGTCCTCGACAATCTGAGGCCGAAATGTGGACGGAAAGCTCGTTGTCCATCGCGGCGTTCCCTCTGCCGCATCGAAGGCCGTCAGCTTGTCGTTTCCTTTCTCGCGATGAAACAGCACCACGGTCTCGCCACGGACGGAGACGCCGGCAAACCCCGCCCCGATCCGGGCCTCCCACAGTTGCGGGGGCTTTCCCCCCTGCCATCCGTCAGCGATTTGCTCGGCGTCAGCGATACCGTTCCGATGAGGTCCCAGGATCTGAGGCCAGTCGCCCGCATGGGCCAGCGACGTCCCGGACAGAATCAGACCGAACAGACACACCACCTGAAAGAATCGATTGAGCATAAGTCCATTCCTGACCAAATCGGAGACAAGCAGTCCATCACGGGAAGCCGAGCTCACCAGGAGACCCGGTGAGGTTTCACATCACCGGGTCTCTCGATCCATTTTCAGCGGAGCGACTTGATCTGCAAATGACGGAACTCAACCCGGTCACCATGCCCCAGCAGTCCAATGTAGCCGCTGGCCCGTGCGAGACCCGGGTGGGCCTGCTTATCGAGCGTTCCGTCTTTCGTGACTGCGTCCAGATCAGCGTCAACGATCGTGACATCGTTCACAATGATCTTGATATGCCGACCCTTCAAAATCACCTGCTGTCGATTCCATTCGCCGACCGGCTTCAACGAACCACGCTTCGCCGCGACAACGCCGTAGACAGAACCGTGGTACTGATAGTTCTGCAGATCTTTGTACTTCTCGTCGGAATCGTCGAGGATCTGCAGCTCTGTCCCGTCCAGATGCAGAGCCCCTTTCGCCAGCTCCGGGCACCGGATGCCCAAACCGTTGTTGGCTCCCTTCGTCAGTTTGAATTCAAACTTGATGTCGAAGTCCGAGTACTCTTTCTCCGTCAGCAGGTTGCCACCACCGCCGGCCACGCAAACCAGATTGCCGTTTTCCACGGCATAACTTTCGAGAGATCCCTTCCACCCTTTCAGAGTCTTACCGTCGAACAGCGAGGTATACCCGGCATCAGGAACGAAGGGCTTGTCTTCCGCCTGAAGGGAAGTTGCAGACAGACAAACGAGGGCCGCCACGGCACACAAAGAAATTCGAATCATTCAGAATAAACCTTGCTAAAAGAGTTGGTTTCACGTGCCGCCGATTGTAGTCGAAGGCCCGCGCTGCTGCACTTTCGTCGTCATTTTTGCAGCGAAATCGAGTCTGCCCGACGCCTTGCGGGTTGAGTAACCCGCACCGTCAAAAACCCTTCCTTACGTATCCCTGCAACGATATGTGCAGCCATGACCGAGACTGATCACTGTCGCCGCGTGGCCATTCCTCGGTCCCAATGTTACGCTACGAAATTGTTCAGTGCCCGTGAGCGATGGTGCGCAGGTCGGTTCTGATCCGGATCGGAGAGGAAAATGGTGCGCAAGCGATCGGGTCCCCCCGGGATCCAGCGCCGAACATCGCCATCCGCGGGTCCGTTTTGAAACGCGCTCGTGCACTGTTTTGTCGTCATTGCGAATATCGGGAATCGCCACAATGTCGGATGCCACGTTCACTCAACTTCAAGACCAATGCCGCCAGGGGGGTGCTGCCGCCGTCTTCGAGCAACTCGCGCAGACACTTCGCGACAAACAAGAATATCACAAACTGTTTGATGCCCTCTGCCTGAAGAAGAAATACGAACTCGGCGCCCCACTGCATCGCCCGACCTCGTTCGACGATGTCCCGGCTGAAAAGCGTGATGAGTTTGAAGCGGCCTACGTCGCCGCCGCCCGCGAAGTGGCCAACCTGCTGCTGAAAGACAACAAGCTCGGCCAGTCATTCGTCTACTTCCACGCGCTCCGCGAAACACAGCCCCTGCGGGATGCCATCGAAGCGATTGAGCTGCCGCAGGAAACCTCCGAGCAATCGGAAGAGTTAATTGACCTGGCCTTCTACAAGTTGCTTCATCCCGTGAAAGGGATGCAGATCATGCTAAGGACCCATGGCACCTGCAGTACGATTACATCCCTGGATCAGGCTTACATGAGCCTCACTCCTGAACAGCGATCTGCCTGTGCCGCACTGCTGGTTAGAACGCTGCACGCGGACCTGCTGCAATCCCTTCAGCGGGAAGTCCAGCAGAAAATCCCCTTCGCTGAACCGGTCACCACCCTGAAGGAATTGACCGCCGGACGGGAGTGGCTGTTCGCGGAGAACAATTACCACATCGATGTATCGCACCTGCACTCCACGGTCCGCTTCGCCCGATCGTTGTCACCGACTCACCCGGATCTGCCACTCGCCCTGGACTTGGCCGAATACGGTGTCCAGCTCTCCCCTCAGTTCCAATATCCGGGCGAGCCACCCTTCACCGAGTTCTACGCGGCTCATATTCAGTTCTTTAAGTATCTGCTCAACGACAATCGCGACGAGGCACTCGCCTACTTCCAGCGTCAGCTCGAGAACGAGGCGGATAGCCCCAGCCAGGCCATGATCGCCTATGTCATGGTCGACCTGCTGGCACGCACAGAACAACTCGACAAGGCACTGCCGATCGCCGAAAAATATCTTGTGAGTGCAGACCACGATTTCGCCGCAGCCTTCGCCGAACTTTGCGAAAAAGCGGGGCGTTTTGATGTTCTCCTGCGTAACGCGGAACAGCGAAGTGATCTGGTCACCTACGCCGCAGCCCTCGTCCAGCAGAAGTAATACTCATTTCCCGGCTGTAATAACTATTGCCTGGCCAGAGCAGACCCCCGTAGCGGCACTCCGCGAAAGAGTGATACCGGTCCGGAACGCACCGTCGGCAGATCCGATTCCCATGGATCTTGCCCGACGGCGGTTCCTTCACGGAAGCGCCGTCAGCCAGCCACCTCGCGGCGCGCAGTATGCCCCGCGTGATGGGCTGACTCATTCCCTGTGCCTGCCGCCTGCCGCCTGCCGCAGTTGATTCCCACGCGTTATCGATGCGCAGCAACCTGAGATCGCCCTGCCGCCGCCTGCAGTTCCTGCGACTGACCCCAGAAGTACAGGATCACTCCGACGATGAAACCGACGACCGTCGCGGAAATCACCGCGAAGGGGCTCTGCGTGAAGGTCGAGTTCTCAGCGGCCGCCTGGGTGGTCAGCACCAGGCCAAACACGCTGATCGCTAAACCGACGGCGTCAGACGCAATTTCCTTAAAGCTGAAGCCCAATCGCGTCAACACGATCAGTTTTCCAAGGACAAGTTGAAGTGTGTAACTTACGACACCGCTTACCATCAGGGCAAAAGCCACCCAGTGAAAAGACCGGAAGGCCAGCTTCTCTGCCAATGCATAAATCGGCTGCAGAATACCCGCAGAGACCGTCCGGGCGATCGGTTCCTGATCCACTTGCTTCGCCAGCTTGGCCACTTCCTCAGCCGTTTTTTCTTCCCAATCAGCCGCCGTTTCCTTCGCAGTCTCCAGAGGCGATTTGGAGTCCTGAGCTTCTCCGGGCGACTCGGCCGCTTCCGCAGGAGCCCGATCCACGGGTGAAGACGAGTTCGAATCGTCCTGAGCCTGAGCGATACCAAGGCAACTGAAAACCAGGATCAATCGTAGTGCGAGCGATACCATTTTTTGGATTCCCGAGTCGGCGAGCTGAGGATTAACGGCTTGGAGCATAACTCTCTGGCTCTGTTTTGGGTACATTTACTCCCCGAACGCCCGCCCTTAGAAAAGAAAATGCCCACATGCGACGCTGGACCACGATTTTAAGTTGTCTTTTGCTGGCGACACTGATTTCTGTCGTGACCGGCTGGCAACAAGTTCGACCGATGGCCGTGGCACAGGTCCCCCGGAACAACAAAAGCCAGAAGGGGCCAATCAGCAACGAAGGGGTTACGTCCCCCGTAGCCCACGCCGACTCGGCAGAAGACTATCCCGAGTTCCTGGTCGACGAAATCATTGTCCGCCTGACGACCGCAACAATGGATTTGATCGAACAGAAAAAGTCACGCACGACGAAAGAGCTTCGCCCCGAACTGGATCGAACCCATATCCCCCTGAATCTTCCCGCGCCAGCAACAACTCCCCTCAGTACCGTTGAGCTTTACCGACGTGCCACGCAAAGCGTGTTTCTTGTGGCGGGAATTACCAGGCCCACGGAAGAGGAAACGTCCTGGCAGACCTCCTTTTCAACCGCGTTCGCCGTTCATCCGGATGGAATCCTGGCGACGAGTGCGCATGTCTTCGATCATGAAGATCAGGACGACGCCGTCGTTGTGATGGACATCCACGGTACGATTTACCCTGTCCTCGAACTACTCGCCGCCGATCGAGATACCGACACGTGTATCTTCCGTATTGAAAAGAAAAACCTGACGCCGCTGCCACTGAAGTCGAAGACTCCTCCGGGAAGTGCCATTCGAGTCATCGGGCATCCCGGTGACAGCTTCTTCTATTTCTCCGCAGGCTACATCGCCAATTATGAGCGGGACGAGAATGACATCCTCTGGATGAATGTCACCGCCGATTTTGGTCAGGGCTCCAGCGGTGGTCCCGTCATGGACGAGGCGGGGAATGTGGTTGGTCAGGTCAGCCGCACATTTACCCTTTACGCCGGGGGTGACACATCCACACGGGGAATTCGGCGAGCGCATCCTTCCCGGCAAAAGGCTGAGACCGAAACAGCGCCAAGGGACGCAGCTGCCCCTGATCATCAGGAACAGCCCGACCGGGCCGACCCGCAAATGGTCTTCAAAGCCTGCACACCGGCAGCGTCCATTCGCTCTCTTACGAAATAAGCCGTGACCGGATGACGGGTCTCGCACAAGTTCTGCACGAAAATCACATCGTCCGACCACGGCTCCGTACGGCAGCATCATCGCCGAGTCATCCGCGGGTTATTTGCCCAGCGTTGTTTTGAACAGCGCCTGCATATCGGCCCAACTCTTCTCATCAGCGTCTTTGTTGTAACGCAGACCGTCCAGGTTGAACTTCTTCGCAGTTGCATCCGCCTCGGGAACTGTGAAGCTGTGTCGAGCCCCTTCATACGATTTGAAGGTGTATTTTCCGCCGTTGGAATCGAGTGCGTTCTTGAAGTCGCGAATCGTTTCAGGCTTAATAAACGAGTCATCTGCTCCATGGCAGATCAACACGGCGGACTTGATCGACTTGACCTGTTCAGGAGTCGGCACCACCAGAGCACCGTGGAAGCTGACAACGGCTTTCAGATCCGTTCCTGCGAAAGCCAACTGCTGAACGGTCGATCCACCCAGACAATAGCCAATTGCCGCCAGTTTGGTCTTGTCGACTTGCGGCTGGGACTTCAGCACTTCCAGGGCTTCCAGTCCTCGCTTCCGCCAGTCCTCGACGTTGGAACGGATTTGCCCGGCCATCGCGCCGGCGTCCTTGGGATGATCGACCAGTTTCCCTTCGCCGTACAAATCGGCCGCAAAGGCGACGTAACCCAGCTTCGCCAACTGCTCAGCCCGCCGCTTCGCATAGGCATCCAGCCCGAAGAACTCATGGAACACCAGCACACCCGGACGAGGCCCTTCAATGGCATCGTCCCACGCCAGAAATCCGTGGCAGTCTGTGTCGCCATGTTTGTAGGTGACCTTCTTGGTCTGAATCGCGGCATCCGCCGAAGCGGCCATTACCAGGAACCCCAAAACGATGATCATTGAACGCGTCATGTTTTCTCCTTAAAGACTTGAACAGAGTCGATTTGCTCCTGCGGCGATCATAACTCACCCCTGCCAGGTTTTCATCCGCCTCGAACCATCGGAACAGCTCTGCCTCCCCCTTTCCTTCCGAGAGGTCGTCACCTTAGACTCAGTCGCATGGACCACGCGGCGGATCAACCTCGGATGCACAACGAACCGTTAACGGCAGCAGTCAAACAAGCGGCCCGTGAAGTCGGCTTCGATCTGGTCGGAATCGCCCCCGCGATGACTCCTCCCGGTTACGAGCGGCTGACGGAGTGGATCGAACAGGGATTCGCAGGCGAGATGGGCTACATCGCACGACGAGCACATGCCTACGAGCACCCTCGACACGTAATGCCCGACGTCCGCAGCATCGTGATGCTGGGCATCAACTACAACACCCTCGACGACAGGCAGCCGAAAGAGCCACACCCGTCGGGGCGGGCCTCGGCTCGCGTTGCGCGGTATGCCCACGGTACCGCGGACTACCATGACACGCTACGGGAGAAACTGAAGCAACTGGCCGATCGCGTTCATCAACTGCGCCCTGGCTCGCGAACACGCGGCGTCGTCGACACGGCCCCCCTGCTGGAACGGGATTTCGCCCGACTCGCCGGGCTGGGCTGGTTCGGCAAAAACACCATGCTGATCAACAGGAAAGCGGGAAGCTGGCTGCTGCTGGCGGCCCTGCTGACAGACTTCGAACTTGAACCCGACCGACCGCACGAAACGTCCCATTGTGGCACGTGCACCCGTTGTCTGGACGTCTGCCCGACGGATGCCTTCGTGGGGCCGCATGTGCTCGACGCACGGCGCTGTATCTCCTATCTCACCATCGAGCTCCGCAGCCCGATCCCGACCGAGTTACGGGATGGCGTGGGCGACTGGCTGTTCGGATGTGACTTATGTCAGCAGGTCTGCCCCTGGAATCGTAAGTCACCACTCACGAGTGACCCGGTCTTCCAGCCCATGCCCGACCTGCAACCCGCCAGCGCACTGGAAATTCTCAAACTGAGTGAAACAGAGTTCCAGACCCGTTTTCAGACAACACCCCTTTCACGCCCCGGTTGGGATGGACTTCGACGCAATGCCGCGATCGTACTGGGAAACTCGGGTGATGCCTCCCTCATCCCCGAACTGACGAACTGCCTCAACGAAGCGTCGCCTCTGGTCTTGGAAGCCATTCATTGGGCACTGGAAAAACTGCAGAAGACCTCCTGCAGCTCCACCACAGAAGATTAAACTCGTCACCATCAGGCCATATCAGTCCATGGACCTCAGTGCGGGATGCGGGACAGATTGCGCCCCGTTCGCGGTGAGTCGCTTTGAGACTCACTTTAAGAATCCAGTTTCAGTTGATTCCAGTCGACATCTCTCAGCCGAGCCGCCTCAGCGGCCTCCTTCAGCTTTCGGACAGTGAAATCCTTGTGGTTGGCGACGGCCTGTTCGCTGATTCCCAGCTTCTCGGCGACCGTCTTGTTGGACCATCCCAGGACGAACAGCAGTTCGACACACTCCAGTCTTTCGAACTCACCCCGACTCAACCACGAATGGATTAACCCTTTCAGACAGTCGGAAAGGACCCGCTGCTGGGCGACCGACCGTTCTTGAGACCGGGCCATACTCGACACTTTTCGCCCTCGATCGGCCGGTTCATTCCCCGCTTGCGACTCGCTGCTGTGAATGAGAGGCAGCAGTGGCCGACGCCCATTTCGCCGCAAGACATCGGTCAACTTATGAGCCGTGATCGAAAACAGAAACGCTTCCAGAGGCGTGGACTCATTGTAGTTGGGTAACGAGACCAGAAAGCCGAGAAATGCTTCCTGCACCACATCCTCGGCCGCCGTGTCGTCCTGCAATCGACTGCGAACGAATGCCAGCAGTCGTCCCTCATAGCGGGCAATCAACTGTTCCCAGGCCGCAGCAGTCCCCTGCCGCACCTCCTGCACCAGACGGGCTTCATCATCCGACATCAGCACAATCCCCACCGCCCCGCAACACCACCCGTCCCGATCATAGCGTCCGCATCAACCAGCCGTCCAAACCAACCCCCTCGCCATCGCCCTTCAGTGTATAGAGAAGGGGCACTGCATATCTCGGTACACACAGAAGATGGGGGGGGGGGGGCTGCAGATCGACAATGATCTGGTGGAGCGGATGATGAAGCCTCCCGCCGTCCTGCGGAAGAACATGCTGTTCGTCGGCGGCGAACAGGGAGGTCATCGCGCTGCGATCCTGCTCAGTCTGGTCGGCAGTGTCCCTCAAAGTAATTTCGGCAGAGCATGACTGCGGATCCGAATGATGCGACCGAAAATGACCAAACTTTAATGGATGTCCGTCAGCCGGGATGTTGCCACTAGATGACCCCAACAGAGTGTGATCGATACTCGATTATTGATTTGTGGTATGACGTCGTCAATTCCAATTGTCGTTACGGCAGACTCTTAGGTTCAACATCAAGCAAGTCACGTTTGTGGTCGGTATTCGCTAGTGCTTTAGGTGTCCGACCCTGGTTGTCCTCCGCCCGTCGATCAGCCCCCAGTTGAAGCAATTTGGCCACAATCTCTATTGATTTACTTTCTTTTTCCTGCGCCGCCAAATGCAGCGGTGTCATGCCATCACCGTCTCTGGCATTTAGATTCGCGCCATGCTCCACGAGCCAGCTGACAGCTGGAAGATGACCGTACGACACAGCAATATGTAAGGGGGTCAAGCCTCTGGCTCCAGCTGCATTTATGTCAGCACCGTGCGATAGAAGAAGTTCGCCACACCGCTCACGTTCCGTGCTGGTATCAAACCAACCATAGGCAAGATACATCATCACGGTCTGACCTTCGTTCTGATGATTTGCGGAATCTCGATCATTCAGTAGATATTTAAGTGCTTCATAATCTTCTCGTATAGCTGCAACTGAGAGAGGAGTTCGTCGTCTGTGTCCCCTTCGATCGCATTCTACCGTTGCGAGACTCGGGTCAAATTCAATTTCTTTCTCTGAGGGCAGCCCACGGTCCCTTTTTCTCGCACGTTCTTCCAATTGTTCGCAAGCGCGGCAGGCTGAAGCAGCAGGCGTTTCGGTACCATTCTGATTTCCTATGTGCCAAACGCTGAACAGCATTGCTGCGGCAACGACGAATGCCGCACAACCGAATAATCCTTGTCGAAGTGATGCAGTCTGTGTCATGGAATGAATTTTGTCCTTTGAATGTTACGAGCTTTTTTTTGCTTTCTTGTCTTTTTGATTCGGTTTTTCTTTTGGTGATTCTTGCTTTCCCCCGAGGAAGCACCAATGAAATGTGCTGTCCTGCGACGCTCCGTAATCCTTCGTCATTTGAGCACCCATCCCCGGATCCGCCGTATATCGCTTTCCATACGGCCAAATTGCGTAACGATCGTCAATCCCGCTTACTGATGCTCCAGTAATATTTGCACAGGGAAGGGACACTGCATATCCCGGTACACGCATACATCGCCACTCCTCAAGTCAATGACAACATCCGCAGATGGCGCAGATTCCAAGAACAAAAATTTCATCTGCGAAAGTCCGCGAAATCTGCGGACCAAACTCACTCAAAGTCACTCAAATCGATGAGACCGAGGCGCGGAGGGATCCGAGTATTTCCACGGGCTGAAGGGCTCATTGTGATTGCCAGCCACCTTGAAACATCCAACAACCAGAGGCGTATGAGTTCCAATTCACGAGCATCGTTCTGGATGAAGACCGCGACGACGACAATAGCCCCGAATCGACTCCCGACGACGACTGACGCTGGGTGGCCCGACCGCCTGTTGAAGGCGGTCGGGTGCCGGAGGCACAAGATGCAATTTCGTCGGCTGGCCATTACAGATCCGCGGTGAATTCATCATCAGCTTCCAAACCAGGCGGCCACCGAATCAGTAAACCAACAGATTTCTGTTTAAGGTACCAGCGAGCC
This sequence comes from Schlesneria sp. DSM 10557, assembly GCF_041860085.1. NCBI lineage: Bacteria > Pseudomonadati > Planctomycetota > Planctomycetia > Planctomycetales > Planctomycetaceae > Schlesneria > Schlesneria sp. DSM 10557. Next base: position 3,769,505 of record NZ_CP124747.1, read on the forward strand.
GAACTGCACGGCCAGTCCCTGGCTTGTTTCACCAACCCGGCCCGAACGGGGTTCATGTGCATGTCGTCCAGTTTTTCTTCCACCTTGGCCCGCGACTAAATGTTGAATCCGTAGTCGCGCGCCTGCCGGATGGGTTCGCTGGAGTCAGTCTGGAACCAGTCGCTCTGGAAACGCCGGGGCAACACGGTTTTCAATGATTTCGAAGTCAGTCCCTTCCACTTCTTCAGGGATGGGCTCAATTGCCACTCTTCAGGGAACCAGATGAGAGCATGGACGTGATCGGGCCTGATAAGGAGTCCGAGGCAAAGCCCCTGATGCTGTGCCAGTCGACTCCCCATGGTGCCAATGACGATTTTCGTCACTTGATCATGCTGCAGGTGCTCGCGCCTCTTGTCGCGCGAGAACGTCACGCAGTGGATCTGCTTCTCAGTGACGTGAACGCGTCTTTCAACCATGGTAGACAGATGGAAACTGCATGCGGCGATCCCAAAAAGGGAGGACTCATGGTATCACATGATGTCGCTCCGCGACCCAACCGCCCTGAACGGGCGGTCGGGCCACCCTGCGGAAACTGCAGTATCACAAATCAAAACATTATTTGGATAAATCCTCGGAGATAGCCGGAGAAATCGGGTAGGAGGAGGGGTTACCCCCTCCGTCCTCCCACACCACCGGACGTACTCATCGTATCCGGCGGTTTCTATGATGTTTGTAACTCGGCATGTCTTTTGGTCAGGGAGACGAGGCCGAGACGATGGAACCAGTCGATGGACATGGCATGTTGAGCGGGAGGGCTACCCGCCATGCGCCACCATCCTTTCCCCGAGTTAGCCAGAATCCACGCGAGGTACCGGGGTACTCCGCACGAGATCAGGAAGTCGGAGATCGGTTTCGCACGTTTCCGCTGTTTGAGTTGAACGCAGCGCAGACGATGTCGAATCCATTCATCCAGACGTTCGAGGTGAGACCGACATTGGGCATGTCGGTAGTATGTCACCCATCCGGTCAAGAACGAGTTGAGTTCGGTCACCATCCGTCGGAGGCTGACGCCTCGATTGCGTTTCGTCAGTTCACGCACCTTCTGCCGTGCCCGTGCGAGACTCTGAGGGGCGACCCCCAGCTTCCCGCCCGGGAGCAGACGGTGGCCCAGGAATTTCCGGTCCAGGATGTACGCTGCTGCGGATTTATCGCGGTTAACCCGCAATCGCAGATGCGTTTCCAGGAATGTCGTGAGCGAGGCCAGCACGCGTTCTCCCGCTGCTTTTGTCCGCACGTAAATGTTGCAGTCATCGGCATAGCGACAGAACTTGTGCCCGCGACGCTCCAGTTCCCGGTCGAGATCGTCCAGTAACAAGTTCGCCAGCAGTGGTGACAAGGGACCGCCTTGCGGCGTCCCTTCCTGACGTGCAAGGCAGGCACCGTCTTGCATCAGCCCCGCTTCCAGGAACCGGCGAATGATGCGAAGCAGACGCTTATCAGGCACGCGTCGCGCCAGACGTCCCATCAGAATGTCGTGGTTGACCCTGTCGAAGAACTTCTCCAGGTCCATATCCACGACGATGAGACGTCCTTCGGCCACGTATTGCTGAGCCGCGGCCAAGGCCTGGTGGGCACTGCGACCGGGGCGGAACCCGTAGCTGGAGTTCGAGAACGTCGGATCAAATAGCGGTTCGAGAACCTGCAGAATCGCTTGCTGTACGAGTCGGTCGACAACCGTCGGAATGCCCAATTGTCGCATTCCACCTCCCGGCTTCGGAATTTGCACTCCACGCACCGGTTGGGGCTGGTATCGTCCTTCCAGAAGCGAGGCGATCAGCGTGTCCTTGTGAGTCGCAATCCAGGCGGCCAAATCGTCGAGGGTCATCCCATCGACGCCTGGGGCACCCTTGTTCGCTTTCACTTTGCGATAGGCTCGATTGAGATTGTCTCGGTCACAAATCCTTTCCATCAGGTTGTCGGTCAAGGCGCGTGTCTGGTCTGACGCCGCGAGAGTTTGTGACTCCTCGAACCTGGCAGATTGGATGCTGTCCGTACCGCCCTGGTCGTGGCGCAGGGGTTCTCCGTCGACTCCGAAGAGTCGCCGTTGATACCAACTGCCTTCCTGTCGCTCCGCTCTCATCGAGTCGTCTCAGGCGTACCCTGCATCTTAGATTCGGTCCTTCGCCGGTGAGTAAGTCATGACCAACGTGTCTGACGATGCACCCCAACTACTACGACCTCGGCTGACTTCTCTCCACGCGTCTGACGGTGTTGCCACCGACATAGCCGGATCGACCGGCACGAAGAGAGATCTCCCTGGGTAAGTTGTGCTTCTTTCCCTTGGGCCTCGCTGGATTTACCGGCGTGAGTGTCCGGATGAGCATTGGGCATCCCCGTCCATTGCCGGGTTACCCCACCACGTCGGCCTTGTATCCAGTTTCTGTTCGTCGAGTCCAAGTTTCGCTTTCGGCTCCCTTCAGATCCCGCCTCGCGGCGGGCACCCTGTCCTACAGCTCACGGTTCCGGTCATCACGGCCCGTAGAGAACTTCCATCTCCGAGAAACACAACATGCCAGGCGCACAGATTAGATGACCTTGAACCTTTTTCAATTGTCGCAAATCGCACGCGAATGCTTACATAAGTCCGGCTGGAGTGAAGACTCGCGTTTCGATGCTGATGTTTTTGCCAAGAGCAGGATCGACGTTAATATGCATGTGTCATCACATGCCATAGAGGTATGGCAGCGATGCGGACCATTATGTTTATCTTTTCCAAACAGAAGATCGCGAAACTCCTTTTACGAGTGGCGGTTTTTTGAGGGCCCGACGCGTGTCAGTCCGTTTGACTGTAAAATGTACGAAAATGTGCTTGGTGTCCCATTTACTTTTCTTGGGGTCGATGACGAGGATGGCCGCATGATCTACATTGATGCGATGGGCGCAGTTTACTCTTCAGATTTACTCAATAGTGGTGTGGTTCTGCGATACGGCGATAGTATGATTGAAGCGTTAAATAATCTCTGTGAGTTTGATGCGCCCGCGGAGATTCTGGTTCCAGAGATAGTGATCAACGAACAGAAAAAGTTGCTTATGGAAGAGGGCCTGAAGGAACAAATGGAGCAGATTCGGGCGAAGGTTTTTTGGAAATTTTACGAAAACGATCGTAAGGGAGGATCAGAAGAATGAATAAGGGCTGACTTCATTTCTAGGAATGGTTTCGTCAACGGGATCAGTTATTATTCGTCAACGTGAACGAAACGCGGTTTTCGTTAATTCATCAATGGATGTTCTGGCTGCGGTGAAGCCACTCAGTTGGCACAAGAAGCTTCGGTTCGCTGAGTCGTCGACATCTCTAAACTGACTGCGGAGCGAACCTCGCCCGCCAGAAGTACGAAACCGATCACGCAAATCAGATCTTCCGGTTCGGACCATGCTAGAGCTTCTTCCGCCGCGTGCGATGGAGTACCAACGAGCTCGCATTCTCCGCCGCCACAATGCCGCCAGACACGAGCGAGTTCCTCAGCGGCCGTTCCTCGCAGGGTGTTGGAGCATTGTGTGAACCACACTTTTTGAAAATGGGGAGTGAGCAGCGTTAGCATGCCTTCCACGTCTTTATCGCCAGAGCAGGCGAAGATCAGCCCTCGGCGTGGTACTTCAAATGTCTCGTGAATGGTGTTCAACGCGGCCTGGATTGATGCGGGACCATGCGCACAATCCAGAACGACGAATGGGGAATCATGCAGGACTTCGAGTCGTGCCGGCCAGTTCACCTTCGATAGCCCGGCTCTGACTGCATCAGAAGAGATCTTGAAACCTGCTCGTCGTAGTTCCGCAACGCAAGCGATCGCCAGGGATGTATTCGCGGCTTGGTGCTCGCCCAGCAAAGGGATCGACAGCCCACTCCAATGGACTCCACGAAGCGTAACATCAACTTGAGGTCTGATCAGTTCTCCATGCGACAGTTTTCCGGCGCGATATCCATAGTCGAAATCAGTTCCAAGAACCTCGAGGCGGGAGTAACGTTCATCCGCAATCTGAGCAATGACGGTCGCAGCCTCTGGGTCAGTCGCGCCACTGATCGTGGGCCTTCCCTGTTTAATGATGCCTGCTTTTTCACGGGCAATCGATGACAGAGTATTTCCCAGTTGAGCCGTATGATCGAAGCTGATGCTGGTAATGATCGAAATAAGGGGGATGCAAATATTCGTGGCATCCAGCCTGCCGCCGAGACCGACTTCGATCACGGCGATATCCACTTCCGACTCGGCAAAATACAGGAATGCGAGTGCAGTGATGATCTCGAAAAATGTCATTGACGCGCCGTGGTGTGCTTCGACGGCCCGAACGGCAGGCTCGAGCCGATTCATGCAGTGAGTGAAGTTCGATTGCGAAATATTCTCGCCGTCGATCTGAATTCGCTCTTCCATGTTGATGAGATGAGGCGAGGTGAAGAGCCCGGTTCGGTATCCCGCTTCGCGCGTCATCGCCGCAATCAATGCGGACGTGGAACCCTTGCCCTTGGTGCCAGCGACATGGACAATCTTGAGCCGCCGTTCAGGATGATCTAGTTGGCTCATCAGAGAATGCATCCGATCGAGCTTAAACTCGTTCGGATTGGTGGGCATTCCCGTCCGTTCGTAGTTCGTGCGATCCATCCAGAAGGCGACCGCCTGTTCATAAGCGTGAATTGCCATAGGCATCTTCCAGCAAGAACCACAGATCGCAGGACGATCGGAAGACGGTCCTGCAATCTGTGGGCAAATTGTTGCCAAGTGAGGCAAGCCAATCAGGTTGCACTCTTGTCGGCGGATCGGAGTTTCTTCGCGGCAGCAACCATGTTGGTCAGAGCCGGAATCACTTCTTCCCACTGGCGCGTCTTTAGTCCGCAGTCAGGGTTGACCCACAACCGTTCCGATGGAATACGCTCAGCGGCCTTCTGCATGAGGCCGATGATGTGCTCTTCGGTCGGAATATTCGGCGAATGGATGTCGTAGACACCAGGGCCGATCTGGTTCGGATACTTGAACGTTTCGAAAACATGCAAGAGTTCCATATCAGATCGCGATGTTTCGATGGTGATCGCATCCGCATCCATGTGGGCGATCGCTTCAATGATGTCATTGAATTCGGAGTAGCACATGTGCGTGTGGATCTGGGTCTCATCTTCGACGCCGTTCGCACAGATTCGGAAGGACTCGACGGCCCAATCGAGGTATTCCTGCCATTGCGATCGTCGCAGCGGCAGACCTTCGCGAAGTGCGGCTTCGTCGATCTGAATCACGCGGACACCGGCTTTTTCCAGGTCCTGGACTTCGTGGCGGATCGCCAAGGCGATTTGCTTGCACGAGGTGGAGCGAGGTTGATCATCACGAACGAACGACCAGTTCAGGATCGTCACAGGTCCCGTCAACATGCCCTTCATGGGCTTCTTCGTCAGCGACTGGGCGAACTTGATCCACTTGACCGTCATCGGCTGCGGGCGACAGATATCACCAAACAGGATTGGCGGCTTCACGCAGCGTGAACCGTAGGATTGCACCCAACCGTATTCGCTGAATGCGTAGCCGTCGAGTTGCTCACCGAAGTATTCGACCATGTCATTTCGTTCGGCTTCTCCGTGAACGAACACGTCGAGGCCGAGCGATTCTTGCTCGCGGACGCAGCGAGCGATTTCTTCTTGCATCGCTGCTGAATAGGCAGCTTCATCGAGTTTCCCAGCCTTGAACTGATTGCGGGCCCGGCGGATTTCGGCTGTTTGTGGGAATGAGCCGATGGTTGTCGTGGGATACTTCGGCAGGTTCAGAATCTCAGCCTGCTTCCTGGCGCGTTGTTCGAATGCACTCTTGCGTCGGCCGAGTTGCGAATCAATCCTGGCAACGGCAGCTTTGACCTCAGGGTTGTTCACGCGAGGCGACTGGCGTCGTGAAGTGATGGCGGATTGATTGTCATCCAGTTGTGCCTTCACTTTTGCACGTCCGCCCTCAAGAGCTGCCTTGAGAACGTGAAGTTCTTCCAGCTTTTGCTTCGCGAAAGCCAACCACGACTTGATCTCGCCATCGAGTTTCTGCTCGCTGCTCAAATCCACCGGGACGTGCAGCAATGAGCATGACGGCGCGATCCACAAGCGGTTGCCAAGTTGCTCCGCGATCGGTTCCAGCCAGTCGAGCAAATCGTTCAGATCCGCTTTCCAAATGTTGCGACCGTTGATGACTCCCAGTGATACCACGCGATCGGCTGGCAGCTTCTGGATGAGTGCTTCGACTTCGTCGCGGCCGTTGACTGCATCGAGATGCACTCCGGCCACGGGCAAACTTGCTACTAACGGCAAGTTTTCGAGAAGCTTGCCGAAGTAGGTCGTTAGCAACAGCTTGACTTTGCTGCCTGAAAGCGACTCGTAGGCCGTTTCAAACGCCTGCTTCCACTTTGGTTCGAGTTCCGTCACCAATACGGCTTCATCGATTTGAACCCATTCAATGCCTTCGCTGGCGATGGTTTCGAGCAGCTTTTGATAGACAGGCAACAACTTTGGCAACAGGGCCAGTTTGTCGGAGTCGTCTTTTGCCTTCCCGAGTGCCAGGTACGTGACTGGTCCAACGATCACTGGTTTGACGTTAACGCCCAGTGACTTGGCTTCTCGAATCTGATCAATCAAACGTGATGAATCCAAAGCAAACTGGGTGTTCGCGTCGAACTCGGGAACGATGTAGTGATAGTTGGTGTCGAACCACTTCGTCATCTCGCCAGCGGCGACGCCTTGGCCTTCGCCGCCAGCAGCAGTCGGCGCAGAGCGGCCACGCGCCACGCGGAAATAATTATCCAAAACATCGCCGGTATAGCCGCGAACGCGTGCCGGAAGATTGCCTAGTGTGAAGCTCATGTCGAGCATCTGGTCATAGAATGCGAAATCACCGACTGGCACCAAGTCGAGGTCGGTCTGAGTCTGCCAATTGATCTTTCGCAGATTCGCGCCGACGGCCTTCAGCTCGTCACGCGACGACTGACCCTTCCAGTAGGCCTCTTGAGCGAACTTGAGCTCTCTGTCCGCTCCAATACGCGGAAAACCAAGGTTGTGCGCTTGTACCACTTCAATATCCTTCTGCGACGATGTGAACGGGAAATCAGCTTCGGGGCCGAGTTTAGCCATTCACAACCATGAATAAAAATGATACTTTTTCACAGATCCATCAATTTCGTGCATACGCAAATCGAACGGGGTGTTTCAGTAACATGTCGACGATCGAACGATCTCATTTAGAAATTATCCGCGCCATCGACCGGTATGGCTCAGTGACAGCCGCAGCCGAGTCACTTTATGTGACGCAGCCCGCACTGAGCCATTCCATTCGCAAGCTCGAGGAGTTACTGGGCCTCCGTATCTGGACTCGTGAAGGGAGACATCTACGACTGACCCAAGGGGGCGAGCATCTGCTGTCCGTAGCCAATCGATTACTGCCGCAACTCGAACGAGCAGAACTACAGCTTCAGCAGTACGCGGAAGGGGAACGTGGCACCCTACGAATCGGGATGGAGTGCCACCCGTGCTATCAATGGTTATTAAAAATCGCAGCCCCCTTTTTGAAGGCATGGCCGGATACGGACCTGGATGTCATCCAGAAATTTCAATTTGGCGGAATCGATGCCCTCTACGGGTATGACATCGATATTTTAGTTACACCCGATCCACTGAAGAAACAGGGCCTTCTGTTCGTGCCTGTCTTCGACTACGAGCAAGTTTTGGTCGTCGGAAAGGATCATCGCCTGAAAACCGCGAAACATGCTGAACCAGAGCAATTGAGCGAAGAGACACTCGTTACTTACCCCGTTTCGATCGACCGGCTTGATGTTTTCAGTCGCTTCCTCACCCCTGCTGGCGTCGTCCCCAAACGACATAAGTTGATCGAAACGACTGACATCATTCTCCAAATGGTTGAATGTGGCCGAGGCGTTGCAGCTCTTCCGCGGTGGCTTGTCGTCGAGCAGCAATCACGATTCGAAATATTCCCCGTACGACTGGGCAAAAAGGGCGTCGACAAACAGATCTTTCTTGGATTTCGAAAAAGCGATTCGAACGTTGATTACATAGATGCATTCGTCGAAATGGCTCGATCTGGCAAGTCTCTGACCGAACGGCGTTGAGAGACGGCGCCGACCGAGAAGTCATGACAACAGCTCATCACTGTTGTCATGAGGGGCGAGGAAACTGAGCAGGCTGCGACACAAGGCAGCGCGAGCTTTCCGAGCTGGAATTTCCGTGGAGCCGAAAGTGAATCATACATTCGACGAGCATCTTAGAGTCTGATGGGTGGGAGGAATTGGGATTTCGCACTCGAAAGCCCAGGCGACTTCCGACGAGTGCGGTCGACGAATCACAATATCTTTCCCATGATTCGGGACGCTGGACAGTGGACTTATCCCGTAACAGATTCACAGCCCGCATTCCCCAGAACACATCCTGCCGCGATAATTGCCTGGCGCAGACTCTGGCTTGGAACTGTTGCCCAATCAACATCGCTTTGATCAGGGGCTCGAAAAGCCTTCCGCGACAGTCGGATGCCCGATTGGTCTTCGAATCTCTTCACCTCAAACACCGTCACATCGGCTCGTTCCATTTCACACACTTCCAGCAGAACTCCGTCAATTCGCGCTCTCCTCAAGATCGCGTAAGCGTCCGGTGAAGTGCATCTTGAGTTATGCTTTAGTCTGAGTGGGTTTTGTTACCCTTCAGAGTGGAGATGGCGAGATGTCGCAGGTTGGTTTACGGAGTCGTGAGAAGGTGTCGTACTGGCGTTCCCATTGTGAGCGTCAGTCTTCGTCGGGGGAGTCGATTCGGGGCTATTGTCGTCGTCGCGGGCTTTCGGAGGCGACGTTTCATTACTGGCGGCGTCAGCTCTCGAGTCTCGATCAGGAGTTGACTGTTCGGCGGACCAATGATCCGCAGGTCACCCGCCCGCAGGGAACCGGGATGGCGGGGCTGGTGGCTATGAAGGTGGTGGGTGATTCGCTGCCGCCTGCGATGCTGGAGATCGCCTGTGCTGGCGGTCTCGTCGTTCGGTTACGTGAGGATGCGGGTGTCGAGGTGTTGACTCGTGTGCTGACCGCCTGTCGGCAGATCCCCTCGGAACAACTCTCTTCGTCTGCGGGGGGGCGATTATGCTGAACATCTCTCGCACGACACGGGTGTTTCTGGCGACAGTGCCGACAGACATGCGGAAGGGGTTTGACGGTCTTCACGCCCTGGTGGAGAGCGTGATCGAAGAAGATCCGTTTGCCGGTCATCTGTTTGTGTTTCGGAACCAGCGTCGCGACCGGATCAAGCTGCTGTGGTGGGATCGCGATGGCTGGAGCCTGTTTTACAAGCGGTTGGAAAAAGGATGTTACGAGTTCCCGACCGACCGGAAGGAACAGACCTCACGCCGCTGCGAGATTCGCGCAGAGGAGCTTTTGCTGCTGTTGGAGGGGATTGATCTAGGGAGCGTGAAGCGACGCCCTCGCTATGAACGGCCGAGCGCAATCAATGACACCACGGCGCGGTCTTCAGTGTGAACTTCGTTCGGTCGTAAGACTGTCTGGCAGAATGCTGTCCCATGTCTTCGGTAGTCGTCCCTCCACGACGATTCGTGGAGGGACGTTTTTCGTTGGGAGAATACAGAAAAATCCCAAATTACTTGAAACGTTTTTGGGGGTTCGGGCGTATGACAGGGCATGAGTACGGATGGCTCCATTCTTCCTGATGACGTTGAGCAGCTCAAGGCGATGATCGCCGCACGTGATGCGGTCATCGCCAGAAGAGAGGCCGTCCTTCTACAGCGCGACATCGAGATCGTGGGACATCGCGCCGTCATCGCGCAGAAAGAAATGGTGATCACGTCATTGCACGACGTGGTTGAGCAGCAGCAGGCCAAACTGGAACGTGTGCATGAGCAACTGGCTCGCCTGCTTCGTGAACGCTACGGGCCGCGTAAGGAACGGGTCGATCCGAATCAGCTGACCCTGTTCACACCCGAAGAACTGGCGGAACTGATTCGCGAACTGAAGCGGGATCAGCAGGATTCGGTTTCGACCGACGATGGTTCGCTGCCCCAGGACGAGTCGCTGGGGGCCGCCAAGCCCAAGGGGCATGGCCGACGTCCCATCCCGCCTGAGATTCCGCGGGAAACCATCGTCCATGAACTGACGGAGCAAGAGCGACAGTGTCCCTGCTGTGGAGAGTTACGCGCCGAGATCGGACGTGAGGTCAGCGAGCAGCTGGAATTCATCCCCGCCCGTCTCAAGGCGATTCGGCACGAACGAGTGCGCTACGCCTGCCGGGGCTGCAAAGAGCATGTGGCGCTGGCCCCCAAGCCACCGCAACCGATCGACAAAGGCCTGCCGGGACCGGGACTGCTGGCGAACCTGATCGTGTCCAAGTATGGAGACTACCTGCCGCTGTATCGGATGGAAGACATTCTCTCGCGCTACAGGCTTCTCCTGCGGCGAAGCACACTGTGTGACTGGGTGGCGTCGATGGCCGATCTGCTGACCCCCTTGTACGACCTGCTGTGCCAGCGTGTGCGACAATCGGGTGTGATCCATACCGATGACACGAGCATCAAAATGCTGTCCGAAGGTCAGTGCCAGAACTGCAAGTTCTGGACGTATATCGGCGATCCCGCTCATCCGTATGTCGCCTACGAATTCAGCCTGACGCGCGCTGGGAGGAACCCGTCCCGGTTTCTGGAAGGCTTCTCGGGTTATCTGCAGGCGGATGCCTTCAGCGGGTACGACCAGATCTATGCCAAAGAACAGGTGACAGAAGTCGCCTGCATGGCACATTGCCGCCGGTACTGGCAGGAGGCCAGTCACACCGATGCGCGACGGGCGTACGAAGCGCTGGGCTACATCTCACGGTTGTATCAACTGGAGTCAGAATTCGAAGCGGCAGGGCTGAGCGGTGCATCACTGCGTGACGCACGCCAGCAGCATGCGGTTGGGATTCTCAAGACCTTCCGCAGCTGGCTGAACGAAGAGCAAAACCAGGTACTCCCCAAGAGTCCGATCGGACAGGCCTTCACCTACACACTGAATCAGTGGGAGGCGACCTGCCGCTACACCGACGACGGTGCACTGCAGATCGATAATAATCTGGCGGAGCGGATGATGAAGCCCCCCGCCATCCTGCGGAAGAACATGCTGTTCGTCGGCGGCGAACAGGGAGGTCATCGCGCTGCGATCCTGCTCAGTCTGGTCGGCAGTGCCAAGTACTGCGAGGTAGAACCGTGGCACTGGCTGCGAGCGGTCCTGGAGGAACTCCCCCAACGACTACGCACGGGAGCAGATCCCCCCGACCTGACAGACCTGCTCCCCGATCAATGGCTGAAGGCCCATCCCGAGCACCGCTGGAAGATCGAAACGATCCGCAAAAAAGAACGCCAAAGGTCCAAACAGCAAAAAACCAACAAGAGAAAGAAACGCTGAACCCCCAATCTCATCCACGGGGGCCTACTTCACCGTGCGCTTACAAGATCGCCTCGAGCGACCTTCCTTTAGTATGAGAAACCCATTCCGTGTCGGACACCCGCACTGCAACGCGGTCGGGGCTGTGTTCTTGAAGAATGCGAGACACTTGGACACGTAGCCAGCAGAGCGACTGCGGTTCGGACAACTGGCTCGGGAACTGAGACCGTCCATGACCCAGTAAATACGGACGCTCGATCGTTCCCTCGACGAGCGCCCAATTCACATTATCCTTTTCCGCCCGAAATCCAATCGCTTTCATTGCCACTATCCATCGACCGTCACCACCGAAGACACGACACCGTACTCGAATCAGTCCCAACTCAGCGTTGATGCGCTCTGATACTCGGTGACCCGAGTCTCAAAGAAATTCTTCTCTTTCGAGAGATCAATTGTTTCACTCATCCAAGGAAACGGATTCGATGAACCGTATTGAGTCGGCAGGCCGATGCGCTCGAGTCTGCGGTCGGCAATAAACTGCACGTAGTCACGGAACAGATCGGCATTCAACCCCAAGACACCTCGGGGGAGCACGTCTCGAGCGTAGTCAATCTCTAACTCAACAGCGCGCTTCACTCGTTCAATCATGGACTGCTGGAAATCCGCAGTCCATAACTCCGGGTTTTCGGCCCGAATACCGTTGATCAGGTCGATACCGAAATTGAGATGGATCGTTTCATCCCGAAGAATGTACTGAAATTGTTCACCGATCCCCGTCATCAAATTCCTGCGGTGAAACGAGAGCACCATCACGAATCCGGTATAAAAGAATACTCCCTCCATGATGATGTAGTAACCAATCAGGTTTTTCAGAAACTTCTGCGCCCCTTCAAACGTGTCGGTTGTAAACTCGGGATCAAGAACTTCCGCCGTGAGTTCCATCTCCAGCTCATCCTTCCGAGCAATGGCGGGAACCTCATGATACATGTTGAAGACTTCACCCTCATTCAGCCCGAGGCTCTCGACAATGTAAAGAAACGTGTGTGAATGCACCGCCTCTTCAAACGCCTGCCGAAGCAGGTACTGACGGCATTCAGCGTTCGTCACATGTCGAAAGATTGCCAGCACGAGATTGTTGCCAACAAGGCTCTCCGCTGTCGCGAAAAAGCCAAGGTTTCGAAGAATCACTCGACGTTCGTCATCCGTCAACTTACTGGATTTCCAAGTCTCGATATCCTTGTTCATCGGAACTTCCGTCGGCATCCAGTGATTCGCACAGCCATTCAGGTAATGCTCCCAGGCCCATTGATATTTCAGGGGCATCAACTGATTGACATCGACCTGGTGACAATTGATGAGCCGCTTTTCGCGTGCATTCACCCTCCCCGATCGAGAGACAGTTGTGCCGGTCGGTATATTTTCGAAGGTAGTGGTATCCAGCATAGTGTGGTTGAAATCCTATTCGCTCGACAAACTGTCGGGATCGTGGTTTTGAAGTTGAAATTGAAACTGACGTTGCAGACGTAGAACGAATCGATAAACGTACTTTGCCTGGAAAATGGCAGGTACGTATTTTCGGATTTCCTCGCGACGTGATAACCAGATAACAGAGTATGGACCGCCTGATTCGGGCAAGTCATACCCCGCGACATCCGTCACCAGGATGCTGCTTCCATCCGAAAACTCGTAGGACCATGCCCGAGCTAGACCTGGTGTATGAAGAACGACAAAGCCCAAAGACTCCAGACATTGCCTCGGCCGTTTTACTGGCATGACTCGCAGTCCGGATTGTCCAAACTGCATGCGGTTGGAGGCAAAAGCTCGGCTTGCTCCCGTCGAATCTCGACGTCACTCGAAGCGCTTCGGCTTTTCATCCACTTCGGTTGAACGCCAAAACGATTGACATCCAGTGTCGATTTTTCAACCTGAGTCGCAGCGAGAGTTCGCAAATAGTAGGTCGTCTTCAATCCCCGTTGCCACGCCAGCATGTACATGTCATGCATCTTACGTCCGCTTGGCTCGGACAGATAAAGATTCAGCGACTGCCCCTGATCGATCCATTTCTGTCGGTGGGCGGCACATTCGATATACCACTTCGGATCGATTTCAAACGCCGTCAGATATCTCTGACGGATTTCTAGCGGTATTCGGCCGATGTTCTGCAGCGATCCATCAAAGTACTTCAGCTCATCAAGCATCTGGAAGTCCCAGAGTCCCAGCTTTTTGAGCTCCCCAACGAGCGACTCGTTAACCTGCGTGAATTCCCCAGACAGGTTGCTCTTGGCGTACAAATGCTTATACGCAGGTTCAATCGATTGAGACACACCGATGATTGTCGAGATTGTCGCTGTCGGCGCAATCGCCAAGACATTACTATTCCTCATGCCGCACGTAGCGACAGCATCGCGAACCGCCTGCCAATCGAGCGTACTGGCACGGTCAACAGAGATCGGCATTCCGCGTTCACGTTCCACCAGATCGAGTGTATCGATGGGTAGTAAACCGCGGTCCCACTTCGATCCTGAATAGGTCGAGTAAGTACCACGCTCTGCCGCCAACGCCGCGGACGCCATTATCGCGAAGTAGGAAATTGCTTCCATACTCTGGTCGGCAAACCTGACCGCCTCTTGACTTGCGTAGCTGGTCCCTAACTTGCACAGTGCATCCTGAAACCCCATCAATCCCAAACCAACAGGCCGATGCCGTTGATTCGACGCCGCCGCTTCTGGCGTGGGATAGAAATTAATATCGATGACGTTGTCGAGCATTCGCACAGCAATCGTCACGGTCTCGCGAAGACGCTCTAAATCAAGGCCATTTTCAGTGACATGGGCCACGAGATTGATGGAACCGAGATTGCAGACCGCGATTTCGTCGTGCGACGTGTTGAGTAGAATTTCTGTGCAAAGATTGCTGCTGTGTACGACCCCGACATGATCTTGCGGCGAGCGAATGTTAGACGGATCCTTGAATGTGATCCACGGGTGACCGGTCTCAAATAATCGCGTCAACATCTTCCGCCACAGTTCAGCAGCTGAAACCTTACGATGAAGCCGAATTTCACCTTCCGCAGCTAATCGTTCGTACTCTTCGTAGCGCTCGTCAAACGTCTGTCCGTACAAGTCATGCAGATCGCTGACCTCGTCAGGACTGAACAAGGTCCAATGCCCGTCCTGACTGACGCGTTTCATAAACAAATCGGGGATCCAATTTGCGGTGTGCATATCATGCGTACGACGTCGATCATCCCCCGTATTCTTTCTCAGATCCAGAAATTCTTCGATATCCAGATGCCAGGTTTCGAGATAGCTGCAAACCGCCCCCTTGCGTTTCCCCCCCTGATTCACCGCGACCGCAGCGTCATTCACAACCTTGAGAAATGGGATCACCCCCTGACTCATGCCATTGGTGCCGTGAATATGTGCGTTTGTCGCACGAATATTGGTCCAATCGTTACCGAGTCCGCCAGCCCATTTTGAAAGAACCGCATTGTCTGAAACGACCTTGAAAATATGCTGCAGGTCATCGTTGACAGTACTCAGATAGCAGGAACTCAGTTGCGGATGAGGCGTCCCGGAGTTAAACAGCGTCGGCGTCGCTGAGGTGAACCGGAACGTCGAGAGCATATTGTAGAATTGGATAGCGCGATCTTCACGGCACTGCTCCTTCAGCGCGACCCCCATCGCGACGCGCATCCAGAAAAACTGAGGCGTTTCAATTCTCTGTCCGTTCACATGAAGCAAGTACCGGTCATAGATTGCTTGCAATCCCAGGTACCGGAACTGTCCATCACGCTCGGGCTGCATCGCGCAAGCAAGACGGGCGAGATCGAAGCCGCGAAGTTCAGGCGAAAGGCGACCAGCGCGAATTCCGTCGATGATATAGTGCTCAAACTGATCCTGATGCAGCTTGAGCAAGGATTTATGGCTGGGAGTTTCTCCCAGGGCTTCCTGGTAGATAACATTGAGCATCAGTCGTGATGCAACGACGTCATAGGCGGGATCACGCTCGATGCGAGATCGTGCTGCGAGAATCTGAGCGCGATAGATCTCAGTGACTCGAATACCATCGAAGATCGATCGCATGACCTCGTCGACTAACTCGTCGACGACGACCACGTCGCCCAAACCCGCTGCGGCCTCATGAATCCGCTTTCGTACCCGCCGTGGATCAAAAGGAACACGTGTTCCATCCTCCAGAACAATATGAGGCTGCGCAGGGACCTCCACGAGATCGATTTCACCACGTAAAGCACGCATCTTCGCGTGTTCACTTCGATAGATGATATAACGACGAGCGACTCGATAGTGCCCTCGTGCCATCAGATCCATCTCGACGAGATCTTGAATACGCTCGACGTCAATTCCGCTCGACTGGCTTGCCAGCGGAGCCACATCGTCGCTGACCGACTGAACAACGTCGGCGATGTCATTTGCAATATCTTGATCAAGCGGCGCACTATCAGCAAGATTGAGTTCTGCACGAAACGCATTGGAAATGGCGTCTCGAATTCGACCAATTTCAAATAAGACTTGCCGACCGTCGCGCTTGCGAACGATCCATTCGTGAGGCGCACGTAACATAACTCAACTCCTCGTCATTTCGTCGTAACGCGGTTGCGATGACGGGACGTACCGGGAAAACGGCAGACCGAGGAGTGACGCAGACGAGGAAATCAGCCAGCAAATGAGAGCCGATTGCACGGTGGCGGCAATGGCTGCGCTGAATCCAGTGCTTTTCGTAGCGACAGATCTTCATCCTCGACCGCCCTTTCCCGAGAAGGTCCGGCAGATGGAAAATTCGCCTCGACAGCTCCAGCCATCGAATTGGGAACACGAAAAATCCAGTCGCTGGCAGGTCTTCGGACTCGCGAACACTCATCGATCCGGAGATCAATGGCACCTACTGACCGTCGCTTCCCAGTCAATCGAGAGAGATTCCTCGACCATGACCAGTGCTTATTGACGGCTGTCGTTTTCGCTTACCGCTGCGGGGCAGTGCCGGAATCTCACCAGCTTCCCTCTTTTCGAGACCACTACAGGTAGTGGTCAACCAGCAACGAAGATCACTATATCGCCGAAAACAGATCTCGTCAAACCTGTGATGAACGTCCGCTTGTCAACATGAGTGAATCGCTTCCCCAAGCACGTATTGGTTGACAAAATCGACACAGACACAGCGACCAACACAGAACACCGTCTTTAACCCTCCCCCTTCTCAACCTGCCTTCAATAAGCCTCGATCGACTCCCATAACGAGCCATACGGCGACACCGTCACGACATCGCACCTTGACGCAAACATCGCGCTGCGGTATCCTACAAATGACACCTTAACGGCCGTGACTCTGCAGGCCGGACGAAAGCAGCGGCGCGTGTAGAGCCACGATCTGAGCTAGGTTCGAATGCCACGATTTCAGTTACACCTGCCTGGCCCGAAGATGCAGTGTCTTCTGATTTCGGATGCGCTGCCGGTGCGTTTGAGAACGGTCATCCAGGAGCAGGAGGGCTTTTCTTTGCAACAGGTATTCGTGACAGTACCTCAATCATAACCGTTCTCACACCGAGCGTTACAAAACCCTTTCCTAAAAAGACTTATGCCTATGGAAACACGTTCTCGATTAGTTGCTCAAGATGCTCAAGGCGCTCACGCTGAGCAACTAATCAAAATGCCTGTAAAACAGAGGCTTGATCAATAAGGTGCTCAAGATGCTCAACGTCGTGCAGCGTGCACTTCGTTCTGGTGAATTTCATCCCGAGCGACATGGGACGGGATGAGGGCAAACCCGCGGAGCCCTCACCCAAGAGAGCACGAGATCGGGACACCCGTGCGAGCACCCGAGAAACCCCGGCTGCGGCCACCTGCAGGCTTTTGGATCTTTGGCAGCTTCACTGGAAATCACCGGCCCCCTGGCAGAGTGCTCTCAGCGGGGATCTGGCATGTCGGTGCGTCGCAGAAACATCTTGAGGATGTGGAGGCAGGGAAACACCTGTTCGTGTGAGACTGCTGCTCCCATGGAAATGAGTCGTGCGAATCGAGTACGAGATTCGCCGGCAGTGACTGGACTTTCAACGAAAAATCCCCGGACGAGTGCTTCCCGGGGATTTTCCTTACGACAATAGTTTCAGAGAAACCAGCTCCATGAACCGATCAGGCCTGGGCCCGCTTGGCGGCAAGTCGCACGTAGGTGGGAAGCTCACCAATCAGCGGCTTCACATAGTCGATGAACGCGTCCGTGACACCGAAGCCGTCAGCCGTGATGTATTCATCAGGCATTGGTCGTTCGTGATTCGCAACTTCGCTCAGCGAGATCGTGCCGAAGTCGATTTCGTACTTTTCGCCGGGCTGGTTACGACGCTGCATCGTCACCATGACTCCGCCCGTCCCCTGCGTTGCCAGTTTGACGGCCTGTTGACCACAGGCATACGCTTCGTCGAAGTCGAGCTGGACACCACGGTCGGCGGCACACATCGGCAGCGATTCCGTAACCTGGAATTCACCTCGCCACCCGAACTCGTCGGCGATCATCCGATGCAGCATCATGGCCGCGCTGGTTCCCCCCATCGCACCAAATTCGACGTTGCCGAACTTGTCTTTGGTCTGCGAAACGCTGACGGGAGAACCGTCCTTGTTGGTGATCCCCTCACCACAGACGATGCTGACGAACCCGTAGTTCTTGTGCGCGTCTGCGACGGCGGCGAGGAACTTATCCCGATCGAACGACCGTTCAGGCAGCAGCAGCAGGTGCGGAGGCAGATCGGCTGCACTACGGGCGTAGGCTGAGGCGGCAGGCAGCCAACCGGCACTCCGGCCAATCGACTGGAAGATAACGAACTGGTCAACCTTCTGCATGTCGCGAGCGAGGACACCGGCCTGCTGGACGCTGAGCGCAACGTAGCGTGCGGCACTGGGATAGCCCGGCGTGTGATCGGTTCCGTGCAGGTCGTTGTCGACCGTCTTGGGAACACCGACCCCGATCATCTCATGACCATTCTCATTGGCGTACTTCGTCACGCGATGGATGGTGTCCATCGTGTCGTTACCACCGATCATGAAGTAGTAGCGAATATCGTACTTTTTGAGTTGCTTCAGAACTTCGGGGAAATGCTCGTCTTTCAGTTTCAGACGGCTCGACCCCAGTGCGCTTCCGGGGGTGGAACGGAGACCGGAACGGACTTCTGGCGATTCACTTCCCAGATCGATCAGGTAGTCTCCCAAGACCCCTTCGATGCCATATCGCATCCCGAAGACGCGACCGATCCCGTTCTGGAGAGCGGCATCCACCACTCCGGCGAGTGATGAATTGATTACGGATGTCGGTCCACCAGACTGGCCGACAAGCACATTACCTTTCGACATAGAAAAACCCATACTCTCAAATGAAACAGAAACAATTTACGGATGCTGCCTGTCGGACGGCGTATTGCGAAAAGAGCCCGGCTTCGTTGGAAACCGGGCTCTCATACTGCATGCGGACTGCTATTTATTAGTAGCGTCGACCACCGCCGCCGCCGCCGTAATCACTACGACCGCGGCCACCACCACCACCTTCTGCTTTGGGTCGAGCTTCATTAACGGTCATTGCTCGGCCGTCTTTTTCGACGCCATTCAGCGCGCCAATTGCGGCTTCTGCTTCGGACGAGTTGCTCATCTCAACGAATCCGAATCCCTTGGATCGACCTGTATCGCGATCCATGATCACTTGTGCAGACTGCACGGCACCGTGTGCCGAGAACAGCTGTTCCAACTGGCTGTCGGTAACTCCGTAGGACAAATTGCCGACGTACAGTTTCTTGCCCATGAAGGGGCCTCCTGAAAAAACCTCTAGCACTGCATCACTCGATGCAGCCACCCGCCACCGCAGCGGCGGGAAAGTTGCCGCAACTGCGCCGCAACCAAGCGCAGATCATACGCTGGTGTCTCCAGAACCACAATTCGACCAGCCTGCGAATATTGCATTTCGTATGATTATTGCCTGTGGAGTCTGCATTAAATTGGGACTCTGATCTTGACACTCGTGATGGGGCTCAGCAGGAAATGTCTCTGGAATCGAAGTAATGACGCCATTCGGATAGATTCTGTGACGCTCGCGTAAGATGATTGCACAAGCCATTTGCGTTCACACTGCGGACACCGAACCTGTTGAAACCTATGCAAGTTTTCTTCGAGCCCATCTGGTCCCGGCCACTGGTGATACTCACCAGCCTGGGACTGGTTGTACTCGTCTACGTGACTTACCAGGCGCAGCTGAAGCGACTTCCGCGCCGGCAGGCTCAACTGCTGTTGACGCTGCGAATGCTCGCGGTCCTCGTCCTGACGTTTGCCATGTTCAGGCCAGCGATCCAGACTTCTGATACCGACGACAACCCCGTTCAGTTGCTCATTCTTGCTGACACCAGCCGCAGCATGAACACCGCAGACATGCCCGGGGGGACATCCCGCTTCAGCGCGGTCCGCGCTGACTTGACCCGGTACGAGCCGAAATGGAAAGAACTCGGAAACCAGGTCACGGTTCGTCAGTTCGATTTTGATCGAGGACTCGCCCCTCACAATCCCGCTGCCACAGAAGGAACCGGTGATCAGACGGCGTTCGGGGCTGTTCTGGAGGAAGTGATTCGGGAGACACGCGATCACCGTTCGCTGGGCCTTCTGCTACTGACCGATGGTGCCCAACGCGCAATTCCCCCATTCGACGCTGACCCGCTGACCGCTGCCCGAAAGCTGGGGGACAGCCAGGTTCCGATCTATGCCGTCGTCTACGGAACGTCCTCACTTTCGACTGCCTCACTCGATCTGGCGGTCGAAGACCTGCGAATTGATCCCATCGTCTTCGAAAAAAAGCTGGTTCCCATTTCCTGCAAGGTGCGGGCGATGGGTGCCCGAGGGAAAAAAATTCGAGTCCGGGTCCTGCTCGAAGACCGGACCGGAAAGCGGATGAATGAGTCGGGCGAATTCAAACCCGCCCCCGCAACATACCAGGCTCAGACCGTCAGGGAGTTCGAGGTTCAGGGGGATGCGGAAACGCTGGCCGTCGACCTTTCGTTCGTGCCACAAACCGCAGGCGAACTGAAAGTCGCCATCCAGGTGGAGTCGGACGAGACCGAACTGCTGACTCGCAACAATCGCCGGGAAACCATTGTCTCCGTCAAAAAGGGAGGCCTGAACGTTGCGTACTTCGATCAGTTGCGCCCCGAGCAGTCACGCATCCGCATGGTCAACGGAGCCGACAAAATCCAGTTGGAATTCCAGGAAGTCCGAGCGGGACGATCTGCCAGCCAGACGAAACTGGATCGATCCTGGTTCGAACCCGGCCGGTTCGATGTTTACCTGATCGGTGATGTGCGGGCAGAGTGGTTCGGCAACGAAATCCTCGAAAAACTCGCCGCACGAGTCGAGGATGGAGCCGGGCTGCTGATGATCGGAGGGCTGCAGAATTTTGCCACCGGCGGATACGCACTCACTCCTCTCGCGGACGTCCTGCCCGTCAAGATGGATGCCGCCGACTATCGCCCGATCGGGAAACTTAACCCGAATACTCAGTATATGGGCGACGTCAAACTGGTGCCGACGGATCGGGGATTAAAAGAGTTTGTGATGCAACTGGGAAGCAGCGACAAGAATCGATCGCTCTGGACGAACCTCCCGGCATTGGAAGGGGCAACGCGACTTCGTCCCGTGAATGACCTGGTCCGAATCTGGGCCGAGACTGCTGACAAACAACCGCTGCTGCTGGTCAACGACGTCGGAAAGGCCCGCGTTGCGGCCTTCGGCGGAGACTCGACGTGGCTTTGGTGTCTCGACGGAAAAGCCGACTTACATCAACGGTTCTGGCGGCAGATGATTCTGTGGCTGGCAAAAAAAGAAGCCGACACCGACCAGCCCGTTTGGGTGAATGTCGATCCCCGCAATTTCGCACCAGGATCAAACGCGTCCATCCTGTTTGGTGCACGAACCGCAGATGGACGGCCCGCGAAAGACACTGGCTTCGAAATTGAAGTGACCAAACCCGACGGCCAGATCGAAAGGCCCAGTCCCAGACAATTAAACGATGAGCATTCCGCTGAATTCTCGGCCACGTCGGAACCGGGTGATTACTGGGTCCGCGTCTCTGCCCGCCGATCGGGGGACTCAATCCCCGAGATGGCCTACACCCGCTTCATTGTGGATGCACGCGATCTCGAACTTGACTATCCAAGCGCCGACCATGACTTTTTGAAGGAACTTGCCTCTGTCACGGGCGGGACGTCTCTCAAGCCAGAAGAGCTCGGAAGCCTCATCGAGCGACTGAAGCAAACGAAGTATGACGCTCTGACCCGAATTCAGATTACCACCCTGTGGGATAACTGGTGGCTGCTGCTGACCTTCGTGGGACTGATGAGCTGCGAATGGTTCCTGCGAAAGAAAGCCGGACTCGTTTGATGAACCAGGGACGCGATTAGCGAGTGGCGTCCGACGGTAGCACTTTCCGACCCTCACGAAGCTCATACCGGACCAGTTCGGCAGTGGAATGCGTCTGACGGTCAACCAGCTGATAACCCGCCTCACTTAACAGGAGATGCATCGCGGGCAGGGAATTCCGGCATAAATCCGTATCCGTCGCACAGGCGACCCAGACTGCCCGCGACTGATCGCCGTGCTGCCCAATCAGCGTCCGATAGTAATCGATTAACGGAGTTCCGCCGTTCCACAGGAATGGTAACGCGTATCGCGGGTGGAACGACGGCAGGTAGAACTTACTCACACGACAGGCCACATAGTCCATGAAGAGTGGATCATTGAAAAACTGGGGAACAAGAAATCCCTCCATCAATCCACTTTGAACGAAGACCGGTTCGCCGGGCTGCCCATCGCGTTCGATGGTGAGAGCGATCTCACGCCAGTGAAATCGCTCAACCCCCGATACGCGACCTGGCTGCCAGACGCGATGTGTCTCCAGACTCCATGCGGCAATCAGAAGAGCAACAGCGCCGACGGCCGCGCCGACCGGCGAATGATATCGAACGAGCAACAACGCCAGACAACACGCCCCGGGAACAGCGAACGCCACTCGGTAACGAGGATTGTTGAGACCTGGCATCCCCAGATGCGTGACCACGGCCATCATGACTAGAGGAGCCAGCCCCCACACGAGCAGCACAACCAATGCGTGGCGGGAGTTAACTTCGGACGGCTTTGAGAATGACCGTCCCGTGACCAGCTTCCCGATGACCAGCCCCACGCATAAGCCCACAACCCAGATCGGGCCAAACAATTCCCACAGGGGTGTCGGCTGTTGCCCGAATCCGAAAGCAGAATTCCACTCCGCCATCCGAATCACCGAGGGAACTAGAGGCACGCCCAAAGCCACGACGATCAGAACCCCCGCAGCCAGATGCATCAGTGGTGGGCGACTTGCCGTGGAGCCGATTCGAATCAAGCCCAATAAAACGACCAGCTGAACAGCCAAAACCGGGGCCGTGAGATAATGAGTCCACAACAGGGCACCACCAATCAGACCCCAGAGGATCGCGTCACTCCAGCGGGAAGGAGATTTCAGCCACCTGACTGTGACGAGAAAACTCACGGCCGAAAGCAGGATCATCAGCCCGTAACAGCGTCCAATTCGAACCTCGTCCATGGCCTCGGGATGCCACGCCAGGATCAGGCAAGAGATCCCCCCTACCATACTTCCGCCCAGATCTTTACCCAGACGAAACATGACAGGAATCGCCAGCACATACGGAATTGCCGAGCCCAAACGGAGCATCAGCTCATTTCGCCCCCCGATCTGAATGAGGCACCACTGAAACCAGGCAGACAACGGCGGAATCGCTGCCTCTGTGAGACTCCGTTCGAGAATCGTCGAAGGGACATCGGATTCGATCAGCCAATAAGAGCAGTGCTCGTCAAGAGTAAGCGGACCAGCACTGAGAAACGGAATCATCAGCGCAACGGAACTGAAAACGGCAACAGCGAGAAGAAGAATGCCCCATCGACTCTCAGCAGGTTTCGGCATCGGATCAACCAAGGTGGGGTCTCTTCAGGGCGACGGGACGGAAATCTTCAGTCAGGAACCACTGTCGGGTGTAACGAATCTCACCACAACACACTATTTGAGGGACTTGCCTTTTTTTCTGTTAACGCGTCCGCGTTCAAGTCGAGATGATCTTCTGACACGACCCCGAAACCATACCTCAGGCTGATTGACTCGATCGAAGCCGCTTCTCTTGCACCGCAATCGTCCCCACGGAGCAGGTGTACACAATCAACCCAACCCCTACTGCCTGGAGGATGGATACAATAGAACATCGTTTCGACTTGCGCACCCGGGAACACCGGACACGCAACCACTGACAAGATAGAAATCCGGGATTCAGCTCACCAGAGTCGGACATTCTGAACCACCAGGGGCAACCCCGTACGAGTGAGAAAACAATGAGCATTGAGTTCTCTTTGGCTGGGAAAAAACTGACAGCCCGTAGCGGCATCCTTGAACTGATGGATGATCTCGGTCGGGCAATGACCGAACATCCCGACATGCTCATGCTCGGGGGAGGAAACCCTGCCGCCGTTCCCTCGATTCAAAAAATCTGGAGGGACCGGATGCAAGATCTGGTCAACGAAGGACCCGCGTTCGACCGCATGCTGGGAAACTATGATCCTCCCCAGGGTAACCCCATTTTCCTCCGGGCGATGACGAAGCTCCTGCGACAGCAGTTCGGCTGGGAGATCGGCCCCGAAAATCTCGCCGTGACCAATGGGGGCCAAAGTGCCTTCTTCTTCCTCTTCAATCTGCTGGCAGGCCGCTTCGAGAACAACAAACACCGTAAAATCCTGCTCCCGCTGACACCGGAATATATAGGGTACGCGGATCAAGGGATCGATGAATCACTCTTCGTCGCCTGTAAACCCGAAATCAGCTGGCCCGACGGACCTGAATCCCGGATCTTCAAATATCGCATCGACTTCGCCGCGGTCGAAAAGCGACTGGCGGAACAGGACATCGCCGCAATCGCCGTTTCGCGTCCGACAAACCCCACCGGAAACGTGCTGACGGACGAGGAAATCCGGCGTTTATCCGATCTGGCGGCTCGCCACGGAATTCCGTTCATTATCGACAATGCATACGGAACTCCGTTCCCGGGAGTCATCTTTGCCGACGCAAGTCCGTTCTGGGCCCCGCATGTCATCCTGACACTGAGTCTTTCCAAGCTGGGACTGCCCGGAACGAGAACTGCCATCGTAATCGGCCCCGAACAAATCACCAAAGCCGTCGCCGCAATGACCGCCATCGCCGGCCTGGCGAACGGCAATATTGGACAGCAACTGGTGCTTCCGCTGATTGAGTCAGGAGAAATCCTGAACCTGGGTCCGCAGCACCTTATCCCCTTCTACTCCGAAAAAAGCCGACTTGCGCAGGGGTGGATTCGCGAGTTCTTCGAGGGAACGGGTGTTGACTGGGCCCTCCACACCAGCGAGGGGGCCTTCTTTCACTGGCTCTGGCTCCGTAACCTCAATTGCTCCACGAAAGGACTCTACTCCCGCCTGAAAGCTCGCAACGTGCTAGTCGTCCCCGGGGAATATTTCTACTTCGGGCTGGAAGACGATTGGGCGCAACGTGAGCAATGTCTCAGACTTAACTTCTCGCAGCCTGCCGAAGTCGTGCGGAAAGGAATTCGCATTATCGCCGACGAAGCATCAAAGTCGCTTCGCTAACCGCAAAGCCTAAAGCCCCGAGAACTTGCATTAAATGACGATTGACGACGGCGAAACCGCACGATAACAATGACACTTCAATTCTCGCTTACCCAAGCTTCGATCGAACTTGACCAAGCCATTCAGCAATTGTGAGACGTTTCCATGTCTGAAGATTATTTGAATAAACTCGTCGAAGATGGTGTCATCAGCGGGGACCAGCTCGGCGAAGCCGAGGACATGGCAAACAGCATCGGAACTTCGGTTGCTGATGCGCTCGTCCGGCTAGGCTACGTCAGTAGCGGCGAAATGGGCCAGCTCCAGGCGGCCCAGTACGGACACGAATACGTCAACCTTGACGCAATGGAGATCCCCGCGAGTGTAATCGCGTTGATCCCGGAGTCAGTTGCCCGCGAGAATATTGTCATTCCATTGGGACTTGATGACGAACGCCTCCGAGTCGCAATGATGAACGCCAACGACTTGGATGTCATCGATAAGATTCGGTTCATGGTAAACCGCGACATCGAACCCGTCGGCGCCCCCCGCGAATCCATCCAGAACGCGATCAACCGCTACTACGGCGGATCAGAAACGGAGTCCGTCGACTCCATGCTGACGGAATTCACCGAAACCGCCATCGACTTTACAGAGACCGAAAGTCCGCAGTCGAAACAAGATAAGGAAGAAGAGAACGCACCAGTCGTCCGCCTGTGTAACCTGATCATCTCTGAAGCGGTGAACATGCGGGCGAGCGATATTCACATTGAGCCATTCGAGGACCGAATTCGCGTCCGGTACCGGATCGACGGGGTGCTCGTGGAACGCGACAGCCCTCCCCGCCGACTCCTCGCAGCGCTCACTTCTCGCTTTAAGATCATGGCCCGCATGGACATTGCGGAAAAACGCCGACCTCAGGACGGCCGTATCAAGACCCGTGCCGGCGGAAAAGACTTCGACCTCCGCGTGAGTATCCTGCCAACCAACCATGGACAGGCGATCGTCATGCGTATTCTCGACCGCGATAACATCAAGGTCGGCATTCGCAGCCTGGGGTTCAGCGAAGACAACTACCGCCGCTTTCAGAACATCATCCGCCGCCCAAACGGAATCTTCCTCGTAACCGGCCCCACCGGCAGCGGCAAGACAACTACTCTTTATAGCGCCCTCGGCGAACTGAACCGCCCCGACAGGAAGATCATCACGGCCGAAGACCCCGTGGAGTACTACCTCCCGGGCATCAACCAGGTCGAGGTCAAGCATGATATCGGACTGGATTTTTCGCGAATTATTCGTGCCATGCTGCGACAGGCCCCCAACGTCATTCTGGTGGGGGAAATTCGCGATACCGAGACGGCCGAGATGGCTATTCAGGCTTCGCTGACTGGACACTTGGTTTTCAGTACGCTACATACGAACGATGCGCCCAGTTCTATTACACGCCTGATCGACATGGGTGTGGAGCCGTTTCTGGTCGCATCCAGCGTGATGGCGATTATGGCACAGCGTTTGATCCGGGTGGTTTGTGCGAAATGCAAGGAGCCCTACACGCCCGAGCCGTCCGAAATCCAGCACTTTGGAATCACGCCAGACCAGCTCGAAGAGGCGACCTTCATGCGTGGAAAAGGCTGTAACAACTGCCAGCACACGGGTTACCGTGGTCGCAACGCCGTTTTCGAACTCATGCTCATGAACTCGACCCTGCGAGAAATGACCTTCAAGAGCGAGCCTGCTCAGTCCATTCGCCGCCAGGCACGGCTGTTCGGCATGAAAACCCTCGTCGAAGATGCTTTGTCCCGCTCGCTGATGGGAAAGACGACTCTCGTGGAGGTGTACCGACTCGACAAAGGGGGCCACTAAACCCGGACAACTTTGAGAGTCCCCGAGCAACCAGCAACAATAGCCATGCCAGGAACGACAGGGGAGCGACATTTCATCCCACAAGACAGCCGGAAATCACCTCCGATGTCGGCGGGCCTCAAGTCACTCCTTTTCGCGACTGGCCATCACAGATCTGAGAACCGGACATTTCACGATCCGGTCAAAACACGACATTCCCAATTCGATTTGCGACTCCGTCGGCTTCCGACAAACCAGTGTCGCACTTTTGAGACAATACCGCTGAAGGAAGTCAATGGCAGCCACACTTCAGATCGACAAGATGCTCGAAACCGTTGTCCGTGAGCGTGCGAGCGATTTGCACATCACGACCGGGCAGCCTCCCGTATTGCGACTGGGCGGGCACATGGTGCGTCTGGAGACCAAGACCTTAACCCCGGAAGACACCGTCGGGTTGATGAAAAGTATCTGCCCTGAACGAAACCAGCAGGAACTCCAGGAAGTCGGGGGGACCGACTTTGGATTCGCGTTCGGCGACAAGGCCCGCTTTCGCGTTGCCGTCTTCAAGCAGCGCGGGCACATCGGCATGGTGCTGCGGCGAGTCCCCAACGAATTCCTGTCGTTCGAACAACTGGGACTCCCCCTCGTCATCCGCGACCTGATCATGCGCCCCCGAGGCCTCTTCCTGGTGACAGGCCCGACGGGTAGCGGCAAGACAACCAGTCTCGCCAGTATGATCAACTACATGAACGACACCGTCGACCATCACATCATCACCCTCGAAGACCCGATCGAGTACTACCACCAGCACAAAAAATCGACCATCAACCAGCGTGAGATCGGGGTGGATGTTCCCGACTTTCCCGAAGCACTGCGTCGCGCCCTGCGTATGGACCCTGACGTGATTCTCGTGGGTGAAATGCGAGACCTCGCCACAATCTCCTCCGCAATCACGGCGGCCGAAACTGGCCACGTGGTATTCGGCACCCTGCACACCACCGGGGCCCAGGGTACCGTGGACCGAATCATCGACGTCTTCCCGACGAACCAGCAGGAACAGATTCGAACCCAGCTTTCGGTGGCCATCATCGGGATCCTCTCACAAGCACTTCTGTCGAGAAAACCCAAAGGGGTGGTCGCTGCCTACGAACTGCTTGTGGTAACGCCGGCGATCGCGAACCTGATTCGCGAAGCCAAAACCTACCGAATCAACTCTTCCATCCAGACCGGACGCAAGTTCGGTATGCAACTGCTGGACGACGCTTTGTTCAGCCTCTGGAAGAACAACATTTGTGAAGAAGACACAGTCATCATCCGGTCCAATCAACCGGGTGAACTCAAAGCCCGCATCGCGCGAGCGAAAAAAGGACTGCTTGACGAAGAAGAGGAAGAAGATGACGAAGATGGTGGCGGCAACGAGTAACCATTCACCGGTCACTCAATCGCCACCATACATCAGCAGGAACATCACAACTAAACCAGAACCGCTTCCAATAAATCACAGTGAAAGTCACTGCCGACCTGGGCGCCCCAACTTGATCAAGATCGAACCGGGACAACTTATCCAAACGGCCTTACTTAATCACCCGCGACGAGAGGATGCGATTCACCCCTTGATCTGGTCCTGGGGCACTAAGCCACTGGTTTAGTTATTGAAGTTAATCGATCAGGTTTTAAGTTCGCCTTTCAGCGAGATGGATAATGTCACATCGGCGGTTTGGACAGATTCTAGTTGATCTCGGGTACCTCACAGAAGATCAGTTGTGGGACGTGCTCGAAGCGAAGAAGCAGGGTCAAGGCGAACTGACCGGCCAAATCGCAATCAGCATGGGCTTTGTCACGGAAGCTCAGGTCACCGAGGCGCTGGCCGAACAGTGGGGAATGCCAGTCGTCAATCTGGCCGAGACCACGATTCCGGCAAAAGCCCTGGAGCTCGTCCCGCAGACGATGGCCGATGTTTACAAGATCGTCCCCATCTCTCTGAAGGACAATGTCCTGACCGTGGCGATGGCAGACCCTCAGAACCTCGGAGCTCTCGATGACCTGAGAAGCATGCTGGGAGTCGAAGTTCGCGGAGCCGTCTCGAACGCACGCGATGTCGATGCCGCCATTGCGCGACAGTATGCGGGGCGTGAAGAGAGCATTGAAGACATCATCTCGCAACTGGAGGAAGACGCCCCGTCGACCTCTGATCGAGCCGGACGGGTTCACGATCTCTCGCCGGATGGCGACGAAGCCCCCATCCGCAAACTGCTGAACATGATCTTGCTGCTGGCGATCAAGGACCAGGCCAGCGATATCCACTTCGAGCCATTCGAAGACGAGTTCCGGGTTCGCATCAAAGCGGACGGAATGCTCTACGAACTGGTTCCGCCACCACGCCACCTGGCAAATGCGATCGTTTCTCGAATCAAAATCATGTCCGAACTGGACATCGCTGAACGACGACTCCCTCAGGACGGTCGCATCGAACTGAGCGTCGGGGGACACCAGGTCGACTTGCGAGTCAGCGTGCTGCCCACCCTGTTCGGCGAAGCGGTCGTTATGCGAGTGCTCGACCGAACCGTCGTGCAGCTGGACCTCAACAAGATCGGAATGGACGCCAACACTCTCAGTCGATTCCGATCGGTCATCTCGCGACCAAACGGAATCGTGCTAGTGACAGGTCCGACGGGTAGTGGAAAAACCACCACCCTCTACTCGGCTCTGAATGAACTCAACGACATTGAAACCAAGATCATCACAACGGAAGACCCGATCGAATACGACATCGACGGACTGATTCAGGTCCCCGTTAACCCCGACATTCAAGTGACATTTGCCACGGTGCTTCGCGCCATCCTCCGGCACGATCCCGATACGATTCTCGTGGGCGAGATCCGTGACTTTGAAACAGCCGAGGTCGCAATTCAAAGCGCCCTCACCGGCCACCTTGTGTTCAGCACACTCCACACCAACGACGCTCCCAGTACGATCACCCGACTCCGTGATATGGGGATTGAACCGTTCCTCATCACGGCCACCGTGGAATCCGTGCTGGCTCAGCGACTGGTGCGAAAAATCTGTACGGAATGCCGTACACAGTTCGACCCGAGCGATGAACTGCTGATGGAATTGCAACTACCGATCGCACAGGCTCGACAGTACAAGTTCTACTACGGCAAAGGATGCCAGCGATGCAACAACTCTGGATACAAGGGACGATGCGGTATCTATGAATTGCTGGACGTCACCGACGACATTCGCGACCTCATTTCGTCTAACGCGAACGTGGACGAGATTCGGAATTTCGCCCGCGGCCAGGGCATGACAACACTGCGCGAAGCAGGATTGAAACTGATCTTCGACGGCATCACCACGATTGACGAAGTCGTCCGCGAAACCGTGATGGAAGATGCAGGTTGATAGCGGGCTATATAATTCAGACACTAACTACTAAACAGGCAACTTTTGCATTCCCTTCTCGCCGAGCTTCTCTGCTTTCGCGAAGGGACGCGAAGTAAGCGACCGCAGCAACGATCAAGGAAACGAACACCGGCAACACCAGGGCCTGACATTAAGAATTGGTAGCACAGAGCAAGATTCCAAGTGGCACATGCCGCTTGTACACCGCACCAGATCAACAATAGCTCAGTCACAACCCCTCTTAAGCAGTCCTGTCTTATGGCTATTTTCGACGATGATCGTTGCTTACTAAATTCCCGGAAAATGGCACGGTTAATGTATTAACTCATTCCTCAGCCCGTCATGAAGCTGTCGAGGGCAGAGGTAGACAAAACAGGGTGTGTGACAAAACAAAGAACGCTTGGGACTTCTGTTACAGAGTGAACTGCAACAGCGAATCAAACCACCACCAAGATTCTGGTCACTGGACTATTTAGCAACACTATTCTGCCTCAATGCGAGTGAAATTGATCGGAGACGGGCGATGCCGACATTCCAGTACGAAGCAATGGACAACACGGGCCTCGAGGTCAAGGACACGATCGACGCCGCCTCCGAACAAGAGGCCCAGTCGCGAATCCGTGAGAAAGGCTTTTTCGTAACGAAGATCACCGAGAAGGGTCGTGCGAAGAAGACTAAGGCGGAGTCCGGTAAGACTAAGGGGGATGGCAAGACCCAGGCGGATGCCAAAAAGAAAGCCCCTCCCAAACGCAAGAAGGCGGGTGGTGGATTCTCGATTGGAGGCGTCAGCGGGAAAAAGCTGTGTACATTCACCCGACAACTCTCGACGCTGCAGGACGCAGGACTTCCGATTCTCCGCAGCCTGCGGATTCTGGAAAACCAGGCACGACCCGGACCACTCAAAGGCTCCCTCATCGGGGTCATTGATGACATCGAGTCAGGCAGCACGTTGTCGGAAGCGATGGCCAAGCAGCCGAAGGCGTTCGACAATCTGTACGTGAACATGGTGAAAGCCGGTGAAGCGGGGGGTGCTCTTGAAGTCATTCTCCAGCGACTGGCCGAGTTCAAGGAACGGTCCGAAAGTCTGAAGCGAAAAGTCAAAGGGGCCATGATCTATCCGTGTGCGGTCATCACGGTCGCCACGCTGATCGTCGGCTTCATCATGTATTACATCATTCCGAAGTTTAAGAAGATCTTCGACGACTTCGGTACGGAACTTCCCGGCATTACGGTGGTCCTGATCCAGTGCAGCGACAATGTCGTGAACTATTGGTACCTCGGCCCCGTCATCCCGTTTGCGTTATGGCTGATGATAAAAATCATCAAAAAGAACAAAACCGGAGCCTATATCGTCGACTGGGTCTCACTTCGAATACCGCTACTGGGGCTGATATTCCGTAAATCGATTATCGCCAGAACGTGTCGAACACTGGGCACACTGGTCGCTTCCGGGGTTCCCATCCTTGAGGCGCTCGCCATCACACGGGACACCGCCGGTAACGCGGTCTTCTACAAGGCCTATGAACACATCATCGCGGCGATTCGCGAAGGGGAATCGATGGCGGTGCCGTTACGCGAAACCAGAACCGTAGACGAGATCGTGGTCAACATGGTCGACGTGGGTGAAGAAACGGGGGCACTCGACACCATGCTTTACAAGGTGTCCGATGTGTTCGACGAAGAGGTCGGGGTGCTGGTGGAAGGATTGGTCAACCTGCTGGAACCGCTGATGGTGGTGGTGCTGGGTCTGATCGTCGGTTTCATCGTCATCGCCCTCTTCATGCCCCTGATCAAGTTGCTCAACGACCTGTCGTAAGTTCAGACGAAACCAAGCTTTGGGCACAGCGCCCCAGCCACTCACTGTGCCCAAAGCTATGCTCGGCCAACTCCTCCGAGCCCCAATGCACCTCGCAACAAACAGGAACACTTTATGACACGGCGTCACAATCACCTGCGGGACCACCGAAGAGGCGGGTTCACCCTGATCGAAATCATGATCGTCATTGTGATCATCGCCATTCTTGTTTCAATACTGTTACCGACAGTTCAATCTGCGCGAACGCGCGCACGAGTTGTGCAGGTTAAGACGGACATCTCTTCAATCGAAGGGGGCATCTCACGATTCAGGGTCGACTTCCAGATTGACCCCCCGAGCAGCCTCGTCATCTACGAGAGTGCAGCAGATTGGTCCGCCAACGCTACAGTCCCAGCCGTAGTAAAGAGTCGTGCCCTCATCAGGCAGCTCTGGCCCCAATTCGATTTCTCGATTAATCGTGACATTAACTTCAACGGAAGTGCAGAAGACTCGTTTCTCCTTGCCGGTGCCGAATGTTTAGTTTTCTTCCTCGGCGGTGTCCCCCGCCTCAATGACGAAAACGGAAACAACGTGCGCGATCCTGGCGAAACGTTAACGCTCAGCGGATTTTCCAAGAATCCGCTCAATCCGTTCGCAGTCGGAGGAAATCGCCAAGGCCCTTTCTACGAGTTTCTTCCAGCTCGACTGCTCGAATCGCCGTCCAACCTAGGATTCTTCACTTACAAGGACCCGTTGCCAAATCAGCGAGCGCCCTACACTTACCTGAGCAGCTATGGCGGTACTGGCTACCGTCTCGCCGACTTGGGTACCGGCGGGTTGTCCTACTGGTACATCCAAGGCACGAACTATAAGAGCACCGCCTGGAATGCCACAAAGTACCAGATCATTTCCCCCGGGAGTGATGGCCAGTATGGTGCCGGTGGCCCATACCTCACTTCCACAAATAGTTCGTCAGACCCACTTCCCGGGTGGGACCTCAATGGCCAGACTATCACCACCGCCCAACGAGAAGCAGAGCTCGATAATATTACCAATTTCAGCTCCGGCCGCCTCTCCGACAAGTAAACCATTCTACTCCTTAGGGACGATTGTTGCCCCTTTCTCTGAGACATACGGCCATGCAATGCAAGAAAACATCCGTCGCAGGTCGCGCGGGCTTCACCCTGCTTGAGATACTGGTAGTTATCTCGATCATCATCCTCTTGATTTCAATAGGAGGAATGGTGATCTCCAACTCGATCGCGCAAGCTCGAGAGCGGGCGACATTGGCCCTGCTGATCAAGCTTGATGGTATGCTGCAGCAGCGTCTGGATGGCTTCAACACGCTCATATCGAAGCCACAACGACGCACTGAGATGCAGACTACCGGACTCAAGAGCCTTGAGGCCGACCTCCGCAACAAAAACATCATCGGACTGCCCACCGCCACAAAAATGCTGATGGTTCGTAAAGAATACTTCCGTAACGCGTTTCCTCAAACGCAGACGGACAACAGTTCGCTCTCGTACTTCTCCGGGAACGACACAAACCCAGCTGAAAGCGCCGAGTACCTCTACTGGATCCTCACCAAATCGGATTCCTTCGGAGTCGCGTCGGTCGATGACAGTGAATTCTCCGCAGCAGAACTCAGAGACACCGACGGTGATGGCCGATTAGAGTTTGTCGATGCCTGGGGAAATCCACTGCGATTCTACCGCTGGCCAACACGGCTCCTCCGCCCGGGCGGGCCAGGCTCCAACATTCAATCGAATGTTGCCGGAATGCTCATTTCGGGGTTACCCGATGCCTCAGAGCTACAGCAGGATGCTGACGATGTTGTCGGTGTCTACGACGTGGCAATTGAATCGGGCATCATCACCGGCGAGCAGTTTGAGGAGATGTACCATACACCCGACACCTACTCGATCCCGTTGATCGTCTCCGCAGGGGCGGATGGACGTTTACCTGGGGGACTCGGTCTATTCGAACCAAATGACAGTGCCAACTTTGGCCATCTTGCACAACCACTGCCAGCGGTGCTTAGCGACCCAGGCGCTAGCGCGTTGAATGACAACCTCACAAATCGGCAGAAGCAAAAGTAGGCATCATGTTACGCCACACGCAACAGACTCCGAATCACAATCAGGGGTTCACCTTAGTTGAGCTCCTGATCGTCATGTCTCTTATGATCACCTTATTGGCAATTGCGGCCGCCACGATCAAGGTCAACATGGATGCGGACCGCGTTCGCGGGGCGGCACGATCGATACAGTCTTACCTACTTGGCGCGCGAGACCGAGCAATCTACGCAAAACAACCTCGCGGTGTTCGCCTGATACTGAACCCCACAAACCCGCGCACGGTTTCCAGTATGATTCACATTCAGCCGACCGAACCGTGGAACGGGCAGGTACAGTTGCTGCCGCGTGATCCGATGCAGCCCTGGAACTCGCTGTCAAACCCGATGGTTCGCGTTCGGCTGCGATTTCCAGCGACTCTCCCAAACTGGCAGCAACTTAACCAGCGCAATCTCCTAACATCTAATGCACACCCACGAATCAAGATTCCGGCCACAAATCTCGGAGTCTGGTATGTCATCGACACACTCGATTTAAACGGAGCTAATCAGGACATCCTGCTGACGACCCCTTATCGTAACCCAAACCCTACCGGCATCAATAACGAACCTGCGCAGATTGAACTTCCACCTTCGCCTGTCCCAAACGAAGAACCAATGCAATTGCCGCGTGGAGTTGTGATTGACCTCGACGCATGCTCAACGCACCGAACTGACAGCCCCGGCAACAAGTTGCCGAATGTCTGGAAGAACTTTAACTCGTCACCGTTCGCGTACAAGAAACAGCTCGACATCATGTTCTCGCCCCGGGGTTCAATCACCGGCACCGCAGCGGCGTCAGGAATTATACACCTTTATGTCACCGAAATGACTGCCGCTGATTTGCAGCTCGACGCGGCCTATTCCGGCAGTGACCCTGCAGTTCCTGACAAGAACGTCGTGACGATCTTCTCGCGAACCGGAAACGTCATTACGAGCCCTGTCAACTCGACAGACGTCATCAATAACCAGGATGGCAGCAACTCGCCAGATGGCATTGCTGACGATCCCTTTTTCTATCCCGAACGTGGTGAGATCGCAGGCCGATGAAACGCCCCCCACTCCTCACACCTTCGCATCCCGGCCTTCGAGGCTCGTCCCTCGCTGAGGTTTTGGTTGCGCTTCTCGTCATGAGTATCGGCGT
This sequence comes from Schlesneria sp. DSM 10557, assembly GCF_041860085.1. Classification (NCBI taxonomy): domain Bacteria; kingdom Pseudomonadati; phylum Planctomycetota; class Planctomycetia; order Planctomycetales; family Planctomycetaceae; genus Schlesneria; species Schlesneria sp. DSM 10557. The sequence continues at coordinate 3,804,889 of NZ_CP124747.1, forward strand.
TGTCGCAGTTGCGGCGCTGTTTCCCATTTCCGTTCTCAGGACGGTTCAAGCCACGCAACTCACCAGCTCTGCACAACTCAAATACAATTTTGATGGATTGATTGGCGCTAGACCCGAGCTCGTGACAGGCGTCGGGGAATGGCGCCCCATGACGCTATATAAAAGCGGGGACATCGTCGTCTCTAGCTGGGCTAACAATCGGTTCTTTGAAAGGCAGAACGACGATCGATCACCAGGCTTAGAACCAGCCTGGAACCTCGAAGCGAATGCCGTTACGGAAGAAATCGACCCCTCGAACCAGCCTCGGCCTGCGTGGAGGGCTCATGTGGCCCGAAATTACGTTGTGGACCCTCTTGGTTGGGAAGAGCGAGCTGCTGAAATGGAAATCACTTCATTCACACCTTCTCTCGATACAGCCGACTTTCGAAACAGTTTCGGTCGTCTTACAATCGCAGGTGGCAGTTACAATGTGAACTCGCCTTATCGCATCGTGCGGTTCCGCGGGGGAATTGCAGGCAATCAATACAACCCAGCGAACACACTGTCTGCATCCAGTATGACAACCCGCATGGGAGCAACTGCCGCGTGCGTGCTACCTGATAGTTGGCAGACCCAAACAGATACGTTCAACGTCCTTTCGTTCACGTCAACCTCGATTGAGATTGAGAATGCAGACCTCGTCGCCACCCTGGACGCCAACGGCGACGGAACGGCCTCATTCGCACCTGCCGGCGGGTTTGAACAAGCCATTAACTGCCGGGTAACACTCTATAGTTCGGACGGCCGGCAGTCCGTTGTCCGACAAGTCAGCGAGATCAACCGCTCGGCAAGCGCGGAGCTGATCAGTTGGCTGACAGATATCCCATCCTGGCTTACCCCGACCCGAGTCCGAGTCGAAACATTTCAATCCCGATACTCATGGATGCTCGCGGCGCGCCGACAAACCTCAGGCGCCATCTATATGGATTTGATTACCTTCTATAAGCGATCGTTCGATCCACATCACGAGCTCATCCACCCTGCCCATTTTCAGGCTGGTGCCTCAACAGTCGTGATTCAGTACAACCCAGACCTTGGTGATGCCTCACCCGCCCTGAAACGTGGTGGCTTCATCTGCGACGCTCAGAATAATCGCTGGTATCGCGTCATCAATTTCAAGGAGGTGGACAACGCCTATCTCGAACTGGAAAACATCTATGGAAACCTGAGCGCCTTAACCCCTCAACCATTGCAAAACACCCGTGGTGCGATAGTGAGTCTTGAGTATGCTGCTGCAGAGTCCAGCGGAATCTACACATCAACCACCAACCCACCCCCAGGTGGTGCATTAATACTCCCCGGAATCATTAATGTCTATCCACTTCAGCCCAGACTGCCGTGGGAGCAATAACCATGCAAACACTTCATCCAGTGCATTCAACAAACAGAATCCGGCATAATCGACCCTCATCCAGGCGCGGATTTACCCTCGTCGAAATGATGGTCTCTGTGACTGTCATTCTTCTACTCATGTTGATGTTTGCGGAAGTCTTTCAGCTCGCTGGAAGCACCATCACCTCACAGCGAGGAATTGCAGAAAATGACCAGCGGTCACGGTCAATTCAAACGGTTCTCACAAGCGATCTCGACAAAAGATCGTATCGATATGTGATGCCATGGGGCGTCTCAGAAGACCCGGGCCTACCCGAGGTGATGGGGGTGCTGCGAAAAGGGTATTTTTACATTTCGGAGAACGACCCAACGAATGACGTCGACGACATTCTACAATTCACAATCGACATTAATAACACGCTAAAGAACAAGGACTTAAGCAAGCTCTTTGGGCGCGCTACCGCCCTAGCTGCCGTCACCTCCCATCCGAATCAACCTGAGGCGGATGACGGGTGGTCTGAGTTCAATAGTACCTCAGAGTCATCAGCCGCCGAGGTCGCTTATTTCGTCCGTAATGGCAATCTCTATCGCCGAGTGTTGCTCCTGCGTCAGCCTCTTCTGTTGGACGGGACGTCTGCCCAACCAACATTTAATGACCCTGACGGGTCTGTTCGAGACATGTTCAACCCGAATCTTCCCAACCCCGTTCCACCAGGTTGGCTACTACCATATGGCGTTCGCGGGACGACGAACTCTACGACCTTCTGGAATGAGTTCGACCACTCTGCGTTCCTCTACTCTGCCGTTGGGACTCCGTGGGCGCATTTTCACGGCGTGGAAGACCTCGCCAACAATCTGGCCACGTTTTTTGCGCTTGGTAAGCCAAACTTCCGGTTCGGACATCGCGTTGACTCTGGCCGTCCGAGGGAGTTCGATGCAAACGATTTCTTCTTCGGCAGATTTACTCACGAAGAAACATCCCATCCAAACTTCCGTTACCCTCAGGGACTGTCCTTGATTGATCCAGATTTCTACAACCCATATACGGCCAATGCGCTTGTCATCAACAACCGCGACGGAGTCATCGACGCCTTTCGAGGAGGGCCGCGACGTGGGGAAGACCTTCTGCTTTCCAACGTTCATAGTTTCGATATTAAAGTCTGGGATCAGCAACTTGGTGAGTTTGTTGATATTGGGAGTACCGCTGCAGCGGATTTTCAGAACCCACTGAATCCCTACTACGGCCCCAGAACTGGATCGTCGGGAAACAACGTCTTTGATACATGGTTTCCGTACGATCCCACCAAACCGGCAGAGATGGACCTGAATAATGACAACCAGAATGACCCTCCGCCCTACCGACATCTTGTCCATACTCCCATCCCGTTAGGGGGATCAGTGCGTCTGTGGGAAGCGGGTAGAAATGTGACGGTCGGCGAGCCCGTCTTCCCGAACGCCAATCTTCGAAAAAACGGCCTGCGATTTTATTATCGCTGTATTGGAGTAATCAATGGCGGGATCACTGGCTCAACTGAACCGGCGATCTGGCCCTCGGTAGCTGGGGGGAGAATTAGCGAACCCGCAAATGCTGCGATCAACGAGCCACAGATCGTTTGGGAAGCCGTGGAGAACTGGAAACCCTTGAAGGCCGTCCAGATTACCGTTCGATTTCTCGACATCACCAGCCAGCAGATGCGGCAACTGACCATCGTACACTCTTTGCTCGACTGAAATGCAACATTGCCAGGTGCAATGACCTCTTGGTCAGCACTTGACTGCATAAGGGGATATCATGCTGAAACCCAAACTCCATACGGTTTCCCGCAACTGTCAGCCACGTTCCCAACGACGGCGCGGATCGGCGCTGCTGATCGTCAGCATCTTATTGGCGGTGCTCACGGGGCTTGGTGTGATCTTCTACATCTTCGCTGCCCAAGAGCGAAAAACCGCTGAGTTCTATAGCGAAGCGGCAAAAGCAACCGAGTTCGATTTGTCGCTCGACTCCATCATGGATTTTGGCCTTGAGCAGCTCATAGTTGGCCCTCACCCACGCTACACGAATAGCGCTCTTTATGGCCGTCGCCACTCCCTGTTACCGAACATGCTCGGCCTTGACAACACCGGACAACGCCTCGACCTCACGCCCCACAATGGCCTACCGCTTACACCGACGGATCCTCTCTATCTGTCGATCAATGACTCTCCGGCTGCCAATGAAGGTCGGTCTCCTAACTACCAGAACCTTTCAAACCGTGATCCAGACTACACCTACCCCGATGCAAACAACGTTTTTCTCTCCTACGCGGGGAAAGACCCCACTGGCCGACTGGTAATCATCCCTTCATTCCATCGACCACAGAATCTCCGAAATTTTGGGGCTTCATGGTTTAGAGAAGAAGTCAGTGTGAATGCGGTGCTGCGTCCGCACCCCTACCACCGCTACACTCCCCCTCCCGGACAGCAACTTGGAAATCCTGATCGTCGATTCATTCAGGATGACGCTGAGGCAATCAGTCTGTTTGGGCCTGGTAGCAGAGCATTCTCATTTCAGCCACACGACGTCAATAGCAATGGAATCAATGACCAGGGCGTCTGGAGCAACTCCGACATCTACGAGTACGACGTCGATAATGACGGGGACGGAATCCGCGAAGGTATCTGGTTAGACCTCGACTTTCCTCCCCAAGAAACCCTCGACGGCAGACAGTATATCCCTCTTTTCTCCATGACGGTCATCGATGCTGACGCACTACTCAACCTAAACGTCCATGGAAACCTGGCTCGCGTCTGGGATGGGACTATGGAACTGTCCGCCCAGAACGCTGCCTATATCAACACCCCTGATGATCCGTCCGTCTCAAGCTCAAACCTCGGGATTCTGCCGTCTGAAGTCAATCCGATCTGGGCATTAAATCGTCGCCCATTCAATAACAATGTCCAGATCAGTGAAGGGACTTACCCCGATGACGGCTTCTTCGTTATCCCGGTACCTCAAAGTTGGCATGAATCCGCAAATCGAGAATTGAGCCTTCTGTTGCTCGGAAAGTATACAGCAAACCCGACGGACCTGATTCCCGGGCGATGGGGTGAAGAAAGCTTCCTCCACTCTGCGATTGTCAATGGAGCACCACGAAGATCCAATGCATTTGCATATGATCTATTCGGATCTCCGCTGCAATACCCTTGGCCAGGCCCGGGGCAGACTCAAGTCGATGACAATGGCGATATCCTTCAAGTCACCGGGGGATCGAACGGAGCCTCGTTTGTCCCTTACGGTCATCCGTTGGACTTTCTAGGACTTGGGCGTTACTACGATGGCAAATTCGCACGTTACGGCACAGCCGGAGTGTGTCGCTGGCCTACTTACAGTCGTTACAGTACCGGTAATCCAGCACCAACCTGGATTGCAATGACGGACTCACTTCCAAACGCTCTCTTCAACGACTCTGCCGAAAGCATCGTTGACGCCGACAACGTCCGGACAGAGGACGCACAGTTCGGCGCTGATGAAATGCGTGCATTGTTCCTGAGCTCGACTGACTTCAACAACGCGGTTGGCGCAAGCTCGCGATTGACTTCTCTCGCCCCCTTCAACCTCGACGCAATCACCCCAACCTTTCCAACAACCCCTCCCCCTGTCGGAGGTTCAGAGCGAAGCACACAGGCTTTTCGCAGCAAGTTCACCACTCGCAGCTGGGATCGTAAGCAGTTTTCGCTTAGCGAATCCCCAGAACGCCCTTGGGAATTCACCGCGGATGCCGACAACAACAACTACCTCGAGTTCCCGCCACTCTTCTCTGGCCCCAGAACTGAATACGGTGAGACAGATCTGTTTCGTCCAGTCACGCGACTTCTACTGGAAACGGAAGCGTCCAATCCCTCTAACACGAATATGACGAGCGCCCCCCCCAGTACCATCCGACGTTCGATGCGATTGAGTATCAACCAGTTGCTCGTCGGTCCGAACGGCAATCCGTACCCAGCCGTTCTACCCCCCCCCGACCCTAGTTCTTCACGAGTGCCGAAATTTGAGATTCGGTATCGGCAGCTTACGCCTCACCCTGACCAGGGTTCACTGTCAGCCGAATCAGTGACCACTGCGATCCAGAATCGCTACGGCGCGTCCAATGTACAGAACAGCTATCCTCCTAACGGAGATTTTGCAGGCGACCTGCAACTCCAGGAGTATTGGGCCCGTCGAGATCGCCAACTTCTCGCTCGCGACATCTTCTCGCTGCTCTACACATTGGGTTGGCCGGACAACATCAATCCCGGACCATCCCCGGTTCAGATTCGTTCAACGAATTCCACGATTGACCCTATTCTCCTCGACGGTTCAGCGGATGGCCTGCAGAATAAGGCCATGATCCACGAAATGGCCCAGTTTGCGGTCAACCTGGTTGATGCCCTCGATTCCGACAACATTCCCACTCGCTTCGAGTTTGACGGAATCCCAAATGACGGTTGGCACCTGGATGACGATCCCTACACAATTAACACTGCGACAGAACCCGATCGCAGAGAAGTCTGGGGTGTCGAGCGTCTTGACCTGACCCTTAGCGAAGCTTTGATCGCTCAGACGGAGGCCAGCACCGACGGTGATTACCCCTACACTCAGTGGAACGACACGGATGCCCATCACTTTTGCTATGTCGAACTACGAAACCCCGGCCCCGAAACAGTTAACTTCGGCAACCAAGCCTGGCGGATTGAAATCGGACCAGATCTCTCAAACGTCGTGAACACTCCGGACTCAGATCTCCCGAAAATCAAACGACTGAAACTTCTCTCTGGAACGGTCCCCTCGGGCTCTTTGTACACAATCGGTTCAGTTGATCGATCACCGGGGGGAATGCGGCCCAGTATCATGAAAATTTCTTTGACCGGTGCGGCAGCATCGAATTGGGACAGCGACACGACTACTTGGATCGCGCCTGCCCAACGCCCTCTAGACCTTGACCTGAAAGACGCGGCGTCCGCCCCTCGATTCAACCTGACTGACGCAACAGGTGGAAGTGTTCCCACCGGAGCCCTTTTTGAAGGCGGAGATACACTCGAACATCTTTACGTCCGCCTCTACCGACGAGCCAGCCCGGACCGACCAACCCCGACTACTGCAACCCAGGAGGCTGACAACCCCTTTGTGATGGTGGACCAGATCTACATCGACAACCTGAGAACGCCGACGGATAACACCAGTAGCACCCCCGCCTCTCGCTTAACACTCCAGAGAAACAGCACCCAAACGCAGATCCAGAGTCACTTGGCCAATCTCAAAAGTGTCCAAACCCGAGAGCCATTCTTCGGCCCCGAACGAACTTCGCGAACGGAAACGACCTCTGGAAACCCGGCTTATGCCAACACACTGGCTGCGGACAATCGGGCAACCCTGGACGCTAACCCTCCCTTCTTCACAAGATGGCAGAAGGTATTCGACCGCCCCTTCGCTTCAATCGGTGAAGTATTGCAAATCACCACCGGCGGCTTCCATAACGTTGAAGAGCTTCGACGGCTGGCCTCAACTACAGGGCCAAGTCCGACGATTGTGGTTGCCGGTGACGCAATCGCCGCGGAGAATCGCTTTCTCAAGCAAAGTACGGGCTTGGCTAACGCCGCATTCTCTGGCCGATGGTATCGACTACTGGAATTCCTTGAAGTCCCCAGTCGAGAACACGTAGGAATCCCGGGGCTTTCCGCTCCATTAACTTTTCCGCGAGTCCCCGGCAAGATCAACATCAATACTCTCAGACACCCAGATGTCCTCGCGGCATTGATTGATGATCCACGCGTCATGAGACTCATGGTAGACGAAGACACGAACTTTAATGGAACCCTCGACACCGATGAAGATCTCGATAATGACGGGACCGTCACCTCGTTTGATCCGCCTCGCCTGTTAAGAACAGATCTCCCGTTCCTGAACGACTGGTGGCAGCAATTCCTCGTCGCTCGCGATGGCAATCGGAACGGTGCCGCCATTGAGCCTGACCCAGGTAGCGGGCTCTTCCTGCCCGGCGTCGCGACGGCGCGCCCATTCCGAAGCTTTGCAAGCGCGATTGGCAAACACAACGATGCAGCACAATCGTACACGAAACTTGAAGAGACAATTCTCCGATCGTGGCCAGAGGATACAATTAACACGGACAGCATGGAAAACAACGATCCTCGTCAGCTTTTCGAACTTGGCACGCTGGACGAGCATCGCGGAACTTCTGCCTCTGTCGCCAGACTCGACCCCTACGTTCGCCGGAGATTGCTCTCAAAATTGCTGAATAACGTCACGACGAGAAGCAATGTGTTCGTGGTTTTCATGAGCGTCAAGAATTTCCGAGTCAGCACCGCCTCGGGTTCAGTTCGTATTGGCGGCCCGCTGTCAGGCAACGACTCGGACGACATTCACAGAGGCTTCTTCATCATCGACCGCACCCAACTTGAGAAAGCGTACGACCAATCCTCCAACTCATTCAACTTCCGCTCGTTCATTGAGTTCCGACAGATTTTAAACTAGCTGGGTTTCAACATCAGCCTTTGAGGCCGCCGCTGCTACAGAGACCCTTGAAGCGAACATCCGCATCCCGGCACATCAAACCGAACCAAAACCGCACAGTCAGGAGACTCACACTGCACCATTTTACAACACACAACACCACCCCCTGCAAGCCAAAGTAGCCTTAACACCAAACATCCGAAGCATTTCCAGAAAGTGCTGGACGTTGGCCTCGAATTTGCTATCATGCCTGACGGTTGCGCGTTGCAGTCGAACGGCGAGTTCGACGGAAACAGGCACATATCTTTTCAGTCGAACCCTTCTCAACTTTCAATTCGCATGGAGAATGCAAGATGACTCGCCTTCGCCTCACAAAACAACGCCAGCCGCGACGCGGCTTCACGCTGATCGAACTTCTGGTGGTGATCTCGATCATCGCCGTACTGGCCTCCCTGATCGCACCTGCCGTGCAATCAGCTCGCCGTGCTGCACGCAGAATGGAATGCTCGAACAATCTCCGGCAAGTGGGGATTGCAATCATTAATTTCTCTTCGGGGAACAATGGTACTTTTCCCGCGCTTTCCTCGACAATGAGTGTTACCAATGCTAACGGCACTGGTACCATGGCTATTGGTTGGCCTATGCAGATTCTGCCCCTCATCGATAACGCAGCACTTCTCAAAAACATTAAGAACGACGCTTTCATCAATGCGGGTGTGGCGACAATCAACGGCGCTGACGCTATTGATACCATCGACGACACGGGCTGGATCCAGGTGTTCACTTGCCCTGACGACGTTGACTCGCACCGACGCCCAGGGGGACTAAGTTACGTTGTTAACGCTGGATTTATCTCAAGTGCCAACTTTGGTGTCGCTGAAGTTTTCACCAGCGACGCCACTGCCAGCGGATATCACCAAGTTGGGTCAATTAGCTGGGATGGCGACAGCAGCTTGTTTAGTCCAACCGATATCAAAACCCATTCAGGTACCGGAGTAATTTGGCGATCGACGAGTGGCTTTCAGTCCTCTCTTGACTTTGTAGGCGCTGGTGATGGAACCTCGACGACTCTCCTGCTCTCCGAGAACATCCAGGCCGGAAATTGGTACGATATCGACGTAAATGCGCTTGGGTTCGGTCCGCGAATTGTGACGACGAGTAATCAGCCTACATCAGATGAATTCGTATTCGTCGGTTCTGTCCCAACATTGAACACTGACGGAACCAATTTCGGGACTCCCGATGCCGCCACAAGACCTGATGGATGGTTCATCAACCGAGACATCGCTGCTGCCCCCCTGTCTCGTCCTCGGCCCAGTTCCAATCATGCTGGCGGAGTGAACGCGATGATGTGCGATGGATCCGTTAAATTCATCAATGAAACGATTGATAAGAATGTATATGCCAAACTCTGCACGTCAGATGGCGTAAATCGAGGGGAACGATCGCTGAATCAAGCGTCGTTCTGATCTTGCTGATCATTGGCTTGAATCTGTGCCCATCGAGTGATCTAAACTCGATGGGCATTTTTGTTTATCCGAAGCCATATTCGATTTGTGACTCGCTCCATTCAACAATTTTCTAAGCTGCCCACGAACATACGGCCAATCATTACGTTTCCACTGTTGGAATCGGGCCTCGTCAAGATGTGAAGGCTGTCGTCCTGCGACGTAGGTTGCGTCCATTGGTGCCGATTCGTCCCACGTATTGATGTGAGTCGTCAGCACGTCGCGGCAGTATCGGCGCAATCCGAATTCCTTGGCGATCACCTGCCATGTGTTGTCGAAAAAACAGTGCCACAACCCCGGCAATGGCCACCAGCCGACGGCCCGCACAAGATCCCCGCCATAGGTCGCGAACGTGTGCAGCCATTCCTCGGGACGATCCGTCATCTGTCGGTCGTTGCCGTGTGAGATTCCCCAGCGTCCCGCCGCTTCAATCAGTCGCACGTCAAACCCGGGTGTCTCGACGAACTCATCATCACAGACCAGCGAGTAACAATCTTCGCTCGGGTAGTCTCGGAACATCTTCGCCATCGCACCGCACACCCCGAGATTCTGCGGCAGGACTTCGATTTCCCAGTTGTTCGGCAGGTCAATCTGTCTGTAAGCGGCCTCGTCGGCGGTGCCGTTGACCACGAGTCGCCCCGAAGTCGAAAGACCGCAGTCTGTCATCGACTGCATCGCGCGGCCACACTGCTCGGGACGCCCCATTGAGATCAGGAACCACATGTGGCGGTCCTCGCGTTTCGCCCCTGGGATCGCCACTCCTCCAGCCACGCCCTCATCCGTTCCACTTCCCCGGTCTCGTACAGGTGCCCGCAGTTCTGGCCGAACAGAATCCCGATCTCGTTCCGGTCATAGTGCTGACCGGGCCAGAGTTCCGCCGCCCAATAGTCTCTGCGAATCGACGTCGCCTCGGGCTTCTTCAGGATGTCACCAGTGAACCAGTAGAAGCCGCCCGAATAGTACCAGCCGAACCTGTTCCCGCCCGGCCAGCGATTCTCGACACAGAACGGACCTGCTACCGGAAACTGCTCCAGCGTTGCGGAGACATGCTCGGGGTCGTCGAGACAGATTTCATAGAGCATCTCTGTCCAGTCGCGGCAGGTCAGCGGGTCGTCGTATTTGACACCCTTCGCATGACCGCGGAACGTAATCGAGCCGTCGCCGACGCGGAGCGTATCCAGCAGCTTAACGAACGTCTGAGCCTCTCCCATATTCGGATCGTTAGGGAATTCGATCCAGTTGTCGATCCTCACGCCGTCGAAGGCTCGCTGGACATCGACCAGAGCATCTGCATCGGGAGACGTGGCCACGCCGATGGAACGAACGCCATCGAATTGCTCAATCCGCTGCAGCAGTTGTTTGACGTTCCATTGCCAGACGCCGTTCCCCTTGCGTGGCCAGATGTGGTAGATCAGATTTCGGCGTGGCGGTGCTGCGTCTTCCACGGCATCCGTCAACTGGCAAAGAATTTCGGTCAGTTGCCGTTCTGCGTCCTCAGGATGATCGGCTGTAACGCGATGAAAGCGGGCAAAGCCAAGCGACTCGACGCAAGGCCAGTTCAGCGAGGGGTGGAATAAGCAGATACAGGATTTCCCTTCACGAACCGCTTCGGGCATGACGACCTTGTACCACTGCTCCAGATCCGCATGGATCTTCATCCCGGCCATCGCCGCACAGACTCCCCGGTCCAGCCTCTGCTCATTCTGCCAGTGGCCGCGGTGCCAGCCACGTCGCTCCAACTCCACTGCGACGTCGATTGTGGATTCCAGAAAAATGGAGGGCACGGGACGAACTTCTCTTTTCCCCTCCACGATGGCCAGACGCTCGGGATCGGTAAAGTACGTCGCGGCGTTGTTATTGCCGCTAATGTTCGATGGACCGCTGTCCTGGCCGACCAGCCACCGGGAAGGACAGTAGACCTTAAGCCTTCCTGACTCGTGCAAGCGCCCCAGATGATGATCGATGTGTTCGTGGGGAGCAAAGGGGATCTGGTGGAGGTGCCTGTAGAGCAGCTCATAACCTCGACGATGAACGGCAAAGGCGTGGGTCCGGTTCACATTGAAGGGGACGTAGACCGATTCGGTCACTTTGCCGGGTGGGTGAGCCGCTTCGTGCAGCAACTGTCCGCCGAGATAAAGCTGTTGCCAATCGCCGGGAAGTTCAGTCAGGACCCTGGGCAGTCTCTCGTCAAAATCAGGCCGGAAGATCGCGTCATCCTCGAACACGATGTAGGACTCGATGCCCGCGTTATAGCAATGTTCGAGAATCTGAAGGTGACTTCGGTAGCAACCCCATGCACCGTTTCCTGCTGTCCACCAGTCTGGTGGCGTGACGGAATCCCCATGCAGGGCGTGCCAGACTTCTGCCTTCGGCAGGCAGCTCGGATAGCGTGCCTGGAACGCGTGCAGTCGGTCGGTTTTGAAGGGAAGGTTAATCACAAAAGCGCGGTCAAACATCGACTGTTCCCGAGAAAACGCAATTTCTTTATTAGAGGTGACACACCGCGAGGCCCACGACGAGGCACCTTGCAACGGCTGGAGACACGTTGTCCCAAGGAGCGATGTTGCGGGCGGCGAATGATCCTGATTGGCCTCATCTCGAATCACACCCGGGGACAACGTCGCGGTCGACCAGGCCTGACATTCCTTGATGAAGCCCCTTCCCCGCACATTTCACCCGGCAAAATCGAATGAAGTGCCTCACGGAAGCCGCGGGCTCATCTTCCTGTCAGGAGTGATCGCGCCGGGTCATGACTTCGCCGCGAACGCGCCCGGGCCGGGCCTATCGCCTACGGGAGAACTCGTCAGGTGCGAGCCGCAGGAGCCCCCCGTCTGGCATCTGATTACTTTTTCAGATCGTTAAGACTCTCGACGAAGAGTCGACAGGCCAGGTCGAGATCGGCCCTGGGAAAATTTTGAGCGGTTCGATCGAGCTGCAGTTGATCACCATCCACTCGAAAGACCGCAATCAGCCATTTCCCGGCAAGCGTCGCGTCAGTCAGGCTGTCGACGACGGGGGACGGCCAGCGACAGGGATCAGGGGAGGCGGCCGGCGGAGCGGCCTGTTTTTCTTGTCGACATTCATGGGTCTTCAGCGTCGACTGACGCACCTGACGACTTGCGGATTGACTGGCAGAGGCTTTTCTCATTTCCATTTCCCCAGCGGGCATGATTCGGACGCGAGGGCCAGTTTGTTCAAGAGCTGGTTCCCGGCAATACAGGGGCATCCACACAACTGGCAATGCTGATCCACCAGATGAGGGCAGCGCTGACAGATAGAAAGTCGCTCTTCGATGACCGTGTCTGCGGCACGCGAGAATCCCGTTGCGGCGTGCCGAGCCATTGCATTCGCAAAATTCCAACCGCGAATCCATACAGATGGATAGTGCATTCCATGTTCGTGTTGGCGCACCCGAGCAGCGATAACTCTAGATCGAGCGGAGGGAAACTGCTTAACAACCTCAACGAGTTCTGACGCCAGTTCAATCCGGCCGAGTGAACGGCAGCAATCAGCTATATCTAGGGCACGCGACAATGAGTCAACAGTGTCGTTGCAGGGATTGGTACCACGAATTGCTATTGCAGTTTCTAACAGAGTCGAACAGTGGCTCACCAACTCACCTCCACATTGTAGGTTGGACATCCGGGGCCTGCTAAAGTGAGTTCCATTCCATTTGAAGGTGTGAAGGTGGAAGCCACGGAACTGCACCCCGGCGTCGAAGTGGCGACAGAGGCTAAGACCAAACAGGAATTGCTTCTACACACAAAAGTTAGCGCTATCGTTCCGAAGAATGAATAACTCATCATCCATGAATCCGACCCAGAGTTATAGAGCAGGGTTCTGGAGGTAAATCCACCTGGAAACAGGGTTCCGGATACAATTTTAAAATTCACCGACGAGGTACCAATCGACGGGCAACCAGGGCAAAGGGCTCCACCTCCACCGTAACTGCTGCTCGACCCACTCGAGGAACCACAACACGGGCAGTTGGGGATAACGATGACATCTCCTGGGTTTGGCATCAGCAGCATCCTCGGGCTTGGCCGTACGTGACAGACAACGATCCGCCGGAGCAACTCACACCGGTAACCACCGTGACACAACCGCAAGCACCGCTGCTGCTGCTCGATCCACTGACGTGACTGCTGGATCCGCTCGACGCGCTAGACCCACTCGACTGGCTACTCGCGGAACTGCTCGACGAATAGCAGACCGTCGCGGGTGCTCGCTCGTAGGTTCGTAAGAACAACGACCGCTTCGGGACCCCGCCGTTCTGGCTATGCCCCTGGGCGAAGAATCCCCTGGTCAGACTGTTCCGAGTCAGTACCCAGCTTCCCTCCGACGGCCCCCACTCTTCTCCCGGTGCGGGATCACTGACGGACGGGTCAATGCAGACATAGAGGAAGGGGTCATAAAAACCTAGTCCTCTGGCTCCGACACCAATGGCGGTGTTTCCGGTCACCATGACATTTCCCGGCTTGCCGCAGCCGTACTGATCAACGTGAGTCACCGTAATCGGTTCGCGACCACCGTCCGAACTGGTCGTCTCCACAGCAACGGCGACGACCACCGACCTTGCGGGAATGATCATTCCGGAATCGTTCTGAATCACGACGCTCATGACGGGCGATAGGGCGGTCATGTGTTGATACTTCCTGAAAACGCAGTTCGTCGAGTGATTTCATTTTTGACCGCGTTCAACTTGTCGGCGATTCCCTCTCGGGCAATCTGCTGACGCCGCTGCTCATGGTCGGGCGTGTACCAGCTATGTTCAGTTCCCCTGCTCGCGATGGTTGACGCACCCTGCCTGTTGATCGAGTAAGTGACCTGACAGATCGCTCCATCCAGATCAATGGGATACAGTCCGATATAGGTGCGCTGCTGACTTGTCACCGTCGCGTACCTCCGAGCGAGGGCCTGAGCGGCAGATCGGCATTGCGTCTGGACCTCGTGGAAATTCGTTCGGTATCCAGTCGGAATACGTCCCTGATAGTCGACGATGACAGCAGGTCGAATGTCGTCTCGCATTACCGTTTGAGTGAATGATTCGTCGGTCCCCTCCCCGACCTGAAGCAGGTACTCGTAACGCTGTGGCTGCCATGTATCGGGGTTCCGAATCTGAAATGCCGACACGAACTGGAGGTCTGCCTCTTGCCATTCCAGCACGAACGGGACAAGACCAATCACGCCCGTCAGCGGAGGGATCTGCCTCACCATTTTCGGACTGAGTGTCATGATCGAACGATCGGTATCGACGGGATCCAGGCCAAGGGAGAACGACATCCGCTGGTCGGCCATGGTGGTCGCGTCAACAGTCTGACTTTCGATGCGCGTTCCATCGGCGTGATTGGCAAGCGGGCCCTCGGTCAGTTCACCAGAGAAGACTCCACAAATGTACGCAGGTCGCTGATGGGAAGTACCGGCAGAATCGGTCCAGGTTTCGACCAGTGAGTTTGCGAGCATCATCTGCCGGCGCGTCACGACACTCGACCAGGTCGGTACCACCATGCCCCATTCCCCCTGGCTATTCACGGCACAGCCGGGCTGATTTTCGAATTCAATCCGATAGCATCGAAACACCGTGTCGCGAGCCAAACCTTGAGGGTTCACAATCGACCCATCGGATAACGAGATCGCTTGCGAGTCGATCTGGCGAAACTCGCGCCAGTCATTCGCACCGAACCCGCCTGATGGCAGGCTGGGGAATGGAGCGTAAGAGAGTTCGCTTAAACGCTTCCAGACTCGATCGACGTCCTTCCCAACGGCCCCCAGGGGCAACTTCATCTGGTAGCGAATCGGGGCCGTTACGATCTTGATGTAATCGGGAATTTCCTGCGGGTCGATCCCCTCTCCCACATCTTCAGCGGGGTAATCAGGAAGATCATCTCCCTCGCCCGTGACGACAATCTTCCAGCCCCCCAGCGAACGGACGGGTACGATTCGGCAGCCGAGTTCGTGGCAGATTCGATCGAGTTCTTGAGCGGGACTGGCGTGGTCCCAATCAATCTCGAAACGATTTTCGTTGGGCAGAGCCGAGACATCAAAGACCGTTTCTCTCAAGGCGGTAAAGCACAACGCAGCCAGTTCCTGTGGCGTTTTCTCATGCACAGGCTGAACGCGATTGTCGGGGAGCCGAAAATTGTAGCGGCCCGAGATCGAGCGATGAGCCCATTTCCAGCGAGAGTCGAGAAAGCGAACTTCAACAATCCGCCCTCCTCCCCCAACCTCGTACCGCACGGAATCGATATGAAAATCCTTCAGCGTGATCGTCTGGTCATTGTAAGTCAGCACCAGATCGCCATCCCGGGCGGGAAATCCGTACTGAGGAAAGACGGTCATTCTGCCAACCGAAGGCTGAGTCCCGCTGCAGTCGCAGAACTCAAAGCTTTCATAAGCAACAATCCCCGGATAAGAGGCTTCACCATGATTTGAAAGTGGCATTCGAGGCCCCCTCAGGTAAACAGCATCGTTGTGTTCGCACCATGTTCAACATGGACCGAAACCGCTCCGTGTGTATTTAGCGACAGGGTCCCCGAATTGATCACCTTCTGGTTGTCCCGGATGGTGACGTCCCGGGAAAAGACGTTGATGGGATTTGTGACCGCTCTGGGGCGAGGATCCTGATCGACGTCCAGAACGGCGTTGCCATAAAGATTGATCGTGCCAATCGTCCCCGTCGTCGAAAGGACTACGGTCCCCGCGAATGCATTCAGCGTGGTCACCGTCGCGGCATCCGACAGGGTGATGGATCCTCCCATCAATTCCTGACGAACAGTTGAAACCGCGGCACGACAGACGACGTTGCCTCCGTTCTTCGTCAGCGTAGTAACGTCGGCACCCGTCCCGACCACAAGGTTGACATCGGACAACGGCTGCGACGTGTACGCCGTCCGTACGAGCGGCATCGTGGCGGTCTCGCCTTGAAAAAAGGCCAGGCCAACGTCGCCACGATTAATGCTCAGTTCACTTGTCGCGTCCCCTCCTGTGATTAACACGACGGGTGTTTCCGGATCGATTCGCTGACCTGTATTACGCACACGAACGGTTGCAGGGTGGGAACCAAAAGCCAGATTGCAGCGTCCCACCTGGCCACTGTTCACCTCGACCGTTCCTCCTGACAGCGTCAGGCTCGTCGTGCGATACTCGTGATAGGGAGAGCCAGAGTTGTCGCGATTCGTCATGGGCAGCCCGATTTGACCGGAATAGCCGGGATCGACTGCAATCGTGACTCCCTCGAGTGTGGTCCCCAGATTGTACTTGCAGGGGATGCTGCCGCTGTCGAAGACCAGCGTATCGAGATCTTCCGGCGTCGCTCCATCCGACCAGTTGAGAGGGTTAGCGAAGTCATTCGGGCCGGTCGCGGTCACAGTATTGACGATTGCGAACGTCGCATCTCCGGTCGTACCGACAGAGAGGACAGTGGGTCGACCTGCCAGATCCTGAGTCAGGCGAATTGAAGTCAACGGCCCCGCCCCTGGAAGCCCCGCAGCCGTAAGTTCCTGGAATTCAGCGGGAGGGGGCGACGTCAGCGAATTCCAGGCAGCGACCAGCCCGCGAAGTACGGAATCGACGGTCTCGTCGACTCCTGCAACGTAGGTGACGTCCTTGGAATTAATCGTCGCCGTATACGTTTGACTGGCAACGGTCCCCGAAAGGGTGATCGTCCAGACATCCACCGTGGCGGGGGCGTTCCCAATCCATCGTTTGATTGCCATCGAGAGTTATCCTCGTGAATGAACCTGTCCGTTGAACGGGGCAACAGATCGAAACTTGTAGAGCCAGTGGACGGTGTGTTCCGTCGGCACCCCGCGCTGCATCGGCGGACTGGACCATGTCACTATGCGTGAATGGGGATCCCCCATCAGGGCACTGGGAAACAGCATCGATTCCGGCTGAGGCTGCGGAGTTCGTGTCGTCAACGAGCCTGATTGCGTGGCGTAGTAGAATGAATTCGTGGTCACGTTCTGAACAATGGGGAGTCCACTCACAGGAACACGGCCAACCTGCAGCGGTCCTCCCCGGTTATCCGAGAACGTCACCTGTTCTGAATACGCGAGCAGCGTGTCTGGCCCGGAAACGAAGGACTCCATCTGCAATCCGAATGTGTAATGGAGGTACGTAGCCGTTTCAGAGCCAGAAAGTTCTCCATGAGAGACCGGGTTCGTCACGATGACTCCGCCAATCGCTTTCGAATTATCAAGCAGGAATGGCGTCTGATTTCCGTCCTGATCCAGCAGACCGGCTGACTGACCGTGGTGCGAATAGGCCTGCCGAATCTCGTCGAGCGCTGCCAGGACGAGACGCTGGGAGTTTGGTCCCTGCCTGACAATTTTCCCGCGCAGCTGCCACGACTCACGCAGAATGTTCTCCCGCTGTGTTTCAGAAAATCGGATCGTCCGCTGGATTCCCGCAAACGCGACCTCTGCATGAGGATGCGAGAATCCTCCGTAATAGAAGACTGTCATAGTTTCCTACTTCACCCAGAAGGTCAGGTTCTTGATCAGGGACTTGAGACGTTCTTCCTGAGCTCTGCAAATCGAATCGAGCCGTGTTTCCATCTCATCCATCACCGCGTTAAGTCCGATGCCGGCGCTGTGCACCCCGAGTGCAAGGGGATCCTCAGCGATGGGACTCCTGGCCCTGCTCTGTCCGGGAGAGCTGTCAGACTCAGCAGCGACGTGAGGAATGCCCAAAGTCGCTCGCGTAGCGATCTGCCTCGCCGGAATCGGGCGAACGCCGAATCCCGCAAATTCAGTTGTGTCGGAAGTTGCCGCGTCGTGAAATCGATTCAGCGGCTTCAATGCAAAGGCCATGTCTTCATCGAACTCGCTGATCCGCGACAGTGCGGACGCGAGAGTTCCGTCAGGTTCCAAAACAGTAAACGGGTCTGCAGTTCTCGGGGGAGCAGGATTCGTTTGTGAAGGGCCTCCATCTCCATCGCTTTCGAACGAGCCTGCATTGCCGGGCTCGGGGGTTCGCGTGATGCCGAGTGAGTTGGATTTGCCAATGTCCCCGAATCCCTTCGATCCGTCGAAATGACGCAATGTTCTGTTCCGAATATGAGGCTGCGTCACGGTGTGAACTGGGCCTCGCCCCCGAGGCGACTCGTCACCTCGATCGCTCAGGAATGAAGCGCGTCTTGCGGTAACAACGGAAACGCTTTGCGTCCCGTCGGCCACTACAGAGGCATCTCGGCCAAGATCACCTAGGCTTGTGCGAGAACGTTGACGCGGGAGCACCCGCGAGCCAGCCCCGGCTGCACGGGATATTGTCTCAGCCCTTTTTGCCATTCCGCCGATCGGGGTGGGCTCTAAGTTCTCTGTCAATGCGTGTGTGCCAACTGTCGCAGGATGCCCCGGGTCTAGCACGGAAGACTTCTGCTGAGCGAACAGAGGACTCTGTCGCACCACAGGAACAAGCAACGGCACTCGTGGAGAACTCGGTTCCATCGGGGAAGGAACCGGGCGGCTATTTGCCTGAGATCCTTCGTCGATCGACCAACCTCCTACGGGGGATGCATCTTCCTCGGCGTCGGTGAAATCAAACCAACCGTCAAACGAATGCGACGAGTGAGCCACACCAGGCCAGCTCTTCACGCCGCCGGCATTGAGCGCAGCACTAACGGAGGGGACCAGGCTCCAGGGTCTACGCGACACACGAGCCCATCGCGATTGGGTGGAACGTTGCCGAATGCTCTTTATTGCGGATCGGACAACACCAACTCCTTGGAGCGCCGATTGAATGATCATTCGTTGAACTGCGTCACGCATGTTTCCCGCACGGCTTTTAAGAGGGAGGTATGAAGTTCGACTTGTTTCAGCTTTTCCACGGTGTCCAGCACATCTTGAATCACAGCCGCGTTTCGGCGAACCACCGGATCATCGGGAAAGGCACCCGTGGAAACGCATTCGCAATAGTGCTGATAGCAGAGCTGGTTCTCAGCAGTCAGCGAGTTCGGCAGTTCTGGCGTCCCCTTGGGACAACCGCGCGCCGGATCTCGACACGCGGCGAGAAACGAAGGGCCCAGATGCTTCAGCCGCTCGACAGGCTGGCCATCTCGACCTTGTTCCAATTGCCACGTTGATTCGTTGACCACGTACTTTTCACAGACCTGGCAATTCATCCGAGCAATGCGGGGATATTTCCTCAGCAGAAACACCCCCTGCTTCAGTTTTTTAGCTGGTCCTCCTCTCTCGGAGGTGGCACCTGATTTGGCCTCAGGTCGTTCGCCTGAACCCCGCGGATGATGTTGTAAAGCCTGCTGAACAAAAACGGCTGCATCCGTTCGCAGGCTTCGGCAGACACACAAACAGGCGACTCCCCCTGGTCTCTGAGAGACCAGCCAATGACTCGATCCGCCACGAATTTACAGGCCAGTTGCTCTGCCCGAACGGCACACAGTGGATCGAAATCCTGGTTCCGAACGGCAATCCGGATCTCGGCATCGATCTTGACGACGTCAAGTCGAGTCGCGGGTCGGTACGTAAAATCGAGTTCGCCATGCAGCGATTCGGCATCCGCCACGTGGACGGCCGGGGCGATATAGCCGTCTCTGGTATAACCGTCGGGCACATACGAACACACAGGCTCTTCCTTTATGAAATCAGACCAGGACGGGAACGGTTTCGAGCGTCGTTCCCACTTTGTAGCAGTGATAATTCAATGGCAGTCTCAACTTGGTTCGCTTGCCGTTGTTCACCACGGATTCAGATTTCGCCACAATCGCACCGAACGAAAATGACATCGAGTGATCGCCGTTCGTGAACGTGATCGACGCCGCCAGGGGAGCTTCTGCGTCAGGACCTCCCGTCGCCAGAACGAGAAGCGGGTCTTCGGTCGCCGTGTACTTCGTCTGCACCCCCAGCGACACCGTGCGGTCGGTCGGCTCGAGGTCGGTGGCGACTTGCCCCTGCATGAATGTCGGTTCAATATGATTGTCGATGGTGAGTTCGAACTTATCGATTGAATACGTTGCTTCACCGATCGTGATCCCGCTTCCCATGTCGTAAAACATATAGGGCCGTGCGGTGATATCGGGAACTCCCGAGAGCGAACCTCCAGCGGACGTCGCACGGGTCTTGCCGACGAAATCGACGGTCAATTGAATCTTCTGCCCCGACGAGCCTGAGAAGGTTCCTTTTGTGAACCGGCCGACGAATGTGTCGGTTTTGGTACCGTTGTCGATGACAATCGTCACGTCCGCCAGTGCGTCCGTCAGGACGGTCTCTGTCGTCGAGTAACTGACGATCAAGGGAAGCAGAATCGCCACTTCCGCTGGCGTGGGCTCGAACTCCACTTGCCCCGAAACATGAATCAGCCCCTGGGCGACCCGTTCCAGTACGCGAGAGCGGCTTCCCCGAAGTCCGTCATCCTCACTCAACTCGATAACTTGCTTGATCGAGTGAGTCTTGAACTCCATGGGGTGCCCTGCAATCGTCATTCTCGATGCATAGGCCATTTGTTCTGTCATAGCGAAGCAGTTCCTTATTCAGCCGTTACGGACATTATCGGGATAAAGTTGCAGACGATTCGTTGGACAGGGTGATGCCCTTGATCAGATACAGAGAGTCCTCCGATGGCGAGGTAGAAGGGGCCTCGTGCAGCAGCATGTCAGGGGTCATGCACGAGGTTCTTGAAAGAACGCACGCACTACCATGCCACTGACAAAAGCGTTCCTGTCGAACCAGGCTTGCGGCTCGACCGTGTTCCCCGGTTCGACTGCCAGCTTGTAATTTTGACCGAGTTGATCGATCGATCGGTTGTTCAGATTTCGCCGCAGTGTCTGTCGCCATCCCAGCCGTGTTTCCAGATTGTTCACAGACGGCTTAGCGACAATCGAAACCAGAACTCCGTAGTACGCACCGTCACGATCATTCAGTTCGTCATCGAGCGTCTCTGGACCATAAGGAGAGATACTGATGAAAGGGAGTGCGACGGTTCCGTCGTGGTACGTTGCGACTTCTTGAATGAGAGTTCCCCCTGTCAGTCCCTCCAGCGGAAGACCGTCGATGATCTCTTTGATCGCCGTCATGGCATCAAAGTGGTTCGAGATTCCCGGCATCAGCTCAGCTCCTTTCGGACAACGCACTCCCAGACAGTCCGCACGGACATGAGTCGTGCAGAGAGAACCCGGTAAGCCGTCCCCGCGATAACGATTCGGTCGCGAGGGCGGATTTCCCGTCCGTTACCTGCCGGATTCAGTTCGTGATCGGGTACTTTGATCAGGGTCTCATCACCTTGAAGATTCAGGTTTCCGTAGTTGGAAAGGGTGACATCAAGTGACTTGAACCAGGCCTGAGCGACATTCGTGGTCACGGGTACTGGGCCATCGGGAAGCAGCGTCACTTCAGCAGCGAACCGTCCGGGAATCAAAGTCATCAGTGATCGGGCAATTGATTGGTTTAACAAAGGGACTCTCGTCTTTCTTGACCATACCGACGGCCTGCTTGAGCAGGCGCAGAGGCGACTTGTCTAGTTGAGGCGGCCTGCGTAGGCCGTTCAAACCGGAATCGATCGATAAGTTGCCAGGACCGCTTCAATGCTTCCCAGCACCTGACGCGCGTCGTGAGAATCGAAATAGCTGACTCTGACGTCTTCGTAGCTCATCGACGCCACTGCCCCCCCCATCGCAGCCATTGACGCCTGCTTCAGTACCAGAGCGTTCACGGCCATCGAAATCGCTGGAGGGATATCCAGATAGCCGGCGGTGTACTGAACCTTGATGTTGCCCCTGGCCGCGCCGGGCAACGTGCCGAGCACGCCATTCTGCCGGGACCGCGGCCTCAGCCAGTGAGCACCAATACGTCTGAGAAAGCCCGCAGATCCATTTCCCTTTGCCCCTGACATCAACGCGTAGTCGACACCGTTAACGAGATTCAGGGTAGGAGGAAAACTGTTTGGACCTGCACCGAAATTTCCCGACTCATCGACGCAGACCAGCGAGACCGCCGTCACCGGATACTGATTAAGCATCAGGACCGGCGTCCCGTTACCCGAGTAGTACTCGACATACTCTTGAGACTCGAGATCACGATTCAGTAGCTGCTTGACGTATGACGTCACCCCATCGATCAGGATTCGAAGTTGAGCGTCGCGACTGGTGTCTCCCGGCAGGATTCCTCCCTGTGCTTTCACCGATGCCAAAGTCGTTAGTGCCATATGAGACTCAATTCGTGTGAAAAACTTCCCCTCCGTGGAGCAGGAAGAGGTCGATCGGGCGGCCTTGCTGAGAGGCCGAATCGGGCCCCACAGCACTCAGATTTCTCTGCCGCTCGCGGTATTTCGAATCCGCCTTGTCATACGATTTCTGGCGGCATCGCTTCATCGAGATCGTCCTCGTCTTCAAGCGGTTCGCCACATTGGGCGGACGGCAGGACGGCCATCGCAACCGCCTGGGCAGCCGCTTCCCACGCGAGCCGTTTTTCGTGAGTCAAACCCGACCAGGGAGGGAGTCTCCGGCGACCTGATTCCGTGTGGATTCGGACGTATGACTGATATGCTGTGGAACCAAAGCTCATGAGACCTCACTTTCCAGACTTCATCTGTTTCAAGCGGTTTACGACGGTGGGGAACAGAGCACGGGCCTGATTGACTTCGGGCTTACTCCAGCTGTAGGGCTCGTAGTAGTCCGCCCCCGGATTCGCATCGAGATCGGCCAGGGCTTCCTGGACCTTCCTCAAGTCACCCCAGACGCGGGACATGAGATTGATCGGATGAGTCCGTTTCAGATTGGGGGCGAACGCGGGATCGAGTGGCGATTCGTCCGCGGACAGGTCTGCCCTGCCGGACTGAATCTCATCCGCAGCCTCCAGAAAAACCATCGCATCGCGGAAGCAACTGATGGCCAATTGTCGGGGACTCCCTCCCCCACTCACTGATCGGGCCTTGAATAGTTCCAGCGCGACCATCGAGCGATTCAGACTCTCCGTATTCTTTTCTGTGACAGGCATAGCAATTCCTTTGATGAGACAAAACTTTCAGACTCAGATCAAAAAGCGGTGGGTGAGCGGGCCGCCGCAAGTAAGCAACCACGTGCTACGAGAGTGCCGAGGCGAGTTCCGCCTGGGGGAATCTCACGCTATAGGCGACGTAGAATGCCGCCCCCAGTTGCGCGTTCGTCCCCGTGTCGGGGACTTGCAACTGCACGAAGCCGAAGCCATTGTTCAAATCGAGATCTGTTGGCGTGACATCGACCGCCATCAATGCCGGTGACGCCGCGCTGACCGGGGAATACGTATTCGCAGCCGACTGGGTCACAAGGGACCACTGGGGCGTCGCCCCGATGGCCCCAATCTTCGTTCGAACCCTGGTAAAGGACAA
Source organism: Schlesneria sp. DSM 10557 (assembly GCF_041860085.1). Taxonomy (NCBI): domain Bacteria; kingdom Pseudomonadati; phylum Planctomycetota; class Planctomycetia; order Planctomycetales; family Planctomycetaceae; genus Schlesneria; species Schlesneria sp. DSM 10557. The sequence continues at coordinate 3,828,574 of NZ_CP124747.1, forward strand.
CGGCTTCGCATTGGCACCCGTGTTGGATGTCGCCTGCCTGAGCGTGAACACAGGATCGTCACCCGCAGTCCCTGCAGCCTTATAAAGCACACACAGCAGCCGGCCGATGTTCCGCATCGAGACCCACTGACCGTTGTTTGCAGCAGTTTGCAAATCGACCGGAACAAAAGCGGGGATGATATCAGCAATTTCAAGAAACTCGTGATTGAAGTCGGACATTGAAGCCTTTCCGTTCAGCGATGAGAAGTGGAGGAAATCCGCTCATGAGCGAATTTCCGGATTGCCAACCAGAACCCGGCAAGACGTCCGCAGCGCAGTTCCTTACCAGGTTCCGGTCGGAGTCAGAAATCGGTTAGCAGACTGAGACGAACGATCACCGTGCAGAGATACAGACGAAACTGGATTGCGTGTTCGTCCCCTTGAACGGGGTAATCGGACTGTTCTCCCACGGAGCGGCATTCATCCGCATGGTGAATCGCAGAGCCAACTGATCCGTCAGGAACTCAACGTGCATCGACACGGCTTGAGCGACCCCTCCCTTGCTGATCGACAGCACCTGACCAAGATCCGCCAGCGTGACGTCTCCCTGTGAACCAAGCGTTCCGGCGAACTCGATTGGCTTCAAAGGGCGACCGCCCAAGGACCCGTACGGCGAAGCGGACAGCCCGGTCGGGGGCATATAGACAAGCTGTCCCGACGAAGTTCCGGTCGGCAGTGACAACTGCATCAATTGCTGCAGACAGTCCTGATTCAGGTACCAGCTTGCGTTTCCGAAGTTCGGAGCGAAGAAGCGGTTCTGCATCTTGATGATGTTTGCGGCGACGATCGTCGCAGGGGACTGTCCCCCCTCCGCAGTGATCGCGAGCAGACTGGGAGAGTTCAAAATCCCCAACGGCTTTCCGATCCCATCGCCATTGAAGAGCGCGTCACCGATCATGAAGTTGAATTCTTCCGCCGCCTTGCGAGTCACGAACTGTTCCAACGCCTGAGCGCCGTCAGAGATCAGTTCATCTGTCAGATAGACGACCACAGCCAGTTTCTGCAGCTTCATCTGGACTTCACGCACAGTCGGCTTACTGGCCGTGATCGACTGTCCTTCGCCCGTCCAGTAGCCTCGAAGACCTCCATGACGACTCCCATTGGCACGAGAGGTTTCCGCGTTCGCCAGGAATGTCATGTTGTTGCCACCGACGGTGTAGTTGTCGGTCGACGCGAACAGGTCGTTGGCATACACGTGCTCGAAGATCTTGCTATTGAACTCGGGCATGACGGTAAAACCACCGTCTGAGCCGACCGTCTCGGACATCCCCTGGATCGCCTTAAAGTGCGATCGGCAGCGGTCGTGGAAGGCGGAACCCTGGTGCCCATCAAACCCGCTGCGGACGAAGTCCCCCAGTGACTTGAATTCGCCCCAGGGCTGGTACCCTCGTCGAATCAGACTCTTCATTGCCGTATGCGACTTCATACGACGGCCTGCGCGCGGCCCGTCCAGATCTTCACGTCCGGTCACGATTGTGACGGACTCATCCGTATCAGACCATTCACCCGTAACACGCCCTTCCAGATCTCTGTGAATACCGCTGTAGTCCGGCTTCGCTGCAAGGCTTTTGACAGTCCCTGTCAGCTCCGACACCTGCTTAGTCAACTCTTCAATCGTCGGCATAAATCTGCTCCTCAGATTACTATTCTTAACTAGTTCTCTCCGCCCGTCGTAATACGCCCTGCATGCAATAAACTCTCTTCGCAACGTCAGCTATTTCCTTCGGTTGGGCGACGGCTATTTGATGCCACCGCAGAGTCGAGTCAGCTCATCAATCGAACTCTGCAACGCCGCGAGCCTGGCGTTATCACCTTCGGTGTGATCAGCCTTCGATTGCGAGACAAGGCGGCTCATCTGCTTTGCGACTCCCGTCAGGGTTCGTCGCTGATGGGGCGTCAGATTTTTTGCTCCAATCAAACCCTTGAGGCGTGTCCCCAGACCAACCACCTGCAAGAACGGAACTCGTCCTGCGGCGAGAAACGCTTTCAAAGATTCGAGGTCCGAACCCTCATCCCTCTCACACTTAAGGGACGGCTGATCCGGGTAACTCGAAGCATGCAACCCTTCGAGTGCTGTGGCCTGCTCCTGGAGATTGACGAGGATGGCGCTCAGTCCCTCCTTAACCGCAGGATTTTCCAACGGCAACATCGCGTCTTCGATACTCTGACAGACGCCTGCAATCGAGGCATAGGCCGCAGCGACAACTGATGAGCCGTAGGGCTGAGTCTCGTCCAATTCCTCGATGTCCTCCAATTCTGCCGACGAATTCTCAACCAGTTCTTCGCTCACTTTTTCCAATTCGAGAGGGACTGTCATGCATTTCTCCGTTGAAAAACCAATACCAAACTTCTTGACGGGGGGTGCCACAGCAATCAGCGACTTGAGAACGGAAGGTGTGATCGGTTGTCCGCCCAACCTGTTTCGATCCAGGGTCTTCGCAACAGCGTCGGGGTTAACGCCGATGGCGCACCAGGACCATTCTTCAAGCTCCCACTCCTCGACAACCAGCACGTCCCTGCCGTCCGGAGCATGCCGGATGCGCGACCGAAGAGGCGTCTCGCGGACTGATGTTGCTCGGACGATTCCTTCGTCGATGAGTTCAAAAATCTGAGCGGCCTCCAGGGATTTTTGTGAGAACCAGGACGTCGCCTGCACTTGATCGTCGGTAACACTCACCGCCAGAGTGTAACTGTTAAGCTATTCTGGGCTTTTCCAGTGGCCAGGGTTTGGTAAATTTTGAGCATCATGGATGATGTTGCGTTACTCAAAGAGCAGGTAGCGGCTTTGCTGCATCGCGTGGCGAAGTTGGAAGCCCAGGTTGCGGAGCGTGATGCTCGGATCTCGGAATTGGAAGCAGAGCTGGAACGGGTTCGCCGTCAGGGTTACAAGCCACAACCCAATCGCAAGCCGCCTGCGGGAAACAAGAAGCAGGATCGTCGCAAGAAGCCATTTCGGCAGCATCCCGGCGTGTTTCGTGATCCGCCGAAGCTCGATGAGATTCCTCCCGGTCAAGTTGAATGTCACGAGGTGGTGCTCGACGCGTGCCCCTGCTGCGGCAGTCGCCGAATCGAGCCGACGGGCCGATTTGATGATCATCTTGTCACTGATATTCCTGAGCCAAAACCTGAATACCATCGCTATCGGCGACATGAGTATCAGTGTCGGGACTGCGGAAAAACCAGCCAGGGTCGTGCGGAACTGGAACTGCCGGGCAGTCATCTGGGACCTCGCGCAAGGCTGCTGAATCTGTATTGCCGGGCTCATCTGGGGATCTCGCTGGGCAAAAGCTGCGATCTGTTGTCGCAGTGGTGGGGAATTCCGTTGAGTCGGGCAGGAGCACTGGGACATCTCGCTTGGGGCGGCAAGCTGTTTGCTCCCGTTGTGACCGATCTGCTCGATCTGTTGCGGCAGCAAAACTTGATTCACGCCGATGAAACCGGCTGGCGCATCAATGGCAAAAACGTCTGGGCCTGGTGCTTCTCGAATCCCAAAATTGCCGTCTACCTGATTCGGCATTCTCGAAGCGGTGCCGTAATTCGCGAGGCACTGGGAGACTCGCTGGCCGGTGTCTTGGTGACGGACTTCTACGCCGCCTACAACGCGATGGAAGCGACCAAGCAGCGCTGCCTGGTCCATCTGCTGCGAGAACTGCACGACCTGCGCCAGAAAGTCCCTGCCATCTGCACAAAGCGGATCATCGAACCACTGATCGCCTTGTTTCAAGAGGCAATGGCACTCGGCAAGCAGCGCGATGAACTGTCGCCGAAGGCTTATACTCAACAATGTGATGCGATTTCAGACCGCTTCGGGGAACTGGCAACGACGATCAGCACAAACACCCATGTTAATCGCATACTCAAGCGATTGCGAAAGTATGCAGATGAACTCTTTACCTTTTTAGATCATCCACACGTCCCCCCAGATAACACACCGGCCGAACGAGACATTCGAAGCGTCGCCGCCACGCGTGCCGACGGAGGAGTGAATCGGACGGATTGGGGTGCGACAGCCTTTGCAAATATCAAATCAATCGTTCGGACATGTCAAAAGCAAGGCTGTCAGTTCCTTCAATACGGACTTGAGTTGATCCGTGCTGTCCAAGCCCGGCAACCCACCCCACTGCCGGTCAGTCAGAACTCCTCTTGAACCACCCACATCCCTCGGGAACCAAGCAAGTCACGATCTGAATCGTCCCCATCATGCGGGAACCGGGGCCGGTGCGCTTAACAGTTACGCCAGAGTTCCTTCTGGAGAAAGCGAAGTCCCGATCGGCTGAGCAATCCCTTCAAGTCCATGAGCCCACAGGACCACAGGATTCTTGGCGTAGTTTTCGAGTCGACATCCCCGCGGAATCAGTTGATCCCCAACGCGATCAATCGCGTCAGTCGAAATAACGGCACGAGCGGACATCGCTGTGCGATCAACATAAGGTTGACTCAGACAGTCCAGTACGAGCGATTTACTTTCGCTACTAATTCTAAAATGACACCCAGAGTCCCGCGTCACTTTCTTACTAACAATATCTTTAATCACAATATCACCGCGAATGCTATTAAATGGTGTTGCTCTCATGAAGACTATTAAACAGATCGCTAGCTTAACTGCATAGACGGATGCAGACCTTGTTTCCAATCCTTTGGAAGGCACTCGGTCTCCGCCGCTCCGGAGCGCAAACGCTCAACTGAAGCACGTCAAACACCGATTCGAGCAGCCACCTTGATCAGAGCGAAAGACCGCGGCGGAGCTTATCAATCTGCGTCGCCTCGAATTCGCTATCTCACATTCGAGATTTCGGCAAATGCTGCGCAGGACAAAGGACTGACAGTGCGGAGCGTTGCTCCTCGCCGCCTAAGCCCTGCTGGGGCTTGGGAGAATCTCCCCTCACCGCTAGGATCATCGCGATGTCAGCCGATCTCTGTGAGAATCTCTTTCTTCCACCGAAACGGCTACGATTTCCACTACCGACAGAAAGAAGTTTCCGATGTCCAATCCGCCATATCCACAGAAATGGGAACTGGCATCACTTGCCCCCGTTCCTTCGACTCAGGAATTCCGCGAGCAATTCGACCACTTCAAACAGCGACTGAAGGCTCTGGCGGAAGCGACGAATCAGCTACCTCCGGTGGACACCGACCCCCGCAATCTCGCGCACTGGTCACAACTGATTACCGAGTACGAGTTCGTCGATGCAACCGCAGTGGATCTGCGCTCACTTGCCGATTGTTATGCCGCAGCCGACGCTGAAAACAAGGCTTATCGCCAGTTGCAAGCCGAACTGGCCGCCACCACGCCAGACCGTGAGCAGATTGCGACGAACATCGAATTTGCATTCCGGGATGCAACGGAAGCCGAGTTTGCCACCTTTGTTTCTGCGGCCCCTGAACTCAAAAAGAATGAATACTTCCTGGTAACACGCCGCAGAAACGCGAAGCTGCGACTCCCCAAATCACAGGAAATCCTTGCAGCAGAACTCGCCGTCGATGGACTGCATGGTTGGGGACGTCTGTATGATCGCACCTCATCATCACTGAAGGTTCAAGTACAGGAAAAAGGCCAGCTTGTCTCTCGTTCACCGGGACAGGTTCAGTTTGATTCGCCGCAAAGAACGATTCGCGAGAACAACTTCTTTGCACTCGATGCTGCGTGGGAAACGATCGCGGACTCTTGCGCAGATGCCATCAATCATATCGCCGGAACTCGCCTTACAACCTACCGTCATATTGGCCTCACCGACCACCTCGAGGCTCCGCTGCGGGTCAACCGTATGACGCGAGAGACACTCGACACAATGTGGTCCACGATCACCTCCAGCAAGCACGTCCTAAAGGGCTATCTCGCCAAGAAGGCCCAACTGCTGGGAATTGATCGCCTCGCCTGGTTCGACCAGTTTGCTCCCTTGCCACAATTGCCCGGAGCTGGAAACGTCGACGACATTCCCTACGACCAGGCGTGCGAATGGATCATCGATGCGTTTGAATCCTTTAGTTCTGACCTGGGCGACTTCGCAAAAATGTCGCTCAGCGAAAACTGGGTGGAAGCCGAGAATCGGTCAGGAAAACAGCAAGGTGGATTCTGCACAGGCTTCCCGACCAGAGGCCAGTCGCGAATCTTCATGACCTACACCAACAGTGCAGACAGCATGAGCACCCTGGCGCACGAGTTGGGCCATGCCTATCACTCGTGGGTTCTGAGAGAGGAACCCGTCTTCCTACAGGATTACCCGATGAATCTTGCTGAAACAGCATCCACGTTTGCGGAAGCGGTTCTGGGAGAGAAACGACTGCAGTGTGCGTCCTCTGATTACGAACGCCTGCAAATTCTCGACGGTATGCTGGGTGACGCCGTGGCATTTTTAATGAATATTCATGCCAGATTTCTGTTCGAAGACGAATTCCACAAACAGCGCGCAGGGGGTGAACTGACGGCCGATCAGCTGAACGCAATCATGCTGGCAGCCCAGAAAGCAGCCTACCTCGACGCCCTGTCCGATGATGGCTGGAATCCTCGATTCTGGGTCTCGAAACTGCATTTCTACATCACGTCGATTCCGTTCTATAATTTTCCCTATACGTTCGGCTATTTGCTTTCACTCGGCGTCTATGCCATTGGCAAGGAAGCGGGTGGGAACTTTTCTGAGTCGTACCGACGACTTCTGCTTGCCACTGGCTCACACGATGCGGAAGAGGCAGTCCTGTCCACCATGGGCTTTGACCTGAGAAAACCGGACTTCTGGCAGCGCAGCCTGAAAATCATTTCTGACCGCGTCGAGCAGTTCACGGAACTCGCGGATCGAATTCTGTCGAAGACGAAGACGGTTTAGCCTATTCCCCGGGTCGGGGAATAGATCGTGACGAGTGGTTAACATTCCAAGGGCTGCAGGCAGGTCACCTGCCCGCAGCCCTCGTTTTTGATCTCGCTCGCCGTCGAGTCGATACAGGAACGAAGGCGAGAAATATTCTCGCGTCAATCGTTCCCTGTGATTGCGAAGAACGGTGGGGATTCACGCCAACCTACTTGCGTTCTTTCATGGCCTGCCATTTGGCAAGACCTTCGTCGAGGAAACGAGCGAAATCACCGTCGCGTTCCTCCAGACCCAGGTAGCTGGAAAGAAGCGTCTTCCCATCCGGAGTGACGACCGCGTAGGCGGGAAGTGTGACATCGCCAAACCAGTTTTCCTGCAACGCGACATTGCGAGCGAGAAGCCGCTCTGCCTCTTGGGGATCTTCGATATCAGGTACTTTGTCCGTATAGACCTGAACCTGCACAAATTGCTCGAGCCGACGGTGATTCTTGGGACGTGCCATTCGAACTTCCATCAGTCGGCAGTTGACGCAGAACACCCCTGTGAAATCAACAAACAAAGGTCGATTCTGAGCTACCGCGGTCAGTACAGCCTTGTCGAAATCTTTCTCGTGCTCTTCACCAACAAGGCGTGCGGGAGCGAATGCGACCAACTGATTTACCACCCATGATTCTCGATCGGGCTGCATCACTCCGATCCCAAACAGTCCTCCCAGAACAAGGAATGCAATGGCAAGCAGGACCCGGACGGGAGACAAGGCCTGAACGATCGTGTCGTGAGATAACCTGAACTGCCCCAGCAGATAAAGTCCGGTGCACAGAGCGATAATCCCCCACAACGTCATCACGTTGGTGAAATCAAACAACCAGGGAACCGAGTTCCACTGTTGATCGACGACACTGATGTACTTGACTGCCACACCCAGTTCGACGAAGCCCATCACCACCTTGACCGCGTTCAGCCATCCACCACTTTTGGGTAGAGCCTTCAACGTCCCGGGCATCATCGCCAACGCGAAAAACGGTGCGGCGAACGTGGAGCCGAATGCCAGCATCCCCAGAATCGGCCAGTAGTATTCTCCCTGGGCCGCAGCGGCCAGCAGCGAACCAACGAATGCGAAGGTGCAACTGAATGAGGTGAGAACGAACGTCAATGCCATAAAGATGACGCCGACAAAGCCACCCGTCTGCTCACCGGTGGCAGTAAATGAAACCAACCAGGAAGGGACTTGAATTTCGAAGAGCCCCAGCATGTTCAGGGCGAAAGCGAAAAAGATCGAGGCGAGGAAAAAATTCAGAATCCAGTTATTGGCAAGCTGATTGGGCTTGGTCGCACCGAAGATTGCGGCGATCCCCACACCGATGATCACGAACGAGGCAACAATCGCGGTCGAGAAAACCCAGGCCAGCACAACTGGGCGACCGCCACGACTTTCATTCTGCTTCAAGAAGAAACTGACCGTAATGGGGACCATCGGGAAAACACACGGCGTGAAGAGAGCCACGAGCGCGGCCCCTACTGCCGTCGCCAGAAACACCAGCAGCCCCTTATCCTGCGGTCGCGATTGATGGACAGAAGCCCCTGCCTCGGGTTCAACAAAGTACTCGATGCGTTCTGGAGGGATGACGTCATCGCTTGTCACCCCCAGAACGAACTCCTGACTGCGGGGAGGAAGGCAGCTATCCTTACACGTCTGGTAAACGATCGACGCTTCGACGCCGAAGGCACGAGGGCGCGCATCTGGCAAGACCTCAAATTCTCGAGTCCAAGTCACCCTGTCATGATAGACTTCCTGGCGCAATCCCAGCTCGGGAAAATCCTTGATTTCAGGAGGTCGACTCGGAACGAAACCTTCCCCTAAAGGCTTCATTCCATAGATCTTGTCGAGGGTAATCTCGGTTTTTGTCCCCCCTTCGCCTTCCAACGTCGAAGAGAAGATATGCCATTCGGGATCCAATGCGGCCGTGACCGACAGTCTTACAACTTTGCCACCTGATGATTTTGTCGGCGCTAATTGAAACTGGAACTCGACCGGATTGATTTTGCCCCGTTTCGGCCGGATCGTGATGTCATAGGGGACAGCAGGCGTTTCCGTGGCTGCACTCGGAATCTCCTCCCCCAGTGACGCTCGCAGTTTCACGGGAGGTCGAATCGTGGTGCAAGTACCACCATTCCCTTCGCTGCAATACTGCCCCTGAACCTGAAGTTCCACGGCAACGTTTTTCGGGTCGGCTGTTGGACTGATTCGAAATTTTTTCGTCCACGAAACTTCGCCGTAGAACTTTTCGATCTGCCGATTGAATAAGGGTTCAAACTTCGATTCCGGCTTTCGGTCCGCCTGGAAATCACCGCCAATCGCTTCCAACCCCTCCGTGGAGGTGGGCGTGATCTGAGTGCGAGTTTCGATATCGATGGTCGTGGAGTAGATATAGGTTTTGGGGGGCAGCTTGACTGTGACAGTCAGGGAAACCTCGTCCCCCGGCTTTGCGGACGCGGGACTCAGCTTCGCGCTGAATTCGGGCTTCCCCACCGGCTTGGAAACCAATGCCCCGTCAAGGAGATCCTTAAATCCCGAAGGCTGAGCAACCGCAGAAGCTGCGATCAAGACCAAGGTGACCAGCGTCCAACAGGTACGGCTCACGAGACGAAACGAGGATCGACAGTCATGGGATAAATTCTTCATTAAATGCATCCTGCGTTGCTTCGTAGAGACCCGCTGTGGGCGCAATATCAACAGAGTCATTACGACTAAAAGTCAGCGACCGTTGGTTTGCATCTTAACGGTTGACGGCTGTTTTGCCCAACAGAAGTTGCCGGGCAGAGACCTGACGGGCTCAACACAGCCTGGCTAGTCCCCTGGACAGATAAAGCAACCCACCGGAGAGTGAGCACGTTTTAGGGGATTCAAGGTTCCCGACGGAACCCGGGGAATCGAAATCAACCTCATCGCTTGAACGTCGATTGCCCCCCGGTCACATGCAGAGTTCAGGTCCACCCAGGCGAGGAATTAAGGGCAACTCAAGCGTCGGTGGCACAACGAAATCAGGGAGCCGACAAGCATCAGTCCAAATCCAAACCAGTTCAAGGGAGACGGAAGCAGGCAAAACCCAATACCCCCGAGAATAGCTGCAGCCATAGACATTAATCCTGCAAGCCTCGGCAAGATGGAGGTCCTACCCAAAATGCGCAGGATGGCTACCAGACTCGCCAGACAGACAAGCGCCCAGACGACACCCGCTACCCACTGCAGCGATTGACGGGAGTAAACCGTCAGTCCCAACTTGGCATCTCCACCCGATTTTGAGAAGACAAGCTTTCGTCCTGCAACTGGTAGGTTGATGTCTAATGACAAACCTGCGCCTTGCCTGACTACGGGCGACGCACTGCCAGGTTGATTCACGCCGTCCTGTCCCCCCTGCTTTCTCCCATCGATTGGCATTTGATTCGCCAGCCCCCAGGGTGGCATATCCTCAGCAGCCTTGAGGGGTACGCCCCCCCCTATCGCCCTTCTACCAAAGAGATGTTGTTCGGACCCGTTCCCTGCATCGCTATCGAACGGAGAAAGTCCGCCTCCCATCATTCCCGCTCCGCCAGGAAGAGGCTCACCGTCAGTCCCGGTGGCGCGATCGTAATTCCAGAGAGTTCTGTTCTCCCTGAATCCACCCATCATCCCCCCCTGTGGTGACGCCCCACTGCCACTGAAATCGGATTGACCTGCTGGGGTCGCAGACTGTGGAAGAACAGATCCATTCGTCGGCCCCGTAATGGCGTTGGATGAAACCCCCGCCTGGGACTGCTGATTGGATTCCTGTGCTCGATTTTTCAGGACATGCGAATGGAGTTCAGTGATATTCGCTTCATTCGACATCCTTAATCGAGACCGAAGATCGCCGGCCTCTACGCCTTGAACGGGATGGCCGGCGCTTGATTTCTGACTGGCCTCAAGCGATTTGGAATCCGCTACGCTCTCTCCTTTGACGGACAGGCCGAACGAGATGCGATCGTCTCCCAGCTGACTTCCATCCCCATGCCCAGAAATCGTATTCGAGAGAATCAACGCATTTTGCTGCCCATTAGCGATCGCGACCCCTTCAGCGAGCCCCTCTGCCTGGAAGGAATTTCCTCCCTTCTGAAGACCAGAATTCGCAGCGGCAGTGAAATAGGCGTCTGTCTTTTTTGCTTCTTCCGTTGCAAGTCGGTCAATCTCCGACAAACGCTTCAGCACATCCGCCTTGTTCCTGGAAAAGGAAGAGTCCCCCTCGGTATCGCTGTAACTACTGAGTGCTCGTCCCAGCACCTTCAGGTTATTTGCAGCGACCCCAATCTGCCTCAGATTATCACGCGTCTGGACCCGGCTATTACTTTCACGGATCTTGTCAAAGTATCCGAGCAACTCTCCTGCCTCCTGCAGAACCGCGTTTCCGTAGAAGTTTTCCGAATCGTCGGAGACGTTCAGGTTATGCAGTAATGCTGAGGCGAGCGGCTTTGCCTCCAGGTCTTCCGGAAGGTACACCGTCCAACGGGTTCTTGCGACCGGGATTCCGAACTCAGGATCATCGTTCTGACTCAGGATTCTCGGCGCGGGTATCGAAAGTTCTTCGCGTGTTAAACGAGCCGCTTTCGGAAGCTCTTTCCCCAGGCTTCCTCGCCAGACGATCTTCACCGGAAACGAGAGGTCGACGGCACTCGTTTTCGGAAGCGCAATCAATTGGACGGACTCGCCCCTGAGTGAATCGAGCTTGGTCGTGACAGCGCGTGCCGGCTGTCCCGCTACGAAGACAGACAAGAGTTCTGTTCTTTCGGGTAGCACGATTGCGAGAAACTGCCGCGTATGATTCTTCATCGTGTAAATCGCCTGGGCTCGATAAGTCCCGTCGCGACTGAGAACGGTCGTCAGGTCGGCCACATTGACCGATGCGGGAGCGATGACCTGCTGGGCGAAGCGGTTGAGGCCCCAGCTGGGAGCGGTCTTCAGCTCTTTAACTCGAACCAGTTCAGTGGCTTGATTGATGAACTCCTGATTAACAACGACGGGAAGTTCATCTCGCTGAACAGGTTCGGTCAGCGAAGGGTTGAGTGACGACAGTTGACTGAGTGATGAATTGATCAACAAGACGTACTGTCGTTGCCGGTCAACGGGACGCTGGCTGTGCTCGAAGACCAGCGCTGGAGCCGACAGTTCACCCGTGACGGGCGGTAGAGTGGCCGTCGCCGTGATGAAGATGCTGCCACTCTGAGGGGTTCGCAGATGGACGGTCCATCGTGTTGTCTTTTCTCCCGCGTCAGAGAATGTGGTGTCACGGACGTTGGGACCTTGAAACTCAAGTTTGCCAGCGAGCCAATCGGGGGTCGTCAGCGTGAGAGTGTCAACGCGTGAGGCATCGATCTGCCATTGCAGTGCAAGCAGATACACAACCGCGACATCCGTCACCGTCACCATCGTCAGGCCATTGGCAGTGATCTTCGGGACTGACTGGACTGTCGACAATGAAATGGGGGATGGTTGGGTGCTGGATGAGGTGAAGGCAAACTGAGCCGTCTTCCCCGGACGAACGGCTCGAAGTTCACCAGACACCGCCGATGCATCAGTTGAGCGCCAACCTTCAAGACTGTCGAGAGTCCCGGCAAAGCCCTCATCGAGCCACACCGCGACCGATGTATTCAGACGGGTCGGTTCTATTGGCTGTGGGAAGACAATCGAAGCAACCGCGACATCGTCACGCGGGACGAACCCTGTCGTCACCAGTTCGACCCTTCCCAGCATGGGCTTGTTCAGTTCAATGGTGAGAGTCGCTTCCTCATCTTCCTTCGTCACGTAGTAGTCACGGAGTTCTGTCGCCTGCACGTCGAGCAGTACAAAGTTCTCGGGCAACGCTACAGAGAGCGAAGAGAGAGGTGCACCCGTCAGTTGATAAAGAAACCTGGTCGTCAAATGCTGTTTTCGCAGTGTGACTAACGCCCCTTGCTGAGATGTCACGTGCACCTGCGGTTCCTGGCGAGTCGCCCGCAGGACGAGTTGAAATGGTCGCTTCGAGAAGCGATAGGCTAACAGTGGCTGTGACTCGGGCCGTTTGACAGGGATCGGTGTCGAGAACTTGCCGCCATCGGTCTGAGTTAAAGCTTCAACCTGCTCGGCCCGGACCGTAAACTGCTCTCCCGCAAAAACGGCAATCTGCCCGATCTCGTTCGCGGCATCGCGTGGAACAACCTGCGGAACCGAGATGGAAACGGCAGCCACATCGACTTTGCGACTGAAAAATGTTTCGATCGAAACCTGCGTCTGATCCGTCACATTCCGACGAAAAATGACTCGCAACTTTCGATCGTCTCCATCGCCCTGGATCTCCCAGCCACCCACATCCGGTCCATTCACAGCCTGTAGCTTGAGAGACTCGGGCAAGTCGAAGGTGGTGTCGGCAATTCCCCCCTGGCGCACTCGAATTGCGAATCCGTGGCCGAGGTGAACTCCCGCATCCGAAATCGTCATCGCTTCGACCGAATCAACGTGGACGACAGCACTCGCTGTTCCCTGGGCCTGCTGAGGCTGCCACGAGATCGCGAGTTCCCCCCCCTTATCGATCGGTAGCTCCATCACGTTCCGATCGTCTTGATTAACCAGACGGAAGATCGTGGAAGAACCGTTTACCCGGACCGAGAGATTCTCACCGGGAAGTTCGAACGCCAGCTTACCGGAAGGGACCGGAATCAGGGGCAGAACGAATGACCCGGTATTTCCCGAGATCTTTGCCGGAACCTCAAACACGAGGTCGACAACATGTAACCCCGGCTTGGAAATGGCCACTTTCAGTACACCCCCATCCGTAATGAGGGCCGTCGCCTGCCCGTCCAGCGTCGCCTCAATGGCCACAGTTTTGCCCAAAGGAAGTTCAACGAGATACTGGCCATCCACAAAACTCTTAACCACATAGCGGGCTGTGACACGGGCCACCGACTCGGCGGACTGTTCTTCGTTCTGCACCACTTTCGCCGCATAAAGTGCTTCAACGACGGCCCCTGGCTGGGGTGCCGCATTCTTCAAAACCTGGTCAGGATTCGCCAATCGATAGAGCTGACGGAATTGTTCGTACGAAAGAAAGACTCGTTCTGAAGCAAGGGGTTCTGTTCCAGCATCGAACGGAACAATCAGCGTCGCAGGGCTTGCCGGACTTGATACGTCATCCGCACGGACGGCGTCAGAAGTGCCCATCGTTAAAAAAACGAGCGCCAGACCCGCCACAGAGCGTGGCAGCAACCGCGTCCTCAACCACCTGAGACTTCCGCATAAAAGCCAGATCACAGCAGAAACAATCGAACCGATCACAAGACCGTCGATTGCCCCCTGCCAGCTCATTGGTGCCAGAGGAAGTGCGGCCAGAGGAAGCGCCAGACAGATCGCCAGAAGTCTCAACTTCAGGCTCAGCGACGTCCCGCGCAGGATCCACGCAGAGGTTGCCAGGAGCGCGACGAGAAAGAGACGGAACGAACCGAGAGAACGGCGATCAACATAGTCAACGATCAACGGGATTCCACTCAAAGCGGTTTCGGCACCGGTATACCGAAATGATTTCTGGTGACTTCCCGCGGGAGGAACAAAATCCATTGCCAGCGACAAAAGAGCGAAACGCGCCGTTCCCCGCGTCCCCGACGCCGTCGGAGTCTTGCTGGCAGCGGGAAGATTGCCTTCTCTCTCAGGCTCCGGCGGACCAGCTTGAGAGAGTACCGGAGCTTGTTCCGGGGCAGCCTGAGGCGGAGCCGGAGGGAACTCGGGAGCATTAAATTGACGTTCAACGTACTCTATTTCTTCACGTATACCAAGAAGTGCATCCTGGGGATGTACCACAGAATCGTCCATATGCCTCACGGGCTCGGGGACAAGTTTGTCACTTGCTAACTCAGACTTTTCTCCCGAGGTCAACTGCGGGATCCCGACACGGATTCTTGCCCGAGACAGTGGTATTGCCAGTACCACGAAAAGGATCGCGCAGAAGGCAACAAGTAGGCCCACTCTGGCGAGTGTGGCGAGTAGCCCCTGCTTCTTCATTCCCGAGTTAATCAGTGCCACGATCCCGATCGTTAAAAGAACAATAAAAATGCGTATCCCTAGCCTGCCCGGCTCTGGCACTTTCAGCTCAGAAGCCCAGTTCGCTAATAAGCTGGTCCTGTCGAGTGGCTGACTCGGTTCAAGAGGGCTTTTGCTCTCAATCACTCGTGTCTCTTGCGGGTAATAGAGTGTCCATTTCTGTTCCAGTACTTCGACGGACAGGGCTGTTCTTTGGCCGGATTCTACCGTCAGCAGCGGAGGATTCTGCGAAAGCTTTCCCGACCTTGAGTCCCCCCCCACCGCGGAACGATAAAAGAGCTGCAGAACGTGCTGTCGAGTTGCACCGGAGGCTGGAAGACTCTTTGCTGCCAGAGAGTTCGCTGCGGTCAGGGGGATGAGATAGATATCACCGCTGCGACGAACCTCAACAGGTTGGCCATCCAGCAGCGCAGCCCACAATTGGGTATCAATGGGTAGAGTGACGTGCAGCCCCTGAACTCCCACGACGTTCAAGTGAAACGCTGCACGATGCTGTAGTTCGCCGGTTCCGCCGAGAATTGTGGCAATGTCCAGTAACGGACAAATCGCCGTCATCACGGGAATTTTTTCAAATCGCTGCTCCGCCAGAGTCAGTACGGCCCCTGGAACGGGCGATTGGTAAACTTCGACAATCCTTTCTCGGGGTTGATACTGCACCGGCGGAAGCACGAGCGGATCCACAACAGCAAGAGGTTGATTGTCAGAGTCCGTTGCTACCACCGACAGCCGTTGTTCACCACCTGCCTCAATCGCATAGAAGTTCGTCTGTCGCTCGGCATCAATAAACTGGAATTGGGGAAGAACAAACGACCTCGCATCTCCGCGGGGCAACTCAATATCACACTTGAGCACGGCTTGGCCGGTTAAGCGCTGGTCAAACTTAAGAAGCCAGACACGCTCATCATCCTGCGGAGGAAGCGAAGTCTGCTCGACGATGCGCGGCCCGGTACATTCAAACCGGAGCGTTGTCCCAGCACTCTCGGACACAGCCACTTTCAGGGTACGGACTCCTCCCCCCTGAACCTCGACGAGACTCTGGATAAAGGCATGAAAAGTTTGCGGATCAATCCTTCCGAACGTCACAGTCTGCGTCGCAACTCTCGATGGACGGCGAGTGATCTTTAACTTTCCGGAAAAGCGTGTGTCCTGCGACTGAAATCGAAGTCGTTCGTATTCCTCTCGCAGCGGAACGGGATCCAGGCCATTGACCTCAGATGCCTCCAGTTCCAGATCCACATCACCGCGAACGACAAACGCCCCCTCAGAGAGACTGGACTGAGGAAGGTAGAGTTCAGGGAGGCTAATGGTGACCGGTTGTGCTTCAACGGGCCAGATTTCGGGCTCGTGACGCAACGACAACCGAATCTGACTGCTGCTGCCTGCGGCGACAGGGGGATCCAGCAGGATCCGTAGCTGGTTTGTCCCGACCTCATCGAGGGAATCCAACTGCCACTTCAGTGCCTGGTTCTCGCGAGTGACACTGAGGACCTGCCATTCCGCAGGGACCTGGATATCCAGTTCAAACAGGGGTGCAAACTGCGTCTGAACGGTTAAAGCGGCCTGCAGTTCCAGACCTGTTGCATTGACATCCAGAACTGTCGCCACCGCCGCCTGTACAGCTCGTTCCTTAGGTTGCGTCGACATCTGCAGCAGGAAATCAGGTTCCCAGATATCGAATCGAAGCGTCTCTGCGGATGTTGTCCCCGGCGTGTCGACAGAAGAACTTTCCGAAGCAGTCGTCCGCCTGATTCCCGCAGTTGCTTCCACGCGAACGCGCACTCCCGTCGGATGTTGTATACGGAGATGTCCGACGTGGGAGCTGACGTTATCGATCCGCAGTGACGGAACCATCCACGAATCACCGGGGTCGGCAGCCATCACACCCTTGAAGGAAATCTTGCGGCTCCCTTCGAACGCCTGGCCGAATGTCAGTGTCAGATTGGTCCGCTGAGCGTCCTCAGGATCGTCGAGCAGCTCCCAGTCCTCCAGGCCAGTGGCGCTGACATCCGAAATTTCGAGCCTGCGAGGAACAGAGAACAACAGTCTTTCGACCGGCTTTCCAAAAATCTGGAGCGAAGTCAGGGCGTGCCAGGTCACCTCACCCGGAGTCACATGCAGGCCGTAGCCCGTCGAAGCGAACATCAGTGAATCAGCCGCATTTTCGGTCGCTCGATCTGTGATCCTCAACTGCAATCCGGCCGTTCCGCCCACCGGAATCCGATACTCCGCAGCCAGATCCAGAGGTGCGGGACGCTCGAGCTGAATGTTACCAATGAAAAGTCTTTTTCCCGCAGGAAGCGTCAGCGTAAAGGCTCCAGCAGGAGCCTGAAGCAGAGGAAACGCGGCAATCTGGTCACTGCCAAGTGACGACAGTTCGGTTACCATTTGCAGTTTGACAGAGTGCTTTCCCCGTGTATCGGTGAACAGGGAAATCGAGCCGTCTGAGTTGCGACCAATCAGTGCAGGCACATCGTCCACGAGTGCCTGCTCGAGTGAAAGTCGCTGAAAAGCAAATCGCGATTCGATCCAGTCATTCTCAA
This sequence comes from Schlesneria sp. DSM 10557, assembly GCF_041860085.1. Lineage (NCBI taxonomy): Bacteria > Pseudomonadati > Planctomycetota > Planctomycetia > Planctomycetales > Planctomycetaceae > Schlesneria > Schlesneria sp. DSM 10557. The sequence continues at coordinate 3,846,036 of NZ_CP124747.1, forward strand.
ACTGCATCAGGTCTGCGGTGACAGTGATGAGTAACTGGTCACCAGAGATCTGCGCTTTGTAGTCCGCTGACGTCAAGATCAGGGAGGTTGCCGCCGGCACGGCATTCTTCTCTGAATTGGCTCGAGCCTGGGTCAGCAATACGTCAAACTTTGCACGGGGAAGGATCACCCCCTGCTTATCCCGCTCGATAATGACATCCAGATCCTCGACGGGAACGAAGATACGACGAGCCTCATTCAGGTCAGAGACCAGATCGCCTGACTGTGCCTCAAGAAGCAACGGTGAGGAAACGACTAGAAGCAGCACCAGCAAAAGCCGACGATCAGCGTTTAACATTGTGAATCACCTCGTAACCGAGGAATGGAATACTTGTGTGTGGATCACGATCTCAATCGCGCCGATCTGTTGCTGGCCCATGCCCTGCTCGCCCCCCGTGATGGGGCATTCCTGGACACTGACTATGTCGCGGAGGCCGTGGGCTGTGGTTCCAACGGGGGAGTTAAAGGGGGTTTGCGAACTTCGACACGCGTCCCACGGAAGAGACTGTGAATCAGCCAGATCGCAACCGCAGCGATGAGGCCGTAAGCAGAGACCTGCAGCCCGTGAAAGACGAGATCGTGATCTTTGAGTGCGTAAGCACAAGCAGCAAAGGCCCCCAGGATCAGCAGGGTGATCTTGTTGTCCCACGATGTGTTTCGCAGAACCAAAGCAATCGCGGCCAGAGCCCCGCTGACGACGAAGGTGTAAAAGGGAAGATGCCACCATGAGACCTCGATCTGGCGGGTTCCCCCCAGGTTCATGTACTGGAACCATTTTCCTTCGGTCGGGAAATCAAAGATTCCCCCGGTATCGTGTCCGATCCATTGATCCAGATTCTTTTCACCAAATACGGCACTCTTTCTGCCGAGGAAGAATTCGCCCAATTTTGTTCTCGTCTGAACACTGAAGTTCTGCTGAACCCGGCCTCCGTCCCTGGTCGTAGGGTTACCGATCAACGAGTATTCGGGGGGTACCCAGACCTTGACGTACAGTTGTTGCACCGCCACGTTCGCGTTCGACGCCCCACCAATGAGAGGCAGGCGGGAAACCAGTTTCCCCCCCGCGTTCTGCAGTGGGGTCGGTCGAAATGCATGGCGGAAGATGACCGAAAGCGTGAACGATTCGTCGGAAGGCTTCGTTCTCGCTACGTTGACGTAATAAGACTCCCAACCCTTGTCCGCGGGCAGTTCCGCCTTTTCCAGCACCGCAGGTTTGCGATCAACAAGAACCCCTAACGTTTCCACGTTTTCGGGCAGGTCCAGCCGCAGACGCTGACGCTCACTCGATTTCAAAACGTACCGACACCGGTTCGTCCCGACTCCGGCTCGATCCAGCACGATCTCCACAAGTGCTTTGCTGACGACTGTCTCGACCACGTCCTGCACGTCGTACCGACTGGCGACAACATCAAGCTTTGCTGGTTGTTTGAAATACCGGTACGCGACAAATCCGTCCTGCGGGGAATGCTCAAGTTCCCGAACATCGATCGGCTCTACATCTCCCCCCGTTGCAGTGGCCTGCACGGACAAGGCCCTTTCTTTGACGACCGTCATTTCTCCGACGATTCGCGAAACTGACACCTCCCGCTTACCCTGAGGAGTGTCATCCGAGTCGAACGGATCCAGCACTCGAATGGGTTCGATTGTCGTCGATTCCTGTCCAGCCCCTTCGCCAGAATTGGGAACGAGGTCGTATTTGACTTCGAATGGTTGCGAGCCCACTACGTCGCGCTGCATGACGACGGTCCAGGTGACCCAGCCATCTTCGGCTTCCGCCGCCCTTGTCTGCTGCTTGATCGCCGGTGCGGCGCCACCTGCCGTAGAAGCAATTTGCAGTTTGTCAGCAATCGCTTCTGGAACCGCGAAGCGAAACGTATCGACACCGGCATACTCGACGAAGTAATTCAATAACGTGCCTACCTGAACCTGATGTTGTTTGACGTCGGCGCGGGTAACAATCACTGCGGTCAGACGAGTTGGCTTCTGAACTGTCTGAATCGGAATCTCCGCCGGCCGCCGGTTATAGATCCACGAGGAAACGAGTCTCGCATTGGGCAATGACTCTGGCCGGGGCGACGGATCGGGTTGAACGTTTACAAGACGTTCCACATCCGAGATGACATCGATGGCTTCGGGCGCATAAATCAGAACTCGGCCCACCTCAACCTCGACCTTTTCCGGCTCGAGAAGTGGTGCAACCTGATCTTCTTCCTGCCCCGTCGCGTCCCATTCACGCACGGCCGTCACCGTGAGGGTGATTGTTCCCTGAGTCTTTTCCCGCAACCCGACCGTCAGCACTGACTTATCAGGCGAAACATCAAACTGCTTCATCTGATCGCAGATGACATTTTCGATCGTCAGACCTTCCGGAAGTTTGAAATTCAGTTCGAAGACCCCGGCCCGGTCGATCGAGTAATTAAGGATCGATTTCAGTCGCAACTGGTCGTCACGGAAGACGAGCTGTGACTGATGATCAACGACCATCCGCGGTTCGACCGGCTTCGCCAGCACGCGTAAGCGAAACTGGGGGCTGTAGTATTTGTAGTAGAGCGAGCCTGGATGCCTGAGCTTCTGATCAATGTCATTTTCGTCAACACGCAGCAATCCTCGCTGCTCTTCGACAGTGAGCGTGAGGTCGCTGGACGACTTCACCGAGATTGCTCCGCTTTCGCGGATGACGTCCAGCGCGTGAATTCCGTATGCGGTCGCTCCATCCTGACCGGCAATATCTAAAGCGTCGTCGGGCAATGCGCGTTCAGTGTGAATCTCGAGAACAATCTTCCCTTCCGCACGGCTGAGCAATTCCACGCTGACGATCTGACGATCGTCCTCTTCGCTCGCATTCCATTCCTTCACACGGGCATCTGAGGTGATGTCGAGTACTCGATGGCCTTTGGGAACGACCAGCTTCAACTTGTCGAGTTGGCCACGCAGGACCTCGTAGGTCAGCCACGCATCCGTATGCACCAGGCCGTCGGCCACGGTAACCTGAGTCAGATTGGTGGCACTGGCGAGAAGTTCCATCTCTGGCTTGGTTCCAATTCGGGGATGCCAGCGCACAGAGATTTTGTCAGTGGAACCGACGGACGCCTTAATACCAGACTGCTTTTCCGCGAGCTCCATGGGCTGTGTGGCCAGGCGGGGCTTCAATTCAAATGCCTGATCTGCCTCTGGAACAAGCAGTTCAAATTCGGTGATGCCGACGGGAGGAACTTCCAGCTCAATACTCTTGCCTTCAGGGGCCGATCGAACTCGAGCAGTCAGCTCAAGCTCGACCTTGTGCTCTCCCGCTGTCGGAAACAAGAGAGAATAAGTCCCATTTCCCGTCCCGCGAAGCAGGACCTTTCCGGAATCGGAGGTCAACTTCCCAATTGCGGCTTCTCCAAACCTGACCGGAACTTCCGCCCACCCCTTCTCCAACACCTGCACCTTGAACACTGCCGAGATCTGGGCGACATCCTTTTCAACGGTCGCCGAGTAGCTGGCGGACGAGATTACCGCTGCGACAGGAGCCTGCTCAGCCTTTCGCAGTCCGTCGCCAAACGCTTTTTCCCACATGCGGATGTAGTCGGCGTACGGAATCAGAACCGACCCTTCGGGCTTTTCCAGGACCGACTTCAAGCTCTTAAATGGCATATAAATCAGACGTTCTGGCGATTTCTCTTTCTCAGTAGCGGGACTTCCAGCATTTTGAGCCGACGCGGGTGCGATACCTGAGAACCAGACGCACAGTGTTATTACCAGATGTAAATACCGTGTCGTTTGCATGAGCCTGTCCTTGCGTTCCCTGGGGCGCGAGCTGCTATGCAGCACCGTCAATTTAGGTAACGCCCCATTACCAGGGTAAGTTCAGCAGAAGGGGAGAATGATGTCGAGTCTGCGGATTCGGAAAAGCAGCCAAAATGCACTCTGAACAACGATCAGTCAATTCAGTTCGTTCCTGCAATGCTCTTCGACGTTCGCGACAACGATAAAACTCCCGCCTTTTATCCACATGAATCAGAATGCAACAGCAATCACCTGGCTTGCATCAGTTCGATCGTCTCGTGCAGAAACGCCGCTTGCGTCACAATGGACAGCCCCAGCGGCGTGTGAAGCGTGCGTTCTTCAAAAGGGAGTACTGAACGATCCGTCTGCCTGTGCATGCCATGGACGACCCCCACGACCAGGGGTCGGTTGTCGACAACCATCACCACGGGCGCCCCGCTGTCACCACCGAAAGCCTGATAATCGACGAGCAGAGTCTTCGCCGATTTAACAGGACTGAGCGGATGTGAGGCAATGGAGCCCCGACGCAGGACTGGCCAGCCCGCCTCATTCGCCTCCAGTTTCGCAGGGAAACAGGGAATCCACGTTTCTGCAGCGACGCGCACGGTCCGATCGTGGACTCGCGAGGCATCGGCAATCTGTTCGAGGGAAAACGGCTTCGCATAGACTCCTTCGGGCAAGTCAAACTGCAAGGTGGCAATATCCACGTCGGGGTGGCGAGTCCAAAGCGGCTCTCCCTGGTTCCGAATGGCCAGGCGATGGGGACTTCGCAAATAGGAATCTTCCTGGGCTTTTGTCCGCAACATAATCTGGCATTCGTTGCCCGACATCTGCTCGAAGACATGAGCCGCCGTTGCAAGAATCACTCGCCGGGGCCGATCAGGGTCTGTGTCACTTGAGGCAATCAGAAAGCCGGTCCCGGAATGATCGTCGTCGGTGACCCGAAACGTTGCTTCCAGCAACTCTTCAATCGGCTCCGTGGCGTCAGCTCTGTACGCGAACGAGACCAAGAGCAGTACCACGAGCCGTCGTGCCATCCGTGCAGCCATCGTCAGAACCTCCACTTCCTGGAAGGAGCGTCTGCCAGCGCCAAAAAGACGCCTCCGAACGTGTACCCACATTACTTTTGTAAGACAGGATTATTCAAGTGACACCCGTTGAGATTGTGAACTTGCTCCATGACAAGTGGCTTTTTACCACATTCTCCCCCCCCTCACCGGCCATGACGATCAAGAAATGTGACCGGCAGGGCCGATGCGATCACTTGCATCGACTCTGCAACTTGTGATAGCGTCGAAGGTTGGTCTGATAAGCCTTCACGTTCGTGTCGAAACACGCGACAGCAACTCGCATTTCCTGTTAGATTTGGTACTGCCATTTCACGGAACGGGTGTCGCAAAGGATGCGGATTGACCGGCCTTTCGCAAACGTTTGTCCTTCTGAGAAAGAATCACCAGGTACTATGCATAACGTCACTCTCATCCCAGGCGATGGTGTCGGTCCAGAAATTGCCGAAGCGACTCGCAAGTGTGTGGAAGCCACAGGCGTCAAGATCAACTGGGACGTGCAAGACTGTGGTATTGAAGTTATTGAAAAGGTCGGAAAAGTACCCGACTCGGTTCTCGCCTCAATTCGCAAGAATAAAGTCGCCCTGAAGGCGCCGATCACCACCCCCATCGGCAAGGGATTCCGTTCGGTTAACGTCTTCCTGCGTCAGGAACTGGGCCTGTTCGCCTGCCTGCGCCCCTGTAAAAGCTTCCCCGGTGTTCGCACCTACTTCAGTGATTCGAATGTCGACCTCGTCGTGGTCCGGGAAAACACCGAAGACCTTTACGCCGGCGTCGAATTTCAGTCTGGCCTTCCTGCTACCGCTGAATTGATTCAGGCAATCAACAAGGCCACGACGGGCCGCAAGATCAGCACCGGACTGGACACCACCGGTGTGAGCATCAAGCCGATCTCGGTCGAAGGCACCCGGAACATCTCGAAGTTCGCTTTCGACTACGCTGTCAAGCACAACCGCAAATCGGTCACCTCGGTTTGCAAAGCGAACATTATGAAGTTCACCGATGGCCTCTGGTACGATGAATCTCGTGCCGTTGCCGCATCGTTCAACGCCAAGTTCGAACAGCCAGAACTGAAGTCGAAGAGCGACCCAACCCTCGATGGCAAGGTTCCAGACGGTAGCAAGGTTACCTACATGGAGCGCCTGATCGACAACATGTGTATGCAGCTCGTGCAGAAGCCCGAACTCTACGACGTCATTCTGCTTCCCAACCTGTACGGCGACATCCTCAGCGACCTGTGTGCTGGTCTCGTCGGCGGTCTCGGCGTTGCCCCGGGTGCCAACTACGGTGCAGATGCGGCTATCTTCGAAGCAACCCACGGCAGTGCTCCCAAGTACAAGGGCCAGAACAAGGTCAATCCAACCGCCTTGATTTTGTCCGCCAAACTGATGCTCGATCACCTCGGAGAAACCAAGGCTGCCGACCGACTCGAAAAAGCCGTCGCCCAGGTCATCGCCGAAGGCAAGGACGTCACCTACGACCTCAAGGCAAGCCGGACCGATCCTACCGCCGTTGGCACCAGCCAGATGGCCGATGCGATCTGCCGGAAGATCGCTGAATTGGCCTGACAGGACGCACCCGTCAGTCCAGAATATTGAGTGTCACTGGCGTGCGATTTCGCACGCCAGTGCTCTTTCTGGCTCATCACAGGATCCTTAGCTGGCAGGATTCGAGAATTTTCATGGATGAAGCCGCGCTGCACGAATTGCTCTCCGGCCGCCGTGCTGGCCCTGGCGCCTCCCTCCTTCGGGGTGGATTAACACTCGCTTCATCGGCGTACTCCGCAGTGATGACCCTGCGTAATACAGCGTACGACCAAGGCTGGCTCAAGACCCATCGCGTCTCTGTCCCGGTCATCAGTCTGGGCAATATCACCACAGGCGGAACGGGAAAGACCCCCACCGCAGCCTGGCTTGCGAATTGGCTGCGTGCCTGCGGTCGTCGCCCGGGATTGCTCAGCCGTGGGTATCGTGCACTCAGCCCCACCGACCAAAGCAACACAGGCGAGCAGCCCCAGTGCGGGAATGATGAGAAACTTGTCCTCGACCGCCTTTGCCCGGAAGTCCCTCACCTACAGCAGAAGGACCGTGTGGGATCCGCCAGGCGAGCCGTTCAGGAATTCGGCTGTGACGTCCTCTTGCTTGACGACGGATTCCAGCACCGGCGGCTCGATCGCGACCTGGACCTCGTCCTCATCGATGCCCTGCAGCCTTGGGGCTACGGATATCCGTTACCCCGTGGACTCCTGCGAGAACGGCAAACCGGCTTATCACGAGCGGATTTGATCCTGATTACCAGAGCGAATCAGTGTTCGAAACACGATCTCGCAACTCTTCGATCCGAACTGCAGCGCCTGTGCCCCGGTACTGCTTGCATCGATCTGGCCTTCAAGCCAACGCAAGCGGTGGATCTCCACTGGCAGGCCCATCCGTTGAGCACACTTAAGGACAAGAACTGCATCGCATTTTGCGGGATTGGCAACCCAAAAGGGTTCGAGCAGACAGTCTCGTCGATTGAAGCAAACTGCAAACAGTTCCATCACTTCGCAGACCACCACCACTACTCGCGAAACGACCTCCTTGAACTCGAACAACTGGCGGCCACTGTCGGTGCAGATGTCGTGCTGACGACGCAGAAAGACCTTGTGAAGATTGCTGCGGACCAGTGGAACGGCCCCCCATTACTTGCCATCGAAATCGGACTAGAGTTTCTTGCTGGCCAGGACCTTCTGGAAACACGACTGCGGCAAATCCTCCACTCGACTTAATGGTCGCAACCCTGAAGAGTGTCTAGGTAAAACCTTCGGATACACGTACAATCGGGAACACCGGTTTGATTTCAATTGCCCTACGAGGAGCCACACCATGCTGTCACAACTCAGTCGTCGCGATTGCCTGAAATGGGGAAGCACCGGCATCGGCCTGTACCTGATTGGACCCAACTCTCCGCAGTGGCTTGCGGCACAGCAGGCCCCTCCTGACCACCAGTTGATCGTCAGGACGGAAACGCCCCTCAATGCAGAGCCTTCACTGGATAAGTTGCTCGACCACTGGATCACCCCGACAGCGGCCTTCTTCATCCGCAACCACGGGACGGCCCCCAAAATCGATGCGAAGGGATACAAACTGACCGTCGAGGGACTTGTTGAGAAGCCTCTCACCCTCGGACTGTCGGAACTGACTGAACAATTTGGACTGCACTCGGTCACAGCGACACTGACTTGCTCGGGAAATCGGAGAACCGAGTTCAATCGAGTCAAGAAGGTTCCTGGCGTACAGTGGGATGCTGGTGCCATCGGCAACGCCGAATGGCGCGGATCACGCTTGTCAGACGTACTGAAAAAAGCAGGAATCAAGCCCGGAGCCAAACACGTCTGGTTCGAAGGCCTGGACGAGATCACCGAGAAGGGAGAGACCTTCCCATTCGGTGGCTCGATTCCTCTTGAGAAAGCTCTGGCAGACACACCCGCAGCTCCAGGCTGCCTGCTGGCCACAATGATGAACGGAAAGCCCCTCACCACCGAACACGGCTACCCGCTTCGCACAATTGTTCCGGGCTTTATTGGCGCCCGTAGCGTCAAATGGCTCTCCAAAATCACCGTTAGCGATCAGCCTTCGCCCAACCACTATCTGGCCCACGCGTACAAGGTGATCACGGAAGACACCCCCGCAGCAGTCGACGCGGCGCCTCCGATCTACGAATACCCGCTGAACTCGATCATCTGCTCTCCCGCTCCGAACGCGATGGTTTCAGGCGAGCGTCTGACCGTTCGCGGCGTTGCTCTCTCCAGCGGCCGTACCGGCACCCGGATTAAGACAGTTGAAGTTTCGGCAGACGGCGGTACCACCTGGCAGTCGACCAAGATCACCTCGCCCATCCGTGACTTCTGCTGGCTTCACTGGTCCGTCGAAGTTCCACTGACCCCACAGACGCAAAGCCTCCTCGTTCGTGCGGTAACGACTGACGACGAATCACAACCGCAGGAGACCCCCTGGAACATGAAAGGTTATCAGTACAACGGTTGGCACAAGGTCGACCTCAAAGTGAGCTGACCTGCAGTTGGCTACCCTCGCTTGGGTCGCTGACTCAGCCCCGCCGCATCGTTCCCATACCGATGTCGCGGGGCTGTGTTCATTTCCGGGCAGCTAAGCCCACTGATTGATGCGAAAGCTGTTCTTGCTTACCCACGCGACCAGTCTACGCGTCACTCAACGCAAACGTTCGTCGGAACCATCGCTGAAACCAGGCCAGCAGCGGCTGCGGTTCAATCTGGATGCGGGCGCGACTCACCATTCCGGGCAGGGGTAGATTCTCTTGTTTGGGCAATTGAACTCGAGCCTGATACCACGTCCCGTAGGGCCTGATCGTTCCGCTGGATGCTAGACGAGTCGGCAGGTTCGCCCGCTGGACGAGATTTTGCGGAACACGGTCAAGATCCAGTTCCGCCAACTCCGTGATTTCCCCGTTGAGTGTTGCTGCCGGCGATGACGCTGACTCCATTCGCACTTGCTGCCCCACGCGTACGAAGGGAAAGTCTTCCTGACTGATCAGCAGCATCGCCACCAGGTCCGTACGGTCCCCGATCAGACAGACAGTCGTTCCCGCTCGTAAAAAACAGTGACGATTGCGATCATCAAGGGGAGAACCAGACCAGAAAGGGAGGGCATCGGAGGTTACTCGAGGTGCCGGGGAGGGTGCTATCACAGACCCCGCTCGCGGTGCACGAAGGACAAGTCGCTCAGCATCCTTCGTTCTGCGATCGTACTGCTGTTTCAGATCCTGATAGGCTTCGCGAACGATCGGAATTTGAGCGGCAATGGTCGCATCCTGGACTCGACGGCGTTCCAGTTGTTCCAGTCGGACTCGACATTCCTCGCTCTCACCATGTAGTCGTGCGAGCTCTCGTTCCAACCTCGGGTCAACCAGCCACGCGACCTCCTGCCCCGCCCCAACCTCTGTACCGACGGCGATGCTGTTTACCAGAGTTCCTTCCGCCGTGACATAAACCCGCGCTGCGTCATTCATTTCACAGGAAGCGAACGAATTGATCCACGCAGGCAGGGGCATCAGAAACAGCCAGGCGAAAGCCAGGGCCGTCGCACCGGTCCTGGCAACAAAACGCCCCCAATTAACTCGGCTTCGTTGCGCAGGCTGCTGAATCCATCGCAGCAACTGAAGTGGGGGCAAAAGAAACGTCATGCCCAGCATCAGTCCCCCAAGCACGTGCACCACGGGGGCGAGCCCGTGTGGTTTTAACCAACTCTGTAGAAACCAGAGAATCGAGAACGTCAGAAAGAGGCGGTAAGCAATCGATGCCGCTCCATAAATGAATAGCCCCCACTCCTGCGCGCTCGATGCATTCCGTGGAGGCTGATCACAGAGTCCCAAGTACCAGTTTCCTAAACGACGGCGAACCGTTTCGGCCGCTCGCTGGTAGAGATTCGGGAATTCCAAGAGGTCGGAGAGTATGAAATAGCCATCGTACCTCAAGAGTGGATTGCCATTGAACAAGAGGGTACTGATACCGCATACAAACATCAGATTTAAGCAAATCGAGTGAAACAAACCCGGCTCGCTCAGCCACCACAGGAATGTGCACATTGCCGCGATCGTGGCCTCAATCGCAATTCCTGCCGCACTGACCGCGGCTCGCTGCCAGCGGCTTTGCAGCATCCAACTATCAGTCACGTTGCAATACAGACACGGTGTGAACACGAGCAACATAAAGCCCATTTCATGACATTCGCCGCCGAACTTCTTGCAGACCAAGCCGTGACCAAATTCATGCAGCACCTTCACACAGCCAAGCAAGCCTGCCATCAACAGCAAATTTCCTGAACTCAGCCAGGCCCTCGCCTCGGGCAATCTCTCCGAGACCTGTTCATGCCGAATGACCAAGAGCAGGATTGCAGCCGCAATCAAAATCCCTGCCGGAACCATCGTCCAGCACGATATGAGCCAGCCAAAGCGAGCAACCAGCCCGCCCAGAAGCCTGTCGGGGTCAAATCCACGAAATCGAAGTGAGAGCACATTCGCAAGACCCGACCACCGCCGAGAGCTTTCGATGCGTGCATTTCGTGCTGCCAGCGAACGACCATATCCCGGCTGTTGAGCGACCAGCAGTCCCTGTTGCACGAGTTGTCCGATAAACCTCACCAGTTCCTCCGGCGAGAGTGTTTGCGGCCGGAACTGCTGATGAAATGATTCACAGAGTTCGAGGGTTGAGACGGGATGATGAAGCTGACTCAGGACAAACGCTTCCTCATCCCGCAGTTCATAGTAAGAGAGCGAAACAGGATCCTTCACGTCATGGACGCGAACACCATTCCGGGTCGAGATCTTGCTCTGGAGGTCTTTTCGACTGCGCCAGGGAATTACTGCTTTAAGGTCCACGCTTCACCAGGCTTGTGTCGCCGCATTCACGTTATCGATATCCATTGAGGAATGCTTTATCAGATCATCGCCAGCAAACAAAGTGCGAACTGCTCACGATTGCGTTGACCTGATATCCGCTTGCGAAATCGATTCAGGAAGCGGATATCAACTACTCAAGTGGCCCGATTCCGTCAGATACGATTCTGTCTCAGTACTTCCTCGGGTAGGATCTGCGCGGAATTCGTTACCAACCGATCCTTCAGTGGTCACTTCGCCCCATGTCCGACTCTTTCGCATTTCACAGTATTGTGGAGCTCGGCGTTCGCTTGAGGACCAGACAAACGTCAGCCATAGAGCTGGCCGAGTTTTATCTCGATCGCCTGAAGCAATTCGGACCGCGCTACAACGCCATCGTACGAGTGACGTCTGAGCTCGCCCTGGCACAGGCCCGACAGGCCGATGCAGAAATGCAGGCCGGTTATGACCGGGGTCCCATGCACGGCATCCCATTTGGTGTTAAAGATCTTCTGGCAACGAAGGGAATACCCACAACGTGGGGGGCAGCTCCTCTGCAGAACCAGGTATTCGATGAAGACGCCACAGTCATCGTCCGGCTGAGAGAAGCCGGCGCAGTGCTGTGCGCCAAGTTGGCGATGGTCGAACTGGCGGGGGGATTCGGCTACAAGCAGGCCGATGCCACATTCTCAGGACCGGGCCTGAACCCATGGGACAAATCACGGTGGGCGGGAGGATCCTCCTCGGGTTCCGCTTCAGCAGTAGGTGCCGGACTGGTCCCCTTTGCGATCGGCTCAGAAACTCTCGGGTCCATCGTGACTCCCGCATGCTATTGTGGTGTGGCGGGCTTAAGACCCACTTATGGACGCGTCAGCCGCCACGGAGCCATGGCACTTAGTTGGACCCTCGACAAGTTGGGGCCGCTTTGCCGCACTTCGGAAGATTGTGGTCTGGTTCTAGACGCGATTGCCGGTGCAGACCCGTCAGACGACACCTGCATAGTCTCTCCGTGGACCTTCGAGCATCCTCAGGTCAAACGCTCCTTTCGCTTTGCCGTGCTGGACGTCGATCCCGGCGAAGTCCAGCCAGAAGTATTCCAGAACTATGAACAATCACTGAAGGTCCTGGAAAAGCTCGGCTCGGTCGAGACAATTGAACTTCCCGATCTCCCCTACTCGATCGTCGCAAGCACGATTATTTCGAGTGAGATGTCTGCAGCGTTTGAAACCTTCATGGCCGAGGGAGGATCGTGGGAACTCACCGCGCCGGAAGATCGCTGGGGCGGCTTTTCTAACCTGCTTATCCCTGCAAAAGACTACATCAATGCAATGAGGATTCGACGGCAGATCCAGCGGGAGATCAATGGGGTCCTGGCAAATTATGATGCGATCGTCACCCCCACGCTGAACACGGAAGCAGGCCCGATCATTCAGCGTTTCGCTGAATGGTCACGTGGGTTCGTCTGCTCCGAACTGGGGAGTGCCGCGAACTTATGTGGTCTACCAGCCCTGACTCTCCCCAACGGATTTGGGGAGGACGGTTTGCCGACGGGAATTGAGTTCACCGGCCGGGCTCTCGACGAGAACACAATCCTGTCAATCGGCTGCGTCTATCAGGAGGCAACCGACTGGCACGAGAATTTTCCGAGCATCGCTGAATGAAAGGGGGTTAGCGAGAGCCTCGCAGTCGCGGATCAGAAGCGTCGCGAAGTGCTTCTCCCATCAGGTTATAAGCCGTAATGGTGAGGAAAATCGCCAGTCCCGGAAAGTGAATGAGCCACGGAGCATGCTGCAGGGAATCACGACCATCTGCCAGCAACCCCCCCCAGGAGGGCGTTGGCTTGGAAATCCCCAAGCCCAGAAACGACAAACCACTTTCTGTCAGGATTGCACCAGCAATTCCGAACGTGGCAGAGACCAGTACGGGTGCCATGGCGTTGGGTAAGACATGGCGGAAGATAATTCTCATCGGCGTATAGCCTAGTGCGCGGCCAGCGACCACGAACTCCTGGTCGACCAGTCGCAGAAACTCACCGCGCACCAGCCTCGCAATACCAGTCCAACCGGTCAATCCAATAACGATCATGATGTTGACGATGTTCTGACCGACCAGAGCCACGATCGTCAGAATCAGGAAGAACGTGGGGAAGCAGATCATGACCTCAATGATGCGGGAGATCAGAAGATCACACCATCCACGGTAGTACCCCGCCAGGGCACCGACGATGATTCCAATTGTCACGTAGATAGCGACGGCCACCAGTCCGACGGAAAGACTGACTCGACCTCCCCAGATCATTCTGCAAAGCACGTCACGACCGGAAGCATCGGTACCAAGCCAGTGCGGTCCACTCCATTGCGAGGCCAGCTTAATCGAAGCGGCGTCTTTCCCCGGCGGACACCACTTAGCAGGGTACCACGCCGGTGCGGCTGATTTTCCGGCCAGGTCATATTCATCAATGCCATAGGCAATCGGAGGCCACATGACAGATTCGTAGACCACAGGTGCTTTGGCAGCATCGGGATCCGCGGCCAGAACTCCCGATTTATACTCAGTCCGATCAACTCGATAAGGAACCTGCCACCACCACAACATCCCCGCAATGAGAGGCAACCCCATTACGAGAAAGGAATACACCCTCCGACGAATATGATCATTCTCGACTGGAACCAGCCTGCGGAGCAGCCAGATCCACAAGGGCGTGAGTAGAAACAGGATATTCGCAACCTGAAAGCCAACATCTGCGGCGTTGAGCGAGGCAAACACAGGCCAGTGTGACTTCGAGACAAGTGTGACGCTGCTGGCGTCGAAGCTGGAACGAAGTTCTCGCTGCAGTTGTCTAAGAGCATCACTTCTCCCCTCCATGCCGGACGAGCGAAGGATATTGAGGATCTTGTTCTCAAGCTCGCTGAGCTCAGCCGACTTTTCCGGAGACAGAGCACTTTCCATGAGATCCATCTGCAAGGCGATCGTCTTGATCGTCGCATCAGGAATCGAAAGAGCCGAATCTTTCGCCAGGGCTTCAATCTGCTGCGACATGGCACCACGAAGTGTCCTCGCCGCTTCCTGGTATTCGAACCGATTAATCCCGACGTAAAAAATCGGTCGGGCGTTCGCCAGGAAAGGAGCAAAAACACTGGTCGTAATTAATGCCAGAACGAGTGCTGCGGCGGCCACTGCGAGTCGACGTTTCTTAAATTCGTTCCAGATCAATGCCCACTGGCTTTTGCTCTGAACCGTCGCTGCGTTCGATATCTTCGATTGAGTAGCTGTCACAAATGCCCTTCCCGCTCCATCCCTGCTCGACACGCGTTTTCATGGCTCGTGCATCTCAAAAGAGAGTTCTCCACGAGATTCTGAACAACCCTGTTCACGTCCGGTTCGGTGCCTCACCCCAATGCCACTGTAAAGGGCTGAAAACACAGTCTTCTCCCGATGGGTCGGTTCCGAGCATAATTGCGCAAGGCAATTTAGCAAAGCGACACTTTGAATCGAGCGCCCATCATCCTTCCACACTGGGGAGTGGCACTCAGGACGCGGCCCTGATTCTGGCAAGTAAGACAACCGCGTCAGCGTCGATCGCCTCCTGCCGTCCAATCGGCCCCACCTTCTCGCCCGTTTTGGCTTTCACGTTGACCTGAGTGGCATCGATCTTCATCAGTTCAGCGATGCGGGCGGCGATTGCCTTTTTGTAGCTCGACAGTTTCGGACGCTCCGCGTGAATCGTGCAGTCGACGTTGCCGATCTCCCAGCCTCGCTCGCGGACGGCCGCTACGGCTTGCTCCAGAAAAATGGCCGAATCCGCGTTGGTCCATTGGGCATCCGTATTGGGAAACCATTCACCAATATCCCCCAGGCCGACGGCCCCCAGCACAGCATCTGTCAGCGCGTGCAGTAGCACATCGGCGTCGCTGTGTCCGTCCAGGCCGAACTCGTAGTCAATTACGACTCCGCCAAGAATCAATCGACGACCAGGAACGAGTCGGTGCCTGTCGTGTCCCAGCCCCACTCGAAATCCACAATCAAACATCCTGCTACTCTCGTTCTAAATCCAGTTCGCTGAAATCGTTCTAGCAAGCGGAAGAATGAGCGAAGCGGATCGAAAAGAAAAGCCTCGCGGCCTCGATGCTCGCTGCGGGTGCATGTCAGCTTTTGATTTTTTTGTCTGCGACTCTCGGAGTTTTAGGCGGCCTGGTGAACGGCGATCCGGGTCGCGTATCAAGGTGTCGAGCGAGTCGTTCATCTTCGGAGAGTCCGGCGGCGCGGATTTGAAGAATCGCTTCAGCTCCTTCGGGATCATTCCACCACATCTCGGTTCCTTTGACGCGATAGTTCATTTCCTTAACGAGCGATTCCATCCAAGCTGTCGTCACCGGCAGGCCTTGTCGGCGGTACTCGTCATACTTCATCCGGGCATGATTGTTCTCAAGATAAGTGATCGTCCGCGCTAGAATCTTTCGTGGGTCTTGATCGGCGGCATCGGCTGGCGGTTGTCCGAATTTCTGTTGCCATGTTCGAAGTTCCTCCAGCACCTGATTCACTTCGCCCTGCCAGCAGCCACGCATCCAAACCAGATATTGGCTCCAAGCGTTCGCGGGGCTATCAGGAAAGACGGCTTTTGCCGCCAGGAAGACGTAACTGAGCGCATGGATAAAGTCGAGGATCGGCGTGAATTCGGAGAACCGTTCTTTCCAGAGAGACCAGTTCCAGGGGAGGCCATCTCCCAAAAAGGCTTTATCCTGCGAGTCGAAAAACAGGCGTCGCTTTGCCTCTCGCTGCATCTGTTTGCCAAACTCTTTGGCCTCGGCCATGCTGGCCAGAACGGTGCGGACCAGACGCTTCGGACGCCAGTCAATGGGTTGTTTCGTCAGGGCCTCTTCGAGTGTCTTGTCGGTGGCGTCGGGACTCGCTGGGGGATCTTGGGGAACGGGCGCGGCCACCGGTAAGGCCTCGGTTTCCGCCAGTTTTGCGACGTGATGTGGATCACAGAAGCACTCAGGTGGTTCGGGTTGGGGATCCTCTTCAAACGTCTGGTGCTGAGCTCGAATCAGGCAAGCGACCTTCGTCTCTCGCCAGCCCTCCCCAACGGGATGCACGCCGGGTCCTCGGTCCGGATGACGACAGCGAATCCGACCACCGTCGCACTCGATGATCGCCAATTCAGGAGGGCGGTCACTCTTCAATGCCAATGCATCATCCGTTTTCGGATCAGAATCTCGGCGTGCGGCCAACTCGCCACCGATGTCGTGAACAACCCGTTCCACCGTCTTGGTCGAGACAGCAACGTCCGCTTCCTTCAGGGCGATGACCCCTCGTTTGTAGGAACGTGCCTCCCCTGCAAGAACGGCGATTTTCCGCACGACGATCGGAGTCAACTCGCGTGCATGAAATCCCAATCGCTCACGTAAGGGGGAAAAAGTCCCGCCGACAGGCAGGACAAGAACCGACCAACTCTTGAAGTTCCACTCGTCCATCGCCGGAAAGCACTTTGCGGCGACGCGGCTTCAATGAACACCGCGTCCCGCAGGTGGGACACTTCCCCGCAGATGGCTGGGCGGCCACCAGTTCGTTGAGCATCCTCTCCTGGACCATACGGCTCAACATTTGCCCGACTTCATGGGCGGCATTTTCGATCACGGAGTAATGAGGAATTTCCGTCCTCGGAAGACGGCCCTCCGCTTGATCTAACGCCACTTTCAGTTCCGTGACCCGCTTAAAGGCCAATTCGAATTCCGTTCGCAACGCACTTTGATCGCCATCCATGGCAACGCCTCCAGGCTAAGTCCCATCAAGCCCCAATCCTCCAAACCCATCTCAGCTTAACAAAAAACCACAAAATCTTGGAATTGACGTTCTCGGGCGATTTCGCGCACACGATAGAGGCATAACAAAAGCTGGCATGCACCCGCTCGCTGCCCCGGCCAAGAACTCAAATTGACACGTTTGGCCAAACCGGGGTAGATTCCCGCTGCTCCCTCCTTTCATACATCAAATCGAAGAAAAGCAATCCTTTTCACGGACTTGCACGTGTCCCGGTACATCCTGCCATTCGCGAGGACCAATCGACTACCTTTTCTGGTGGTGACAGTCAGCGTATTTGCATTTTTAGGATGTTCGATCTTCCCGACCGGTTCGACTTCGACCCAGTTTTCGTCCGGACGACCGATTCTTCCTCCGATTCAGGCTGCGCCTGACACCATACTGCTCGAAGTTTTCTTCATTGAACGCCCGCAGGAAGATCCGCTCCTCTCCACAAGCCTCTGGAAAGATGTGGATCAGATTGGAGCCGTGCCAACGACTGAAACTCGGCAAATTCTGCGTGAAAATGGTTTTCGTGTCGGAAATGCGAGTTCACACCCTCCGGCCTCAGTCCAGAAGTTACTGGGTATGGTCGCGGAAATCCCCCTGAACTCGTCCGAGAATTCGGGGCCGCTGTTGGGTCGACACCAGTTCCTGGCCCCCGGCGTCGAAACGGAAATCCCCACCGGCATCATTCATGACGAATGTGAGTTCCTGTTTCACGAGGCGGGAGGAAAAAAGTCCGCCTCCTACGAGAATGTCAACTGCGTTCTTCGCATGAAGGCCAATCGACTGCAGGAAGGCTGGATCAGAATCGACTTCCAGCCCGAAATTCATCATGGCGAAAACCAGCTTCGACGCACAGCTGCCGGGGAAGCCTGGTCACTCAAAATGAGTCAAAAAATCGACGTGCGCGTGGCTCAACGATTTAGTATGACCTTGAATGTGGGAGAACTGGCGCTGATTACGGCGATCCCTCACGAAGAGGGAACCTTAGGCGATCGATTCTTCTGCCGTGATGATCAAGGAACAAAAAAACAACGCGTTCTCTGTATACGCGTTGTGGAGGCCGGAAGCCCTGCTGCCGCTTTAGCAAGATGAATTAGCCCCGGCGCAGCGGGCAGTGACTGCCATCGAACTAAGGCTCGAATCGCCTGATCGCCTTTTCTGTAACGTCATTCCGATTGGCTTGACGGGTCAGCGCCGTCGTCATCCGCTCGAGACTTTCGCTTGCGAAAACAGAACCATGACATGCTGTCTGGTTTTGGTCGCGACAGATGGTTAGGATCTTGGTCGCAACTTCGACCGACTGATTTCTGTCCGAATTCACTTGGGTCTCTTAGCAGGTTGACCTCTCCCATGACGTTTGATTCGCCAGGTTCCCTGTTCTGGTTTGGACTCGCTGTTCCAATCGTCGTCTTCTACATTCTCAAAATTCGATTACGGCGACAGCCGGTTTCCACGATCCTGTTCTGGAATCAAGTTCTTAATGAGCAGAACCCACGGTCGATCTGGCAACGGCTTAAGCACCTCGTCTCGCTCTTGCTGCAACTCGCGATGCTATCATTGCTGGTTCTGGCCTTAGCTGACCCGTATTTCTTCTGGGAGGTTCGATCTGCACGGCGTATCGTGCTGGTCGTTGATAATTCGGCCAGCATGAACGCAACGGACGTCAAACCGTCCCGTCTGAGCGAAGCTCGTCGCCACGCGCGACTGTTGGTATCAGGAATGCGGCACCGCGACGAAGTGGCGCTCGTCGCTGCGGGGACTCAACCACAGGTCATCGTCGGATTCACTGGCCGACAACGGACATTGACGGACGCGATCAATTCGCTGCCGGCGACCGACGGTCCTACGCGCGTCGCTGAATCAATTTCTCTTGCGCAACGCCTGCTTGGTGAGCGACCTGATGGAAAGCAGGCCGAAGTCATCGTCCTGACAGACGGTTGCTTCGAGGGGGCAGAAAAGCAGGTGAGTGAGCAAGCTCAGACCAACGACACATCCGAAAAGGTGCCTCTCCCCGTCGCTTCGGCGAATGGGGACGCTCCTGCAGTTCAGGCCCCGACTGACATCGGCGGACCGGGAAAGCTTACCTTACAAATCATCGGCGAGCGTTCGGGCAATGTCGGTATCACCCAGTTTCAAGTTCGGCGGAGTCTGGTCGATCCCCTGGGATATGAAATTCTCGCCGAAGTCTCCAATGCGTCAGATGATCCTGTGGAGTGTCGCTTCGAGATTGATCTGCTCATACCCGGCACGGGGACCACAGAACCGATCGATGTCGTACCCCTGAAGCTGGAGCCAGGTGCAAAATGGACCCAGGTCTTTGATAAAGCTTCTGCCAACGGCGGCCATCTGGTCGCGAACATCAAGCACGATGACGCACTGGCCGCAGACAACACTGCCTGGGCGGTCCTGCCACGTCGCGAAATTCAGTCTGTCATTCTCGTCACGACAGGCAATCTCTTTCTGCAGAAAGTCTTCGAAGCGAATCCCCTGGTCAAATTGACCGTCGTTGATCAACCCCCTGCCCGCGTCCCCCTGGAATCTGTTGTCGTCTACCACCGCGGTCTCCCTGCGACACTCCCTGCAGGAAATGTCTTTATCATCGATCCCGCAAATTCCAGTGACCTCTTTACAGTCGGCGAACAACTTGAAAGCGCGATCGTAACAAAGCAGGACAAGGACTCGCCGCTAATGGCGCACGTCAGCCTCGACAACGTCGTCATGCCCGAAGCTCGTAAAATCACGCCAACAGAACCTGAGCAAGTGCAGATTCTCGCAACAGCGATCACAGGGGACCCGCTCTTTTTTGCTATCAACCGCCCCGAAGGGAAGGTCCTGGTCCTGACAGTAAATCTCGACAAAGGGGATCTTCCGCTGAGGACCGCTTTTCCCATTTCCGTGGGGAACGCCCTGCATTGGTTCGCGGGAAACAAGAGCGACCTGCGTGAATCTCTTGCGGCAGGTTCCATCGCGACGGTAACGGCCAGCGATTTCCTGACCCCACCCAAGGGTCAGGAACTGACTCTGGTGAGCCCCACTGGTCAGAGGAAACCGCTGACCTTGAGTGCGGACAAGGCCACGGTGGGCCCACTGGATCAATGCGGAATCTGGCAAGTTTCGGATGTCGTCCCAACCTCCCTGACCGCAACGACGCAAGTCGCACAAGAGGCCCCGCCGCCGCCACTGCTCGAGATCGCATGCAATCTCGCCAGCTCTGCAGAGTCTGATCTGCGTCCCACAGAGGACCTTCTGCTGAAGAGAAGCTCTCCGTCCCCGGTCCTCGCGGGACTGGGATCGCGTCCGGTCTGGTTCTGGCTGCTCTTGATCGCGCTGGCACTGACCACCATCGAATGGTGCCTCTATCAACGGTGTGTCATCAGTTAAGAACGAGAACGTCAATTGATCGTCCTCGACTGCGGGACAATCGCAATGGAAACGAGATCCCTGATGATTGATTCCTTTTCATTCGAAGTGCCTCATCCCTGGTGGCTGGCCTCGCTCATTCTGATCGTACCCCTGCTCGCCTACTACTACTGGCGTTCGTTATCTGATTTTCCCTTGCGACAACGTGTCATCTCGTTAGCCACGCGGACAGCCATCACGATCCTGCTGGCATTTGCACTTGCCGGACTGGCTCTGCTACGTCCGACTCAGCAACAGTTCGTCATTTTTGCGATCGACCAAAGCCTGAGCGTCGATTCAGCCAATGACGAGCAACTCCCTGCAGATGGTTCGAAACCTCCTGCAAAACCGTCCCAGGTTGACGAGTATCTTGATCGCGTTTTTTCCCAATCAACCAATCCCGGCGACCATAAAGTCATGTACCTGCCGTTCGCTGCTCAAGCGGGGACGCTGACGACCGAACGACCAAAGCCATCGACACAACAGCCTTCGACGAGTCCAGCGCCCGGGTCATCTGCCCCCGCACTGCCCCCTGCTCTGGATCGAAACTCCACGGACATCGCGGCGGCCATTCGATCTGCGGCGGGAGCGATGCCGCCCGACTACGTACCGAGAATTGTGCTTCTCACGGACGGCAATCAGACGGCCGGCGACGTACTTCAAGCAGCGCTCGGCACTGCTTCACTCGTCACGACGGATCGAAAAACGATGTCCGGAAACAACACACCGGGATCTGCCCGAGACGTACAACTCATTCCAATCGACACAGTTCCGTTGAAAGTACGGGATGAAAACGAAGTACAGGTCGCCGCAGTCGATGTGCCTGCTCAAGTGCGTGAAGGTGAGCCGTTCTACGTCGAAGTCGTCATCAATTCGAACCATGAAGATGAAGGGTTGGTCGAGGTCTTTCGGGGTGCCCACAAGGTGCTGAGTGAGACACGAAAACTGAAGGCAGGCGAAAACCGGTTTCGCTTTCAGCAGTCGATCACGGGTGAACGGCTGGCCCAGTACACCGTCAAAGTCGGCGGACTGTCACAAGATACGTTGCTCGACAACAACACCGAGTCGGGCCTGGTGTTTACCACCGGCAAACCTCGTGTCCTGCTGATTGAAAGCGAAACCAAACTGGCACAGCAACTTGTCTGGGCTCTCCAGCAGGAGGAAATCGAATGCGACGTTCGGCCTGTCGAAGGAATGCCCGAGTCACTGGCGGACCTTCAGAATTATGAACTGCTGGTCCTGTCCAACATCCCCGCTACCAGCCTGTCACAGCGGCAAATGGAACTCGCCCGGACCTATGTTCAGGATCTGGGAGGTGGCTTCATGATGCTGGGGGGCGACCAGTCGTTCGGCTTGGGAGGTTACTACAAAACAGTTCTCGAAGAGATCCTGCCCGTTCGATCCGACTTTGAAAAAGAAAAAGAGAAACCCTCCCTGGGAATGGTCCTCGTCATCGACAAATCAGGCTCAATGGGGGGAGAAAAGATCGAGATGGCCAAGGAGGCGGCCAAGAGTGCTGCCGAATTGCTGGGGCCCCGGGACCAGCTCGGGGTCATCGCCTTTGACGGAGATTTTTATTGGGTGAGTGACCTCCAATCCGCAGGTAACAAAGGCCGCATCTTTGATGACATCAGCCGCATCGAAGCGGGTGGCGGAACCACGATGTATCCCGCCATGGAAGAAGCCTACAACTCTCTCCAAGCGGCCACCGCAAAGCTCAAGCACGTCATCGTGCTGACAGACGGAATCTCTTCTCCTGGGGACTTCGAAGGGATTGCCCAGAGTATGGCCTCTTCCCGTATCACGTGTTCGACAGTCGCCGTGGGTGAAGGGTGTGATTCGAAGCTGCTGGAAGAGATCGCGAGGATCGGCCAGGGACGTTACTTTGAGGCCATGGAGGCCAGCACACTTCCCCAGATATTTGCCAAAGAAACCATGACGGCCAGCAAATCGGCGATCAATGAACAACCGTTCGTTCCGCAACTGCTTCGACCGACACCAGTCCTCGCCGACATCGACTTTGAAACGGCCCCGTTTCTGCTTGGGTACGTTGTCACCAGACCCAAGGCCACCTGCGAATTTATCCTGGCGACAGAATCGGGAGACCCGCTGCTGGCATGGTGGCGATACGGACTGGGAACCACTGTCGCGTTTACTTCTGATGCGAAAAGTCGCTGGGGAGCAGAATGGCTCACATGGCCAGGTTTCAGCAAATTCTGGGCTCAAGTAGTTCGCCAGTCGATGCGCAAAAATGACGTGAAAGGGGTCGTCGTCGACGTGAAGCAGGAACGTCGTCGGGCCACGGTCAGCCTCGACGCGATTGACCCTTCCGGCCGATTCCTGAATCGAGCGGAAACGGAAGTCACGGTGATCGACCCTCAGTTGGGCCAGCACAAGCTCGAAATGAAACAAACCAGTCCCGGTCGCTACGTTGCCGAGTTCGATACCCCGTTGTCCGGGGCGTATCACCTGAACATGACCCAGAAGACATCGGGGGGAACACTGCTGCATCAGCAGACACGGGGCCTGATTGTGGGCTATCCTGACGAACTCAGGCTCCACCCCACGAATGAAGACCTGTTAAAGACCCTTGCCAGTACATCAGGCGGCCGATTTTCGCCCGCCCCTGACGAGATCTTTCCCACAGACACGGGAGACCGACAGAGTGAAGGCCAGCCAGTAGTGCGCCCGCGAACGGTCCAGAGAACCACTCCGCTTTGGCCGCCACTGGTGACAATCGCCTCTCTTCTGTTCTTGCTGGATGTCGCATTGAGAAGGATCGACTTCAGTCTCTGGTGGCCCTGGCGGGGCCGATTTCGCTGAAGCAGGCCGTTTCCACGTCCCCCATTCAGAGGCCGGAGATTGGCCGTCTTCCGCCGCTCAAAGATCGGATAGGGAAGAATCCGGAATCTCACCGTCCCCGAGCGACTGTCGTAGCCCATCAAGAATGGGCGACTCGTTCCGGCATGCGGGAAGATTCTGTCCGTGCGATACGGGCTCGATGAGAACTCCGGGTGGAGCGTAAACACGGCATCGCTTTCCCTTTCCAAAAACGTGCTCGACACGAATTTGCTTATCGTCAACAATAATGGTAAATGCCGCTCCTTTAACGGTTCGTTCCGGCATAAATGGCGATCTTTCTTGTGTGAGGGATTGAAAGGGATGATCGAGAGACACGGCGAGTTCGACTGAGATGAAAATTCAGAAACCCGGTTACATTTCTTGAATCTCATAGACTGTTGAGACCAGCTCCATGTGGTACTTCCTTCCCTTGGCGGAAAAAGTAAACGAACAGGGGATGAAATCTTCTCCCCCCAGCGCGGCGTTGATCTGCGACTTTATCAACCGTCCGTCATCATTCGCCGCATTGTCCACCAGCCAATCGGCCAGTTCCTGCTGGTACCGTTGCAGCCGTTTCCATTCCCGAGCTCCCAACTCCCAGTCAGCTCGCTGTTTTGCCACCTGACGTTCGAGCTGCTGACAACGATTCTCCATTTCGCCGGTCGTCTGGAAATGGAGGTCTCTTTCGCTGGAATCGAGAGCCGACATAGTGCACCCTGCAGATTAACCGAATCATATTGCGTCGCAGCCACAGCAACACAACTTCACGACACAATACCGACAAAGATTTATGACGTCAAGAATGCAGTTGTGATTTTCTTTTGACGGACTTACGTTTTTGCTTTACCGATGACAAAAGGTAATGACGCGTCAAGCGTTAGGTTTTCATTTCATTTTTCAGGAGAGATTTGCGTGCCATTGAAATACGAATCCAAAAGCGCAGAAATGGTGGCCAGCACGGCAGAGTCACTGAAGAAGGCGACGGAACAACTGACCCAGGTTGCGATGGAAATGCAGCAGCACAAGCTGACCCATGCTCTCTTTCCCTGGACGCAGCGACAATGGGATTGCCTGGATGTCATCATTACCATGGCCAATCAGTGTGTCGCCGTCCTGCCGGCCCAGATTGTTGCAAAGAATCAAGGTCGACCTTCTCAGTATGAAATTATGCAGAAGCGTTCCAAACGCGATGTCGCTGCACGGAAGGCTCGGATGGCAGCAACGACTTCAGCCACGGATGCTACACCCAAGAAGCGAGGTCGCCCGGTCAAGAAGAAGGCCTGACGCCTGCGCACAGCGGGGTTTCGACAGTTCGATCCAAGATTGTCCGAGAGTCGTAACGCTTGAAGGATGCGATGTCGCGTGCCAGAAACTTTTCGCCGATGGCGACTACTCATTTCTTCGAGTCGATGCCAACGGCGACAGAGAGGGATTTGCTGTCACTGACGCCGTTCCTGTACGATGTCTCCGGGGTTTCAGTCAACCAATCCTAGAGCGGAGGGCGTCATGAGCAGTGTACCAGTCGCACTCAGCGGGACAGGCGAAATTCCGATCCCCGTGGACGTCCGTGAGACCGAAGGTGCGCGACGAATCTTGTTTTTTGACGGCGTGTGTGGCCTGTGCAACTGGTCCATCGACTTCGTCATGAAACGTGATTATCGGAAGCAGTTCCAGTTTGCCCCGCTGCAAGGTGATACCGCGAAGTCACTGTTATCCCCAGCAGATGTCAACAACCTCGACACCATGGTGCTGTGGGTCGCAGGGCGTACCTACAGGAAATCGGCGGCGGTGATCAGAATACTCTGGCAACTGGGGCCCGGTTGGCGCGTTCTGGGGGTACTGCTGTGGCTCATTCCGCTTCCTCTGCGGAATCTTGGATACACGATCGTCGCAAAGAATCGATATCGCGTGTTTGGTAAGAAAGAGTCGTGTCGCCTGCCAACCCCCGAAGAACGAACTCGCTTTCTTCCTTAGTCCCCAGAGAAAAGGAAGAGTGCTCATCTGACGCAGCAGCTCGAGCGGCTGAATGCGTGTGATTTCGACAACGGCCGCAAGGATTTGCCCGCAAAGCTTTTGACGGAAGATTCCAGAATGCACGAGTCCCGGGACGCCGCTGCACTGTCGGGCGCCCTGGGACTTCGAGACCGTCAACAACTTCGTTCAGACGTCCAGGTCTTTCACGTCGAGTGCATGCTTTTCGATGAATTCGCGGCGCGGCTCAACGGCATCGCCCATTAATACCCGAAACATCTCGTCCGCAGCGGCAGCGTCAACCATCGTGACCTTTAACAGCGTTCTTGCGGCGGGGTCCATCGTGGTATCCCACAACTCTTCAGCGTCCATTTCACCCAGTCCCTTAAAGCGGGTGACCTTCATTCCTCGCTCGCCCAGATCCCGAAGCTCACGCAGCAATTCCCGGAGGCTGGTCAGGCGTACGGTATGGTCTTCCTGCTGGATTCGGAACGGATAGAAGGTTTCACCGTCTTTGGCCCCAGGGGGATAAAGATCGGGTAGACGAATTCCATAACCTTTCAGCTCACGCAGCGCATCGTTGATCGTTCGCATCTCGTGCAGATCGACAATCTGAAGCAAACCATCTTTCGCAGCTCCCGGTGTGGCGGGTGCCACGTTTTTGCTCGGAGCAGGCGTACCGTTGGCTTCACCGGCAATCTCCAGCTCCTGCCCCCGCTTCTTCTCTTCCTCCTGGACGAATTGTTCGACCTCATCCCGCGTATGGAACCACTGTTCTCGCTTACCCAGAAAGACTCGATACTGCGGCAATGGCTTTTCAGGGTCAGGCGATTGCTGGTGTAGATATTTCAGAGTGAGTCCGCGACGTTCCAGAAGCTCGATTGGCTCTTCGATCCGGCCGAGCAGGGTGACGATTCGCCGGAGATGATCTCCTTCGATTTCGACTCCGTCAGAGAAGACAACCCGACTTCCATTCAGCCCCAACTCCATCAGCTCAGACACCATCTTTTCGTGCGTTTGCACGTAGCGGCTCTTGTTCCGCTGAGTGACTTTGTAGAGTGGGGGCTGGGCGATGTAGATACACCCATTCTCCACAAGGGGCTTCATGTGGCGGAACATGAACGTCAGCAACAGAGTGCGAATATGGCTTCCGTCGATATCGGCATCGGTCATGAGAATGATTTTGCCGTAGCGCCGCTTGGTCACATCCTCAAACTCTGCCATCGGTGGAATACCGATCGCCTTAAACAGATTCGAGATTTCCGCGTTATCCAGGATCTTGATCAGTTGAGCTTTCTCAACGTTCAGGATCTTTCCTCGTAGCGGAAGGATCGCCTGGACGTTCGAATCACGTCCGGTATCGGCCGAACCACCGGCCGAGTCCCCTTCCACGAGGTACAGCTCGGTGATATCGAGCTCGCGACTGCGACAGTCACGCAGTTTTTCGGGTAGTCCACCCGAGGTGAGAGCCCCTTTCCGCCGCACCATTTCGCGAGACTTGCGAGCCGCTTCGCGCGCTTCCGCAGCCATCAGCCCTTTCTGCGCGATGCGTTTGGCGATGTTCGGGTTCTCTTCCATGAACTTGGTCAATTGCTCGAAGACGATCGAGTTGACAATCCCTTCGACGGAGGCGTTGACCAGCTTTTCCTTGGTCTGCCCCTGAAACTGGGGATCAGGAACGCGAACAGCCACAACCGCCACAAGACCTTCACGGAAGTCGTCACCTGAAGGAACGATTTCTTCAAACAGCTTTTCGCGTTTTCCGTAGTTGTTGATTGCGCGCGTCACTGCGGCCCGGAAACCACTGAGGTGCGTCCCCCCGAGGAAGTTATTGACGCAGTTTCCGAACGTCCGGACGTTCTCATTGAAGCCATCGTTGTGCTGGATTGTGACAGCGACTTCAATGCCGTCCTGCAGTCCATTGATACGGATAATCGGATCGTACAGGGGCGTTTCTGTCCGATTCAGCCAGCGAACAAATTCCACAATTCCATCGGGGTAACAGAATTCATCCTGCTCCCCCGATCGTTCATCCAGAATTCGAATGCGGACCCCGGCATTCAAAAACGCCAATTCCTGCAATCGCTTGGCGAGGGGCTCAAAGTTGTACCGAGTGTCCGGAAAGATGTCGGGATCGGCCTTAAAGGTGATCTTGGTCCCCGTCGTATCACTCTTGCCCAGCTTCTTGAGCTCAGTTGTCGGCTTACCTCGAGCAAAATCCATCGTCCAGACATGACCCTCGCGGCGAACTTCCGCTTCAAGCCATTCGGCAAGCGCATTCACCGCCTTGATACCGACTCCGTGAAGCCCCCCGGTACCGACCTTGTAACCACCGTCGCGGTTGAACTTTCCACCAGCGTGAATGTTGGTCAGCACGACCTCGAGGGCCGATTTATTGTCTTCTTCCGGCATCGGACCGACAGGAATCCCGCGGCCGTCGTCAGAAACTGAAACGCTTCCGTCTGCATGAATCACCACGGAGAGGTGAGTCGCATGTCCGTTCGCACATTCATCAATGCAGTTATCTACCAGTTCATAGACGAGATGATGCAAACCCAGCGTTGTCGTGTCACCGATGTACATCGCAGGACGGTGCCGAATCCCCTCAAGCCCCTTCAGCGCCTGAAGATGTTCAGGACCGTATTCACTGCTGGCTGAAACAGACCCGGTTGCCGCGGATTGCGAAACGTCGGAGGACTCATTCATCGGTGGATTATTCGGGTCAGACAAAACAGTTCTCCATCTCAAAATTGAATGCTGATGCAGGATTGATTCGTGCGAAAAGCAATTCGGTTCAAATCAGGTTCCGCTCAGCTTGAATTTCAATGTTCGAATGTTCAAATGCGGGTAGCGCTGCCTGATGAGTTGCAGCAGTTCAGGCCCCTGAAACGAGGCAAGCTCACTCAGCAGTGGCGCGTTGTCGACCGCGACCGTCAACGTCCCCCGACTCAACTTCGCCGGGCGAGTTTGAGCAGCCAGATCGGGCCCAGCCACCTGCTTCCATGCGGCCTCAAGCTCGTTTTCGCTGCGAACTCTCGCAAAACCACGAAGGGCAATGAGTTCGCTGAGGGCGATGGATAAAGGAAGTGGATCACGAGCGGCCATGCGTGCGATCTTGCGTTTCAGGTGAACTTTTAATTGTACAGCTCGAACAATTCGAACTACCGTCAGGTGCTGCGTCCCTGCTGAGACACCTCAGGCTGGTTTAGCGATCCCGTGCCAGCGGCATCACAACGTAGGTGTAGTTATCGTCGGTCACCAGCGCGGCCCGGTCGTCATGACTGATCAGTTTCAAATGAAACTGCGAACTGGAATCGAGAACTTTCAGGAAATCGGCCACGTAACGAGGGTCGAATGTGATCGTCAGTTCTGGCCCGTCATAAGCGATCGGCATTTCAATTTTCGACTGCCCAATGTCCGCAGCCTGACTGTTCAACCGCAACGTACCCGCTCCGAACTCGAAGTCGACACCGCGACTTTCCTCGCTCGTTACGATCATCGCCTGTCGCACTGCCGAGTAGAACGGTGCCACGACCAGGTCAATCGTCGAGTTGTAAGTATCTGGTACCACTTTGCGGTAATCGGGGAACCGCCCCTGAACCAACTGACTGGTAATGGTGGTCCCGCCACATCGAACCACGATGTCGTTCTGGTGCAAGGCGATGTGAACTTCTCCCGATCCATCGCCGAGACTTTTCTCTATCAATCCCATGGCCTTGGACGGGACAACGGGGGGAGTGGCCGGAAGCTCTGGACGTCCCACCATACTGGATGCCGCGCTCACAACCGCCAGCCGCCGACTGTCAGTGGCGGCCAGGGTCAGTTGCTCAGCTCCCAGTTCCGTCTGGATCCCGCCCAGTGCATAGCGAGTGCTCTCACTGTCCGTCGCGAAGATCGTTCGACGAATCATCATGCGAAGAGCCATTGCTGGCACGACAAAGTAGTCTGATTCTTCAAACGCAGCGACAGGAGGGAAATCAGCAGGATCTTCCGCAGAAAGCCTAAACTCGCTGTAACCGCACCGAATCCACGTCGCATCGCCAGTGACTTCGAGTTTAACAACATCGTCACTCAGCTCGCGCAGCACTGACAGCACCCGCGACGTCGGCAGCAGCGCCTCTCCACGCGAGTCTGACTCGACATCAGGAACCTCGCAGCGAATTCCGATTTCACTGTCACTTCCGATCAGCACGGCTTTGCCGCCACCCACCTGAATCTTGACGTTCTTAAGGATATCTTTGGTGGTGCGAGACGGAACCACGCCAGAAACCGTTTGAAATGCGGCTGTTAAGGAGTTTCGCTGGCACGTCAGATGCATAGTGGACACATATTTTAAAAGGACGATTGACGAGTCGGAAACGAAGGCCGCCTGACTCGATTTCTGTTTACAAAACGCCGACATTCGCCGGGCTGTAAAGTATAACAGAAACACGGATTACCCGCACGCGAATTAACCGTTCTGGCCCCTCTTTCCCGCCCAGATTTCCACCTGTGCGGAAGTGACAAAAACCGGCCGCCAGCGCCGATGAAAATGCCTCGACGACTTAAACCGGCGCTCCCCACCCTGGGTCGCCGAACCGTGACTTCCTTTTTTCCGGGCGACCAGCGCGAACGTACTCTCTCACCTGCGCCGCCGCGCCGAATTACGGGAACACATCCGTCTGGAGTGATTTCAACACGACCGACCGCAGCGACTCAATCTGCCCGCACAGTGCGCGACAACCGGTCACCGTAACCGGCTGCACGATAGGCCTGTTCCGTGCGACCAAATGCTTCCGACTCCGCATCGATCAAAGTGGCGTGGCGGGGAGCGAGCAATCCAATGGCGTCCGGCACATCAAGCACCCGCAGCACATTAAGCAGTGCTGGCCCCTGACGGTGCGATGCAGGAGGGTCCACGACCAGGACTTCGCTGATACAGGACTCGAGTAGTGCGGCATACACACCCAACACCCCGGCCGCACCGCGTCCTGCAACACCAATCGTCAATTCATTACCGTCAGCCTCGTGCAACCAGCGAGCGACAGACTGAACGTCATAGACGCGACCTGCGTCGACCGTGCGACCAACCAGAGCGTGGGCTCGCTCAACATAGCTGGGGGGATTTTTTCGTGTCCATGCCAGCGATTGCCCTGCACCTCTGGGACTGATAACAACAACGGACTGATTTGCCAGGTCCGTCGCTGCAACCCAGGCCGGAAGCGTTCCTTCGAGATCCTCCGTATCCAGTACCACAAGCCAGATTCGTTCCCGATGTTCCGGCGATCGGGGTCGCGATTGTTTCGCTTCGTGCCGGGCAGCAATCACCAGTATGTCGTCTTCAGTCCCCAGAATCATTTGACCATCAGGTCTCGTTTCCCTCACGACGGCAGCAGGAACTTGCTCGGGCCACTCACGAAAGACACGCTCCTGCAGGCCGTCTCGCAAATTGCTGGACCACGCCAGGAACTCGTCCCTGCTGGTCGGAGGGACGGGGTTTGCCCGGGGAACGAAGGTTTCATCGATCACCGCATTAAGGAGATCAGAAGGCAAATCACTGTCCTCAGGGAAGACTCGCAGAAGTTTCCCCTCGATTGCAGCCAGCTTCGGCTCGTCAACATCGGCATTGTCATTCTTCAAGTGTCGATTGATCCAGCGATAGGCCATCAGCCTCAGTTCCTGATTGTCCAGATGTCCTCCTGGCGTGACGCCCACATCAAACAGTTCCCCCTTGGACTTTTCATACCACCCATAGATCTGAGCGAGGAGTTCACGAATTCGCTCATTACCGGGCATCGGGAAAATCGGGTCATACCCCGAGTTCTCAAACAACATGGGACGCGGCGCAATCAAGGCCGCCAGGGTCGTCCATTCCCATCTGTAAGTGTTGTACATGAACATGCAGTCGCAGTGACCGTCGCAGACCTTTTCGCTGACATAGGTTTGCAGATCACTCAACCCGCTGACCGGCACGCAGACTTTCACCCGGTCGTCTGCTGCGGTAATCCATAGCGTAGCAGCCCCCCCACCGCTGCGTCCGGTGACGGCCAGCTTATCGGCGTCGACATCCGCTCGCGAAGTGAGGTAGTCCAGTGCTCGAATGCCGTTCCAGCACTCCACTCCTGCGGGAGTATACCCAGCAGAATGCCACCACCAACGTTGCTCACGGTACGTTCCATGGTGAAGCCCAGCGATCTCG
The DNA here is from genome assembly GCF_041860085.1 of Schlesneria sp. DSM 10557. NCBI lineage: Bacteria > Pseudomonadati > Planctomycetota > Planctomycetia > Planctomycetales > Planctomycetaceae > Schlesneria > Schlesneria sp. DSM 10557. The sequence goes on from NZ_CP124747.1 coordinate 3,877,497, forward strand.
CCCAACTGCAGCGTGTCGATCATCAGACAGATGTAGCCATGTGAGGCGAACCACCGCCCATGGTGCTGGTAGCCGGTCTTGTTGCCATCGCGACCCCGATTGGCGTGCCCGCAGACGTACAGGACAGCAGGAAGCTTCCCCTCAACCTTGGCGGGTCGATACAGATTCCCCGTTACGTACAGGCCGGGACTGCTCTGAAAATGAAGCTTCTCAACATGGACATCATCCAGCTCCAAGGTCCCCGTCACCGTGGCATTGAGCGGGGTTCGCTCGGGAAGCGGCCACAACCCAAGCATATCGAGATACCGACGTTTCAATTCGTCGCGTTGAGCTTCCCATTCTTCCCGGGACTGGGCTCCTTCCAGGACGCGGCTGCTCAGCCGGGCCGTCTCAAGGATCAGGTGACTTTCCATCATCGCATCACCGGGCTTGGCAGAGGGCGTCTCCTGCGCCCACAACCCCATTGATGACAGCGCCACGATGCAAACAACACTCAAATTCCGAGACATACGGCATCGACCTTTCGTCAGTAGTTCACTACGACTCGCGTCCCACCCATCTGCTCAAGGGCCGCGACGTCCGTTCTACCGACCCTCGCCCCCAAGTTCCACTGTCACTCAATTCATGGCCAGCTATGATCACAGCCATTCCCTCCACGAGAGAGGGTCTCCAGAGAACAATGACGCGACGTGGGAGAACCACGTGGGCAGCCTCTATTCCGCGAGGGCCCCCACGAAGAGAAACCTTTTCGGGCCAGTGCCGGGGGAGCGATGGTCACACCGCTCTACAATGAGTCATCCGAGTCCAGCAGATTATAGCGTTTCGGACGATCGGAATCGTCATCCTCGAGCTCCACTCCTCCAAGGCGACCATCTGTCAGATCCATACCAAAGCCAGCTTTTTCCAGCAGACTCTGCGAGAAAAGCTGTCGAACAATGGGAGGGGGCGCATCGCTGGCAGGGACGTACTCAACCTTGTAGTGATGTTTATGGAGCGTCAGTGTGCTTCCCGGCATCAAGACGTCAAAAAGACAGCGTTCGCCGTCGACCGAAGTGCCGTTTGTGCTGTTCAGGTCCTCGACATGCCAATACCCGTCTTTCAAGATCAGCTTGCAGTGACGTGAAGAGATCGAGGGAAGCCGAATCGGGATATCACAACCGCGCCCCCGTCCAATCGTCATCTCCGGTGAAGTGAGTACGATGGGGTCACCTCCCTCTTCCGGAACAAGTCTCCCCAGTTCGACCGCAGGAACTGGACGCGGGCTGGGCTCCGCGACGTAAGCAGGAACCGGCGCAGGAGTGGCGGTCACAAGCTCGGCATCAGGCATTACGGGCGAAGGCGAAACATTCGAGACGGATTCTGAAGAAACAACATTCTCTGATGGTAGGTTCGTATCTTGCTCGTTTTCCTCACTCGATAGATTTAGGAATGCCAGCGCGATTTCATCATCGGCGCTTAGACTTGAAGCCCGGGTTTTTGAGAGCTTTCTCCGAGTCGACTTTTTTTCTGATGACTTGGCAGATGGATTCGTCCTGGAATGCTTCGCAGCCTGATAGTCAACGACCAGTTTTTGACGGCCGAGCGTCAGGACATCTCGAGGAGAAATTCGCTGTTCCGTGATGCGACGACCATTGATGGATGTACCATTCCGGCTGTCCAGATCCAGCACCCACCAGGAACCGTCCTTAAATTCCAACCGACAGTGATGGCCGGATACCGAGGAACAGGCAATCGGAATATCGCAATCCGACTTACGCCCCAGCAGCAGACTTGGCTTCAGCAACGGAATCGACGCTCCGCCGTCACTTGGCAACAGTTTCCCCAGCACTCTTCAGATCTCCTCCATCCGTTGTCCAAGCACAGGAGTTTGGACTGAGCGGCGCACATCTGCCAGTGCCCGCGATTGCCGCCTTATTCGCATGAGATACTTCCCTCACGCGTCATGTCATCCAGGATGGAATGCGCTCACCCGATGCACGGCGTTCCTGCTTTGATGCTGGCCGGTGGCAAACAAGACATTCGCAATCAAAGCCAGCACCCTTTCGCGATTGTGTCCTGCCCGAACAGTTCTATCAACCGACTCTCCCATGTTTAGCCAGTTTACACCGCATGTTCAGTGGGGTTACAAGAACATTTACGACAGATCAGTGAATTTCCCCGTCTAATTCAACCGGCAAACCTGTTCCATCGACCAAAAACCGGAACTTTCATACAGAACAATCACCATACGTTCACTTTCCGATGGCACTTTCCGGTTGAAAGTCTCCTTGAACAAACCCCTGCAAAAGTTCACACACTCTGCCAAGCTCTCGCTCAAACTCGACAAAGCAGATGTGCGCCATTTCAATCTCGCCCTGCTTACCCAGAGATTCCAGCCGTTCTGCCAGACAGCGACAGCCCTGCGCACCAATTGCCCCCACAGCCCCCTTCAGTGTATGTCCCAATTGCTGTACAGAGGTTGCATCACCGGAGGCCAGCGCAGCGGCCAGTCGCAGTTTCAGCGAATCGACCTCTTCCAGAAGAGCACCCGCTACGACCTTCAGCAGCTCGCAATCCCCATCAACAGCGGAAAGCGCTTCGGACCAGTCGATGATGGTTGTGATGTTCGCATCGGTTTTCGCCTCATCGTCATCCGAAAAATTCCTCGAGAGAATCTCGTCGAGTTCGTGGGTCCGAATCGGCTTGGAAAGGTAATCGTCCATGCCGCTCTCGAGACAGCGTTCGCGATCCCCCTTCATCGCGTGGGCGGTCATGGCAACGACAATCAGCGGATTCCGGTTGAGAGGATGCAACTTCTCGCGACCTTCAAGCTTGCGAATCACGCGCGTCGCCTCCAGTCCGTCCATGACGGGCATCTGGACATCCATCAGAACCAGATCGAATCCTTCCGACTGCAGAATATCAATCGCTTCTTCACCATGATTCGCGACCGAAACGATGTGGCCCCGTTTCCGAAGAAGTCCACAGGCAAGTACCTGGTTCGGGTATGAATCTTCCGCCAGCAGAATACGCAAAGGTCGAACTGCGGAGGGCGCCGCGTGCGGGCGGACCGGTTGATCATTTTCAGGCCGGACAGTTCCGAGCGCCATCGCAATCGATTGTACGAGTTCGGATTGCTTGATCGGCTTTCGCAAATGCGAGACCACATTCAGCTTTTGACACCGATCCCGGTCGCCGAGGCGGTCGCCGGAAGTGAGCACGATGACCGCCAGATCCCGCAACACTTCATTCTTGCGGACGTGATCAACGAGAGTAAACCCGTCGATATCAGGCATATTGACATCTGTCAGCAGCAATGAAAATGGCTCACCCGACTCTTGAGCGGAGAGCAGCATCTCGATCGCCTGCGCTGCGTTACCGGCTGATTGTGGCTCCAGTTTGTGGTTTTCCAGAATCTCGGTGAGAATTAGCCGGTTTGTCGCGTTGTCATCCACGACAAGAACACGAAGTCCTTCAAGCTGAGCCACCGCCAGCCCGATATGACTTCCCGCCGTTTCGACCCCGACATCAAATTGAGTGGTGAAGTAGAATGTGCTTCCTTGCCCTGGGTTGCTTTCGACCCAGATCGATCCCCCCATTAAATCAACCAGACGTGAGGTGATTGTCAGCCCCAGCCCGGTTCCTCCGTAGCGGCGCGTCGTCGAGGTATCGGCCTGCTCAAATGCCTGAAAGATGCGGTCCATCTGATCTCGGGAGATTCCGATTCCCGTATCGCGAACCAGAAACAACAGTTCAACTTTTCCTTCGATGTGGGACTGGCAACTGACGTCAAGAATCACTTCTCCTTTCTCGGTGAACTTGACCGCATTTCCCACCAGGTTCATGACGATTTGCCGCAGTCGACCGGGGTCACCGACCAGAACGCATGGGACGTCGCTTGCAACATGGACCGCGAGTTCCAGATCTTTGTGCGACGCACGAACGGCGAGGGTCTTCATCGTATCGCCCAGCAGCTCACGCAGAGCGAACTCGGTACGATCCAGGTTGAACTTGCCAGACTCGATCTTTGAGAAATCGAGAATGTCATTGATGAGTCCCAGGAGAGCTTCCCCTGATTCGTGAACCATCTTGACGTACTCGCGCTGCGTTCGATCCAGCGGGGTATCCATCAGCAGCTCGGTCATGCCCAGGACGGCATTCATCGGAGTGCGAATCTCGTGGCTCATATTGGCCAGAAAATCACTTTTGGCACGGCTCGCGGATTCGGCCGCCTCTTTGGCTTCTTTCAAGGCGAGTTCCGTGAGTCTCTTCTCAGTGACATCTTCGGAAATCCCCAACAGGAAGCGAGGTTTCCCCTCTGAGTCCATGACCGGAATCTTTTTCGTACGCAGAATCCGCCGCCCGTGATTTGGCGTATCCAGAGTCTCTTCGGGAATTTCGACCATGACGCCGTTGGCCAATACGGCACGATCCTTTTGAGTGAAGAATTCCGCCAGTTCCTTCGGGAAAAGATCGAAGTCACATTTCCCCAGAACATCTTCACGAGACAGGCCGACGAGTTCTTCACTGGCGCGATTGAATTTTACAAATCGCAGCTCTTCCGCCTCTTTGACAAACAGCATGATGGGGACATTGTCAACGATCGAGTCGAGAAACCCATGAGCTTCAATGAGCTGGTTTTCCGTTGCCTGTCGATCCGTGATGTCCCAGAACATCCCCTGGACGCCGACGATTGCACCCTGGCTATCACGAATGGGGGCTTTCAGTACCTGGATGTGAATTCGCTTTCCGTCGCTGGCGGAGATTTCTTCCACGGCCTCCAGCAATTCCCCGGTCTCTATGACGTGCATGTCGTCGCTGCGATACTTCTCGGCCAGGTCAGCAGGAAAGACCTCAAAATCGTTCTTTCCCTGTATCTGAGGCAGTGTCACCCCCAGCGCATCGCACATCCGCTGGTTCACGAACAGAATCCGAAATTGCCTGTCCTTCTGGAAAATACAAAGGGGCAAACTTTCCACCAGGGAGTGATAGAGCGATTCCGCAGAATGCTGTGTCAGCTCTGAAGCCACAATCATCACCTCAATCTTGCCCGTCATTTCACCGAAGAACACTCAAGCTGCGAGAGCTGGAACCGAATAGGCCAATGACTGGATTCGATTGCCACGCGCAAAATCGAACTCCCCCGGTTTCTTGTCAGCTCTGCACCTTCAGCATTGTGACCTCTCCAACGTATCTGTCCGCCCTCTGTACGCCGCAATCTGCAAATCCGCAAACTCGTTTCTCACCAGTCTACTCAAGTGAATCAAGTCCGACTGCCATCACGGACCAGGATACACCCAATGACGTGAAGACATTTGTCCTCTTGATTCACGTTCCGCTTGGGCCATGGTAACCTGACACTCCCGCCGTTCGCTCAGACGGCAACGAGCCGGACACTTTAACTCGGCTTGTGACTGCCGCGGGTCTCGCATTAGGATGTTGAGTACCCCGCTGATGTTATTTCCTCCCGGCCGAGGTTGATCGAATGCCCGCTGAACCAACAGAGAAAACGATTCTGATTATCGATGACGATCGTGAGATTGCGTCGATGCTGCACGGAGTCCTCACGGGAAATGGATATCGTGTTTTTCTCGCGCCGAACGGAATCGAAGGTCAGCGACAGATCGAATCTCTCAACCCTGACCTCGTCATCACGGATATGATGATGCCACGAATGGGAGGTTTCCCTGTCCTCGAATTCCTCAAGACTCTAACGGCTCCCCCGGCAGTGATCATGATCACTGCCAACGAAGGGGGCCGACACAAAGCCTATGCAGAGATGCTGGGTGTGGCGGACTACTTGCGCAAGCCTTTCCCCATGGAAGTGCTGCTGGAATCCGTTCGCAAGATCTTTGACGCACGAGCGGCCGCAGCCGAACGAGAGAAACCATCCCCGTTGAAACGAGCCAGTCGTAAGAAATCAGCCAAACCCGATACCGATGGAGAATCGTCAAGCGACGAATAGCGGCGACTGAAGTTGCGCTTCAAGGCAGTCGACCAACCGTTTCCGGTGACTGCCGACCTTCGGTCACGACACCAGGTAATGAGAAATGTTTCGCACAGGACACTAAGACTTCTCGACAAGTCCACTTTGACCGCGTGACGGAATGGGACCTTTCGGAACGGAACCGTTGGCTCGGGCCCCTCAGCTGAACCCAGCCGGCGATCTGGCTGAAATCGAAGTTTGGGCTGGCATTCACAGTAGGTAAAGACCTGACTCTGTGAATGAAAAACCTCGCCCCTCACGTCAGCTATCACAGCTTCAACCCCTCATCAGGATGTTTCGTCCTGGTTGACTGCGAGCTTCCTCTGCCCCCCTTTCTCGGCCGGTGTCCGCGAAGTCGGTGGAGCGAGGGGATTCGGGGAGCGATGAAAAGAAGCCGCGATGATCAAAAGAACATCGCGGCTTCAATCTGTTCGGTGCGACATCGGGATTGCGACGGTGGAGTCGCAGGCGAATAGGGTGGAATCCAGTAGTGTCTAGCACTCACTGTTGAATCGATTCAAACCCTCGCAAAAGGTTTGGCACCTCCGACGGAATCGTATGATGTCCACCGAACGAAGGGGTTATAGGAGCGACTCGATTCTACGACAAGACCGAGATCTCACGGAAATGAGATTCGTCCGTCTGGAAATACTGATGTCGACCTGATCGCAAAAAATAAAATATGATTCCGCCAGCAACTTGTCTCATTCCTTCTAGCTACTGGTCGTGAATCATGGATGAACACACGGCACCGGCCCCTTTGCCCCACGTTGATCATACGCCGACGCGAGCACCCCGCCGAAAACGGAGCCCGTGGCTGAAAATCGGCGGCTGCATGCTGCTGCTGCTCTGCGCCGTTGTCTGGTTTGCCCCGTCGATAATTGCAACGACCGTCCTGGGAAAAGGCGTTCCCAAGGCCTTTACACCTGGATTCCAGGGGCAGATCTCCTTTGGTGGAATCTCGCTAGGGTGGTTCTCGCCAGTTGTCATCAAGGACCTGAAGGTCGACGACGAACAGGGGCAGCCCTTGGTGGTGGCCCAGCAGATTTCAACGTCCAACACCCTCTGGCAGTTGGCAACGAATTCCAGTGATCTGGGGACACTTACCATCCAGGATCCGGTCGTTCACGTTTCCCTACGTAACGAAGGTTCCAATATCGAAGACCAACTCGCTCAATTCACCAGCGGTGAGAGCACAACATCCACCACACCTGCACCCGATATCACAGTCGAAATTGAGAACGCACGAATCGTCCTTGAAAACAAAGATTCGAACCAGCAATCAACATTCGACCAGATCAGCGTACGTGCCGTGACCCGACAAGGTGCAGTGGACGAGGTCGACCTGTCGATCGGAATTCCCACGGCAACCCTCGCCAAGGCACCCCCACACGAATCGGACATCACCGACTGGCTGATTGCCCATTACGGCAGTCCCTCCCTCACGACGGACTCCAGTGTTCAGGAAACTTCGGCAGTAAAAACGGCGGTGCTCCGCGCATCGCAATGGAACACGGCCCGACTGGCTCCGGGAATTGCTCGCTTCCTACCGGGTGCGCAAGTCGGCGGTGAGCTGAACGCAGATGCTTCAATCAAGCTCTCGCCCAATTCCAATGGATACGATTTTGACTGGAATGGAACAGTCTCGATTGAGAAGCTGATTGTCGCCGGGATCCAGGCATTGCAGCAGGATCGCCTGGCACTTGACCAGCTCGAACTCTCCGGCCGAGCTGCAACGATGCAGGGCCGACTGGCAATGAACAATTTGAAACTTGTCGCCGATGTCGGAGAATTCTCCGCGACGGGTGATATCCCACTTGAAGGCAGTTCTCACAAATCCTCAATCGAACTCGTTCAGTCTCTGCTGAGTGACGAAGATTACCACATCGCCGGCAATGTCAACCTCAAGAAATTGGCGGCGATGCTGCCGCAGACACTGCGAATTCGCGATGGCATCGAGATCACAGGGGGCGATGTCAAAATTGAGCTCGTCGGGGCAGATTCCGATGGTGTTCGCCATTGGTCAGGCGCGGCTGGCATCGTAGGCCTGACAGCGGTCAATCAAGGCCAGACGATCCCCTGGAACAAACCGCTCATTGTGAAGATGAATGCTCACCGGAAAAGTGAAGCTGTCGTTGTGGACCTGTTGGAGTGCAAGTCCGACTTCCTTCAAGTGAAGGGAAGCGGAACCCTGGAAGATGCTCGCTTTACAGCGACAGGCGACCTGACGCGGCTGCTTGAGAACCTGGAGCAGTTTGTCGACCTTGGCATCCAGCAGATGGCGGGTGAAATGTCGATTGACGGTGAACTGCGCCGCACGGATGAAAATCACGTCGGGCTATCTTCCCGCATCCTGCTCGACAATTTCGTCTTCGCCGTCTCGAAGGATCAAATCTGGCGAGAAAATCACCTCGAGCTTTCTGTCGTCGCCGACGGCTTGGCAAGCCCCGAATCCGGGTTAACACGAATCGACAAAGGTGAAGTGCATCTGACGAGTGGTCCGGATGCATTCGACGCACGGCTCAAGAAACCAGTGGACCTGACTTCAAAGTCTCCGAGTTATGATGCGACTGCATCAGTTAAGGGAAATCTGGCGAGCTGGCAAAACCGCCTGCGGCCATTCGTCGCTGTTGATGACTGGAAGCTGGCGGGAACGCTCGACCTGCAAACGACGGTTGCTGCCACCCCCGAAAAGATCGATGTGAGTCGTCTCACACTCGGGATGCAGAAGTTCGAGGCGGCGGGCCCCGACTGGGTCATTCAAGAGCCCGAACTGAAACTGGCCACAGCGGGTCAATGGGCCGTGGCTTCCCAGAGATGGACCTCACCAAAAACGTCGCTGGCTGGAAGTTCGCTGTCGGTGGAAATTGATGGCCTGGATTGTGCCCTCGGCCCGCAGGGACTGACTCGCCTGGTAGGAACAGCGACCTATCAAGCAGACTTGAAACAGATCACTCACTGGAAAAATCTCGCACTTGAGAATCCTGAGTACTACTTGATTGGTTCGCTGAGTGGTAAAGCCGATCTCCAGCAGAACGAGGGTGCCATCACCGCCAACCTCGTTACGCAAATCGACAAGCTGGTCGTCGCAGGATTGAGCACTCCACCAGGTGGCCCCCCCGCATGGGTCGCACTCTGGAAAGAACCTCAGCTCAAAGCGGCGGCTCGAGGCACCTACAATGTCGCTGCTGACAAGTTGGTTCTCGAATCGTCAACCCTTGATGTCGATGGAGTTTCTGTCAGTGCGAACGGCAAGTTAGACGCATGCCTGACCACACAGTCGATCGATCTGAGCGGCGAACTGGGCTATGACTGGGAACGCTTGGTGAGACGATTTGGTGAGCAACTCGGTAAAAACATCCAGCTCACTGGCAAGGACCGTCGTCCCTTCTCCATCAAAGGATCGCTCGTCAGCGCGTCGCCCCCCCCGGCAACAACACCTCCAGGCAAGACGAAAGCCTCGACAGTTTCGTTTCGCCCCGGTTCGAACGCTGCGGGACCTGCACCGTTGCCCGGTACAAGTAGCTTGTCAGACCTGACCGCTCAGGCGGGTGTGGGCTGGTCAACGGCCAACGTCTATGGAATCGTCGCCGGCCCCGGTGACATTTCGATGAAAATGGAACAGGGCATCTGCCAATTCGCTCCACTCGATCTGGTGGTCAACGAAGGCAAGCTGCATCTTACCCCCACGGTACACCTCGAAACGAATCCGATGCTGCTCACCCTGCCGAAGGAAAAGGTGATCGATCAGATTCGGCTGTCACCTGAGTTGTGCCATGGATGGTTGAAGTTCGTTGTTCCAACTCTGGCAGACAGCGCAGAAGTCGAAGGAAAGCTTTCACTGGATGTGGCTGGAGCTTCCTTGCCGCTGCTTGATCCGGCTACCGGCAGCATTGCGGGGTCCCTCGCCGTGCACACAGCTCAAGTCCGTCCGGGCCCATTGGCACTTCAGATTGTGGGAGCCATCGACCAGATCCAGGCTCTTCTGCTGCGTCGTCAGGCAGGGGAACTGAGTAAGGAACGGGTCTGGTTGCAGATGCCAGAACAGCAGATTCCGTTCAAGTTGGAACAGGGGCGAGTTTACCACGAAGGCATGACCTTCATGGTAAAGAACGTCTCGGTTAAGACGAGGGGCTCGGTCGGGACCGATGAGACAATTCAACTTGTTGCCGAGATCGCAATCCGGGATGAATGGCTGGGCGACAACAAGATTTTTGCGGGCCTGAAAGGACAGTCCGTTCAGATTCCAATCAATGGGACACTGACGCGTCCTCAACTGGATTCGCGTGTTCTGGGGAATCTGACCAAGCAATTCGGCAATTCCGCATTGGAAGGATTGATTCAGGATAAGGTTGGCGACAAACTCGACGACGCCGTGAAAAATGGCCTCGACAAACTCTTCCGCAACAAAAAGTAATCCGACACTTCGTCGGACGTTAGAACCAGAGAAATGCAGCAATGAAGCTTGGACTGATCAACTCAGCGTGGGCTCAGGCGGGACGTGAAACCGCCTGGGGAATTGAACAAACCAAAAAGCTGGGCTTTGATACGATCGATATCTTCGCCGATCCGCTCGACATCGATGTGCGGGAACGTCAACTGATCCGACGCGAGTGCGATCGTCACGGCTTGCCGATCGTCTCGATCTGCTGCGTCGCAACCGGGCTTATCGATTTCAATCCAAGTGTGCAGCGGTTTCACGTTGACCGCGTGGCGAAGTACCTTGATCTCGCCTACGAATTCTCCGCAAGCAACGTGTTGCTGGTTCTGGGCGAGTACATCTGGAATCGCGAAGTCATTCCGGCAGAAGAGCAATGGGGTTTCGCAGTCGAGAACTGCCAGCGTCTGGGTGATTACGCAGCGGAACTCGGCCTGAAAATCGCCTTGGAACTCGAACCGTTCCCCCTCTCGCTTCTCAACAACATCGACAACATGGTCCGTTTCATTGACGATGTGGATCATGATGCGGTGCGAGCCAACATCGATATCTCGCACCTTGTCCTGGCAAATGTTCCCTCAACAGACATCGGAAAGCTTGCAGGCAAAGCGATTCATGTCCACATCTCTGACTGCGACGGCAAAGTACATGGAGACCTCCCTCCCGGTCGCGGTGTCGTTGAGTTTGAGCCCTACCTCAAAGAAATTGCGAAGCTCAAAATCGATGGCGCGGTCTCCATCGAACTCGAATACAGCCCCGAGCCCGATCAGATCGAAGCATGGGTGGAAGAAGCGTATCGAGAAACTCGGAAGCTGATGTCTTCCGCCGGACTGCTATCGTAGTGTGACTCATTCCGCGCAAAGTGCGTGTTTGGCTGCGATTCGAACTGACAAACACGCACTGTCTCTATGAGCAGGCCCTCGAAAGCGAAGGAGTCCTGCCAGGAAGCACGGACACTTCGCCCTACGGCAATGCGGAAAGTGGGATCATATGCTGGCGATCAGCAAGAGTACTGGCGGAAGGGCATTCATCGTTGCCCTCCGCACATCCTGCCACCCGTTCAGTCGACGAATTCAGTCAACGAACAGGAATTCGTTCGCGTTGAGGAGAGCGTGGCAGAAGTCCACGAGAGCTTCGTGCTCGGTATTTCGCCCCAGGGTCTCTCCTGTTGTCGGCTCAGCGCCGTCCGTCACCAGTTGATACTGGTCGGCAATGAACTTGAGGGCCGAACGAACTTCACTTTCTGTCGGAGTGCGGCTGAATGCGATCTGCCAGGCTCGTTCGACCGTCGCCGCCGGGTCAGCCGAAGTGGCTTCCAAGCGTGCTCGAGATGCCAGCTGTCGCGCCGCGTTAAGAATGATTCGGTCATTGAGGAGCATTAAAGCTTGTGGAGCAATCGTCGTCTTGGTTCGACAACCGCAGGCTTCGTGCATATCCGGAAAATCGAATGCAGCCATCATCGGGTACGGGAGGTTCCGTTTTGCGAACAGATAAACGGAACGCCGCACCTGCTGGGCCGGCTCGCTCACTTTCCATTCCAGGCTGGTGAAGTTCGGAGGAAGCTCGGGTCGGGTGCCCGGTCCGTACATGGAATCGTTGAGCTGTCCCGAAGCGACCAGCCACGCATCACGGATTCGCTCGGAGGAAAGCCTGTGACGAGGAAACGCCGAATAGGGTGAGGCGACTTCGTGAGACTCCTCGATTCCAGACAGCGAGTCCGAATCTGATTTCAGCGAGGAAGCCTGACGGTAAGTCGCCGATGAAACGATCCGTCGGTGAAGCGGCTTGGAATGGAACCCCTGCCGAATCGATTCGCTCGCCAACCAGTCCAACAGGTCCTGATGCACTGGCGCAGGCGTCTGCGTACCGAAGTCGTTGGCGTTAGCAATCAACCCCTGTCCGAAATGCCCCTGCCACAGCCGATTCACCCAGACGCGGTGCGTCAATGGGTGATCCGCAGATACGAGCCAGCGAGCCAACTCGGAGCGGCGTCCTGACGTTCGATTGGTAGGGGGCGCGATGGAAGGAGCAGCGGCCGTTTTTTCGGTTCTTAATACGACGGGAAAATGAGGCTCCAGTTGCTCTCGCGGTTGATCATAGCTCCCCGACTCCATCCGGAAGGTTGCAGGAGGAATCGACGTCAGCTCTGCAACAGCCATCAGATTGGATTCACGAGGCGGCCGCGGCTGCCTTTGCCTGGCCGTAGCGAGACTCGCCAGCACCTGTTCCCGGCGTTCCCGTGCCGCTTCGTCAAGATGTTTGGGAATGTCTTCTTCCTTCACACCCATTTGCCTCGCACTCCAGAACGCCAGTTGCCTTTGCATCGTCGTTCTGTCTTCCAGCGGAGTATCCAATGCCTCGAGCACTTCCGCAGGAAACTTCATTCGCCGCTCACCTTGCAGCTTCACGCGCGCTGGTTGCTCGAGGAGAGCCAGTTCCCGACGCAGTTCTGCCGTCTCTGCCAGCCAGGCGCTTTCCTCCTGACGATATGCGGCCAGTTGATCCCGTGTTCCGAGCGGAACCTGATCTTCCAGCACAATTCCAGAAAAGAAGGCCTGCAATTGATAGAAGTCGGTCTGAAGCAGCGGGTCAAACTTGTGATCGTGACACTGCGCACATCCAATCGATAACCCCAGAAACACAGCTCCGACATTCCCGGTCAAGTCGTCCAGCGCCGTCTGTCGAGCCAACAGAATGTCCGAGGCGTTACTTTCGTCCGGCCACATCCGGCAGTAGCCAGTCGCTGCGAGTGATTCTGTATCATCCGGAAAAAGCTCGTCTCCGGCCAGTTGGTCCATCACAAACCGGTCAAAGGGAAGATCGCGGTTGTACGAGCGAATGACATAATCCCTGTACGTATAAGCGTAAGGACGGAGAGGATCCTCCCGGAACCCTGCGGTCTCCGCAAAGCGAACGACATCCAGCCAGTTCCGGCCCCATGTCTCGCCGTAGTGGGGGTGACTCAAAAGCCGATCGACGACTCGTTCGAATGCGTCAGGAGAATCGTCCGCCAGAAATGCGGCCACGTCTTCTGGAGTGGGGGGAAGCCCCACAAGATCAAACGTGACTCGGCGCAGCAAGGTCGCGCGATCTGCCGGCTCAGAAATATGCTGCCCCTGAGACTCGAGCGAAGCAGCAATGAAAGCATCGATTTCATTTTCGAGCTTCGAGACCCTCCTCACCGCATGATCAGGAGCGGTGTGTCGTACTACTGGCTGGAACGCCCAGTGGCGGGATCTCGCTGCCGTTCCCGGCGTCGCATCGGCACATAAACCGAGTTTGTTCGACAGCAGAAGTACTGCGCTTAAGAGCAAAAGCCGAAAACAGGTACCGCGGAAGGGGCGGCTCGCAGTGTGACGGAGTGATCCGCACCAGAAACCGACATCAATGCGAAGGCCAGCCATCAGCCTGCGTGGCAGGTAACATTGCATGAAGATCATTCTCCCGCAGAGGATGCTCAATGTTCACTCTGTATCCGGCAAAGGTTAGTCGGACCGCTCCTGGTCACTATATCGGCCTGAATCGCCCACGAGAACCATTGAGTCCGCTTGCACAAAAAAAGCTGCAACGGGACACCGTGCATACAACCGCTACAAACCCACAGCAGCGGTAGTACCATGAAAACAAAGAACAGAATTCGACCTGCCGCGGGGGTGCTCAGTGAGGAACACGATCGCAATCGGCACTTGCATTGATGGTTACTCAACGCTCCCTCATCCCGGCCTTCCATCCTTGGAGCATCTTCGTGATGGTGAAGTGGTCGCTCTTGCGTCATCGGTGGCCACCCGCCGCGGTGCGACAACACGAACTACTTGCGAGCCGGGTGTCGTTCTGCGATCTTCTGCAGCCTGGCATTTCCACTGAAAGCTCGTCCCTAAGGGTATCCTCATGCGTCTCGCCAAGCTGCGTCTGGCTGATGGTTCCACTCGAGTTGCGATGGTCGAAGATGACGGACAGTTCCGGCTGCTGGACCTGACTCAAGTCGACCATGCCCGCACCTTAATGGACATCGTGAACTCTCCCGACCCGATCGGTCTGGCTCGATTCCTGATCGACCCCAAGGCACCGCTGCTCGATCCACGACTGGTGACCATTGCCGCGCCGATTGACCGACAGGAAGTCTGGGCGGCTGGCGTGACCTACAAACGGAGCCAGGTGGCTCGAATGCAGGAGTCGGAGACGGGTGCGTCTCACTATGACCGCGTCTACACCGCACCACGTCCCGAGATCTTCTTCAAATCCACCCCGAACCGAGTCTCCGGGCCAGGCGAGCCATTGCGAGTGCGTGCCGACAGTAACTGGAGTGTCCCCGAACCGGAATTGGCGCTGGTGATTTCTCCTGCCAAACGGTTGGTTGGATTCACCGTCGGAAACGACATGTCCGCACGAGACATCGAGGGAGAGAATCCTCTCTACCTCCCCCAGGCCAAAGTTTACAATCAGTGTTGCGGCCTCGGCCCCTTCATCCTCATCCCCGAGAAGCCACTCGATCGGACCGCAACAAAGATTCGACTGACCATTGAGCGCGATGGCAGCACCGTGTTCAGCGGCGAAACCGACTTGGGACAGATGAAACGGGAGTTCGACGAACTGGTCGATTGGCTGACACGCGAGAATGACCTCGCCACCGGCGCCTTCCTGCTGACAGGTACCGGAATCGTCCCGCCCGATAATTTCACGCTCCTCAATGGTGATACGTCGAGCATTGAAATTCTGGGAATTGGGACGCTCACCAACCCCATCGTAAAAGCAAGCTGAACCCCTAGGCATGGCATTCTGGGGCCGGTTCCCTGGCCCCAGAATGCCACCTTCTTGTGCATCTCGATATCAGAGCTGACTTTTCCGAGGAAGAAAGGGAGCTTCCGCTTCCTCGTAGCCCCCTGTCCCCATGCCTGAGCGAAGACGGCCACATCGATCCGTCGGCTCGTTTCATGAGGACAGCCATAGCCCAATGAAGATAGAATCGGCACACCTTCCACGGTAGCGAGATCTTCAGCGGGTTGATCTGCACGCCACGGAGTACTCACGCGGGTGAGTTACTCCAATGCAGAAGACTCTCTATTCCAAATTCCAATTCATCTGCCGACGACCGCCTGTATTCAGTTTGAGACGGGAAACACCATGCTGCTTGTTGAAACTCAATCGGGTGTCACGAGATTGACCCTGAATCGCCCCGAGCGACGTAACGCACTCTCAGAGGCCATGCTGACTGAACTTGGCCAGGCGTTGACCCAGATTGCCAGCGACCCTCAAACACGAGTCGTCGTTCTTGCTGCCGCGGGGCCTGTTTTTTGTTCAGGTCATGATCTGGGAGAGATGGTCGGGCGATCCGAAAGTGAGTACGGAGCCTTGTTCGCACGCTGCTCGAGTGTGATGCAACAAATCCGACGACTTCCCCAGCCCGTGATCGCACAGGTCCAGGGACTTGCGACTGCTGCCGGCTGCCAGCTCGTCGCGGCTTGCGATCTCGCGGTGGCCGCAGCGGAAGCCAAATTTGCCACCCCGGGCGTCAAGATCGGACTGTTCTGCTCGACCCCGATGGTGCCCCTTGTACGAGCCGTTCCGGCCAAAGTTGCAATGGAGATGCTGCTCACAGGAATTCCCATCAGCGCCGATCGAGCGCTCGAAGTCGGGCTCGTGAACCGGGTCGTGCCTGCCGCGGAACTCGACACCACAGTCAAGGAGTTGACCGACGCGATGGTCGCCAGCAGCCCCATGACCCTCCAACTTGGCAAGCGTGCGTTTTATGATCAACTGAATCTGGACGAATCCACGGCGTACGACCGAGCGACTAACATCATGACAGATAACGCGTTAAAGCATGACGCCCAAGAGGGAATCTCGGCGTTTCTGCAAAAACGCGTCCCTCAGTGGAAAGGTGAGTGATCCTCTCGAGCCACATTGCGTTTCTTACTTGGACGCATTCATTCTAGGACTCGGAGCCGAATCGATTGGCACAACTCCATCCCCACCAATAGAAACCCTTTCCTTCGCTGCGTTTATGTCCGAACCCTCAAACCGAAGGAAGAAGATTCTCGGGTTTACGAGAACCTTGCACTCGTTGCGGAACGGTATTTTCTGTGTTCCGCTTTTGTGTTAGTGGTTTGTATCAGGAGATAGCAGGGATGGAGTCACCCGATCGCACCGCACCCAACAATGATGACGACGTGACTGAGAATGCGGATTTTCAGGTCACAGAGCCGTCGGGATTCCGTGTCTGGCTTTGGCAACAGGCACGGAAAATCGTGGTGTTCGTCTTGGGGTCGACCGTCTTGTTGATCGGCATCGCGATGATCGTGTTTCCTGGCCCCGCAGTGCTAGTGATTCCGCTTGGCCTGGCGATTCTCGCCACTGAATTCGTCTGGGCTCGCGATTGGCTGGAGTATGCCAAAAGACACCTGCACTACCTCTCATCGCAGGTGCAAAGCAGAACAAAGAAGGAACCGACGGACAGTTCTGCCTAGACACCGGGATCACCCGCCGGGCGTAAACCTTACCGACTGCGGCAATTGTGCAAGGCACGACGGGCCCGCTGACGGTCAGGCCCCTGAAGTGCTGCCCGAGCTCCCAAAACCACTGCGGTTGTCGAGCCGCCTGGTCCCTGCACTTCCCTTGGGCGCATGAGCTTGTGGGGGCAATTTGCGCTCCCCGATTCAGAGAACCGCCGCAGTAGAATGCATCAGAAATTGCGCACGGAAATCGAGTCATTGAAATGGCCGGTAGTTTTATTCCAATCGGGGGTCTAAACTAGACAACGCAAGCTCCTGACCAGAAACTCAACTACTGAATTTCGATCGATCTCACAGATTTAACAAGGCATTCCGCATGTCGGGGAAGGAAGGTACTCAGGTCGATCTCTCCGGGATCTCGATCCGCGTACTGATTGTCGATGATGACGAGGCTCACGCTCAAGCGGTCGCGGAGAGCCTGCAACGGGTGGGGTACGATTGTACTGTCGCTGCTTCTGGTAAACGGGCGGTCGCGCTGATCGAGAGCCAGACTTATGACGTCATCGTCACCGATCTGATGATGGATGAAATCGATGGTCTCGAAGTTCTCCGCAAGTCCAAAGAAGAGCTCCCCGACGCAGAAGTCATTCTGCTGACAGGCCACGCGTCCATCAAGACAGCAGTCGCCGCTGGCCAGCACGGTGTCCATACCTACCTCACCAAGCCCCTGGACATCACCGAACTGCGACACGCGGTCGAGAAGGCATCCAGCCGGGTGCGACTCCTGCGGAGCAATGCGGAACTCAGCCGCAGACTCGACGAAAAATTTGGCTATGAAGGGGTCATTGGCAACAGCCCGGCCATGCAGCGGGTCATGGAAAAGCTGCGCAGCGTCGCCTCCACCGACAGCACGGTTCTGATCCTGGGCGAAAGCGGAACCGGCAAGGAACTGGCCGCACGGGCCCTGCACCAGAATAGCGAACGCAAGAATAAACCCTTTGTCCCCCTGAACATTTCCGCCCTGCCGGAAAGCCTGCTCGAAGGAGAATTGTTCGGACACGAGCAGGGAGCTTTCACTGGCGCGGTGGGAAAACGAATTGGAAAATTCGAATACGCCAACGGAGGAACGCTCTTTCTCGACGAAGTCGGTGAAATGCCGATGGCGACCCAGATCAAGCTGCTGCGAGTTCTGGAAGACCGTAAAGTGTCACGCATTGGCGCCAATGAAGAGATGGACGTCAACGTCCGTGTCGTTGCCGCGACCAACGCCGACATGCAGGAAGGGATCCGAAAAGGGACCTTCCGCAAAGACCTCTACTTCCGGTTGGCAGTCGTCACGATCGAGCTTCCACCACTACGTGAGCGTCGCAGCGATATACCGCTGCTGGTTGATTACTTCCTTAAACAACTCTCCGCGCGTCATCATCGCCCGTTGCCGATCGTCACGCGTCAGGCCCAACAGGCATTGATCGCTTACGAATGGCCCGGCAACGTTCGCGAACTTCGAAATGCGCTCGAAGGGATGATCATTCTGGACAAGGATGGACGTCTTGATATCGACGACCTTCCCCCCGACATTGCCCCACTCGGATTAAATGCGGAAAATCAGGATGGACAGGGGCATGTCCACGGTGCGGATTCCCTGATCGGCCGCCCCTTTACCGAGGTCGAAAAGTACTACATTCAGTGTGCATTGGAACTGACAGGCGGAAAACGCGAAGAGGCGGCGCATATGCTCGGCATCGGTGAACGCACGATGTATCGGAAGATAAAAGAGTTTGACATCAAAGGATGAGCCACCTAACTGGAACGGAGTTTGTTGACGTGCCGTCAGCCACACTCGACCTCGCGACGCAGCTGTTTACCCAATCGCAACTCGAACAATTTCGACGAGATGGATTTATCGTCGTGCGCGGATTGGCGGCGGCAGACGATGTCGCTGCAATGCGTCGTGTGACAGACTATGGCCTCAGGGAAAGCGTTGAGCCGATCGAGTACGAGGCGGATCTGCACTACCCTGGCGCCCCCGAATCACGGGAGGCGGAAGGAGGCCGGACGGTTCGACGTCTCAAGCAGGCACACAGCCGCAGCTTTCTGTTCACGGAATGGATGATTCGACCGGAAGTGCTGGGACGACTCAAACAGCTACTCGGTCCCCGAGTCGTCTGTCCTCTCGCACACCACAACTGCATCATGACCAAGCAACCACAGTTCAGCAGCGAGACGGGCTGGCACCAGGATATCCGCTACTGGTCTTTTCAACGTCCAGAGCTCATCAATACATGGATCGCGCTGGGGACAGAGCACCCTGAGAATGGCTGCCTGCAGGTCATTCCCCATTCTCATACACTGTCGCTCGATCGCCGCCGCCTGGATGAAGAACTCTTTTTCCGCAGCGACCTCGAAGAGAATGCAGACCTGATCAGCACGAAGCAGTTCGTCTCACTCGACCCCGGCGACGTCCTCTTTTTCCATTGTCGGACGCTTCACGCCGCCAGCCGGAATTCGTCGAATCAGACAAAGTATTCGGTCGTCTTCACATTTCGATCAGCGGACAACCCTCCGCTTCCCGGCAGTCGATCTGCCAACCTTCCCGAATTGTTGCTACCGTAAGACGACGTCGGTCGATCGTCCCAGTGGTGCGTCTACGGAAAACTTGCCGCGAGGTTGAGAGCACGATGCAAAAACCAGCGTCCTCTGTTTCACGAAGGCTTAACTGTCATTGAGAGCCACGACAATGAGGCGTCGGCTGAAGGAGTTGGCTGAAGAATGACGAACTTCTGGATCGGGGTTTTGCGGATAGCCTTTCTGTGCCTCGTGGTGCTCATTCCATCGACAGCCGTCTTCGCGGAAGAACCCACCGCTGCCGTGGCACGCCCACCCGTCCCCACAATCGATGTCCGACAGATGTTCGCCGACGGCGGCGCGATTGGATACATCATCGTAGCTCTCAGCCTCGCCATGCTGGCGCTGATCTTCGAACACTTGCTGACGATTCGTCGTCAGACACTCATGCCGGAGGGGCTGAGCGAGGATATTCAGAAGCTGATTGCCCAAGGTCAGATTAAAGTCGCTGAGGAGCGGAGTGTCGCCAGCCATAGCTTTCTGGGGTACCTGCTCGCCGCAGGACTGAGGGAAATTGAACTCGGCTATTCAGCAGTCGAGAAAGCCATGGAGGACGCCGCCGCCCAGCAGGCCGCGCGGCTGATGCGGAAAATTGAGTACCTCTCCATGATCAGCACCGTTGCTCCGATGCTCGGCCTGATGGGAACCGTCTGGGGAATGATCCTGGCGTTCATGGAGTTCGAACGCAAAGCGAATCCGCAGGTCAGTGAACTGGCACCTGGGATTTACAAGGCCCTGGTGACCACTCTGTTCGGATTGATTGTCGCGATTCCCGCCATCGCCGCTTTTGGTTTTTTCCGCAACCGAATCGACGAACTGGTCGCTCAGACGGCACTGACAGCCGAGCAAGTTTTTGCAGATTTCAAGCGATCATCCGCAAGACGGCGCGACGAACGGAGGACGACCGCGGCAGCCGACACCGCAAGTGCGACGCCAGCTCGGCGGGAGACTCGTGGATGAGAATCCCCTCGCGGACGCAAGATCGGGGCTTCACATTCAACATTACACCACTGATCGATGTCGTGTTCCTGTTGATCATCTTTTTCCTTGTCGCGAGTCATTTCATTCGAAATGAACATCTGGAACGGATTGATCTTCCACTGGCATCACAAGGAAAAGACGAAGCCGAATCGCCAAGTCGCCTTTTGGTTACCGTCACACCTACGGGCCTGTTGTTCATGGGAACAACTCCCATTCTTGAAGCAGAAGTCGAACAGCGTCTGCAGCAACTGATCGCCAGGCATGGGGCGACCGCCACGGAACTACGCATCCGGGCTGACCGAACGGTTCCCTACAGTAAAGTCGAACCGCTGCTCCTCACTGCCGCACGCAACAACGTCACCCGGGTTCGATTCTCTGTCCTGACAGAATGACACAACCAGCCAGAACCGTTCATCGAGAGCAGGCGGGCGAAAGGGTTCTTTGCCAAAATTGCGGGTAAATAACCGCACTTCACTCGCCGTGTTCCACGGAATACACTCCTGGCTCCATTAACTGATCGATTAATCTGAAAGGAATCTGCCTTGCGCTGGTCACAAACATTTATCCCGACGATGAAGGAAATCCCGTCGGACGCCGAGGTCCCCAGTCATCAGCTGATGCTACGTGCGGGACTGATCCGACAACTGATGGCGGGAGCCTATACGTACCTACCGCTGGGTGTCCGCGCCCTGAAAAAGGCTGAAGCGATCGTCCGGGAAGAAATGGACGCGGCGGGAGCGCTGGAAATCCTCATGCCGGCACTGCAACCGATTGACCTGTTCGAAAGAACCGGCCGCAAGGAAGCTTTCGGCAACGTGCTGATCAACTTCAGCGTCCGGCGAGGTGATCGGAACGTCCATATGGCACTTGGTCCGACTCATGAAGAAGTCGTGACCGATTTGATGTCACGCCACCTCAGCAGCCACCGCCAGATGCCGCTGACGGTCTATCAGATTCAGACGAAGTTCCGAAACGAAGAGCGTCCCCGCTTTGGAATCCTGCGAACAAGCGAATTCCTGATGAAGGATGCTTACAGCTTCCACTCATCGATTGAATCGCTTAACGAAGTTTACCAGAAGATGTACCGCGCATATTGCCGGATCTTCGCCCGCTGTGGACTCGACTACATCCCTGTTGAAGCCGAAAGCGGTCCGATTGGTGGCGATGCTTCGCATGAATTCATGATCCCGGCCTCTAACGGTGAAGACCAGATCGTTTTCTGCAAGAAAACCAATTACGCGGCCAATCTGGAACGGGCAGAAACCGGTCGCAAGCCACCCGAGATCACTACGTCACCCGACGCCAAGCCATTAACAAAGCTTCACACACCCGATGTCGGCAGCATCGAGTCGCTGTGCAAGTTTCTCAAGTGCAAACCAGAGAAGACCATCAAAACGCTCGTCTACCTTGCGGATGGCAAGCCTGTCGCGGTCCTTCTGCGAGGCGATCATGAAGCAAACGAGGGAAAGATCCGGCGCGCACTGGCCGCCGCGACACTGGAACTCGCAGACCCTGACACGATCGCGCAAGTGACTGGTGCTCCGGTTGGATTTGCCGGGCCCGTCGGCATTAAATGCCCTGTCTATGCCGACCACGACGTACCTCTCGTCGTCAATTCCATCGTCGGGGCAAACGAAGGGGACCATCACCTGGTCAACGTGAACGTCGCGCGTGACTACCAACTAACGACGACGTTTGATCTTCGTAATGCGGCTGCAGGGGATCCCAGTCCGCGGGGTGAAGGAACGCTCGAACTGGTGCATGGAATCGAAGTCGGACACGTCTTCAAACTCGGCACCAAGTACAGTGTCTCCATGGGTGCCCTATACGATGACGAAACCGAGAATCGCCAGCCCATCATCATGGGGTGCTATGGAATTGGCGTGAACCGGATTCTCGCGGGCCTGGCGGAGACAAAGCACGACGAGCAAGGCCTGATCTGGCCACTTTCGATTGCTCCATACGAAGTCATTCTCAGCGTGATCGGCGCAAATGAACCTGAGACGTTTGCAGCCGCCGAAAAGATGTACGCCGAACTCCGGTCTCAAGGGGTCGACGTCCTCTTCGATGATCGCGATCTGCGCCCCGGTGTGAAGTTCAAGGATGCGGACTTGATTGGTATCCCTCTGCGTGTGAACTTTGGCGGCAAAGGCCTCAAGGAAGGGATCGTTGAACTCAAGTGGAGAAACGCTGCCGAGTCTGAACGGGTACCACTCACAGATGCCGTAAAGGCTGTCGTCGATCAGATTGCTGCTAAGCGGAAAGCCGAATTGGCAGCCCTGCCAAACTAGCTATTCCTTCCGCAGCAACGAAAACGGGAGTGTCGGCAGATTGCCGACACTCCCGGACGGAAACGGAAGATCCCCACCGCCTGGCGAGCAAATGAAGCTGCCAGGCGGGTTCTGTTCTACCTAGTTCTGATCGTCGCTCGTGCGGCGACCAGACGATTTCGATACATGAAAAATCGGCGCAATAATCAACTTTGCACCAACCGGAACATCATCCGGCATGTCCAAGGCGGCAGCGGTCTCGTCGGCCAGTTGGATTTGGCCATCGTGTCGATAGCAGTTGCTGAGTGCCAGAAGAGCACGCTGATTGAACGGCGACGGGAACATTTGCGCCGCCCGGTTCAACGGTTCGATGGCATCAGCATATTTTTCTTGAGCTTGCAGAGCCTCGCCCCGAAACAACTCGGCGATTGGTGCGAACGGGCCAGGGTCCGTCACAGTATTCAATTCAGCCAGAGCGTAATTCGGGAGGCCCAGTTCAAGATATCCCTCGGCAGCCGCAAGCCGCCGAACCACAATTTGAGGACTCAAACTGTTCACAGTTCCAGCATCTTCAGTTGTCATCACAGCCTCCGTCCCATTGGGTAGAAGACCAAAATTCCAGTGCAGCAATTTGTCCGCCAACATGGCGACAGCGTTTTATAGATGCACCCAGCGTGCCAAAAGTTTCAGCACTTCTTCAAAAATCGTCACAACCAACGATAGACGCTAGATAAGACTCGTCAAGTGCGCCAAGGTTCGTTTTCTACATTGTCAAATTGACAAAACTGTCGCAGGAAAATGTTCCAGAAAGCTACCCTTAGAATCACATCAACCACACTTTGAATGATTGTGGCAGCAGCTTACTCGGACGTTGGCAAACATCGGGGTCCGTACAGGAATGAATATGGTGCCCGCAAATTGGGAGATGGTTGCCGCCATCCAGGGCAAATCGGACTTGGATTGGAGTTCAGACTGACGATTGTGCTGCTGCGGGACGTTCGGTTCAGGTTGTGACGGGGATATGACTGATGAATAAACCGAGAAATCATCGCCCATGAAGCGGCTGAACCTTTACCCAGACCGCTCAACAACGCATAGAATTTCTCACTTGTCAGCTCTGGCTCTCTATGCCAAACTGATTTTGTCACATGTTGATCAGAACAAAGGGTGCGACTTATGCGGGGTTTTCTCACAACGGCCGTCGCGGGAATCGCCTGCATGATGGGGGGGCTCTGTTGGGGCCAGGGAATCGTCAGTCAATTGCCAGCCGACGGTACCTGGGTCCGGTATGAGGGGATCTACTCTCAAATCGAGTTCCGTCCCGAAACTGCGGCCGGAAAGCTCGAAATCGAGCCCTGGATTGAACATGTTACAATCAAATCCGTCGGCGAGGAGACGGCAGAGTACCGGGGCGAATCCGTCCCCTGCCGCTGGGTCGAAATTAAGATCGAAAGAGGGCGTGAACGGGACGGAAAGGTCGATACCGGGCTGACCGGCCTTGAGATCTACAAAGTCCTGATCCCCGAAATGGCGGTCGTGGCGGACAGCGTGGACGATCAAGGCGTCCCCATTAGCTTTCTGCCCCTCGTCAAGGGTTTCCGCAAAGTCGGTAAGTCTGAACCCAAGCCGTTGACCGAGCCGGCATTACAGCTTTACCCGCTGGGCATCCTGATTGGCTACTATCGCGAACTGGAAGTCGTCGCGGAAGACGTCGATGCGGAAGTCGGAATTGGCTCCTTCAAAACAACCCAGTTCCAGGGTGAGATCACAATTGAGCGTGCGATCAGCCGTACCATGCAGGAATCGACGATCTGGAAAAGCCCGGAAGCTCCGTTTGGCGTTGCCCGCTGGGCTACGAAGCTCACCCGTGAAGTCAAAGATGGTCAGGCACCTCGAAGCGACTTCAAACCTGTATCACAGGTGACCGTCGAGATGCGAGCGAAGGAAACAGGACAGGACGCCAAGAGCGACCTGAATCTCCCGTAACGACGCCACTGTGATGAATGAGCATTGGTGACAGACCTCTCTGCTTCTGACGGCCGAGGCGAATGTGAACCAGAAATCGCTGGCCATACTTTTTGTGACGGTCACTCTGTTCTCACTGCGAGGACAGAGTCCAGCGGACGAACCGGCGACGCCTGTCGCTGCTGATTCAGTCACGAATAGCCCGATCGATTTCGTTCGCGATGTTCAACCTCTGTTGGAAAAGTCCTGCATCCGGTGTCATGGGCCCGATAAACAAAAAGGGGGCCTTCGACTGGATGTCCGCGAATCGGCTTTCACCCAGGGAGACGCCTTTGCTCCCAATGTCATTGCAGGAAAGAGCGACGAAAGCCCTTTAATCTCCTTTGTCACTGGGACCGGCGACCTGACGATGCCCCCCGACGGAGAGCGGCTTTCGGCCACCGAGATCGCCACGTTGAAAAGCTGGATCGATCAGGGAGCAAACTGGCCGGACTCTGCCGCCGGACGTCTCGCGAACAAATCTGATCTGTGGTCTCTCAAGGCACTCATCTCTCCGCCGGTCCCTCTGCCTGACGAAGTGGCCAAGAGCGGTTCTAACGCCATCGACGCTTTCATCCAGCAGAAGCGGACGGAGCTCAAACTTCGTTCGAATCCTGAGGCGGACCGCCGAACGCTGATTTGCCGTGTCTATCTGACTCTCACGGGACTTCCTCCCGAACCTGCCGAAGTCGATCAATTCGTCGCCGACCCTGATCCCAAAGCCTACGAAACATTGGTCGATCGATTGCTGGACTCTCCTCGCTACGGCGAGCGTTGGGCTCGCCACTGGCTGGACGCAGTGCACTTTGCCGAAACACACGGCAACGACCAAGACCGTATCCGCGAACATGCCTGGCCGTACCGTGACTATCTGATTCAGGCATTCAACGACGACAAACCCTATTCTCAGTTTGTGCAGGAGCAAATCGCGGGGGATGCATTGTTTCCCGACGACCCGCGGAAGACTGCCGCCCTGGGATTCCTGGCGGCAGGCCCTTGGGACGAAAGTTCTCTGCGCGACATCCGCGAGGACACCCTCGACCGGCAAATCGCCCGCTATCTCGACCGGGACGATATGCTGGCCAATGTCATCAACAATTTCTGCAGCCTGACTGTCCAATGCGCGCGCTGTCACGACCACAAATTCGACCCGATCACCCAGCACGACTACTACGCGTTGCAAGCCGTGTTTTCCGGGGTTGAACGTGCCAATCGGCAATATGATCTCGATCCTGCTGTCCATCAGCAACGAAAGTCGCTGACCCGCACAAAACGCGAACTGGAACAGCGATCTGCCGAACAACTCGCCCGTCTGAAGACGCCAGAGGTTCAGCAGGAAGTCGCAGCATGGGAGGCAGGTCTCCAATCTCGCGAAGCCCGTTGGGTGGTTGTGGAGGGCGAATCGTTCACGTCATCTGACGGAGCCTCCTTATCAAGACAGGGGGACGGTTCAATCCTCTCCAGTGGCCCTCGCCCCGACAAAGACACTGTTACCGTCGTCTGGACCCCCTCTAGCATTGCTGGATCAACGGAGAGTCCGCCCCTACTGGAAGTGGATTCACATCATGTTGACAGCAGCACAAACAAGTTCGCATCACTTCAACGGATCACCGCCATCCGGCTCGAAGTTCTGACGGACGACAGCCTGCCGCATACAGGCCCCGGTCGCCAGGACAACGGCAATCTACACCTGTCGGAGTTCGAGCTGTTCGTCGATGACCAGCCCGTCCCATTGATCAATCCCTCGGCCGATTTCAATCAGCAGGATTGGGACATCTCGAAAGCGATTGACCAGAATGAAGCGACCGCCTGGGGAATCCACCCCAGACAAGGCTCGCCACATCACGCGGTCTTCGAACTCCGAACCCCGATTGAAGTGCACAAGCCTGACAATTCCGGCCCCATCAAGCTTGAGTCACCACCCTCTGACCAGCCACTTGTCACCCCCACATCGCTCCGATTTGTTCTCAAGCAACGACATGGAATGGGCCATTTAATTGGACGCTTCCGCTTGCTCGTTACCGACGCCTCTCCGCCCGTTCGAGCGTCCGAGTTCCCGATTGAGATCACAACCATACTCTCCATTTCCAACGACCAGCGGAGTGACGCCCAGCGAACGGAGCTCGCACTATATCAGCAGCTTGAACTGGTGAATCGCAGTCTCGCCGCCCTTCCCTCGCCTCATTTCATTTATGCGGCCGCAGCCGATTTTGAGCCGGACGGAGCACTTCGACCTCCGCCGGGTCCCAGGCCTGTCCACGTCTTACACCGCGGCGATATTCGTCACCCCCGCGCTGAAGCGCTGCCGGGGGGACTTTCGTGTCTCACGGGACTCCCGTCTCGATTCGAACTTGCTGAGAACGCCCCTGAATCCGCACGACGAGCCGCTCTTGCGAATTGGATTGTCTCCCGGGAGAACGTCCTTACCTGGCGATCGATCGTTAATCGTGTCTGGCACCATCATTTCGGACGAGGGCTCGTCCCCACGCTCAATGACTTCGGGCATATGGGAGAGCAGCCCTCTCATCCCGAGTTACTCGACTGGCTGGCCATTCAATTCCGGGACAGAGGACAGTCCCTCAAGCAACTGCACCGCATGATCCTGACCAGCCAGACATACCGGCAAAGTTCTGCAGTCACACTGCCAACCGCACAAGATGCCGATGTCGATCGAGAGGACATTGCCGCCACCATCGATGCCGACAACCGTTTCCTCTGGAGGATGAACCGCACTCGACTCGACGCGGAATCACTCAGAGACTCAATCCTTGCGATCTCGGGTCGGCTGGACCTGCGGATGGGGGGGCCCGTCCGATCGCCATTTCGACCTTCAACCGGGAATCCACGTCACCCCTCACGTCGACTACGTGAATTTTGATCCTGCGAGTGATCAAGGACGGCGACGAAGCATCTACCGCTTTCTCTTCCGAACACTGCCTGATCCTTTTATGGAAGCGCTGGACTGTCCCTCGGGTGACCAGATCACTCCCGCAAGAACGACCAGCGTCACGATTCAGCAGGCTTTATCCCTTTGGAATGACCCCTTCGTCACACGTCATTGCGAATTCATGGAAGCACGAATCAATGACCTTGTGTCAAAGCAATTCCCTCTTGAAGCCGATGCCGACAAACGCGTCGATGCCTGCATCCCACTGGCGTTTCGCATGATTCTCCTGCGACGCCCGACTGACGCTGAGACGAGAGATGTCGCCGTCTACATTCGAAAACACGGCGTCGCCAATCTCTGCCGGCTGCTCATCAACTCCAACGAATTCATGTTCGTCGACTGAGTCTGGAATCGCATGCCATGGGAGGCCGTCAAACGACAAGGGGCTGGCTACAGCAGCCTTGAATCAGGCCTGATTAAAAGCGGCAGCGGCCGTTTCCGCATCGTCGAACAGGGGCCACAACCGATCGAGGTGTGTCACTTCAAGCACCTCGCGACAGTAAGGCTGTAATCCGGCCAGCCCAAACTTGGCGGCAGGCTTTCGATTGAGCTGTTTCCAGACGCGGAAGAGTGACTCAATGAACGACGATCCAAAAAACTCCGTTGCGTGCAGATCCAGCACGAGCAAAGGATGAGTCACCGATTCTACGATCTGCAACAGCTTCTTGCCGATTTCGACGACGTTCACTTCATCGAGATGCTTGAGGTCTTCACCGAAGACGATGATCGTCACTTTGCCATCTCGATATTCCGTCAGAGGCCCATTAGTTTGCATGATCGTCTTCCTGGTCACTCCTCACACACGCGTATCAGTATTCTTGTCCGTTCATCGAAACATCATACCAAAAACTGACGAGAACTTCTTTCAGGAGCATTCAACGTCACGACTGGTACAATTCGCGAGAGAGTTCCTCCATGCCACACAAAACGCGTGCCTAACACGATTATTTTTTTGAGCATTCAATTTCCGGAACGCGATCGCCGATAACTTTGGGTGTCGGGCAGATTCGGGCCGACTTGACGATCCATTTGACGGATCCCAACAGAACTTCAGCAGCAAGCGTTTACGAACCCGTTTCGTGACGCCGTACGCCGGGAAAGATGACGTTCCCCCAGACCGCCCGTTCGTCCGGAACTCTGTTTCCGCACGCATCAATTTAGGGGAATGCAATGTCTCGTCGATCACAGTACCGGTTGAATCGTTTGGCATGCGTCAGTTATGATCCTATCCAGCCGATTATCAGTTTTCCTGTCTTGCGGATTCGCTTTAATCGGCTCATCAAGGAGGGACAGACTAACATGGACGTCTCAGGAGTCGGATCAGCTTCCGGAGCGACACCCGCTCGTGCGGTAGCTCCTATCACCAATGTTCCACAGCCCACATCAGCGTCGCCTGTGCTGGCGCCGCAAGATGAACTTGAAATCTCCTCGGCGGGTAAAATGTTGGATCGACTCAGCGAAAGCCCAGAGATCCGGGCACAACGTTTAGCGCAAATCCAGGAAGCGATCGAAAACGGTGCCTATGACACCGATGAAAAACTGGAAGCCGCGTTGTCAAAGATGTTTGATTCTCTCGGTCTCGACCTTGACGAGTGACACCTCTTCAGCCACTGGCTGAATCGCCCCCTTCGGGCGTTCGGTATCGCATTAGTCATTGATCTTGAAGAGAGGTCGATACAAAATAGAAATAGTGCGCTACTGAATTATCTCGTGTGAGATGGGAGAGTGTTTCGTGTCGGATCTGGCCACGATGAACGTGACCGTTGCCCCGGTTGATAAGTTCCGTGAATTCCTTTTGACAAAGAAAATGCGGCTGACCCCCGAACGGGAAGCTGTTGTGACCGCGATCTACTCCACGCACGACCATTTCGATGCCGATCAGTGGATTGACAGCCTTGCTGGCCGTAAAGGATCCATGCAAGCCAGCCGCAGCACCGTCTACCGGACGTTGAATCTTTTACAAGAGGCCGGTCTGATCCGAAAGGTGGCTCGCGCCAACGATCGGGAAGTTTACGAACACGACTACGGCTACCCGCAACACGATCACCTCATCTGCAAAAAGTGCGGTGAGATGATCGAGTTTCCGAACGAGATGATCTCTGACGTACTCGAGACCGTGGCCGCCACGCATGGTTTTCGCATGTCGGGACACCGCCTCGAAGTCGACGGCATCTGCGCCACCTGCTCCCGTCCACCTCAGCGATCCCATCGCAGGCTGGACATGATCTAAATTGCTATTTTTACAACCTTGCTCCACCCTGCAGGGTCTCAAGTGACCGCCAAACGAACAGCGGGGCTGATCTTACTCGCGTTTGTCGTCCCTCCTGGCCGCAAAAGTGACGCAGCCGATGATTCACCCGCCCTCATCGACCCAAGTCGATGAGGGCTGTTTGCGGGAATCAACGCCACGCGGCTACTGCGTAACGGACGGCTCTTTCCTTTCCCGCAGGCTCCACCATGCGGATTTCGGTAACATTCCAATCCCGATGATCACCAGGTTAAAGAGAATGAATAGCCCGAGGTTGCGGATCGTTCCCTGCTTGAATCCATAGGAATGCAGACCCGCTCCCAATGCGTTGACGCCCCACCATGACCAGCTCACAAAGATGTTGCCGGCAACGGCAAGCACCGCCAGACCACGTTCCTTCACCATCCCGCCCCAGCGAGCGTGCAGAGCGATCGCATTCCACAGCACGATGATCAGAGCGGCATTTTCTTTGGGATCCCATCCCCAGAAGCGTCCCCACGAGTCATCGGCCCAGAGACCTCCGAGCACCGTACCAACGAAACTGAAGAAGATCGAGAAGCACAGCGTTCCGTAGATCATCCGGTGAATGTCGCGGCCTTCTTTGGCTGACAGCGACGGTGTGCAGACACCGCGAATGATGTAGGCAATCGCGAAAAGCCCCGCCAGATACGTCGTCGCATAGCCAAGTGTGATACAGGTCACGTGCGTTGCAAGCCAGAACTGCGTATCGAGCACCGCCTGCAACACAGTAAACGTATCACCGTCGGAAGCAAGACCGTCTGCAATCAACAATGTCGCGTACCCGGCCGCGGCAGCGACGAGATTACCAATCCCGATACGGTAGATCAGTTCGAAGATCAGCCCCATCACAACGCATCCCCAGCCGATGAAGACGGCCGAAGAATAGAGATTGGTCACAGGCGGCCGACCCGAAATAATCAGTCGAGCAACGATGGCCGCAGTGTGCACCACCAGCGTCACCAGCAGTACATAGAAGGCAGCCCGGTTAAAGCCTCGTGGCCAGAACAACCAGCCGAGTGCGCTCAGCACGAACGCCAAAATGTAGATTCGACTGGCGTGCGTGAATGGCTGAGCGTAATTGAAGTACGACTCCAGTCGAATGATCGAAGGATTCACGTCGCTGGGACGGTCCTTCGACACCAGTTCGAGCACCCGATCCACAGCCTGATTGAACATGGCTGGCTTCTCATCGGAATACGCTTTAAGAACCTGCTCCCAGGCGGCGACCACCTGATCTTCTTCACCGTTCTTTTTCATCCGATTAGGAATATCGAGCAACCAGGCGCGCGACAGAATATGCCAATTGTCCTCGGCATCCTTCGGCCAGACAGAAAACACGGGCTGACCTTCTTCTTCCAGTGCCTCTGCAAACTGGCTGACCATCTGGAATGACCTGAGGACTTCCTGCTGTGTTTCACCACGAATGCGGTGCTGCAGCCCGAATGCAAATACCAGGTTATCAAACGTGGAAACCTTCTCAGCCAGTTCCAGGATCTTCTTCTGGTAGACGCTGATCTC
Source organism: Schlesneria sp. DSM 10557 (assembly GCF_041860085.1). NCBI lineage: Bacteria > Pseudomonadati > Planctomycetota > Planctomycetia > Planctomycetales > Planctomycetaceae > Schlesneria > Schlesneria sp. DSM 10557. Next base: position 3,908,963 of record NZ_CP124747.1, read on the forward strand.
TTTGCGTTCCTTGGCCTGGCTTCGAGCCAGCCGGACCTGCTTTTCAAACTCTTCGCCGTTCTTGCGAATGTCGCTGCGAGAGTACCGCATGCCTTCGCGTTTCTTGACACCAATCGTTTCCTGGACTTCCAGATTCTCGACACGGAAGATCTCGCGCTCATCGGCGACCTTGGCTTCCGAGATGACTTCCAGCAGCCATTGAATGGCGGGAATTCGTTGCTTGGCACCTTCCTCACCGACGGTCACACGGGTTCGCCCCGAAATTGCCAGCAGCGCAGACGTCGCAGCCGTATCGAGCGGCTTCGTACGCCCCTCTGACAACACAGGGATCTGCCCGAACCGATACAAATCCATCGAAAGTGTTTTTGGCTTCGGCGGTGCAGCCACGCTGCCGAAATAGGTGATTGCGCAGATTGCCAGAGCAGAAGCAAACAACCACGACGCCCATTCTTTCGGTGCATCCGCCTCAGGACTTTCCGGCTGAGCGGAAACGGGAAGCGTCGGTTTCATCCCCAGCTTGCTGGCCAGCCGCGCTGCTCGCTCAGCCTCTTCCGCAGACAAGTTGACCGATTCACCTCGGGTGAGGAAGTTGATCAGCAATGTCATGAAATGGGTCAGCATTCCGATTCCGACGAGCATGCAGCCGACGTAGGGCATCATCCAGCCCGTATTGGCCACCACCGAGAGAGTGGCATGCTCAATGCCCGAACTTGGCTCGCGGAAGTAACCACTCTGATAGAAGGTCTCATCCGCAAACCGCAGAGGATTGTTCATCCAGATCGTTTTGACCTCGTCCACGTTGCGATCTGAATCCTGGATATGGACGGTTGATGCGTAGCTGCGGGGCGTATTGGTGCCGAGGTAGTCTTTCTTGCTGACGTCCTTGAGCTCGAAGACGTAGCTTTTGTAGTAGCGTTTGGGACGAAGAGCGATCTGGTAAACCTTATCCCCGACGCGGACCTCATCGACTTCATCACTCATCGACAACGTCCAACTGACCAGATAGGTCCCCAGCGGTGTTCCGTCCGCCTTCGATTCCAGGGTCACGTACGCGGCGGGCGAATCGACTTTGCTGTCACTATCGGTTCCGGTGCTTGCCCTGATTTCGTCAGCCATCCAGACCAGCCCCGCGCCGGCCGTGGCGGGGTTTTTGTCCTTGGACGTGACACCACGAATCCTCGCGTTTTTCAGATATCCTGACACGGTCATCCGGAACGGCAAATCGGGGTGGTCGATTGGCTTGGTGTCCAGAACAAGTGATTTCGGAATCGCGATGACCTTATCCGCTTGCGGATCGGTGACATCGCTGACGGCAAGTTCGATCGTACGAATATCGTGTACGTAGTTTGTCCGCTCCCCTTCAACCAGATTCATCTGGGTTTCAACGGCCGTCAGTGCCACGTGCAATTCGTAGAACATCATGAGACCGATACCGCCATGCAGCAGCACGATCCCGGCCCGTTTGCCGAAGACCGCCCAGCAGCCCCCGAGCAGAGCCAGCGACGCAACGGTCCCCTGAGTCAATTGCCACAGAATTCGGAGCGATGCATCCGTCGGCCGCCCTGCTTGACCGCGTGAAATGAACCAGAACATCAGCACCAGCAGGCCGATTCCCGTCCCCCCTGTCGTGACACGCAGGAACATCTGGCGACTCCAGACATCGCTGGCTTTTGACAACGGTTGTTGAAGCAGCATCCAGAATCCAAATCCCGCCGCGATCGCGGCCAGGCCCAGGAACCCCTGATACCCGATCCATTGCGTCGAGTAAGGAACTAAAGGCTCACCCTGGATACCTCGGGAATTTCCACCGGCCGCGACGATCGCCCAGGTAACCAGACAACCCAGCGCGATACTGACCAGCCCTGCAAACAGCCGCTGCCCCCGGGCGACGGCTTTGAACCGCACCAGATGTGCGGAAAGCAAGTTGACGGCCAACAGCAGACCGAGCAACTTTCCGCCGGGGAAGTAGATTCCGCCAGGAACAATCCAGGGATCTTCCGAAAAGAAGGACGCGGGGAAAAAGACCTGAAACGGCACCCAGGCAAACCAGCACCGGAAGTAAAGTCCGATGACTTCCCAGATATCCATGTCAACCTGAGCGAACGTCCCCGCCAGGATGAGAAAAATGGATAAAGCGAACAGCACGACCGTCAACTTCAATGACGCCGCAGGCTCCAGAACCGTTTTGATTCCACGCCACAGCGTACTGCCAGTTGCTACCGAGCTCGATTTTTCACCGGTCAGCGTTCCATCTGTTGCCATTAAACACCTCGCCGTCAGCTACAGGACCATCTCGATCGAAGTCCGCAGTTAGTTATTGCAGTCACTCGTTTCGAGGTTTTCGAAACGAGCGTTAATCACAACTTGAGTCCACTTACCGCTGCGTCATTGCCCCGGCCCCGCAGACCAGAGGCTTCACGATCCACTTTTCAAATTGAGAGACTTCAGGAATTCCTCGAATTGAATCCGTTCCCGTTCGACGAGCGGTGCATCACCCATCAGCTTGATGAACCACATCTGTCCCTGCTCTTCGACGATTACACCGAAAATCGACCGGTCCCCCTCGGTCATCTCGTACAGGCTTCCTTTGAGCCCCCCGACGCTTACCTGACGTGCTGATTGCGCCAGCTCCTCTTCTGTCAGCGGCCCCAGCCCAACCTGACCACGCCACCGGTTCACATTCAGCAGCGGATTTCCACCCGCACGCGTGACTGTCACCGAGGCCTTCTGCTCGCCATCGGCAACCTGCAGCGAGACGACCGCAAACGCTGCAGGAGGTCCTTCAGTCCATCCTTCGGGTTTGTCGAACGGAAGCGACGGCTTGTCAGCCCCCCCTTCCGTGGCCGCGGGTTGGTTACGTGCCGTCTGGGCAGGAGGCAGACTCATACTCGCCGGCTTTGGTTGCGGGCGACCGACGATGTTGAGCCAGTAAGCGACTCCATCGCCGACGGGCAGCTTTTCGGCCTGCTGATCCAGATCCTCACTCTCAATCGGAGGAAGCGATAACTGGCCTCGCCAGCGGTTGATATTCATGACCACCTGGTCTGTCACTGGAAGATCCTGCCGGGAAGCAAATTTCGTCACCGACATCTCGATCGGTGGTTCTCCGCTCAGCAGAATCGTCGCATGTCGCATCTCGTTCCCGGGCTGCTGGCGCCAACCTTCGGGAAGGGTCCACTGCAGATCGTCGGCAGGCCCGAACTTTAATCCCTTGAAGAACTCTCGAAGCTCGCTCTCCCGTGCCGCAATCGCGTCCATGTTTCCCTGCAGTTTGAAGAACCACAGCAGAGAGCTTCGCGGAATGACGAGACCAATCATCCGCTCGGGCTTGGGATGCGTCCGCTCATACTCTGCGAGAAACTCGGACGATTGCAGGGTTTCATGTTTGGGAACCGTATACTCCGAGATCGTCTCTGACTGTTCGCAACCTGTCAGAAACAGAAAGCTCAGGGCACAGATGCCCACCATCCCGCTCCACAACTCTCCCCGAGTTGCCGACGTTTTCAGGCGGCATCCGTCAGGAGCGACGCCACGGCCTGCCGCAAGGGATCTCGAACTTGCCCAACAAACCGGAAGCGTTTCGGCCAGTCGCGAAACAAATACGGACGTTGATTTGATCACGTCAAACAGGTGAAGGTGGGACACAGCGATCCTCTGTCATGCGAGCGAGGTACGAACTGTTCTCGTACCGATGGGTTGATCAAGTCAGGCGGGCAAACGGGGCGGGACCATTCGGCGGCTCCGGTTTATTATAACCTTACAACTGGCAGAAAGCACCACAGTGCCCCGCCGCGACAGCCGGATGCGACAAAACGTCATCCCTCGCCCCTCGGAGGGACCCGCGATTTCAAACAGGCGAATCCGCCCGACACACAGGGATTTCATGCCTGCGACCGGAACAGCTCTCCCGCTTTGATAATTCCCCCCTGCATCACGGCAATAAACCGCTTCCGGTCTTCGAGAAGCGAAATATTGCCAATCACATCGCCATCCACGATCAGGACATCGGCCAGTTTGCCCGCTTCCAGCGTGCCCAGTTCGTGTTCGCGGCCCAGGATTTCCGCACCCGTCTTCGTGGCGCACGTCAGCACTTCGAGGGGTGTCAGACCAACGTAGTTGACGAAAAAGGACAGTTCACGGGCGTACTGGCCATGTGGGTTCCAACCAAAACCGTAATCCCCCCATCCCCGGGCGGCCCCTGCCCTCAGGATGCGCCGGGCACTCTCGGCCCCACCCTCCGTGGTCTCCCTGGTGACCGTCGATTACTCGTTGCGACAGGCCAAATTCCGGTCCACGTTCGATGCTGGCCAGCTCAAAGTACAAGGCGGGCACGACAGGGGTGTTTCGTTCCAGAATCATCTCGAGCGCCTCATCGTCGACGAAAGTGCCGTGTTCGAGAGTGTCGTAACCCGCTCGCAGGGCATTCTTAATCCCCTCGGTCGCGCGACAATGTCCCGTCACTTTGAGGCCATGGTTATGAGCCGTCGCGACAACAGCGTGCATCTCTTCGAATGTCATACACAAGGTGTGATGATCATTGACATCCGGTGAGGCGGCGTCGCCGGTGGGGTAGGTCTTCACCCACTCCACACCATCTTTCACGAGTTTTCGCACGGCGGCACGTGCCTCATCCGGCCCATTCACCAGCAGCACCAGCCCATCCATACCGATCTTGCGATAGTCGGGATTCCAATCCATCAGCCCCCCGACACCACAAATTTCCCGACCACTGGCGGCCAGTCGGGGCCCCTGCACCAGATCGCACTCCAGGGCCTTTTTCAGCCAGACGTCGATATTGAACAGACTGCCACCGCTGCGTGCTGAGGTGTAGCCACACTCCAGAGCCAGCTTGGCATTGCTCGCCGCCAGCAGCGTCACATATTCAACGGGATACTTGATATCGAGGTCTTCCAGTGCCTCGACGTTGAAGTACGTCGGATGGAAGTGTGCTTCGATCAGACCGGGAAGAATCGTGCCTCCTCGTGCATCAATCACGGTCGCGTCCGGCTCAACCTCGGGGGCCTGCGCAACGGGTCCTGCGTAGGCAATTTTCCCATCGCGGATCACGATCGTGGCGTCCTTTATCGGCGCAGCGCCGGTTCCGATGACCGCGGTCCCGTTGGAAATGACAGTACAGCCGGTGGCGGTCTTCATAGATGCAGTCCCTCAAAAACACCTGCGAGGCGTCGAAAAACGGGTGTCGTACTTTAGGAGAATGAGAGCCTTTGGTAAGAAAGACTCGATCGCCGATCATAGCATATTAACAAGAACTGTCCGAACGTGGTTGCCAGCCTCAACCTGCATGAACTATAAGATCAATCCCATTTCCCGGCACACCCTTCAGTCAAGTCTGCAAGTGGAGATATCACATTGGATTTTGGTGACCTGGTAAGCGCAATTCGGATTGTCGAGCTGACCGTGAAACAGCGGCCTGCCGCCATTCGAGCGCTCGTCCAGGCCGCCAACTGGGAAGATGAAGGGATCGCGCCGGACACCGTTCTCCAGGCTATCGAAGAACGAGAAGCGGCCGCACAAACTCTTGTTTCCAGCGACTTTGCCCTTCCACATGCCTTTGTCGACTGGGATGGTGATTTCCGAGTCGTGCTCGGCCGCAGCCGTACCGGTATCGATTATGGTGTCCCGAGCGGCCAAAGCGTCAAACTGGTGGTCCTGCTGGTCATCGGACGGAAACTGCTGCAAACGCACGTCGAGGTGCTGGCCGGTCTCGCCGAACTGCTGAAGCTGCCAGAGTTCCGGCAGCAGTTGATCGAAGCCAAAGACACGCGCACGATTGACGCGTTGCTACTGGCCAAAGCGGGGGTTCAACCCGACCAGCGCCCCGCCCGACTGCCGGGCATTCCGCGACTGACGCAACTCATCATCAAGCAGGCCATGCAACTGGTCGAATCACTCGGTGCTCAGGCACTTCTGATCGCGATCGACCGCGTGGAAAGCGTCCCCTGGGACACCCTGTCCCAATGGAAGGGTCGGCTGCTGATCGTCACCACGGAACACAGCGAAGATTTCCACATTGAGCGAGAAGACACGCATGTCTTCGAAGGCCTGCATGCCTCGCTGTCACGGATGGACCGGGCGAATCTGGGTCAGCTGCTGGCCTCGTCCCAAAACCTGCTGCACGAAAAGACCAGCGTCATCTGTGTGACCGGCCCCGACGGTCGACGCCTCGACAGCATCACGGTCACCAAACCCGAAGCCCACTTCCGGGCCATGCTGTCAGAAAAGAATCGCCGCGGCGTCGACGTCGTCCGCCCCGCCGTCATGCTCCGCATCCTCTCGCTTGCGGTTGAGATTGCCGCAGAAGGGCGTGAAGCACACCCGGTCGGTGCCATGTTCGTCGTCGGTGACGCCCGGAACGTGTTGAGGAATGCCCAACAACTGGTGCTCAACCCGTTCCACGGTTACTCGAAACAGCTCCGCAATGTCTTGGACCCCAGTCTTTCGGAGACGATGAAAGAGTACGCGCTGATCGACGGCGCCTTCATCATTCAGGGAGACGGAACCGTCCTGAGTGCCGGTACCTACCTGATGCCCAAGTCATCTCCGCCTGGCCTGCCGCAGGGACTCGGCGCACGGCACCAGACCGCTGCCGCGATCTCTGCCCATACCCTTGCCATGGCCATTACGGTCAGTCAGTCCACCGGGACGGTCACACTCTTCCGAAACGGAACCGCCGTCTTCACACTGGAACGCGCAGCCACCACCAAGTGGTGATGCCCGCCTGACGGATCCAGCACGCGGCCCCATCAAAGCCATCTCAAGGAGGGATTTCGGTTGATTACTCGCATTACAGGTAAACTCGTCCGCTTGGGCGAAGCCGAAGCCCGGATTGATGTCGGCCCCTTCGAATACGAAGTCTTCGTGCCCGAATTTGTTCGCCGCCAGCTCCAGTCGCTGCTGGGCGATACCGTCAGCCTGAAGACCATCGAATACCTGGAAGGAAATCCGCAGCAGGGGCGACTGACTCCCCGGCTGGTCGGCTTCCTCAGCGAAGCGGAACTCGAATTCTTCGAGCTGGTCTGCTCAGTCGACGGCATGGGAGTAAAAAAGACGCTCCGCTCGATGGTCCGGCCTGTCCGGGAAGTCGCCGAAGCCATTGAAGAACAGAATGTCAAAGAACTGAGCCTGCTCCCGGGGATTGGTCCGGCGATGAGCGAGCGGATCGTGGCGAAACTCCGTCGGCGAATGGCCAAGTTCGCCCTGATGGTCGCCAAGGAATTTCCCGAAGCCAAGACCGCCGAAAAAGGTGTCCTGGGTGAGGCGATGGAAGCCCTGATCAGCCTCGGCTTCAATTCCGTCGAAGCCCGTGAAAAAATCGACGCGGTCGCTGGCGGCAAAACGAAATTCAAAACGGTCGAAGACGTCATCCTGGCGATTTACCAGCAGGAAAAATCCTGACGGGCGTATCAGAGGATCCGCCCTCGCAAACCTTGTCGCCAACCCCGCGCCTGAATCGTCCCTGCACCTCCATCGTCCCCGCGCCCCGGGATCCGGGATCCGGGATCCGGGATCCGGGAACGCTCCATACCCGGGGTGTTGGCCCGCCGCGGCGTCACTTTTCCGATCAACTGTCCTCGCAGAAAAAAATGTGTTGAGCAAGTTGAACAAGTTGAGCAACTTCGACTCAAACCCCTATTTTTCAGGCACCTGCCGCAGTGCTTGAAGTTGCTCAATTTGAGCAACATGAGCAACTTCCAAATATCGGAAACGAGCCGGAATCAACTTGGATCGGTCCCTCCTGTCGCCGTGAATCGTTCTCCTCAGACACAGGTCCCATTGCTCCAAAACGAAACGGATGTCCATCGTTCGTATTCGCGGCTGGTGATCATACGACACACGCAACAACACGTCAAGATTTTTTGTCGCAGAAACGCGTTTCCGGCTCTTCGGCGAGACCGGAGCCCCTGGCCTCACCAGTCTCCCCGTGAGACCTGGAACACTCGAGTCCCGGGCGAGGACAGCTTTGCCACAGGTTTCGTATCGCGTCCGTCGATCGACCCAGGTCGGTACGTCATTTGCCAACATATCCATCCTGACTGGGTCTCCGCGTGTCAGGCCGTGGCTGACGGTCTTTCATCGGAAATTTGGCTCAGCGACTGGGGCAGGCCCACTCGCTTGTAACGCTTTTTCAGGGAAACCCGGTCTGACGCGGGCGTAAGCGCGCTGGCGTAAGCGGAGTTTCCGCTCTTTGATCAGGTTTCCACAGGTACCAAATTCCGCCGAAGGAGGAGAGATCAAAATGAAAGCCGACTCGTGCCTCACAACGTCGTTACTCGAAGGAGCGATCTCTGGACTGATTGCGACGGCCCCGATGACCGGGGTCATGGTTGCTTGCAAGCAAATCCTCCCGCCGCAGGACCAGTACCCATTGCCGCCTCAGGAAATTGTTGAAGACGTCGCTCAAGTGGCGCAGGTCCGGGAGGTTCTCGAAACGGACTTGAAGCAACCGACAGTCTGGACAGCGCACTACGGCTACGGTTCGTTGATGGGGCTGCTCTATGGAGCGGTCACTCACGGAGATCGAACGCGATCAATCCCCCGGGGAATGGCGTACGGGATGGCGGTTTGGGCGGCCAATTACCTTGCAGCGCTCCCGGCCGCCAACAGTAAGGCCAGCGCACCGCAGGAATCGCTCGCACGAAACGCGATGATGATTGTCAGCCACCTCGCCTGGGGGGCTGCGCTGGATTACTGCTATTCCTATTCGTCGATGCAGCAGGATCAGACCGCGGCTCGTCAGCACGGCAAGAATGAAACGGCTCTCGTGTGAAGAGTGATTGAGACGTAGCTGGCTTAGTGGCGCAGCGGATGATTCATCAACGTCTGGATGAACTGCTCATTATGGAGCAATTCATAGAGATCCTGCGCCAAATCATCGACGATTGCCCCGTACTGTCGCCGCAGTCCCTCGGGATCCGCTGTCGAGCCGGGTAACGGGAGACGCTGACGCCACAAGAGGGATCGAGAGAGAAGAGGCCGCAGAAGTTCATAGACATCCATCGCCGTGGCGGCCCGGATTCCGACGGACAGGGAACAGGAATCGGTTTCAGCGTTCGTCCGATGCCAGTATCCACTCGGGATGTAAAGCCAGTCACCCTCATGAAGCTCGTATTTGACTGCCCCCATCACTTCCCGTTCGAATCGCTGATCTTGGGGAATCGCGTCCATTAAAGGCCACGGATTCACGGTGTTCTTTCTGAGCCACCAGGTTTTCGCACCACCCGTCTGCAGCACGAAGACTTCTTCCGCGTCATAATGCCAATCAAACCCCGTGTTCCCGGCCGGGGTCGAATAGAAATGGATGTCGACGGGCCCCTTGAGAAGTTCTTCAAATCCCCTCGCCAGATTGGCCAGACCTGGATCATGCTGCTGGGCGTGGCGGACGCCCACCGTATAACCGTCCGCTCGCAGAGCTTCGTAATCCGTGGAATGGGAGATGTGCCCCTGTCGGGTCGCAATGACGTCCGCCCCTGCGGTGGCCAGCAACCGAGCGAGAACGGTTGTACTCCCCAGTGGACCAAGCGAGAAACATCCCTCTCGTTTCAAAAAGGGAAGCCGCAGATAGAAGTCTTGAAGAAAGGAAAGATCCAGTCCCAATGGGAGTGCACACGCCGCGACCGGTGAGTTCTCAAGCATGGCGGTCCCTTGGAATGAAACAGGGCACTTCCGAGTGATGACGCCAGGCGTCAAACAGAGAGACTCTTCTGAAGCAACATGACGGAAACAGGCCCGGGCCGGGTCTTCGATCTCGTTTCCCGCGGGAACGATAGAAAGAGCGGGATCGACAGTCGCCGATCCCGCTCTGTGTTAAGACTATCGATCGTCACGAGACCCGCCCAACAGGCCTGAGCGGAAAAGATAGTAGAGGATCACAGACAGCGTACTCACGGCAGCAGCAACATAGGTGAGCGCAGCGGCATCAAGAACCTTATCCATCCCTTCGCGCTCTTGCGGCATGATGATGCCGGCATCGACGACCAGTTGTTTCGCTCGAGCAGACGCATCAAACTCCACGGGCAGCGTCACGATCTGAAACAAGAGCGTCATGGAAAAGATGGCGACGCCGATCAGAAAAACCCACGGATGCACGAACAGGCCGATTGCCATGACCATGTAACCCAGGCTCGACCCGATGCCGGCGACCGGGACCAGCATCGACCGGAGTCCGAGCGGCCCGTAATTGGTCGCGTGCTGAATGGCATGTCCCGCTTCGTGCGTCGCCACACCGATCGACGCAACTGACCGGCCATGGTAGACCTCGTGTGACAGCGCCAGACGCCGCAGTTGGGGGTCATAGTGATCCGAAAGCTGACCTTCTGTCTCCACAATCCCGACGGAGTTCAGACCGGCATCGTTCAGCAGTTGCCGCGCAGCCTCAGCCCCCGACAGCCCCCGTGCTGTACCGACCTGCGAATAGTGTCCAAAGGCAGTTCGCACCCGGTAACTGGCCCACAAGGATAGGAGAAACCCCGGGGCGATGAACAGGAAGTACATTGGATCAAACATCGGCATATGCATTGTCTTCAAATCCCCTTACGCAAACATCTTCAGCAAGCTGGCCAATCTCGGTGAACGAATGAAGGCGGCAACTGGATCACAGAATTGCTTTCTGAAGCTGACAAAGTGACTGTCAAAACACTCCCAAAGCAATTCCCGTTCCAAACCGTTGGGGAGAAGTGCGATCTGGGTGTGAGGCCAATCCTGGCAGCGATCGAGAACAGGCAATCCCCGAACGGCTGACTCGGTTCTCGTCAGGCGTTTCGGAGAACGCTTCTGAAGTCATCGATCGACCGGGTATTCGCGACGTCATCCCTGGTCAACCCCGCCCGCCGGGCTTGATCCACGCCATATCGCAAAGTCGCAAATCCGCTGGGGCTATGCGAGTCCGTGTTGATGATGATCTTGATTCCGTGCGTTTTGGCGGCGGCTGCTTGAACATCGTCCAGATCAAGGCGGTAGGGGCTGGCATTGATCTCTAACAGGACACCGTGATCGGCAGCGGCCTGAAAGAAGGTCGTATAATCGATATCCGCCCCGGCCCGATTCACCACCATGCGCCCCGAGGGATGTCCGATCGCATCCACATGGGGATTGCGAATTGCGGTCAGCAGGCGCTTCATGATCATTTCACGGGGTTGCTTCAGACCATAGTGCAGGACGGCAATGACCCAGTCGGCCTCCGACAGAACCTCGTCATCCAGATCGAGCGTTGCGTCTTCCAGAATATCACATTCGATCCCGCACAGGATTTCGATTCCCTCCACGTCCTCGCGAACCTTGCGAATCTCGGCCCAGTGTTCACGCAGTCGAGTCGCATCCAGTCCGTTGGCCATACTGACGCGCTTTGAGTGGTCGGTGATGGCGATATATTTCAGGCCGCGGGCCTTCGCCGCTTCGGCCATCTCGCGAATGGTTGCTGTACCGTCGGACGCCGTCGTGTGCATGTGCAGATCGCCCTGAATATCGTCCAGTTCGATCAGGCGAGGCAACTGACCCGCCTCGGCCAGTTCGATCTCGCCTCGATTTTCTCGCAGCTCTGGAGGAATGAACGGCAAGTCGAGCGCCGCATAGACCTCTTCTTCTGTTCGCCCGGCGACGTAGGTGTCATCCCGGAACAGGCCGTATTCGTTCAACTTGAATCCACGTTCAATCGCCCGTCGGCGAATGACGATGTTGTGCTCTTTCGACCCGGTAAAATACTGCATCGCGGCACCGTACGATTCGTCCGGCACGACACGCAGATCCAGCTCTATTCCCGAGCGAAGACGAACACGTTGCTTGGTCTCCCCGCGCGCCAGGACCTTTTCGACCAGCGGATGCACGGCCAGTCGATCCATCGCAGCGGCAGAATCATCGGATGTCGCCAGAATGTCCAGATCGCCGCAGGTTTCCTTCCGACGGCGACACGACCCCGCCACGGAAACCTGCCGGATTGAGGGGAGCTGCTTCAAATCGGCAACGATCTCTTCGGCGGATTCTCTCGCAACGCTGATCAGGAACCGCTTGCCGGCCTCCAGAGCCAGCGGAATCCCTTCAAGAATGGCCTGTTCGGTTTTCTTGCCGAATCCTTTTCGTTCGGAAATCTTTCCCGCCTCGCACGCTTCCTTGAGCTGTTCGAGAGAGATAATGCCGAGTTCACTGAACAGGACCGCCACTTTCTTGGGGCCTAGCCCCGGAATGCGCAGCATATCGACGACGCCACGCGGAACCTGCTGTCTCAATTCCTCGAGTTGGGGAAGCGCGCCGGTTTCGATGACGACTTTAATCTTGGCAGCCAGATCCTTCCCGATTCCATCCAGTCGCTCAAGACCTCCCCCCGGCAGATGCACCAGATCAGCGACCGACTCAGACAGATTCTCCAGCGTTCGAGCTCCATTCCGGTAAGCACGGACGCGAAACGAGTTTGCCCCCTGAAGCTCAAGCAGGTCCGCAAGCTCGGTGAACATCTCGGCGATCTGTTGATTCTGCATGCAGGGTCGCGGACCTCGGATCCGCCCTCGTGAGTACCGTGTGAATACAGTTGTCCGTGACAAACGACGGTGCCACGGTCATCGGATCACGGGCCGGGGCACCACAGTCCATTCAGCCGGACGAAACGTCGAGCCTCACTCAAACTTCAGCAGCCCGAACGAAGAGGGCTGAATCCGTGCCGTGGCGGGCTGCGTCCAGCTTTGCAGGCCGACCGAGGGGGTCGTCCGCAACACGGACAACCCATAGATCGTACTGCGCTGCGGGGGCGTCGGGGAGAGATCCTTCCAGGGGATCGCGGCTTCGATTCTCCAGTCAGTCTCGTCCATCTCAGCAGCGACATACCAGGTCGGATTCCAATTGCGGTCTTCCCAGCAGCTTTCCGCCGTCCAGCCCCGCTGGTCGATCTGGAACTCGTACCACGTGGAATAGTCGCGGTCGATATCCAGTCGCACGCTCACCCGGTCATGTCGTGAAAGATCTGCATCATGATAGCGTCCGTTGGTCTGTGGGCGATCCTGAGGAGCGGCCGCTTCACGCGGTACACGCAAAGCGATAAAGAGGAACTGGGTATCATAGGCCAGCATCATCATCGACCGTCTTCGAGCACCCGTCTCCTCGACATCGTCACCCGCTGTCGGCGAATCAGTGAGGAAGATTTCCTGTGCCTCGACCCAGCAGGGATCTGACAGCAACCCGTCAAGTACAGGTCGTTCGAGGACTCGCTCACAATGAGCCAGCCACGTCGGAGTTTCGGGAGTGGCAAACGAGGCCCACAGATCTCGTTCTGCCAATTGCCTGATCTCGGGATTGATCGCGTTCGTAACGAAGTTTCGCATGATGGCATCACCCGCACGCACGGTTCCTTCGCTGCGTCGCAAGGCCGCCAGTGGAAACTGAATCTCGGGCGATCCATAGAGGGTCGGGGAAGCCGTTTGCAGCTTTTTCGCCAGGGCTCCTGCACGGGAACGCCATTCCGCCACGGCGCCCGTCCTCCAATCAACGTCAGGATCGATCTTCAGTCGTCCTGGCTGCGTGGACTTGTTATCTCGCGAGTGCGTCGCATCGAGATCGAGTTTCGTATTCAGACGAATCGGACTGCCGATATTGGACTGGGTCACGGCATCCAGACTTCCATCGACCAGATTTGCATTTCGCGTTCTCTGGGTTCCGTCATCGACTTGTGCGCCGACCTGCTGGATGACGCTCCCTCGAAGCGGATTCGACTGCGCGACTGAACTGCCCGATTTCATGGCCTGTGTCCGCTGCCATGCGGTTTCACTGCTTGACCAGAACTGCAACAGCCACCGCATGGCGTCGAGCGAGCCAGGCTCGTTGGGGTATCGACGAATCAACTCAACATAAGTCGACTCGACCAGTTCAAACTGAGACCGCTTGCGATACTCGTTAGCGAGATCCCTCAGCAGCCCCACCCCCTGCTCCGGCGTCATTCCGTCCACGATGCCGTTGAGCTGGCCAATCAACTGATTTGCCACACGCGGGTCATCGAGCGATCGTTGAAAGAGACCTGTGTAGTTTCGTTGCTTCTGAACGAGTTTCTGGTTTCGTTCCAGATTCTCTTCATCCAGCGGACTTGAATCACGCCGCCCCGCCGATCCGGGTGTGAGGGACAACCCCACGAAAAAATCGCGCGAAGTGACTCCGCGAACGCTCGTCCCGTCTGCTGGCTTGCCATCCAATCCGATCCAGCGGTACGCGATTCGGGGAGCTTCGACCGTATCGATGGAAGGAACCCTTTCCCCCTGCAGCAGTGATATCGCGGGCCCCGCTGCCGTGCGAGTCGACGACTTCAAATGAGGCAGAAACTCGTCCAGTTCCACATGGGCATCGCCTGAGGCACCGGGCGCCAGTCGCATGTAAACCCGGTCCACCCGCCAAGACTCGAGGCCCGTCACTTCCGTCTGCTCCTGATACCGATTGGTATCTGCGGCGAGCTTCACCGCTTTCAGGGTCGCATTGAATAACAGTTGTCCGACGGCATCGTCAGCGGGAGGCTGGTCGACCACCAGAATGTTGGGACGCCATGTCCGAATCTGTCGCACGATCGTGCCCATGAGTGTCTGCGGCAACCGGCCTTCTGTCTGCTTCTGCCATTCTGCGAGAAGTTGCTGGGCCGAGAATTCGATCCCCGGCAGCGTAAGGGGCAGTTGCCAATGAACATCAGCCGCGTTGCCACCGCACAACTGAACGGCCGACCGGAGCACGGATTCGCTTTCGGTCATCAAGGCCATCGGGCCGAGATCATCCCGTTGCGCAATCCAGACGGCACTGCGATAGCCCTGTTCACCCGACAGCTTTGTCAGCAGCGCAGGACTCGTTCCCCCCGGTCGGGCATGAACCGAGAGCACGGCCGCTCGACGACCACCCCCGCGTACCGACTGCCACGACTGGCCCCCGTCTTCCGTTCGCAGGATGACCCCGAAAGCGCCGACGGCCACGCCGAGCTGGTCCTTCGTGAAGCGAATTGCCGACAGCGGAGCGGTATGTCCGGTCAACTGCTTCTTCCACTCGCGGCCACCATCAGAACTATGCCACACGGCCGATCCCGGAGAGCCAGCCAGCCAGACGTTCTGTCCCCGAACCTCGACCGCCCGAAAGTCCATGACGTCGCGCATTTCCTCCGGCAGTGAACCTTCGGGAACTTCCCAGGCAACCCCTTCGGTCGTTGTTTTCAGCACCAGACCGCCATCTCCCGCGAGCCAG
Source organism: Schlesneria sp. DSM 10557 (assembly GCF_041860085.1). Taxonomy (NCBI): domain Bacteria; kingdom Pseudomonadati; phylum Planctomycetota; class Planctomycetia; order Planctomycetales; family Planctomycetaceae; genus Schlesneria; species Schlesneria sp. DSM 10557. The sequence goes on from NZ_CP124747.1 coordinate 3,924,173, forward strand.
CCCACGTTATCGGCAGCGAGTGTGATGGCGCGGACCGATCGAAATCCCTGGGGCTGCAATTTGGACGGAAAAAGCTGCTCTCCCCCCATAATGTTGACGCGGCCTTCGGCCCCACCAACGAGACCCATTTCCGGCTCCAGAAAACACATGGCTTTCCAGCTATGCGGCGCCTCACCCTGCACGCCTCGCCACGTCTTGCCGCCGTCGCTGGTTTTATAGATACCGGTGGGGGACTGCTGAGTGGGCCGACCGACGACAATACCGTCATCCATCCCGAAGAAGCGGACGTAATTGAGCCCCGGAAGCTGCTCACAATCAAGAGGTTGCCAGGTGGCCCCGCCGTCCTGTGTGGACAGCACCACACCTTTCTCTGTCCCGGAATAGGCTGACTGCTGATGGCCGGCAATCCACCCGGTTTGATCATCGAAGAAGCAAAGACTTCGCAGCGAAACGTTTTGTCCCAGGTGCGCAGCAGTCCAGGTGCGCCCCCCGTCAGACGATTTCCAGATGGCGCCATGTTCCCCGACAGCCATCGCGAACTGAGTTCCCACGATTCTCACGTCGTGTAACTGCGCATCGTCGACCCACGGTGGTGGGATCTCGGCGGCGTCACACAGCCCGCAGATCGCCAGCAGCGGAACGAGCCACAGTCGCAGCACCCAACCAGCCGAGTGCTCGATCGAGCGTTCGCCCTCACCGGTGCCGGAGCAGGGTAAGCAGCCTTCCGCGTGTGCGGATCGCCATCGTCGGGTACCGCTTGCACACAGTGATTTCGCTTTGAATCGCGGTAAGCTTCCTTGCATCCCCGCCTCCTTATCCATCGGTCGCACTCAAGGCCTGACCGCGAATTCTAGGACTTTTCCCAATTCACAGAAGGCCGAGTTGGCGTTGTCACAGTTAAGCTCGCAAAGAGGGGGCTCCTGGAACGACGGCGGGGGCCACAAAATGGGGAACGAAGGGGAGGCCGAATCTCTGCATCTCTTGACCGAACCACCCGTTCCGCAGCATCGCCGATGAGGTCAGTCCTTTTCTTCCAGGCGAATCAATCGCGTTCCCGTTTCGGACTCTTCGACAAGATAAAGCTCGATATACATTTCATTCGGATCCTCAGTATCCGACGCCGTAGTTCCGGGACTGAAAAGCTGAAACTCATGCTGATCAAATTCCCGCCAGGATGTCCGGCCGGAATCGACGATCACGCCATTAATGGCCAGAACCACGTCGGTCGGCACCGCGGGCAAGTCGCCTGACCTGACCAGGCCACTCACTAACCGGGACACCAGAAGTTGCGAATCGGCCGTCTGCAGCGTCGGATTGGGATCACTCAGATCACGTAGCGTGACAGCAATCGTCTCGTCATCAACCCGGAACTGCTCAACCCTCAAACCGTGCCACTCGGGATGAGTGGTCGCCGACAGCGGCAGGTGGTCAAGTCCCGACGGGTCCGTGTCGGACCTGGCCTTTGTTGGCCATTTCCTCACCAGCAGGTCTGGCTCACACACGGTCATGTCCGACTTGTAAAAGAAAGATTTTCGCGGTTGCCGACGCGATTCTGAGAGCGGTATCCCCTCCACTGACTCAGGAATGGTGATGCCCACCGTCTGCAGAATCGTCGGCATGAGATCGACAGACTCGACATTCTGGTCGTTGATCGCCCCCTGCAACTGGCCCGGCAATTTGACGAACAGCGGTACGGACAGGATGTCGGGCAATGTTTCCGCATCCGGAAGTCGTCGCGAGTGCCCCGGACGAAACGAAACGCCGTGATCGGCGGTCACAATCAAGAGACAGGATTCCAGCAAATGGTTCTCTTCCAGTCGGTCGAGTACCTGACCAATGAAGCGATCGACATAGCCCACCTGCAAACGGTAGCGGTATTCGTTCCGCGCCACGGTGATCGGATCATCGTCCCAGAACTCACCCAGTTCCCCACGGGCGCCGAACGGTTGGTCGAACGATTGAAGCTCGGACTCGTACTGGTCCCCAGAGGGAAGAAACGTCCACGGAAAATGGGGCAAAACGACGTGCAGAAAGCGGAAGCCAGGTAACGCCGAAGGGGTCAGACATCGCAGGAAGTGCTCCAGTTGCCGTCCACGGTATTCGCCTCCGCCGTAATGGAACTGCCCCGTCGTGGCATCCCTGGACATCCCCTCCTGGCCAACGGGAATGGCAGGCAGACCAAACCAGGGACGGGGAATCAGCGGAAACACGACGGGAGTATCCGTCGTAAAGATCAACCGGGGGTAGACCGCCCCGAGAGTCACCAGCAGATGGGTGCACTTCTCATTGGGCGTCAGAGAGACAGGGCGATCCCGACGAATCGAGGGGGGACTCAAGCGTGAAATGGGCTCGAAGACCGTCATCTCAAACGACTTTGAACCCGCGATCAATTCAAACAGATTGCCGGGGTATTCGTCGGCAAGGGGAGACCGATCGACCACCGGATACTGACCTGAAAGGATTGCGGGGACAGCAATGTCGGTGCGAGGACTGACGGTCGAAGCGTTACGATACCAGGTCGAGATGTCCGCCAGTCGTGCAAACTGCGGAAAACAGTGCCGATCCACTTGCATGTCACCGTTCAGCAGCGTTCTGCCACTAAACTCGTCAAACACAATTAAGACGACAGGCAATGGAGATTCCGCGGTCACCCCCTTCGACGCAGTGGTTCTCGTGACCGAATAGGGTTCGAAGTTCCAGGCAAAAGAGAGTGGAAAAACCACGATCCCCACAGACATCCACGAGATCCAGGATCGTAGCAACGGTCGCTTTTCATATTGTGCGATGAAATACCACGCCGCAGTCATGGCGAGGGGCGGCATGAACAACCCCACGGGAAGCATCAGAAAGTGCTGGGCGTAAACCAGATAAGGCCTCAGCAGTGACAGTACGACGACTGTCAGCAAGAGGATCGGAATCAGGTTCTGCCCGTAACATCCTATCTGTATCGATAGGCCCCGAACGACGACATCGAGCAGCACAAAGCCCAACGGCAGCACGATGACGAGCAACAGCAGCAGGACTGCGACTTCACGCCATTCGACCTGTTGATCGTGCAAATAGATGGTTTGCTTTGCCAGTGCCGTCAACAGTGGTTGTGTAATCCCGAACGCGCAGAGCGTGCAGAGATCGACAGCACGTTTCATCGTCACGACGGACTTGATTTCGATTCGAGCCATGAATGCAGACCTCGACCTTGGATGTCACAGCCGCAGCGTCGTCCTCGGGTAGCGCCGCGGATTGATCGGGGAATCCTTGTCACGAACCACTTCCGGCCAGCAGATTTCTTCCACGACGACCCTGCTCTGGTGAAACGATCCCCTTTGTCACATCCTGTGTCACCCACTTGAAACATCGAGGCCTTTCAAGGGAATGGCGTGGTAGAGCGTCCTCTCACCGGATGGCAGCTTTACACGCTGCTCTAACTGGAAGTGTCGACAGAGCTCAGCCTCCAGGCACTCAACAGAATAGTCGGTGTACTGATCTCGCTTGTTACGCAGGAGCGCACGGACCATGGCGTCCTGTTTGGAAGGAAACTCCAGTACGAGTTCGGCCTGGAAGCTGGCCAGCCAGTCGACCACATCCGGTAGCGGAACATTGGCGGCAATCACCAGATGATGGATGAGTCCCAGGCACAACAAAAGATCCGGACGGCCTCGATCTTCCAGGCGTGTTCTCTCACGCCCCCGCCAGCCTTGTGAAGGTGACGGATTCGCCAGATCGACCCGCAGTGGCAGGACCGTCGTCTGGCGCGCATCGAGAGACCTGAAAAGATTCTCAACACAGGCGTGATCCTGGTCCATGGCCACGACCGTCGAAGCGAACTCGGCGGCGATTTTTGAGTAACGCCCGTCGTTGCAGCCGAGGTCCCAGACCAGCGTCCGCTGCTTCTGCTGACAGATGGCGTGGACAAACTCCGATTTTGAACGCAAGTCGTCTGCTACGTGCGGCAAGGAAGAATCGTATTGGGTCCACTGCGTCCGCTGGGGCACCCAGCGGAGACCGCTCACCAGTTTCTGCAGCTTCTGCAGCAGCTTCGTGATGAGTTTCGAATCAAATCCGCTCGACTGCAGATCACGCACCGTGCTCGTCGAGGTCGCCTGCGCGTTTCTTTCTAATAAGGCATGGAGCCACCCGTGCGAGAAAACTCCCGGTCGGAACAGATCCCAACCACGCATCCACTGTAAAAACTGGGCAGCAGAGATCCCTTCCAGTTGAGAACGCAACAACGGCTGAAAATCGACGCCACGATAAGACTGCAGCAGCAGCGGAAACAGCATCAATTCACAGAATTGCCGATAGGCCAGCCAGGGTTCACCGGGATGCAGCCTTGTGAATGAACCGATGTCAATCAACATGGCCTGTGAACCGTGGAACTGAATGTTATACGGAGATGCATCCTTGAGAGTCAGTCCACTATTTACGGCCTCGAACATCAGCTCCAGATGCAGCAATGCCGCCTGTTGCAGCATCACGAATGGCCACTCATAAGCATAGCTGATAAAGGGGACTCGCTGATGCTGGAGTATTGCCGCGGCAAGTTCCGGACGAGAAAACGACAACGCTTCTGTCGGAAGAATTTCGCGGGTGGGAACAATCTGTCCCTGTTGCATCCGCCGCTGGAAGAACGGAACCTCCGAAACAAGTTTCCAGTCTTTATATGCGTCTGCTGTCAGTGCCCGAAAGACATCATCACCCGAATAGAAGACGCGTGCAGAACGATCCCTGAAAGAACTCGTCTCGTAATTCACTGTGCTTCGACCTGGGCCGAACTCGACAACTCCTGTGAATCGGTGAACAGCAGTTGCTCTTCGTGTCTTCCGCGAACCTGCATCCACAGGTATCGCCCCACGACAGCGATCCCGCCAAACCCACCGACGAGGGCCTGCAATAACAGACTTCCCGCACTGGGATCGAAATAGGCAATTAGATAACTCATCGACGATCTACTCGAGAAAAAGGATTAGTAACCAGCCTTCACTAGTTGATCACATACAGAACACACACATCCGCATGTACACGAACATTCACTTCCTACGACCCTTCTCATCCTCCGGCAGGCCCCTCACTCGGAGTGAGCACGCAGGTCCGAGCATGGTAGTTCAGGAACATTAAGAGAACCTTGAAGTGTCTCGTATTTCACCCCGATTTCAGCAAGCCGCCTGCACGGCCGCGTAGAGGTTCGCAACTCTCATACCTCCGCATCACATTCAACTCCCGTCGATGAAAATGAGGCCCAATTTCACTCACATTGGTCAGATGCTCGTGGATGCCACATCAGAAACGCTCAGTCGATCAACAGCAACATTCCCCTCGCCTATTGCGGTCGCCAGTGCGTGAAGTGGTTTCCACGAGCGCTCATCTCGTGCGGGGAAAGTGCGTTGGCGAGTCCGCGCTCGACACGAGGCGATGTCTCTTGCGAATCCGCTTGAGGGCCAGGGACGCCGCTGAGTCAGTCCCTTTCGGGGGGCCAGTGCGCGAATTCTGTCCTTCCCTGGCTATAATTTGGAAAACATTTTTTCCAATCGAGATTTCGTGATGCGGCGCATGTGCTCTTTAATGGCCCTGGTCGGCCTGGCGGCGGCCATCGTTCCGGCTGATGGTCTGGCTCAATCCGCGAAAGGTTCGGCGAAGAAAATCAAACCGAAGACCAGCGTGGCTGCCACCGCGACCTATGCCGGGGTGAGTGAGTACACCTCGGACAACTTTCTGTTGCGAACTGACATGCCCGCCGAGGAAGCGGGTGAGTTGCTGGATCGACTCGAAAAAATGCTCCTGCTGGTGGCCCGATACTATGGTCGCCCGAACACCAGAACCATTGAGATGAATGTCGTACGCGACCGGGATCGGTGGCCTGCGGGATCCATTCCCGCAACGGCTCTTCCGAGCATTGAAAGCAGTGGCGGGATCACGCTCAATGTCACCAGTTCTCTGCAAAACGAACTGGGAGAACGGCAGATCACGGCTGCGAAATCCGTGGTCTGGGCCGTTCCCCAGCGAGGGATTCCCCAGCACGAGGCCGTCCATGCATACTGTCATCAGACGTTCGGCACGACCGGTCCCACCTGGTACGCGGAAGGGATGGCAGAACTCGGTGCACATTGGCGAGAAAACGATGACAGCTTGCGAATTTCTGACGAGATGATGGCCTATCTCAAACAGAGTGAACCCAAAAGTCTGACAGAAATTACGGCCCCCGGACAGAAAACCGGAGACAGTTGGCAGAACTACACCTGGCGCTGGGCTCTGTGCCATCTTCTCTCAACCAACCCCAACTATGCACCCCGGTTCAAACCACTCGGAATGGCCCTGATGAGTCAGCGACGGACGAGTTTCGAGGATGTCTATGGTTCAATGTCGAGAGAAATCGAGTTCGAATATCTGTTGTTCCTGAAGCACATGGACCAGGGTTACCGGAATGATCTTTGTGCCTGGGATTGGAAGACAAAATTTCAGCGAAGCCGGGGCCCTGCGGGGGTTCAGGTCAAAGTGGCGGCGAATCGCGGCTGGCAGGCATCGCGCCTTCAGGTCAAAAAGGGAGACACCGTTTCCTATGTGGCGACCGGCCAGTGGCAGCTTGGTAAAAGTGAGTCCGCAGTCAGTGCCGATGGAGGACCTGACGGGCTGGGACGACTGACAGCGGTGATTTTTGCCGATTATGAACTTTCGGAAGAGGTGGAACTGGGGGCCGAAGGAGGGTTTGAAGCAAAAATCGACGGAAATTTATTCGTTCGATGTCGTGATGCCTGGTGTGAAATTGCCGATAATTCTGGTGTTGTCTCCGCGAAATTCAAAATCGCACCTTGAAGTTCAGAGCAATCGAAGGGGAGAAAGGCCACGGACCACCGTGCGTCACCTCCTGCAGGTTGCCTGAAAGGAGCGTCATCCCGATCCCGGAGGACGTTTCCGGCTTGAGGCGCGTGCCATTGAATGGCGCATCGCATTGATCCCCTGACCGCATTCGTCCCCGGCCCGTGAACCGTTACGAGGGTGCCGAAAGTAACAAGGAACTCACTTTTGGCACGATCGTGGCTAGCTCGACTGAACCCTTTCGCCTGGATCCAACGCTGGTTCACGACCGCCGTGATCTTGTGGCTGGCAGGGACGTCGATTCTGCTGGTATTGGCCCTGGCTCGCGAAGGAGCAAAGGTCACCCCGTTCGTGGCCATCTACCTGTTGCTGACAGTGGCCTGCAGCGTGGCTGCGTTCGTGCTGTATGGAATTGATAAGCGAAGGTCGATCAAAAACCTGCCGCGCGTTTCGGAAAACACTCTCCACCTGCTCAGCATTCTCGGTGGTTGGCCCGGCGCCCATCTGGCTCAACAAATATTCCGTCATAAGACGCTGAAAGTCAGTTTCCGCGTGATCTTCTGGCTGACCGTTCTCGTTCATCTCACCGTCATTGGCCTGGGAATCTGGGCCGGATGGCCCTTTACGGCGGTCCGCAATCTGATCGGGATCTGAGTTCCGCAAGGCGGTGTGTTCACGGCATCCTTCCAGAGAGTCAAGGAAGACGCCTGTGGACGGCTCTGATACACTTGAGAAGTGGCGGAACGTCCTCTGCAGGTGTCGCTACGCCGCTGTTCGTATGGTGCTATTCCGAAAGATTGGCCACAATCCAAGGGAGGTCCCGCCGACGGATAAATCTCTCATGCCCTGTTTGGACCGGAGACAAGGGTAACAGGGGCGTTGGCTCCCCGGCGGCCCAACGGGCGTCGCCGCCTCGGGTGCTTCACTCAACGGAAGTCATTGACCATGGCCGAACCTGAACATGATGAGGTTTCACACGCTCGTGACGCGAACGAGAATGCGCCATCATCGAATTCGTCGAGCGTTCTTCCCCGCCAACTGGGTGAATTCAAACTGCTCAGAAAGCTTGGCAAAGGGGGAATGGCAGAGGTCTATCTGGCAGAACAGACATCCCTTCGTCGGCAGGTGGCCGTCAAGATATTGCTCCCCGAGTTTGTCACGGACGAGCGATACGTTCAGCGATTTCGGCACGAAGCGGCGGCAGCAGGTACGCTCAACCACCCCAACATCGTCCAGGTTTACATGGTGGGCGAGGATCAAGGGGTCAACTTCATCGCGCAGGAGTACGTTCAGGGTCGCACACTGAAAGACTATATCAATCGCAAGGGGGCCATGGAGACGAAGGTCGCTCTGCACATTCTGCGACAAGTCGCATCCGCCCTGCTCGTGGCCAGCGAGAATGGAATCGTTCATCGCGACATCAAGCCGGAAAATATCCTGCTGACGAGCAAGCTTGAGGCAAAGGTCGCAGACTTCGGCCTGGCACAACTCACTCTGCAAGGCGAACGACTTTCGCTCACCCAACCGGGAATGACGCTGGGAACGCCGCTTTACATGAGTCCCGAACAGGTCAATGGCCAACCGTTGGATTCACGTAGCGACATCTATTCTTTTGGCATCATGGCCTGGCACATGCTGGTCGGAAAGCCCCCCTTCCGTGGCGAAACAGCGATCTCGGTGGCAATGAAGCACTTGAATGACAAGGCTCCTTCGCTTTCAGCCACCCGTGCAGACTTGCCTTTTCAACTGAAGGAACTGATCGAAAAGCTGATCAGCAAAAAGAAAGAAGACCGGCCCCCCTCGTTCCGGCTGGTGGTGAATGAGCTGAAACAAATCATCCGCCAGCTCTCGGGGCGAGAAGAACCGACCGTCGCCCTGAAATCCCCCTCCAAACCCCCGTTGATCTTTGACAGACCGATTCGAAAGCAGCTTGGCTGGCTGACATTCTTGTGCCTGATTGCCATGGCGATCTCCAGTGGCGTGGGATGGAGCATGCGCACCCCGGATCTCTTGATGGTCGAATCAGCAGGCGACGTCAGGAATCAGGCGATGCAGACTGCCGATGCGCAGCTCTACTGGGCCATGTCGAATCCACACGACGAGCGTGCCTGGGTGACACTGAAGACCTTTCCGGGTGTCTCCGACGAGATGATCGCCCGCGCGAACGCCGCACTGGGACTGATCTATCTCAAATCCAACCGCATGGCACTGGCTCAGACAACTTTTAATGACTTGGCGTCACAATCCGGCTATAAGGCGAATGGACTGGTGGGACAGGCGCTTTATGCCAAGTTAACGGGAGACACTCAGCTCGCCAGAACACTCGTCGCACAGATCGACGAGGATCACCCAAAACTGTTTCCCGAAATGAGCGGGGCATTGAACGACCTTCGTAAGCGACTCGACGCAGCGAAGTGATGGCGTGAACCAGGTCGCCCATCGGCCTGATTCCGAGAATAGAGAGAATTGAAAAGAAGAGGATCTCAATGACCGAGTCGATTCAGGAATATGATGTCGTTGTGATCGGAACCGGGCCGGGCGGCGAAGGGGCTGCCATGCAAGCGATCAAGAATGGACGAAGCGTGGTCGTCGTCGAGCGAGAAATCTCGGTCGGCGGCAACTGTACTCATCAAGGCACCATCCCCAGCAAGGCCCTGCGATTCGCCATCTTTCAGATGACCGAAGTCAACAACAACATCCTGTTCCGTGAACATGGTGTCACCGCCAACTTCATGCTGCCCGCATTAAGGCGTCGTGCCAAGACCGTGATCGAAGCTCAGGTCAAGATGCGGACCGCATTCTATGACCGCAACGACATTCCCATCGTGCGCGGCCAGGCCCGGTTTCTCGACCCGCATACCATTGAAGCGGTGGAAGAGGATGGATCGCGGGCCACTGTTCGGGGCAAGTACATCGTCATTGCGACCGGTGCCCGTCCTTACCGACCTGCAGACGTCGACTTCGATCACCCTCGTATTTTTGACAGCGACACGATCCTGAAGGCCGATCTTCACTTCAAGTCGATCACCATTTTTGGAGCGGGTGTCATCGGGTGTGAATACGCTTCGATGTTTCGGAACCTTGAAATCAAAGTCAATCTGATCAACAACCGTGATCGACTGCTGGATTTCCTGGACGAAGAAATCGTCGATGCACTCAGTTATCACCTGCGAGAACGCGGGGTCATCGTCCGACACAGGGAAATTTGTGACCGGGTCGAGGCCTGCGACGATGGTGTGATCCTGCATTTGAAATCTGGAAAGCAGCTCAAGACAGACGTGCTGCTCTGGGCGGCGGGACGGACCGGCAATTCCGATCACCTTGGCCTCGAAGAAGTCGGCATAATCCCTGATCAGCGAGGGAACATCCCGGTCAACGGAAATCTGCAAACCATCGTCCCGCATATTTACGCAGTGGGTGATGTCATCGGCCCCCCGGCCCTCGCCAGTGCCGCCTACAATCAGGGACGCTTTGCCGCCAGCCACCTGCTTTGTGAGTCCGGCAGCAAAGAGTCTTGTGGCCCCGCTCCGTCACTGGACATCCCCGCCGGGATCTACACCAGCCCGGAAATCAGTGCCATAGGGAAGACGGAGCGAGAGCTAACGGAGGCGTCGGTCCCCTATGAAGTCGGGCATGCTCATTTCAAGAGTATCGCCCGTGCACAAATCACGGGGCAGACCACCGGGATGCTCAAGATCCTGTTCCACCGCGAATCGCTGGAAGTTCTGGGGGTCCATTGCTTCGGCGCGAACGCCGCGGAAATCATTCACATCGGCCAGGCGATCATGTCTCAGCCCAAGCCGAACAATAGCCTGATGTACTTCATCAACACTACGTTCAACTACCCCACCATGGCAGAAGCCTACCGGGTCGCAGCTCTGAACGGATACAACAGGTTGTTCTGAACGCGAAATCTCGAACCGCCTCTCGTCGCACCGGCCTCTGGCGAAGGATGAGAAGCCGAATTTCGCCGGGGTCTCCCAATCGATTTCCGCGTCTGGTCCGGGACGCGGAAATCACAGGGCTCCCGCCGGTCACCAATCGGTAATCTGGGCCTTCCGCTCGATCGGCTGACCACCGGCCCCCCGTAGCTGCACCTCTTCTTTGCGATAGCCTCGTTTCTTTACAGAGAACAAGGTTTCGCTGAGCACGCCATCCGCTTTTTTGTCCTCTTTAAGCCGTTCATAGACGTCCTTGGGAACCTGTTCAGCCCACCGCTCGACGACGGAAGTTTGCCGGGTTTCTGCGTTCTCGATTTTCCGCCGGATGCTTTGCCCCTGTTCATTTTGTGCGTAGACGATCACGTAATACGCGGTTGGCCGATTGTCAGCCTCTTCAAAGAAGCGGTCAAATCCGCTCTTCGCCTTAGGATCCGCGAGTATCCTCACCTCGTATGCTTCATTCAATTCGCTGATCAATTCCGAGAGCTTCTTGCCCAAGGTGTCGAGCGTCTGCACATCCTGCTGGTCTCGCGCCACAGCCAATTCCTGCTGCCATTGTTTGAGCTCTTCCTGAACCTCGGGTTCACGAGCCAATGCCTGGGCTCGAACCAGGTTCGCGGAGACGGAGGTATTGAGCCGACTGACCTGACGCGTCAGTCGCGCTGCTGGCGAGAATCGATCGGAGGCGATCCGCATGGCCAACCACCCCGTCACGAGTAGAACGACGGCCAGCAACCCGACGATCATCACATGTCCACGGCGGACGTAGAACCGGGCCAGCGTCACAGCGAGGCCACTCGACGGTTCCTGGAACGTATAGAGCGTGCGGAAGTAGGACTCGATTGCCGCATCAACTTCGGCTTCGGTCACACGTTCACCTGTGATCGCCGTCGTCTGAAGCAGTTTCTCGCGCAGGATTCGTTTCGTGTCGTCGATCGCGAACTCTTTCTCGACGGTCTCACGCCGCGAACGCATTTCGGTTGCGACATCCATAATGCGCAGCATTTCCGCCAGGCTGAGCGATTCGGTTTGTGCGCGAGCAGGAGGCGTTTCCGACATAGTGCCGATCCAGCAAGTTTTTGTGAAACGACCGAGCCAAGCAAGAATCACATCGGGGCATCCCGTCCCATGCACCGAGCTGGCAGTGTACTTGACGCCGAGCGACATTTCCTGATGCAATCCCACCCATCAGTCGATTTTCATCAGAGACGGGACCGGTAATCGATCGGTCAGTCCCTCTGGCCGTGTGCTGCCCTCCCATTTGTGACGCCTCTTGCTGGAATGATCCATGAAACTGCTGGAAAATCAGGTCGCGGTTATCACCGGGGCCAACCGGGGAATCGGAAAGGCGATTGCATCCGCCTTCGCGGCTCAGGGCGCATCCGTGGCACTGTGCGCCCGCAATGGTGATTCGCTGCAACAGACCGCCACCGAATTGCAGGCGACGGGAGCTGACGTACTCGCACGCGTCTGCGACGTCTCTCAGGAAAGTCAGGTCGAACAACTTTTCGCCGCCGTGACTGAGCGATTCGGGCGGGTCGATATCCTCGTCAATAACGCAGGGGCATTCGACGGCGGCCCGCTGGACGAGTTGTCGCTCGAAGCATGGAACAATGTCATCGATTCCTGCCTGACCGGAACATTTCTCTGCAGCCGGGCCGCGTTTCGCCTGATGAAGCCACGCCGGTCAGGACGGATCCTGAATATTGGTTCCATCAGCGCGCAGAGGCCCCGCGAGGGAAGTTGTCCCTATGCGGCAGCCAAGTTCGGCGTGTGGGGTTTAACACAGGCCACCGCACTGGACGGCCGCCCCTATGGCATCACCTGTTCGTGCCTGCACCCCGGAAACGTCCTGGTGGAACGCCGGATCGAGTCGGGATTGAAATCCGATGACGAACCGATGATGCAGCCCGAGTCCATCGCACGCGCAGCATTGGCGATGGTGACACTTCCCGCCGACGTCAATTTTCTGGAGGCAATCGTGCTGCCTCGTGATCAGGCCTATCTGGGACGGGGCTAAGTATTCGATCGTCTGCACCGGCCCCCGCTTCCATGGACATTCGGTCGAATACTGGCCGCACCCGGTTATCACGACGGACACGTCGTGCAGTATGAACGGTCAGTGGGGCGGTGGCTGAGCTGCGCACCGACACTGCTGTGGCAAGTTACTGAGAGGTGACTTCTGCATCCCAGGGTGTGGAGAGTTTTGGAACCACTTTCGAAATGCCAAAGCGATTGAGATCGGCAATGAGGGGAGGCTGAATCAGGTTTGCCAGAGCGATGAACTCTGCTTGCGGATGTCGCGTTCTCAGTTCCGTAAGAGCTGCGGTACGGACTGCCCCCCATGGATCGACATCGAATAAAACCATTGTCGGTTGATCCGTGTCGACAATCTGGTTGCCATCTCGGAGTCGTTCAATCAGGTACTGCACGTACCACGGATCGGGTGAATCGATCAGAATCCTTTGCGGTTCGGACGCGTTCAGGAATGGAGGATGGTCTGCGGCAAAGATTTCTTCTCGCGAAGCCGACCAGGGAAGCGGATCGACTTCCCCCGAGGACTCAATCAGTTGCCATTCTCGGCGGATTCGTGAAACCGCCCCCCAAAGGGGAATACGGACGGAAAGAGGCCAGATCGAATGATTCCGACCATCCGATTCGCACCACGCTCCGCAACACACCACAATGCGTGCCAATGGTGCGAATGCGAAGAGGTCATGCACATCCGCGCGCGAAAATTCTTCCGGCCAGCTTTGCAGCACGACGATCAGATCGGGAAACTGATCGTGGTCAAAAACGGTTCTCGCTGCAGCTACATCCGTCTGGATCATGAACCGACAAGTCCTGCCGATCGACTCGGTGAGCCAGCGCAGCAGCGGCTGGAACTCGTGTCGGTCGGACTGCCCCAGAACGAGAACCGTTTTGGGTGTGAGCGATACCGGGTGATCAATCACCATGTTTCTGACGAAGCCGAGGTGAAAGTCGGAGCATCAACTGCACACGTTCAAATTGCTCGAGCCATTCCTGAATCACGGCGGCCTGAAGATTCGATTCCACAGCAACCAGGCCGGTTGGGCACGCCGCGCCTGTCAGGGATGAAGCGGCATCACGGTACTTGGCCAGGGTCCGATCGCCATAGCGACCGCACGGTGCTCCATCTTCCGACATGAACAGGACCGAAGGAACCCGACGACCGCCACAAATGGACAGCTCGTCGGCGAGATCGCTGTGGTCATCACGATCGAAATAGCGAATCTTCAATCGTCCTGTCTGCTGAGCGAAGGCCTCGAAAATGGGGCACTGCTGGACGCAATCACCACACCAGGCCCCTGACACGACAGCGACACACATGTCCCGCTGGAACCCTTGCAGCAGGCTCACCTGCGCAGGCGTCAGCTTGATCTCCTGAAAGGTCGCATTCCAGCGCCGTAGCTGGTCCGGCGAGGCATATTTTTTCAGGAACTCGTCGTAGCTCAGCCCCGCGTTCCATTTTGTTGTGAAGTCCATGCCGTTCCGTTTTCCGTTGAGATGTGCTTGTAAGACATCGTCTGATGTCGTGAGAGGACTTTCTTGTGATGACACCTCGGTAGAAGCTTCGTCCCGGCGGTTTTCAAAAGAGTTGCTCACTCAAGTAAGTTAAAGCATGCCGCCGCGATGAGCAATTCTCTCGTCTCTCTTCACTGCTCGGCACGGTTTACTATGGGAATCAGCCTGAAAATGGGTATACAGATCGCATGTCCAAGCATGCCCCCCCTTCCTCAACTGGCCCCGCCTCCGTTGAAACACGACGACGGATGGAAGAGTGCATCGATCATCTGGCCGAACTGGCACGGGGAGAAATCGATGGGGGCCAGTTCATCGCCGAAGTCCTGACGAGACTCACCGAGGTGACGCACTCCTTGCGTACTCGATGCTGGAGGAAGTCATCACAGAATCAATGGGAAGTCGCTGGGGAACGCCCCCAACCGACGACTGTGACGAAGCCTTCCAGCGATGACGAAGCACAACTCAATCAAACTGCGGAGTCGCGTCAGCTTTCGACACACGCATCGGCGGTCAGCGGTGAGACGACGACGCAGACCGCGGTGCGGACTTGCTGCCCTGTCGTTTATGGGGGACAGACCGTCGCGGTGCTGGACGTGCTTCACGCAGCGGAAACCGAGGACGGTCGTACAACCGATCTGGCACCGTTTCTCCATGCGATTGCCGAAATCACCGCAGACTTTCTTTCTCAGCTTGAACTGAGGCAATTGAGACGGGCTCG
This sequence comes from Schlesneria sp. DSM 10557, assembly GCF_041860085.1. Classification (NCBI taxonomy): domain Bacteria; kingdom Pseudomonadati; phylum Planctomycetota; class Planctomycetia; order Planctomycetales; family Planctomycetaceae; genus Schlesneria; species Schlesneria sp. DSM 10557. The sequence goes on from NZ_CP124747.1 coordinate 3,939,188, forward strand.
CAGTGAGTGGCAGCAGTGGGATCAGCTCAACCTGAATCTGATGAAGTCGCACGATCTTCCTGCACTTGCCGCAACGATCGTCAACGACGGTCGGATTGTCGCCGGGTGTGACAGGCTGACGCTGATGCGCCGACGGGGCTCACGGTATATCGCCGTCGCCGTTTCTGGAGCCGACCGAATCGAACCCCGGGCCAACACGGTTCACTCACTGGAAGCCGTAGCATCCATCGCAGCCCGAAATGGCCATGCCATTTGGTTTCACCTGGCATCCGCCGACGCCAACACGCCTGACGCACTCGCTCAGCACGCGAAGCTGACAAGAGCCCACTCCGTCGGGCTGATCCCGATCCCCGGCCAGAGTTCCCGCACAGAAGCCTCAGTGAACTCGCCCTCCCCCTCTTCCCGTTATCGGCCCGACGCGATTCTGGTGGTCGAACAGTTTGACAATGTGGCAGATTCTGCAACGTGGCAGTCACGCGGAGAACACTTGGCGAACCGGCTTGAACCGACGCTGCTCGCAACACTGGAGCAAGAGTCCATTCCCTTCGCGAGGACGCTGCGGACATTACAGCGGTTGCCCGAATGGCTGCGACGCCCCGGTCCCCTCATGGCACTGCTCGCACTCTTGGTAGCAGTTGGTTTCCTCACGTTCTATCCGGCCGAGTTTACGGTGACCGGTCCGGCCGAGCTGGTTCCCGTCAACCGCCGCGAAGTCTTCGCCAGCAGTTCCGGCATTATTGAAAAGCTGCTCGTATCGCACGGGGAAGAAGTCACTGCTGAACAGCCCTTAGTTGTCTTGCACGATCCGCAGCTTGCCCTGGAACTTCCACGGGTGATGGGCGAAATCGAAGTTGTGCGCGAGCGTTTGAAAGGTGTCCTCGCCGCGAGGCTTTCGGGAGGGGCCACTGCCGACGCTGCCAACCGGGCCCGCCAGCTTGCCTCCGAGGAAGAAGAGCTCAAAGAACGGCAACAGTCACTGATCCGGCAAAAGGAACTGATCGAGCGACAACAGGAAGCACTCACCCTGCGAAGCCCCATCCGCGGACGGATTCTGACCTGGGATGTCGCCACAACACTCGCAGCCCGCCCTGTGGAACGTGGACAGGCACTGCTGACCGTGGGAGAGACTGACGGCCCCTGGATGATCGAGATGCGCGTCGCTGACAAGGAGTTTGGACACATTCGACGGGCACAATCACAGCTTGGCCCGAATCTGGCGGTCCATTTTCTGCTCCCCTCAGACCCCACCCAGACACGCCGTGGCGCCATTCGCGACGTCGCGGGAACGACTCAGTGGGATGAACAACATGGCAGCTACGTCCTGGTGACCATCGACGTTGAGCCAGGTCAGGTATCGCAACCCCGTTCCGGCATGACTGCAGTGCCTCGTATCCTGTGTGGAAAGTATCCGATTGGGTACGTCTGGCTACACGATCTGATTGATACCGTCCGCCTGAGGTGGATGCTGTAACCAGTCCGTTCGTGCATCCGAAACGGGCCAAAACGAGATAGCCGTCGGCGGCCCCTGTCGGATATGCTGAGGGCGTTCAAACTCGTAGACACAATCGTGGAAGAGACCATGCTGAATCGACGTCGATTTCTAGCCGCCCTCTCTGTGCCGATGCTGATGGGAACCGAGTGGAACACCCGCCGCGCCTGGGCCAACCCACAGGTCCACGGTGTCGAGGTGGAAGCTCCCGTCGGTCAGGAAGATCTGTTTGCCTATATCCAGCGGCAGAATGGTCGCTTCGACACCGACCTCTACAGGAAACTCCTGGGTGCCGCGAACGAGTTCAAAGAAGGGGACGCCATCGTTGGTGTCGCCGCTGCCAACGAGCCCTCGCGAGCCCATGCACGGCAACTGCTGGCCAACACGCGGATCGCTGATCTTCTGGCGAACCCACCCTGGCGCGACCGTCTCCTGGTCTGGAACGACACGTTCATCAATCGGGACCGCCTGCGAGACTGGGAACAGCGGACCGTGGGTGAGCTGAAGGATCACCTGCTTGCGTCCAGTGCGGCCGACATCCATCAACTGATGCCGGGACTATCGAGCGACCTGATCGCGTGTCTGGTGCGGCTGATGTCGAACGCCGAACTGATCCGAATCGGCCAGACGGTGTTTAACCCTCTCGCGGGATCTCATCTGGGTGATCAAGGGTATCTGGGAGCCCGAATCCAGCCCAACTCGCCCACGGATCACGTTGACGACATCCGTTTTCAGGTATTCGACGCATTTGCTTACGCCGTGGGGGACGTGCTGCTGGGGACCAACCCCGTCTCGAGCGACCCTCAATCCGTCGCCGCCGTCGAGCTCGCTCTCCAAGACATCCTGAAAACATTCGAGTTGGATCACATCATCCCCCACTGCGTCCTGTCACACATCGACGTGCAGGTGGAAGTGGAACAGCTTCATCCCGGCTCAACGGAATTCTGGTTTCAAAGTATCGCAGGCAACGATCAGGCCAACGCGACATTCGACATCAGCGTGGAGAAGATGGCCCGCTATGCAGCAGAGCGGACCGGCCCCTTCGGGCTCTACCTGGAAACCGGCCAGGGGGCTGATTTCACGAATGGACATGGCCACGGATGTGACATGGTCCTGCATGAGTCACGCAAGTACGGGTTCGCACGCGGAATGTCGCACACGATTGCTGCGGCGAAGAACATCCCCCCCGAACAGGCATGGCTGCACCTGAACGACGTCGCCGGCTTTATTGGCCCCGAAGTCTTCCGAACGCGCGAGCAACTCGTTCGGTGCTGCCTCGAAGACATCGCCATGGGGAAACTGCATGGGCTCATGATCGGGCTCGATGTCTGTTCGACGCTGCATATGGAGGTCTCTCTGGATGATCTCGACTGGTGCTTGGAGCAAATTGCCCCCGCCAACCCCGGATACCTGATGGCGCTTCCGACCAAGATCGACCCCATGCTCGGGTATCTCACCACGGGCTATCAGGACCATGTCCGGCTGCGTGAGAAGTTCGGCTACCGCGTCGATGATCGAATGTGGTCCTTCTTCAAGAAATTAGGCGTCATCGACGATCAGGGGAAGCCGACAGAGCACTTTGGCGACCCTCATTGGGTCTATCTGCAGTACCGGCGATGCAAACAGGACCCGCGAACCGATCAGCAGATTCTTGCCGAGTCGGCACAAATCGTGACGGAAGTTCGACAGCGCGGCGTCTTTATCGCGGAAGGCTATGGTCGGCGTCCGTCGGAACTGGCACCTCAGCTTCGCTCCGAAATTCAGACCGTCTATGAAGATGCCAAGAAGTGCATCTGGAAAGAATGGGACCCGGATTTCATCAAACGGATTCCGAACGCCCTGCCCCTGACGACACGTTCGTCGGACAGAAACGACTACATTCTGCATCCCACCACGGGTGAGCACCTTTCTGATGAATCGTTGATCAAAGTCCAGGAGGTCCGGACTCGGGATCAGGGAAAGTCCGACACAGCGCTGGTGATCTCGGAAGGCTTGAATGCCTATGCCATGCTCGACGACGGGAACCTGCTGCCATTGCTGGACGCCCTTTATCCCCTGCTGGAAAAATCTGGCTACCACGTCGCGTCAGCACCCTTCGTCGTGAACAGCGGCAGGGTTCGCGCGGGATACCGCATCGGTGAAATCCTGTTCGGCGGGCTCACGGGTTCACGCACGATTGTCCATCTGATCGGCGAACGCCCTGGCACGGGTCACCACACGATGTCGGCCTATCTCACCACAGCAGACGGAGCGACATGGAGATCCCCGAACAAAGTGGATCACAACATCACGAAAGTCGTATCGGGAATCGGGGTGACCGCACTCACCCCCGATCGAGCAGCGCAAGCCATTATTGCCGCCCTGTCCCGTTAGTGTGAACCGCTCGGAGCGACCCGGCTCTGAACGCTGTGAGGGTCCTACCGCGAATACCAGTAACACAATCGTGTGAGGTCCCCCAGTTCGACGAGGGATCGGACACGCCTGCGGGCGGCGTACTGAGCCAGCGCCGGCGAATAACCGTGATGATGATCGGCCATCGCCAGTCCCCTGGAGATATCCGCGGCGGTAATCCGGTCGCGTCCGTCACTCACGGCATGCCACCGTGCCAGCCACAGCGTCACCGGCAACATGAGTGCCAGACTGTGAAAGCCCTCGGCAAAGGGAATGTCGTAATAGGCGGATCCAAAGAAGTGCATCCCCGTCGTTTTGACCCGGAAATAACGGGTCAGGATTTCTTCCGCCTCGGCGTCGATCGGACCGAAGGAAGGTTCCAGAGCACTGAAAGGGACCTCTTTCAGGCCTGTCTGTAACGAGGGGATATTTCCGCTTCCCTTGGTGAAACGAACGATGGCGCGCAATAACCGCCAACGCCCCCAGACGCCGGACGAGAGGTCTGCGACTGTGTCTTTCCGCGCGTATTGGGCAACGAGCGTTCGAAAGTAGAGGCGGCCAACACGACTGGGTTCTTCTGGCGATTCGGGTACGTGGGGATTCTCGAGCCGGGCCGCTTCCATCAGCAGGGCGATCAGTTCACGAATCCGCGGACCTCGAATCTTCTCGAACGAAGCCTGCCCTATCAGGGTGGTCCAGGCGATGGCACGGACAACTTTGACGACGATCGGCGTAGAGGGATCCGCCAGCGTGTGATCCAGGGCCTCGACAAAGGGTTGCAGGTCCGTCCAGTCAACCCGGTCGTTGGGTGTCAGCAAGGGGGCAGGTGAATTGATGGCGCTGGCGGGAATGACTTCCTCTGCCATTCGGCGAAGTTCATTCGATCGCTTGCTGGTCGGTGTACCGAGATTCGCCACAACGGAGGGGCAACTGTACCGCAGGCTGACGGTGAACGATTTTCCGGAGGGATGGAAGGCGAAAGGATAGATGCGGCAAGGGAGAGGCTTCGCGGCTTCACCGAACTTGGCATGGATGCGGCACAGCCCTTTGTCATCCAGAAAAACGCACCCGCCGTCGGACCTGTGAGCGAGCCGGTAACGCTTCTTCCACGGAGGCCCCGCATGCCAGGCGAGCACGGGTTGATCGACCCCGTCTGCTGCAGTCCAGTTTTGTCCGATGATCCGCTGTCGCTCGGCTTCAGTCACCTCAATCAGATGCTGGCGGCAACAGCCACCGCAATTGTGACAGCTCCAGTTTTGCAGTACCGGCAGTTCCAGTCGCAGGTTGGCCATTCTGTTCTTTAGACCCATCTCAGGCGACACGTCGCGCGGTCCCTGATTTGTGAACGAGTCGCTGGAGACCGGCCCAGACACGTTCCACATCCAGTTCGTTCAGACACGCAAGATGATTCTCGCCACGGTGTGGACATATTTTATGGTAACCGGCCGCGCAGGAAACGGCGGTCGAGATCATTTCATGCTGGTCCCCGGGGGGCCCGGAGCGCAAGGCCGACGTGCAGGTGAAAATTCCCAGCGTAGGAATCCCCAGTCCGGCAGCCAGATGCATCGGCCCCGAGTCGTTACTGATTGCGAAATCCACGCGACTAAGCAAGGCGGACAGTTGTTTCAGTGTGGATTGTCCCGCCAGATTTCTGACGGTGGGGGTGTGCCCCGGCATGGTCAATTCCTGAAGTCGCTGATGCACACGGTCAGCGTCGGGCCGTTCGGCCTTGCTCCCCAGGATCAGCAGGGTCCCCCCCCACAGATGATCGGCACGCCGCATCAGCTCGGCAAATTTCTCGACCGGCCAGCGCTTTGTTTCCCAGCGGGCCCCCGGATGAACAGCGATGATGGGACGGGGAAGATCCTTCAGTTGAAGCTCGGCCCAGTCGCTGTCCGCTGCGGAAGTCGCGATCAACGTCTCACGCGACATCTGGCCCAGTCCCAGGCATTCCGCGACGCGCCAGTAGCGCGCATGAGCGGCCATCTGACGGGACGTTTCCGGCAGCAGACAGTTCAACGTCAGATGCGATCCTTCTCTCGCAGTCTCCAGCCCCACACGGACGGGAGCACCCGTCGCCAGCGTCATGACGCCCGTACGGAGTAACCCCTGAAGATCGATCACCAGATCAAATCGCCGTTTGCGCAGCGTCCCGAGCAAGTTGCCCCAGGCGGACCAGCCTCCCCGGCGTTCGAAGGGGATGGCATCCGACAAAGCGGGATGCCCTTCCACGAGATCCCGCAATTCCCGATTCACCACCCAACTGATTTCAGCCCCCGGATAGCGTTGCTTCAGCACGGGAAGTAAGGGCAACGTCTGCACGACATCGCCGAGTGCGCTCGGCTTGATGAGACAAATGCGCCGTGGCTGAAGCTGAACGAGTTCGGAAACTGGAATCCGCCGGAACATCCGTTTTCCTGCGTCAAATTGTTTGAAGGAATTCTCTCGCCTGAGTTTAGTGCGATTTCCGGAAATTCAACAAGAGGAATGGCGTTCGTCCCCGGCGCAATCGCCTCGGAGGGGGGGACATGGGCGAGCAGGTCGGGGCCGATCAGCAGGTGACCCTGACGGTCACTTGCTCGAACCTGCCTTGCAATTCGTTTATTCTCCTGTTCACGTGAACGATGACTTTCTCTCCGAAAGAACACGAAAAATGCCCGAACCCAAGGCAACTGAATTGAGCGAATCCTCTCCGTCCAATCGCATGCCTCCGGGAATTCCCTACATCGTCGGTAATGAGGCAGCCGAACGGTTCAGTTTCTACGGGATGAAGGCGATTCTCTTCGTCTACATGACGAAGTATCTGCTCGATGGGGCGGGACAACCCGATCCGATGTCGACGGAAGATGCCCGCGCCGCGGTTCACTGGTTCGTTGCTTCCGCTTACTTTTTCCCGATTGCGGGGGCCATTCTTTCCGACTGGTTGCTCGGGAAATACCGCACCATCTTCTGGTTGTCGCTAGTGTACTGTCTGGGACATCTGGCCCTTGCCGCGATCCCCGGCCGCTGGGGTCTCCTGTCGGGTCTCACACTGATTGCAATCGGATCTGGAGGAATAAAACCGTGCGTTTCGGCACACGTTGGTGATCAGTTCACGGAGCAAAACCAGCACCTGTTGCCGCGTGTCTTCAGCTGGTTTTACTTTTCGATCAATTTCGGAGCCTTCATCTCGACGATCATCACTCCGATTCTCCTGCAACGATTCGGGCCACACTGGGGGCCCCATCTTGCCTTCGGCCTGCCCGGCTTGCTGATGTTCTTCGCGACCTTTGTCTTCTGGTTGGGCCGGAAGAAGTTCGTCCACGTCAAACCGGGGGGTGCGGCGTTTATCCGTGAGATATTCAGCATCGAAGGCTTACGTGCCGTGGGGCGGCTGATCCCCCTTTACCTGTTCGTCGCAGTCTTCTGGGCACTCTACGACCAGACGGCGTCGGCCTGGGTGGAACAAGCCGAGGGAATGGACCGCAACTGGTTGGGCGTTGAGTGGCTGCCATCCCAGATTCAAGCCATCAATCCGATTCTGGTTCTCGTGCTGATTCCGCTCTGCACTTACGGTCTCTACCCGCTTCTTAACAAACTGTTTCCCCTGACTTCGCTCGGCAAGATTGCGATCGGATTCTTTCTCACATCTCTGGCATTCGGGGTGAGTGGATGGATCGAGTCGCAGATCGTCGGCGGCAAAGTCGTCCGCAGCGCCAATGTGGAAACAGCCCCTGCTACGGGAATCCTGGCGGAACGAGAACTGATCATCCGCCTGCGCGAAAATCGTGCCTGGAACATCAAGTCCGTCAGTTGGCAGCAGCGCGATGCCCAGGCGAATTCCGCGTCTACCGGTGAACCGACAGTTCCTTTCACTCTGCGAGTCGACGTCGGCCCCACACCAAAAGGCCCCTGGACCGAGGCGGCATCGCAACAATTCGAAGCCGACCCGTCCCAGGCTCAAGTGGTCAACCTGAACGAACCGGTCTCGACTCCCTATATCCGTCTGGCAATCGCGATTCCTTCAACCTTCACAGGAGATGTGAAGAATCACATCGACTGGAGCAAGTCGCACGTGGAAGTGCATGCAGCAGAATCCCAGCCTCCAGCGGACGCGCATTCCCTGGCATCACCGGTGTGGCCGGATGTCGCCGCCGAAGGCTACAAGCCCCATATCGTCTGGCAGTTAGTCGCTTACCTGATCCTCACGCTCGGCGAGATTCTGGTTTCAATCACGTTCCTTGAGTTCTCATATACGCAGGCGCCCAACAAGCTGAAATCACTCGTCATGTCTTTGTACTTGCTGTCGGTTTCGCTGGGGAATGCCTTAACGGCACTGGTCAACGTCTTCATTCAAAACGCAGACGGTTCGAGCAAGCTGCCCGGGGCCAGTTATTACTGGTTCTTCACGGGACTCATGCTGGTGGCCGCTTTAGGGTTCCTCGTGGTCGTGGCCACGTTCCGCGAGAAAACCTACCTGCAGTCAGAGGCCGATGTCGAATAGTCCTGCCGGAACGTGTTGTCAGGCGGTCGATCATGCGCCCCCCTGCGATACGGGGGGGGCGGACGCAGGAACTCGTCGGACCAGGCTTCAATCGACAGGAGGCTGCCAGTCACCCCAGTGTGACAGATAGTGCTTGTAGACCGGAATCGATTCGCTCTTCTCTTCCAGCCAGGCCTTTGCCTCGGCGACGAGACGATGTTCGTCTTCGACAGTCAGCTTTCCGAGCAAGACACGTGTGCGAAGGAACACAAAATACGTATCCAGTACGTCGCAACGGCAATAGTCGTTGATCGCCGCGACTTCACCGGCCTCATACATTCCCTGGACCTGAGAGCCATCAACGCCGGATTTCCCCGGCTTGCCGATCATATTGGCCAGCAGGTTCAGCCCGCCGCTGATCCGGAACGCTCCGAAATTTGAGAGCAGGTCGAGCAGATCCAGATGCGACTGCGAGTTATACCGATTGCGGGACTGTTCATAGGTGCGGGCTTCGACGTTGAACCATGCCGGCACGGTGTAACCGTAGCGATAGGCAGCCAGTTCCAGCACCGGGATGTCGTAGGTGCGGCCGTTAAAGCTGACCAGTGTCGGCCGACCGTACGCGTTCCACCCCTGCCAGAAGTGGCGTGTAATGACATGCGGACGAAAATTCGGAGCGTCCAGCACGGCGACATCCAGCAGCCGATAGTCCGCATCCACCTTCGCCACCGCCACAGAAATCGGCAGCACGAACGTCACCGGCAGGACATCTCTTCCCGTTTCTTCCATCAATTGTGCGCGGTACCGGGTAAGTGCCTCGGCCGGACTGAGATTTTCCTTCGGGTAGCGAATCTTGGAAACGAGATCTCCGTCAGCGATGGTTTCGATGTCAAAAATGAAATAGCTTACGTGCTGCTTGCTCTCACTTGTTGACATTCAGAAATTTCCTTCACGAAGTGCGACGGCTTGTTGTCTCGTGATGTCGTCCTCAAGAAGGCATCACGGTTGTGCAACTTGGGCGAAATCGAATGCCACACGATATCCCACCGACTCAAATCCCGAAATCCAATCCTCACCTTTTGAGAACTGACGTGTCCGAACAGAATCCTTCCCCCATCACACTCGATCAATTTCTCAAGCAGTCCGGCATCGTTGTGACCGGGGGTCAGGCAAAAATTCTGATTCAGACGGGTGAAGTCCGTCTGAATGGAGTCGTTGAAACGCGAAGAGGGAAAAAGCTATCGCCCGGAGACATCGTCGAGATCGGGGATGAGCGACTGATCGTTTCGTGATCGATCCCAAATCCAACGCGACGATTCCCACCTCAGCCGATTCCGAAATGGCTGAACAGACCAGCACATCCTTTGCGGGACAGCACAGACCGCGCAGAGAATTGCTGTAACGGACTCCCACGTCGGCAACTCCCCCCATTTCAGGCTTGTTCCGAGGGCCGCTGACACCAGGGCTCCTCGCCTACTTCTCGCGCCAGAACCCTCCTCCTCTCTCTTCCCTTCAGTAGCCTCAACAGCAAACTCAGAGGGACGTGCATCACCCGGGACGTGACCCCAACGAACATTTCGATGCGTCTGGATCGCATGATTTCATCGGTAGCAAGAGTGCAAATTTTCTTAGCAGCAAGAACACCAGGACCAATGAACCTCCCGTCCTGCGACAGGAATTTCCGCTGTTTCTTTGCTGCTTTTCAGCAACATTGGCGTTCACTGGGCGAGAAACAGTCGATTGGAACGCCGGTTGCTTAATGCTGTTTTTATTATGATCGCACTCAACGACTACACTACCGATGTTGCTCCTTTGTCTTCGCGACACCCTTCACTGCATGTGATTGGTGGAGATGCGACGACCAGGGGCTATGTTCTTAATCAACTGTCACGCGTGGGCCTGGTCGCCCAGGAAGCCGCCACGCCTGCAGCATTGCTGGTGCACGAATCAGAGCAAGAGCTGCATCGTCGGCGGGTTTACTGGGCCGACGTTGAGCAACGAGTTGCAAAGCTCACGACGAAAGACCGCGAGGTTCTCGATCTGTTGATGGAGTGCCTGCCGAACAAGGTTCTGGCAATGCGTCTTGGCATTACCGAACGTGCTGTCGAAATGCGGCGAGCTTCGCTGATGAAGAAGCTGGAAGTCCGCTCGCTGACAGAACTTGTTCGCTTGGTCACTCGATTCGCCATCGTACAGCAGTACGGGATTTTGCTCTCGATCTATTAATTCCTGCGGCATGGGGTCGGATCACTTCAGAAATGGGGTGACGTTCGGTTAATGTCGAGGGATGAGAGACCACTTGAACCCTCAGCGATTTCGGGTGCCGCGTGAGAACAACTCACTGCTGAGCATCCCCGATTTAGACGAAGCCGATCGCCTCGTCGATGAGAATCGCCGCCTCTTCCGTGAGACGCGAACGACACTGAACGGCCGCCCGTTAACTGAACTACGGGCGGCTGCCCGACGTGAAGCCGTCGCACAGGGACTCGACTACACCCAGTCCCTGCTGCAGCGAGAAATTCCTGCCCCGCCCTTCGAGTCCTGTGTGGTCAGTGGCCACCAGCCAGAGCTATTCCACGTGGGAGTGTGGGCCAAGAACTTTGCACTGGCCGGGATTGCGCGACGCAACCAGGCAACCGCAATTAATCTGGTCATCGACAATGACACCCTCAACTCCACGACGTTGAGAATCCCCACTGGAGATCGCGCGAAACTCTCCATCGACCGTTTGCCGTTCGATACTCCACGGCCCACTCTTCCCTGGGAAGAGGCAACGGTGCTGGACGCTGACCTGTATCGCGAGTTCGGTCCGCTTGTCGACAAGCAACTCCGCGCCAACTGGGGCTTTCGGCCGTTGATCGGGTCTGCGTGGGACGCCGCTGTCCGTTCGCTATCGGTCTCTCAGCGACTTTGCGACGGATTGACCGCGTTGCGAGCCCATGTAGAGCGGGACTGGGGACTGCAGAATCTTGAACTCCCCATGTCGCGACTTTGCCAGACAGATTCGTTCCTGTGGTTCTTCGCGCACCTGCTGACCCGACTGCCGGAACTGCACCAGGCTTACAACGAAGTCGTGGGAGACTATCGTCGCGCCCATCGACTGCGGAATCTCATGCAGCCGATCCCCGATCTCGAATCGACTGACGGCTGGCTCGAAGCCCCGTTCTGGATCTGGCGTGCAGGGGAAACGCAACGAGGCCGATTGTTCGCTCGTCGTATCGGCGCTGAATGTGAGCTGAGACACCAGAACGAAGTCGTGGCCCAATTCCCTGTTTCCGACAACGAATCGCTTCAGGAAGCGGTGGAACTGCTGAAGACGCTCCCCGCGCGCGGAATTCGCATCCGGACGCGTGCCCTGACGACGACCTTATTCTCGCGCATGTGCCTGGCAGATTTGTTCGTTCACGGAATCGGCGGCGCCAAGTACGATGCCATGACAGACCAACTTTGCGCCCGACTGTTTGGCATGGTCGCCCCGGAGTTCCTGACGGTTTCTGCCACGCTCTACCTGCCTCTCGGTGAGCCATTTCCAGCAACCCAGTCAGACTTGATCGACATCAATCACCGGCTGAGGGACTTGAACTACAATCCAGACCGGCATCTCGAACACTCTGCCCAGGTCGACCCTTTGATTGCCGAGAAAACGGTAATCCTGGAGGAAGCACGGCGTCTGCGCGAGCAGAACCAGCTACGGGGGCATCTCACACCCGCGCAGCACCAGCGATTAGCAGAAATCCGGTCACAGCTACTGCTTCAGGCAGAGCAAGCCCGGGCTGCATACGACGAGACACGGGCGAAACTCCGCTCACAACTCGCCACGAACGCACTCGTCCGAAATCGCGAATATGCCTTCGTCCTGTCACCCGAAGATCAGCTACGCCAGTTCCTGATTCCCCTGGCGACCCGATAAGCAGAAATCCGCCCCCTCGGGGAGGGCTGGGGAAGGGAATCAGCGGCGCATTGTGAGACGAACTGCCGGACCAATGAGCCGTATCAAAAACCGTTACGGCAGCGTCACATTGGAATGGCGCATGCGATGACCGACCTGATCGAGCAGGGCCAGTTTTCCACCGTAGGTTCGCCGAAGGTTTTCTGTCGTAAAGGCCTGTTCCACGGGGCCGCTCGCCACCAGCCGCATGTTCAGCAGCAACACTTCATCAAAGTACTCTGCAACGGTTTGAAGGTCGTGGTGCACCACGAGAGCCGTCTTCCCCGCCGATCGCAGTTCTCGCAACAGTTCCACGATGGCCCGTTCGGTCGCCGCATCGACCCCCGCAAACGGTTCGTCCATCAGGTACAGATCGGCATTCTGGACGAGGGCCCGCGCCAGAAACACACGCTGCTGCTGACCGCCGGACAGTTCGCTGATCTGTCGCCCCGCGAACTCAGCCAGCCCGACTCGCTCTAACGCAGCGAGTGCCTGCTGCCGAAACGCCTTGCTCACGGGACGAAACCACCCGATCTGACGATACAGTCCCATCACGACCACATCGAGGGCATTCACCGGGAAGTCCCAGTCGACGCTTGTCCGTTGCGGCACATACCCGATGCGCCCACGCTGTTGCTGGTAGGTCTTTCCGAAGAAGCGCACTTCCCCGTCCGTTCGCGGAATCAGTTCGAGAACCGCCTTAATCAAGGTGCTTTTGCCGGCACCATTGGGTCCTACAATGGCCACCAGCTTCCCGGGAGGAGCGTCGTAGTCAATATCCCATAAGACCGGCCGCCCCTGATAGGCAACGGTCATATCATGGATCGAGAGTGGCGATGTCGTCGGATGAATGGCAGACATGGGAACTTCAAATGGAGGGAATACTTTTACTCTAGCGGGCAGACACCCCGAAGTGGGAACGGGGAAAAACAAGTGACAAAAGAGACCGACAGACGTCCAGATCCCCTACGGCAGGCGACGTGCAAAGAAAAAAGCAGGACAGCCAGCAGGCCCGGCGTAATTGCTCCTGAGAGGACTAGCCACATCCCACCCCCTCGTTTCGCGTCGTCGGACTCAGGGGCCAGCCGCCCATTCAGCCCTGTCTCGGGAGCCGTCCCACCCAGGGCTCGCGCGATCCGGGTCGCATTATGGTCGATCATCCCAATGTACGTTCCCTCATACGTCCCTTCTGCCCCCATCGCGTCAGAGAAGAGTTCCGCCCCGATCCGGACAGCGACGTTTCGGGACTGCGTCCCTTCGATGACGGCTCGAATGTTTTTCTCGTTGACGCTGCTTTCCACGAAGATCGCCGGGATCTTTCGTTCCGCCAGGAAATCGACGAGCCGATTCACATCATGCACTCCCGCCTCGGATTCCGTCGTGACTCCTTGCACTGAACGGACTTCAATTCCGTAAGCACGACCGAAATAGCCGAATGCATCATGCGCCGTTACCAGCACTCGCTGTGATTCCGGGATCGAAGCCACCACCTCCCGAACGTAGCGATCGAGCTTTTCCAACTCGGCCTGATAGTTTCTGGCGTTCTGTTGAAACTCGTCTGCGTGAGCAGGATCGCGTTTCGACAGGGTCTCGACAATCACATCGAGGCACTGGCTCCACGCGGTCACATCCATCCAGACATGGGGATCAAAATGCCCTTCGAATTCGGGGGGTGATCGCAAGTAACTTTTGTCGAGCGACGAAGTAATCGCCACCACAGGCCGGTTTGCCCGATCCACCTGCTGCAAGGCGTCCTGCATCCGCCCTTCGAGCAACAGGCCTGAGTAAAAGACGACGTCCGCTTCCTGTAACTGCTTGACGTCACGACGAGTGGCCCGAAACAGATGAGGATCGACCCCGGAACCGATCAGCTTCACTACGTCGGCGTGCGAACCCGCAACTTGTTGAGCCAGATCAGCGACCATTCCTGTAGTGGCCACAATCTTGATACGCTGGCCCTGCGGAGTCGTCTCCGTCGAAGTTCCAAGACACCCCGAGCAAATCAGAAGTCCAAGGCAAGCAAGCGTCTTCAATGGCAAACGAACAAACAGAGACAAAGTGAATCTTCTCCCCCGATGGCTGTTTACCCGGATGCGTGTGCGAATCCCGTAATCCTGAATTCCCAACAGGATCAGAGGTCACTTCGCGATTTCGGCGAGCAATCTCTTTCCGCGCGCCCGTGAGCTGCCATCCGTTCCAACTTCAAAGCAGAAGGATCTTACTCTGAGGAAGCTGGAAAGTAAAGTTTTGACACCTCAAAACACGGCCGCAAATCGACGCCGTAACACGGATCCAGTCGTTTCAACCTGCTGCAGTCGCGTCTTGCGTCACATGCCACCGCGCCCCATTCGCACACACCAATCGCTTAGAACCGTTGCGGCAATAGGACTGCGCACCAGCCTGTCGGTCGGAACCGACGGACGCCCGCGACCAGTATCAGTGATGCTTGGAGACGCGGCGGGGGGGCTTGGTTCGGTACTGCCGAATGGCTTCCAGCGCCTTCGTGAAATCGTCCGGCAGCGGCGCTTCAAACTCCATCCGCTTCCCTGTGACCGGATGATCGAACCCCAGCTTCAGCGCGTGCAGCGCCTGACGGCTGATCAGCACTGCATCCTCGGCTTCCGGCAAGTCTTCCACCAGATCAGAACGCTTCAGCGAGGCGTGACCTTCATAAAGTCGATCGGCGACGATCGGGTTCCCCAGATGGTGCATATGCACGCGTAACTGGTGAGTTCGCCCCGTCTGCGGACAAAGGCGAACGAACGTAAAACCCTGGAACCGCTCCAGCACTTCGTAGAACGTCGCGGCATGACGCGAATTGCCTCCCTCAGGGCAAACCATCATTCGTTCACGATTACGATTGCTGACGCGTACGTGCGTTTCGATGTAGTCACGATCAAACGCAATCTCACCCCAGGTGATCGCGCGATACTCTTTCTCAACGGTCCGTTCTTCGAACTGCCGACTGAGATGGTGATGGACCGTATTGTCCTTAGCGACCACCAGCACACCGCTCGTATCACGATCGAGACGATGCACGATCCCGGCTCGCAGTTTACCCGCCACGTCGCTCAGCTTGTCAAAATGAAACTGCAGCGCTCCGGCCAGCGTACCGAGATAGTGCCCTCGACCGGGGTGAACGATCATATTGGCTGATTTATTGATCACGATCAGCGAATCGTCGTCATACAGGATATCGAGAGGAATATCTTCGGCAGGAAGAGTTCGATCGGGAATCTGCGGCAGGTGGAACTCGACGCAGTCGTTGACGCGCAGTCGGCGGGCCCCCTTCACCGGCAGTCCGTTGATCAGGACACCGTTGTCCTCGAGCACGCGTTGAAACGCTGCACGGCTGAAATTCGAGTAGACTCGTGCCAGATAATGATCGACGCGCCAGCCATGAGCCCGCGCTTCGACAATCAACTTGATCGGGGCCCCGGGAATCTCGACAGGAACGTCTTCGTTGTGATCCAGTTCCTGCTCGGCTTCGAACTCGTTGTCGCTCATGATGCAAATCAGGGTCAGGGCTCTCTACAATTCTGCCTGGCAAGACCGGTCCGGAGATCCGATTGGCTCCATGCCGATCGCGAAATTCAAACGCCTGACCCAGACTGTTGCAGACCCGAACTCACTCTTTCTCGGTTGGCTTCTCTTCTTCAGAAGAAGGTGCGGGATCGGTCGGCGTTTCGTCAGTCTTTTCAGGTGCGGCAGGTGCATCGGGAACCGCTGGCGTTTCGGGCGCGGCGGGCGTCTCGGCAGACTTTTCCTCGGTCGTGGCTTCGGTCTTTTCACTCGCGGCTTCCGGAGTGATTACGGGATCTGCGGCCGCGTCTTTGAACAGGTCTTTATCTTTGCTGAGACCTTTGAAAATCGCCCCCGAATCGTCCGACCCCCTGATCAGGAAGTCGTCAGGCTCTGCGGTTGACGATTCACTGCCCGACTTTTCATTCTTGAAATCGCGAGGACGTGCGTCGGGTGGTTTGGGATTTTCGCGACTGAACCACGTGTAGAATTCCTTGGCGTTGTCACGCTTCAGTGATGCAGCACGATCTTCTGCAACAGCCTTGAAAATCGATTCGGGGAACTCCTGAACCAGCTTTTCGTAGGCTTCGACCGCCTTGGAGGTATTGCCGTCGGAAGCGGCTTCCAGACAAATGGCATAGCCCCACAATGCCCGTTCACGAATCGTCGGAGCGACGCCGTTCTGCTGCAGCAGTGACTCGAAGCCTTCCCGGGCTGACTTCAGGTCAACAAGAGCGATTTCACGGTTCGTAAACATCAAAGGGAGAGCGGTCTTCAGGTTTGTCTCGGCAACAAACAGCTCTGCCCACTGGCCCGGTGGCTTCCCCTTGAACTTATCAACAACGTCGCCAAATTCTTCCAGGTTCTGAGCCGAATCCAATAAGGTCCAGCCGGTCGCAGCCTCGGAATCATTCGTCCGCGTCCACCAGAAGATTCCACCCGCCAGCAGCGCGAGTAGAGCGATGCCACCAATGACCGTTCCGATATGACGCTCAAGAACTCCGACGGTTCGCGTGGTCACAACGCCGAGATCGTTCGTCAGAAGTTGATGTCGTTCTTCGCTTTTCATGCTGGAATTTCATTCAATTTGGCGGGCAATCTTGATCGCAAGGAATCGAGTGTAGGTCGACCTCGAAAGAGCGTCAAGGAAGGTATCCGATCAGCAAGTGCAGACGACGACGCCACAAACGCCGTTTTTACCTGGAAAGGAAACGTCCGGTCTGTCACGCGTTGCGATGGGCTAACACCTCCTGTGCGCTTGGATAGGATGAACGAAACTCGCTCTTCTGCCAAGTTCAAACAGCCGTCAAAACGGCAAATCATCGAGCACGCACAGAGACGAATCACGCTTCCCGCGAGGTTTTGGGCCCCTCGCCGGGTCAGGCCCAACGAACTCACTTCGCCCGGGCGAAATTTCCCGCGACTGCGGCAGTCGACCCAGGGACAAGACCCGGGACAAGAAGTCGCTTCGGATTCATCTCTACCTTTTTAAGTGTATTCAGATCATAAATGTGGGAAGTCGGTCCGCACGATTAACCCACCTTTTGAGACCCACCTGTTCGAAAGCAAACCTGAATGCTCATCTTTGACGCTCACCTGGACATGGCCTGGAATGCACTGGAGTGGAACCGTGATCTGATGCTTCCCGTGGCGAAGATCCGCGAGTTTGAGCAGCACTTCGACAAGATCATCCCGGGCCCCTGTACCGTTTCCTGGGACGAGCTTCGCCGGGGTCGTGTCGGGCTGATGATCGCCACCCTGCTTCCCCGGTTTCACCGAAAAGACAAGCCACTCACCTTCCCCCAGTCGCGAGAAGCCGCCTACGGAATGTCGATGGGCCAGCTCGCCTACTACCGGGCCATGGTGGAACGGGGCGTTCTGCGGGAAATCTCTGATAAAGCAGCTCTCGACGCGCACGTCGCAGAATGGAATTCACTTCCCGCCGGCACCCCTGCAGTGGGACAACCGCCGCTCGGATTCATCCTCAGCATGGAGGGCAGCCCCCCCATCCTGTATCCAGAACAGATTGAACACTGGTACAAGGCAGGACTTCGCCTTTTGGGCCCCGCCCACTATGGACCCAGCCCCTACTGTTTTGGAACTGGCAGCCAGGGGGGCTTTAACGAAGACGGCAAGAAGCTGCTGCGTGAAATGGACCGCGTGGGGATGCTGCTCGACGTGACTCACCTCGCCGACGAGTCCTTCTGGGATGCAATGGAGATCTATCAGGGGCCCTGCATCGCCAGCCACCACAACTGCCGGTCGCTGGTTCCCGCCGATCGCCAACTGACCGATGAGCAGATCCAGGAACTGATTCGCAGAGGTTCTGTGATCGGTGCCGCGTTTGATAACTGGATGCTCAAACCGGGTTGGGTCATTGGAGTCTCAGACCCAGCAACCGTGAAGCTGGATGACGTCATCAACCATATCGACCACATCTGTCAATTGGCCGGTAACGCCAACCATTGCGGCATGGGCACCGACCTGGACGGCGGCTTCGGTAAAGAGCAGTCCCCGTCTGACCTGGACACGATCGCCGACCTGGGACGCGTGGGAGAACTGCTCTCCAAGCGGGGCTATTCTTCCGATGACGTTGAACGGATTATGTGGCGGAACTTCGTGGAATTCTTCCAGCGGGCATGGGCTTGATCCACTCCCCGGCTTGAACCTGAAGAGGGGAACCAATCATGGTTCCCCCTTCTCTCTGTTCACGGAAACCATTCGTTTCCCACGGGAACCCGGAACGCTTCGATCCGCCCCTTCACCGCGAATCGACATTTTCGTGGATTGGTGTATAACCCTTCCCTGGCGAGTTGGCCGAACCGGGAACCCCTTGCAACCGTAACCTTGCGGGCAAACGGGTTTTCCGTTCCGCAGAGCGCTGACGGGGTATGAGGATCGATCTCTCAGGCTTCGGGTTCCCCGCGGAAAACGAGCCTTTACTTGCTCCGTCAGGCCGCCCACGCCATCATCAGCCCTTCGCAGCCTCTGGAAACGACGTCTTTTGTTACTCATACCTGGATGATTTAAGGATTCCCATATGCAGCGGTCTGTTTTCCTGAAACTCAGCGTGATGATGTTTCTCCAGTTTTTCATCTGGGGAGCATGGTTACCGTCGAGCTTCGGATTCTTCGGTGACGGGGCGCTTGGCTTCGACGCGTGGCAGCAATTCGGCCTCAATATCGCCTTCCCGATTTCGGCGATCATCGGCATGTTCTTCGGAAATCAGTTCGTCGACCGAAACTTCGCTGCGGAAAAGTTTCTCGCCGTCAGCCATTTCATCGGTGGAACGGCCATGCTTGTCTTCGGTTACATGGCCTGGAAACACTTCCAGGGAGAGCCCGCGGCAGCACCGAACTACTGGATCTACTTCGCCTGTATGGCCATCCACTGCTTCTTCTATGTCCCGACGATCTCGGTGACCAACGCGATTGCTTTCTCGAACATCACCGATCCGCAGAAAGATTTCGGCCCCGTTCGCCTGTGGGGGACGATTGGCTGGATCGCGGCAAGTTGGCCATTCATTTTCATCCTGGCAGACTGGTCCAAGATTCCTGCTTTAAGTGAAGTCGGATTCGTGACATGGCTTGGGAAGGCGTTGGGAACGCCACTCACAGGACAGCCACTGAACCAGGGCAAAAGCTGGGCATTCATTACCGCCGGAATTGCCTCGCTAATCCTTGCCGCATTCAGCCTGACACTTCCTCACACCCCACCCAAGCCCTCAACCGACGAGAAGAAATCCCTGGCGTGGCTGGAAGCGATGCGGTTGCTCAAGCACCCATTCCTGCTGGTGCTGTTTGTCGTCACCTTCATCGATGCCACCGTGCACGACGGCTTCTTCTTCTTCGCATTTACGTACCTTGAGAAAGTGGGCGTTCCTTCCAACTGGATTCAGCCCGCCATGAGCGTTGGTCAAATTGCGGAAATCGGGACGATGGCCGTCCTTGGCTATGTCCTGAAGAGCCTCGGCTGGCGCTGGACCATGATTATTGGTGTTCTCGGCCATACCGTGCGATTCGGTGTCTGGGCTCTGGCACCGGACCCCTACTTTGCCGTTGCGGTCAACGTCCTGCACGGCGTCTGCTACGCCTTCTTCTTTGCCACGCTCTACATTCTGGTCGACGAAGTCTTCCCGAAAGACGCCCGAACCAGTGCACAGGGGTTGTTCAACTTCCTGATTCTGGGACTCGGCCCCATCACAGCACGTTATCTCTGGCCGGAACTCCAAAAGGCCTACACCGTCGACAATGGGGTTCAATACCGCCAGTTGCTACTGTATCCAGCCGGTGCGGGCTTGCTCGCTGCAATCCTGCTGCTGCTGTTCTTCCACCCGCCGAAGACGGGGACTGAAAAAACAGAGCCCGCCAGCGCCTGATCGGCCTGACGATGAAAACCGAGCGACCACGGACATCCTTGCCCGTGGTCGTTTTTGTTTCCGACGTTCGTAGACCACGTCTCTGCCTAAAGGGGACCGGCACTGCGCAACGACACACCACCGCCCGTAGCGGCGAGACTTCTCGGCTTTCACAGACCTGATCAGCTTGATTTTTGTAGTGAGAAATTCTGGTGGAACCACCAGCTCTTTGAATTGCTCTGCAGCCCGCAACGAGACTGCTTCGAGAGGACGGACGGTAGTAATCCCTATTCGAGTTGCCGGTGAACAGGGCTCGCCCGCAGAATGACTTGCGACATCCTGCGGCGAGCTGATTAACGATATGGGTGGCCGGTTCGACGTTACACAGGTGTTACAGACCCTCAGTCGTTGCGGCTTGACGCCGCCAGCATCGCCAGGAGTCGCAGGATTTCGATGTAAAGCCACACGATCGTGACCATCAGGCCAAAGGCCGAATACCATTCGTAGTACTTGGGGGCCCCTTGCTCGGCGGCCTGCTGGATGGCTGCGAAATCGATAATCAGGTTCAGCGCGGCGACGATCACGATGACAGCGCTGATTCCAATCCCCAGCATGGTGGGCTGGTAGAGGAAGGACATCCGGATGCCGAACATCGACAGCACCATTGCTGCGAGGTACATCAATGCGATCCCGCCGGTCGCCGCTCCGACCCCCATCACAAACCCGCGCGTGGCCTTGATGAGTCCCGTTTTGTAGGCGAACAGCATGGCGGCCATTGTTCCCAACGTCGCCAGAGCGGCCTGAGGCACAATCCCGTTAAACATCCGTTCGTAGCCACCCGAGATTGCCCCCAGCAGCAATCCTTCCGCCAACGCATAAAGGGGAGCTGTCACGGGTGCCCAGTTTGGCTTGAAGCTGGTCGCGATCGAGAACACCAGTGCACCGACGAACCCCCCGATCATCCACGGCATGGCCGCAGCGGAATTCCCGCCGTGGGTCATCGCGAATGTCATTGACGCGGTTCCAAAGCAAAGCCCCAGCAGGATGAGTGCCTTCGTGGCAGCACCTTGAATCGTCATGCTCTGACTGGCGGAGAAAAACTCGCCCTGGAACGAGTCCATTGACGCGGCGCTCAGTACAGGATTGCTACTTCTCATATTGTCTATCCTTTGGAATCTCTCAAAAGCGGACTAGCGGCTCCGGCTTAAACTTCCCGGTATGGCGGAGGTGATCCGCAACAAGCATACGCGAAAACGTGCGATACGGATCAAAATCCGAACGACCAGAGATGTCGTTTTTCGTCAGAGGTTTCCAGAAAAGTATATGCAGAATACGGGTTCAGGGCGAGACGTCCTCCGGAATGTGCTTTTCAACCGCTTTCGGATCGATTCACAAAACGCTACGATCCTGAAGGTGTTGCTGAAGGATTTGTTTGGTCTGTCGTCATTCTGCCAATGCGTCTGGCTCGGTTTGTGACGGTATCGAGGTCTCTCTTCTTGCTGCCATCGCATTGGCACGAAGACACAGTGGCACACTACGCTTTCTTAAGAGCAGACGCACTCATGTTTTACGAATCGCGGAAATGACTCGACGGCTGGAATTGATTGCGACGGCGGCGTTTGGGCTCGAGGCAGTTGTTGCGCGCGAACTGCACGACCTGGGATACACTGAGCAGCAGATTGAAGACGGACGTGTCACGTTCATTGGAGATGAACTGGCCATCTGCCGCTGCAACATGTGGCTGCGCTCTGCCGATCGAGTGCTCGTCAAGATCGGCCAGTTTCCAGCTTATGATTTCGGTCAATTCTTTGATCAGATCGAAGCCCTTCCGTGGCACGAGTGGCTGCCTGTCGATGCCAAGTTCCCCGTCTCCGGAAAATCGGTTCGTTCGCAACTCCACAACGAACCAACGATTCAAGCCGTCACCAAGAAAGCCATCGTCGAGAGCTTGAAGCGGAGCTATGACCGCCACTGGTTCCAGGAAACCGGAACGGAATACCAGGTCGAAGTCTCGATCCTGAAAGATCAGGTACTGCTCGCCCTCGACACATCCGGGCCGGGGCTGCACAAGCGCGGATATCGCGCGAATTCGGGGGTTGCCCCGTTGCGTGAGACGACTGCGGCTGCGCTGGTGCTGCTGAGCTACTGGAACCGCGACCGGCCATTCCTCGATCCGTTCTGCGGATCCGGAACGATCGCCATCGAAGCAGCCATGATCGGACGCAACCGCGCTCCTGGCCTCAGTCGAAACTTCCTGTGCGAACAGTGGCCCCAACTGACACGCCAGCACTGGAAGCAGGCCCGCGAAGAAGCACGCGACAAAGTCAGTGTCAAACCAAAGTTCTCACTGCAAGCCAGCGATATCGACGATCGTGTGCTGCGAGTTGCTCAGAACAATGCCATCCAGTCCGGAGTCGGTGGTGACATCGAGTTCAAACAAATGGACGTTCTGGAGCTGAAGACATCCCTCGAATATGGCGTCATCATCACGAACCCCCCTTACGGAGAACGAATCGGGGACAGCGAATCGGCCGCCGATATCTATGACGACATGGCAGACGCGTTCGAGCCGCTGAATACCTGGTCGATCTACGTCCTGACATCACACCCGGGCTTTGAACGCCTCTTCCGACGCCGGGCGACACGTCGTCGAAAGCTCTATAACGGTCGGATTGAGTGTCACTACTATCAGTATCTCGGCCCACGTCCGCCGTGGGAAATTCCGGCCGGCCCGGCAGATTCTGACCAGGACCAACAGTCCAGCCCAGATCACTAACTGTCGCCTACAGAGCTAAGCACCCCACTCTTCTTAGCCTGTCGACAGGGCAGGCAGATCCCATGTGGAACCTGCTGAAGTGAAATTGACTGGCTTGCCATTCTGACCCGAGCACAGAAGAATTTCTCACCCCCAATTCTCAATCATGCCCGTATACCCCCTCATGTGACGCATTGGAGGGGATGGAGTTCGATACCGCACCAGACGCATCTCGGATGCCAGCGGGGCCTTCCCATGCGCCAGCGGGCCTACCAGATCAGCACTCTTCTCAGCCTGACCGCCGTCAGTTTTGTCGTCATCGGGTGGATCACGGCACTCGTGCGGCACACGGAGTTTTCACGGTTCGGCACCGTGACTGGACTCACGCTCGCCTGGCTCTTCGCCTTGTGCCACTGCTTGACGAGGCCCATTACTGAAACAATTCATCCGCCCCGGACAAGGATAAAGCCCATTCTTCATCGCGTGAGCTTCGTGCTGGGGCTCGTCTGCATCACGATGATTCCCGTTGGCTTGATCATCCGAGGAACCGAACGTGGTGATTTACCCGAACACTTCTACAGCGGTTACGGTGGTTGGGCAGTTCACTTTTTCTTGATCCACTACTTCACGCAGCCTGCATTAGACAATAAAAAACGCAGACCCGACGGCAACCGTCATTAGCGTCAAAGATTGCCAGTCACGTATTGCAGTTGGCTGCTTCGACGAACACAATGCCCTTCCATTTCTCGCCGCGCTGACTGAATTGCACACAAATGAAAGTTTAAGATGGACGTCATTTACCGATACGATCCGTTTGCGCCGATTGTGGCTCGACAGATCCCCGATGCGGATGCCGCGATCAGCGAACTGGTGCAAGGTAATGATCGCTTCAAAAGTATCGTCGATCGAATGCAGCAGCATACGCTGGGAGAATCGACGGGCGAGCCCATGATTCTTCCGATGAGTCCCATGACCTGGGGCCTCCCGCTGTTCCCCGGTGCCGTCCCGACGCAGGCCCCCTTCGCCGCCGTCCTTGGCTGCTCTGACGCGCGTGTGCCGACCGAAGCGGTATTTGATCAAACCTTTAACAATCTCTTCGTCCTGCGTATCGCCGGTAATGTCCTCGGGTCCGAATGTCTTGGCTCGCTGCACTACGCACTCAGGAACCTGAAGGAAAGCTTGAAGCTGGTTGTCGTGCTGGGTCATGCCAAGTGCGGTGCCGTGACAGCCGCAGTCGACACGAATCTGTCACCGGACGCCTATGCCAACATCGCCTGCACCTTCCCTCTGCGTTCACTCGTGGATCAGATCCAGATCGCCGTCAGAGGCGCCACGCACGCCCTGGAAACATACCTGGGTTCGCCGATCACGGACAAAGCCGCATTCCGATCGACTCTGGTTGCAGTCACCTCCTACGTCAACGCCGCCGTCTCGGCACTGGAACTCCAGCGTGAACTGGACCTTTATGACAAAGAGGGACCTCGCGTCGTCTTCGGCGTCTACGAATTCGAATCCCTGCGCGTCCAAAGCAGCCCCGAGTTCCGCCCCGAGGAGCCACGCCTGCGCTCCGCCCCCAGGAACGCCAAAGAGCTGGCCGACTATGCCTTCGAAGTCGTAACGGAAGTGATGTCGCTGAATAACCAGGACCATGAGTCCGGATCTCTGATGGCCTCACAAAGTTAGTTCAATCACTCTGGCAACGGGCACCCCCAATCGATGCTCGTCGAGGGCTTGCGCACTGGGTCAACTCTGCTGATTGGGAAAGGCACATGCGCATGGCCGAACGACTGGTCATTCTGGCGATCCAGGTCTATCTGACATGCCTGATTCCACTGGTGTTCTTTCAGCGATCACTGATTTACCACCCCTCACGTTCAGCCAGCCTTCCTGCCGCACAGGCAATTTCGCGGACATCAGTGATCGACATCCGGGTGAAGTCTCACGACGGTTTGACTCTGAATGGCTGGTTACTGATCGCCGGGAATCGGACCGGAAAGAATGAGAGCGAGGCCCTGAACCTGCTGGAGAAGGAAGGCAACCCGGTCATCCTCTATTTTCCGGGGAATGCTGGACAACGTTCCCGGCGGCTTGTGCCGATGGAGGTGCTGACATCCCTGAATGCGCATGTAGTGCTCGTTGACTACCGCGGTTACGGGGACAATCCCGGCACCCCCTCCGAAGCCAGCTTTGCGAATGACGCCCGATCGGTCTGGAATTATCTGACCGCAGAGCTGAACGTCTCACCCCGCCGGATTGTGATCTACGGTGAATCGCTGGGGGGTGGGGTCGCGACGCGATTAGCGGGCGAACTCTGCAAATCGGGGATCGAGCCTGGAGGTCTGATTGTGCAATCCACCTTCAACTCGCTGGTCGCGGTCGCTCAAAAGCACTTCCCGGTGCTTCCCATCTCCCTGCTGCTCGTGGACCGCTATCCCTCGGATCGCAGGATTAACTCGGTGACGTGTCCGATTCTTCAGATTCACGGCCAGCAAGACCAGATCGTTCCGCTCGAGAACGGGCAGAGATTGTTCGATGCCGCTCCCGCCGCATCAACGTCGGGGATCGCCAAGCAGCAGATCGTCATGCCTACCACCGATCATAACGATGTGTACGACTCGCAGAGAGATTCGGCACTACTGCAGGAAGGGTTACGAGACTTCCTCGAACAGGTCCAATCTCTTTCTACCCGGCCTCCTGATCCCTCGGCTGAGAAGGAACCTGATTCGCCTCTGTCTAATGTCACGTCCCCTGCTCAAGCGGGCCAGAGCGTAAATCTTCTTGACCGACGAGTTGTCATGGCGGGTCTGTTGCTCGCCTTTGTGGCTGCCCTCGAATTACTGAAGCGGCAACGCAGCCCACGTACACCGACTGGCGGCGATCATGGACCCCCGACAAAGTAATCCCTCACGACCCTTCTTGTGTGCGGTAGGCCCGTCCCCTGACCGCAATTAGGCGAGCCGTGATAGGCAGCCTCGTTATTGCTTCAATTGGGAGTGCAGACGATGAAGCTCCTGCAGAGCGGCCATCGGAGTCATCTCGTCGACATTTAACTGGCGCAGTTTATCGATGATGGGATGTTCCTCTTCTTCAAACAGCGCGAGCTGACGTTCCATCTTCCGTTTTGTTCGACGTTCCGGAACCCGGGTTCGCCCCGATTCGTCGACGTGGTCACTTTCCAGTGTCTTGAGAATCACTCGCGCCCGATCCAGAACCAGGCGGGGAACGCCGGCCAACTGAGCGACGTGGATTCCGTAGCTTTTATCTGCGGAACCCGGAACGATCTTATGCAGGAAGATGACATCATCGGCGTCTTCGCGGACAGCGACGTTCCAGTTGACGCATTCCTTCATTGACTGGGCCAGTTGAGTCAATTCGTGGTAGTGCGTCGCAAACATGGTGCGACACCCCGTGACGTCATGCAGGTATTCCGTGATCGCCCATGCGAGCGAGATGCCATCGTAGGTGCTGGTTCCACGGCCAATCTCGTCGAGGATCACCAGGCTCTGCTTCGTTGCGGCGTTGAGAATTCTTGCCGTTTCCGTCATCTCGACCATGAAGGTACTTTGCCCCTTGCCCAGTTCATCACTGGCGCCAACACGGGCAAAGACACGATCTGCGATCCCGATCCGGGCGGAACTCGCGGGAACGAAACTGCCCATTTGAGCCAGAATCGTGATCAGGGCCGCCTGTCGAATATAAGTACTCTTTCCCGCCATGTTCGGACCGGTAATGAGCTGGACAAGTCCCTCAGGAAGTGGGTCGGCCGGTGCATCGGGTGGTGCGGACTGCGTTTCGGACGCCTCTGCTTCCCCGCTGGAATCGGAGGCCGGAATCGACCGGGTCAAACTTCCTTTTTTGCCCATGCGGACATCATTCGGCACGAATTCGCCACTTGGCTTCAATCGATCAAGGACAGGATGTCGCCCTTCCCGGATATCCAGTACGGGGTCCAGCGTGATCTCTGGCCGGCAATAGCGGGCACTGATCGCGAGCGTGGCAAGTCCCGCCAGAGTGTCGATCTCTGCCAGAATTTCGGCAATCTCTTTCAGCCGGGCGGATTGCTGAGCGACACGTTCCCGCAGTGCGTTAAACAGTTCCTGCTCGAGCTGGATCGCCTGGCCTTCTGCCCGCAGAACCTTGTCTTCGTACTCTTTGAGCTGCGGGGTAATAAACCGCTCATAGTTTTTGAGCGTCTGTTTACGGATGTAATCCGCAGGGACCTTATCCGACTGAGCCGCCGTACATTCGAGGTAGTACCCGAAGACGCGATTGAAACCGACTTTCAGATTCGGGATTCCTGTCCGCTCAATTTCTTCGGCCTGGTAGCGCGTGATCCAGTCTTTGCCGCCACGGGCCAGGTCCCGCCATTCGTCCAGTTGCGCGTTGTAGCCCTCCCGTATCATCCCCCCATCACTCGTCAGCATCGGGGGTTCGTCGACCAGAGAGGCCTCGATATCCGCCCGCAGTTCCGGACAAAGGTCCAGACGGCCTTCGAGTTCCATCAGCCGACGAGACTTTCGACCCGACAACTTGGCTTTCAGCCGGGGCAACAGTGCGAGTGTTCTCGCCAGGCAAGACAAATCACGCGGAGAACAGCGGCCCGTTGCCACGCGGGCAGTCAAACGCTGGAGGTCATACGCTTCCTGAAGCTGCTCACGCAGTTCACGGCAGAAAACCGGTTCTGCCATCAGTTCTTCAATCGCATCCAGACGCAGATTGATGCGGGCAACATCGGTGAGGGGATTCGACAACCATTCCCCCAGCAAACGGGCTCCCATCGGCGTCACCGTCTCATCGATGACCGCCAGCAGACTTCCTTCCCGCTGTCCTTCCCGCAATGTCCGCGTCAGTTCCAGGCTGCGTCGTGTCGCTTCATCGATCAGCAGACAGGTCCCTCGCCGGTAAGGCTCCAGGCGCGTGATATGCCCCAGTCCACTTTTCTGAGTTTCTCTGACATATTCAAGCAGTGCACCGGCCGCCGTGACGCCGGGCGTATCCTCGTCGATATCGAACCCGGACAATGTGCGCGTCTGGAAATGTTCCAGCAAAGTTCGCTTGCACTGATCAGCGGCGAACGACCAGGGGGCCCGATCACTGAGCAGCATTCCATTCATCTGGTTCAGCATCTGGACCAGGGGGAGTGTCTCAGACTTTTCGGGGATGAGGCATTCTGCAGGCCGGATTCGAGCGATCTCGTCGACGACGTGTTCCGGCGCCAGATCCGCCATCACGAACCGCCCGGTCGAGACCTCAAGCCATGCCAGCCCGCAGAGATCTTTCGCGGGGAAGACACAGGCCAGGAAATTGCTTTCCCGGGGGTCAAGCATGGAATCTTCAGTCAGGGTCCCGGGAGTGACAACGCGGGTCACATCTCGTTTAACCGGCCCCTTGGCCTGCTTGGGATCTTCCATCTGTTCGCAGATCGCCGCCCGGAAACCTCCGCGTACGAGTTTCTGCAGATAGCCGTCAAGTTGATGGTAAGGGAATCCCGCCATCGGAATGGGGTTGGTTGAACCTTTATCGCGACTGGTCAGCGTCAGCCCGATCACTTTCGAAGCAACCACGGCGTCTTCGTAGAACAGCTCGTAAAAATCCCCCATGCGAAAAAGCAGAATGGCATTGGGATGCTGCGCCTTCACCTCAAGATACCGTTGCATGGCAGGGGTGGGGGCACGTTCGGGAGTTGTCGTCATGGATGGATCAGGTTGAATCGATAGAGGAAAGCCGGTAATTCCCCTGCACTCTAACGAGCGGCGGGGGCCTCGCCCACCTCAGCACCCCTTCCGCGACCGGATGGTCAGCTTCGTCGAACGGATTTTCGGTCAGAAGCGATCGTGCCACCAACTGTGCGACGTCCTCAAGTCGGGGATTGCCTGTTGAACTTTCGCACAGGTACAATCGGAGTCCCTTCTTCGCTCGTGGTTTCTCTCAAGGAAACTCCCATGGTTCGCCAATCTGTCTGCTCGCTTGCTGCAATTCTTGTGACTGCTGCTTCACTGGGACTCATGATCGCCTCTCCGACCGAGGTCGTCGGCGCGGAGAAGAATAAAACAACGTTCCGGAAGCCGATCAAGAACCCTTCCTTCAATCCTGACGCTACGCAGGTAAACCTCTTCGAAGCGGTCGATTCCGGCAAAGTCACCGTCCGCCTGATCCCCAAGAATGCCCGGGGTGGCAAAGTGCTGATCGAGAACAAACTGGACCAGCCCCTGACCGTCAAAATCCCGGAGGCGGTCGCCGCCGTATCGATTCACTCGCAATTCGCAAACGCGCAAATGGACAACAACGCACAGGGGGCTTTCGGGTTCGGCAAAGCTGCCGGCGGCGATCAAGCCGGTCCGCAGAACCTCGGGGGCGGCATCATGCCGCTCCTGCAAAATAAGCAGGCTGCCGGAAATGAACCGGGGAAGCCCAATGTCGACGAGCTGGGACAAGGCCTGTTCTCGATTCCTGCCGAATCCGTCATCTCGCTTCCGTTCAGCTCGGTCTGCCTGGAACATGGCAAGCCCGAACCGACCACGGGCAGTAAATATACCCTCGTTCCCATCAACAGAATCAGCCGCGATCCGGTGCTGCATCAATTGATCGCCACCGTGGGTCGGGGGGGTGTCGACCAGCAAGCTGCCCAGGCGGCGGCATGGCACGTCGCAAACGGAAAAAGCTTTCAGGAATTGAGCGAACTAATCACAACTCCGATCGATCTGCTCACCCAGACACCTCACTTCAGCGTGGACCAGATCATCAAAGCCGAACAACTTGTGGCGCGCGCTCGTGAACGATCGGAAGAGTTATCCGTTATCGAGGCAACTGCGAAGGTGACATCCAACAAGTAGTGACAGCGAGCCCGATGTGTTGATGTCGTCCCCGGCCCGTTTTCACACGACGCGTCAGTCCACTCTCTCAGTCCCGGTTTGCGGAAGTGAGCTTCTGCTGCCGTTCATCGTCTCGCTGTGCTGCAGAAGAGGGCTCGACGAATACTCGTTGCAGACTTTTCGGGGGGGATGTAGGGTATCTTTCTCCAGAGGGTAAGTCCGTAACGTCCGAGGAATGACCAGATGCGAATGGCCAGGGATTGTGTGCGCTGGGTCGACAGCATTCTGGCATTCACCTGGCTATTGCTGACCTTGGGATCGAGTGTTGCTGCCGAGACGCAGCCAACCGAGTCGATTCGGTCGCTCCTCATTCAGAAATGTATCGCCTGCCATAGCGGCGACGAACCCCAGGGAGGGCTCGATCTCACCACGCGGGAACACCTGCTGATGGGTGGTGAATCCGGTTCTGCATTCGACGAATCGCAGCCACTTTCCAGCCTGATCTGGCAACG
Organism: Schlesneria sp. DSM 10557; assembly: GCF_041860085.1. Taxonomy (NCBI): domain Bacteria; kingdom Pseudomonadati; phylum Planctomycetota; class Planctomycetia; order Planctomycetales; family Planctomycetaceae; genus Schlesneria; species Schlesneria sp. DSM 10557. The sequence continues at coordinate 3,969,416 of NZ_CP124747.1, forward strand.
GGTCGAGCAAGGGGATATGCCCCCCAAACACCCGCTGTCAGACGAGGAAAAACAAACGGTCAGACTCTGGCTCGAAGGGGGAGCGACGTGGTCCGGCGGGGCACTCGATCCGCTGGCAGTCACCACCCCACATCGCGCAGGCTTCGACTGGTGGTCCCTGCGCCCCCTGAGACAAGTCACGATTCCCTCAAACAGCATGACGGAAATCCGTACGCAGCCGATTGACGATTTCGTACTGGACGAATTAGCCAGGCATCAGCTTTCGATGTCCGCTGCGGCGGACGCTTCGACACTCATTCGGCGAATCTCCTATGACCTGCTCGGGTTGCCCCCTCTGCCCCAAGAGGTGGCCGAGTTCGCTGCGGACTCGCGTCCCGATGCCATCGAACGACTGATTGACCGGTTGCTCGCATCCCCCCATTACGGTGAGCGGTGGGCACGACACTGGCTGGATGTCGTCCGATTCGGCGAGAGCAATGGATTCGAGCGAGATCTGCCACGACCGAACGCCTGGCATTACCGGGACTGGGTCATCAGTGCACTCAATCGAGACCTGGCGTACGACGATTTTGTCCGCTGGCAACTCGCGGGAGACGTGCTGGGCCAAGACGACGCGGAATCAATCAAGGCGATGGGATTTCTGGTTGCCGGGGCACACAATACGGTCATTCCCGTCGTCGACACGATGCGCGCAACCATGCGTCAGGATGAACTGGAGGATCTGGTCGGAACAGTCACTCAGACGTTCCTGGGTCTGACCGTGAACTGTGCCCGATGCCACGACCATAAGTTCGATCCCATCACCGCGCGAGAGTACTATCAGATCGCATCATCGCTGGCCGGGATCAATCACGGCGATCGCGAGTACACCCCACCCGAAGTTGTCCGTCAGCTCGCGGCGTGGCAGACGGAAATCGAACAACTCACCCGGCAACTGAAAGAGGAAGAGACTCCCCTTCGCGAGCTCATCCTGTCGGCACGGAGTACCCCCGAGAAGCGATCCTCAGTCACTCAACGGGAACCACAGCCACTCGCAGCCTGGGACTTTACCCAGGATCTGCGGGATCAGGCAGGCAACCTGCAACTGACGTTAGTGGGGTCGGCAGAGCGAACTCCGAACGGTCTCGTCCTTGATGGAAAGTCGTTCGCCCGATCGTCCCCCCTGCCCATCGCCTTGGCGGAAAAGACACTGGAAGTGCGGGTGCAACTGAAAACACTGCACCAGTCAGGAGGGGGCGCGATCAGCCTCCAGACACTCGATGGCCAGGTATTTGATGCGATCGTCTACGCGGAAAACGAAGCCGCACGGTGGATGGCCGGAAGTGAAGGTTTTCAGCGCACCCTTTCTTATCAGGGGGGGGCCGAAGAACGGGCCGAGCAAGAGGCGATTGTCTTTACACAGGTTTATCACGCCGACGGAATCATTACCGGTTACCGGAACGGTCAGCCCTATGGGATCCCCATCCGAAAATCGGCCGCCATGACATTCGAAGCGGGACAATCCCAGATCCTGCTCGGACTACGACACGGAACCGAGGCGGGTGGTAACCGAATGCTGACGGGAACAATCCTCGCCGCCAAGCTTTTTGACAAAGCTCTCACGCCGGACGAAGTCGCCGCCTCCGCCGATGTCACCAAGACTTACGTCTCAGAAGACGAGATCCTGTCGCGACTGACTCCCGAACGGCAGGCCTCGCGTATCGCAACAAAAGAGCGACTGAATCGCCTGAAGCAGAGCCATGCAGAACTGGCGAAGAATGGTCCGCAGATGGTTTATACAGCGATACTGACCCAACCCCCGGCAATGAGGGTTCACAAGCGAGGCAGTGTTGTTGCACTGGGAGAAGAGGTCGAGCCTGCGGGATTGATGGCCATCAAGGGACTGAACCCTTCCTTCGAGCTTCGGCCTGACTCCATCGAATCGCATCGGCGAAGCAAGCTCGCAGAATGGATCACCGATGCCCGCAATCCACTCTTCGCTCGGGTCATGGCAAACCGCATCTGGCATTACCACTTTGGACAGGGACTGGTGGAATCACCGAATGACTTTGGTTTTCATGCGGGGATGCCCAGCCACCCGGACTTACTGGAATGGCTGGCCCAAGAGTTCAGGAATGGGGGTGTGCGATCAGCTGCGCCAAACGAAGCCGCCGGAGCGAAGGGGAGCTCTGCATCGCGTTTTTCTCTAAAACGACTGCACCGGCTGATGCTGAGCTCCACCACTTACCGACAATCGTCCGCCTTCAATTCCGACGCCGCTCGCCAGGATGCCAGCAACCGGTTCCTCTGGCGAATGAATCCCCGTCGATTAGAAGCAGAAGCGGTTCGGGATACGATGCTGTCCGTGTCCGGAGCATTGAATACCGAACTCGGAGGGAAAGGCTATTCGGATGTAAACTCGTACTTTTTCAAAGGGACGCAGTTCTACGATCCGATCGACCCGGTCGGCCACTCCTCTCACCGACGCACTTTGTATCGGATGGGAGCGCGCGGCGGACGGAGTCCCTTCCTGGATAATTTTGACTGCCCGGACCCTTCGACGACGACGCCCCGCCGGTCATCGACGGTGACACCCCTCCAGGCGCTTTCACTCTTGAATCACTCATTCAGCCTGCGAATGGCTGACCAATTCGCTGAACGGCTTCGGCAGATCAGTAACCAACCGGACAGCCAGGCGAAAGCCGCGTTTGAGTTGCTTTACTGCCGGATCGCTGACGAACAGGAAATCGAACTCAGCAGGGCCTTCATCGCGGACCAGGGATTGTCGGAATTCTGCCGGGCGCTGTGGAATTCGTCCGAATTTCTGTTCGTTGACTGACTTCACGACTCGATCGGCCGACGCATGACTAAGGGGGGTCGAATCCGCCGGGGTGAAACGGATGACACCGGAGGATTCTCCAGATCCCTTTCCACGCCCCCACGATCGGGCCGTATTTCTCGACAGCTTCGATGAAGTAATTGCTGCACGACGGGTAGAACCGACAATTGCTGCCCAGTAAGGGACTGATCAGCAGTTGGTAAAGACGAACGACGCGGATCAGTACGACCGCCAGAAATCCTCGCAACAAGCGAACGATAATCATTGCGGCATCCGGGAAGACGGCGAATTTCGGCTCGGCTCGGCGGAATTCTGGTCCAGTCGCCGCTGCAAACGGCGGGACACATTCACCAGTGAGTGCTGATAAGCTTCGAGACTTGCCTTCTCTTTGGCCAGCGGGATGGCGATCAGGTCGACGCCTTGAGGGATCTCGAACTGTTTCAAGCGGAACGCTTCTCGAAGCAGCCGCTTCAAGCGATTCCTGACAATGGCACCACCGTGCTTGCGCGAAACACTAAGCCCGATCCGCGTGACGGGACTGGAACTTCGAGCGGCAAACAGCAGCAGCACGCCATCCGCCGCTTTGCACTTGAGCGCGTAAACGCGTTCAAAGTCTGCTTTCGCTCGAAGATGTTGGGCTTTGGTGAAGGTGAACCGAGTCATGGTTAGTCATCTCTTTGATCACCTCGTCGATTACGATCCGGGTCGTCGATTGGGGATTCAGTGACAGTGGGCTTTGCGGGTTTCAGGAACCAGAAGTCATCACAGATCGTTCGTTGCGGAGGCCCCACATTCCTTGCAAGCCGCCTCAATCGTCTGGCCCAGACCATCGTCGCTGCAATGATCCCCACACCTAAGATGGCAATTCCGCCCACGGCAGCCAAGGCAATCGAGGCTTTCCGTTTCTTCTCATCCGTCGTGAGTACACCCGATTCCGGGGCATCAATCTGGTCCGTTCGTCCGACAGCATCCACAGACTGGGGCAAGTCCCCCGCCAGCGGCAGTCGCTCGTGATCCTGAGCCAGCAGGACCTGTGACACCAACACCGGCAAAACAAAGACCCAACTGCCGCAAGAGTAGCCCACCGCTGGCACGAAGTAACCAACGATTGATTTCACCATAGCCCCTCACGAACAGACGCTTCTCCTTCGGCGATTTGCTCGTAGAGCGTTTTCTCCCGTTCAGTGATTTTCTTGGGCAGGACGATTTTCACCACGACAAACTGGTCACCCGGTTGTTTGGTGGCGGAATCGATAACTCCCTTGCCCCGAAGTCTGAGCTTCATCCCACTGGACGTTCCAGGCGGGACCTTGACCACAACAGGCCCTTCACTGAGCGTGGGAACGTCCACCTTTGTCCCCAGCACGGCTTCGCTGGGAGAGACGGGAACGTCGACCAGCAGATTAGCACCTTCCCGTCGGAAGTAGGGATGTGGCTTAACTTCAACCTTCAGCAGCAAATCGCCCGGGATACCACTGGAAGAACCTCCGCCCCCCTGACCCGCCAGTCGAATGACTTGCCCGTCGTTGACCCCCGCCGGGATCTTGACCCCCAAAGTTTCGATGGAGCCGCTTCGATCAATTCGCACATCAACCATTCCCCCCTTGACGGCTGTCTCAAAGGGAACCTGAACCGTCGCGCGGATGTCCTCACCTTTGAACGCACTCGCCCGTTTGCCTCGCGGCGAACTCGTCCGGGACGTGCCACGGTTCATGGAGCTGTTGAAAAGATCGCCCAGATCGATTCCCCCGCTACCGAAGAAATCACCCAGATCGATCGGGCCTGTTCCGTGTGCCGTATACCCACCCGGCCCCCCCGGACCGAAGGGCGAACCACCGGCCGAAGCTCTCCGCTGAAAATCGGCGCCGAACTGATCGTACTGCTGTCGTTTTTCTGTATCGTTCAGGACGTCATAGGCTTCCTGAATCTTCTTGAACGTCTCGGCGGCCTTCGGATCGTTTGGCTTTGCATCCGGGTGATTGACCCGCGCGAGCTTGCGATAGGCTTTGCGGATCTCGTCCGCACTCGCTGTTTTCGAAACGCCCAGTGTTTTGTAGTAGTCGTCTGCCATGAGTGGTTGATGTCTCACAGTGAGTTCAAGGTCCGATCGGAAAATTCTAAGATTGTGTCTGAGATCGAACAAGGAGCATCTGTTGTTTTGCGAATAACCCCAGGCAGCCAGTTGACGATTCCACGAGTTCCACCGAAGATCGACTCAGAACGTCGTTGCGGCTTGTTTGGTTACGTTTGAGGATTATTCCGTGAGTTCCCCCCTTCCCCCCGACGTGCCTCACCAGACGAACCTTGCCTCAACCGGGTCCTTAAACGGCCGCTGGCGCTGGGGGGCCGCCATCCTGACTGTTGCGCTCGTCTCTCAGGCCGTACTTCTCACCTACTGGTGGGGAGACCCGACCCACTCCAAGATGTCGGTGCTGTTCGTGTGGCCCGCCGCACTCTTCGCCCTCACCATTTGGTGGGCGTTTTTTTCGGGCTGGTCACGAGGCGTTCGCTTCGGAACTCTGACTGCCATCGCGGCGTTGACGGTCGCCTTCTTAAGCCTTTACCGATTGGAATGGGATGGCGCGATGGTTCCGCGCCGGTTTGTGTTGCGGTCCAAACCAAGCGGAGAGGAGATCGCACGCCAATATCTGAAGGACCGACCCTCGAAAAGCGTCTCTGCACCGGATGCCGCCAATGCTCCCGAACAGGAACCGCTCCTACTCACACTTGGCGACTGGCCAGGCTACCGGGGTCCGAACCGCGACGGCGTCGTCACAGGGGGAGACCTTCGCCTTAACTGGAACGTCCAACCCCCGCGCGAAGTCTGGCGGCACCCCGTCGGCCGTGCCTGGTCCTCGTTCGCAGTGATTGGAAACCATGCCTTTACTCAAGAACAACGGGACGACAAGGAATGCGTCGTTGCCTATCACGTCGAGACCGGCAACGAATTGTGGGTGCATGAGGACACGACCATCCTTTCGATCGTGGACGCTAACGGCGGCCCGGGGCCCCATGCCACGCCGCAGTTCGATTCGGGATTGCTCTACTCGCTCGGCGGCACAGGAATCCTGAACTGCCTCGACGCGGCGTCCGGCAAACGAATCTGGACCGTCAACATCCTCGCCGACGCCGGCAAAGAGAATTCCCCTGTCCCCAACATTGAGTGGGGAATGTCATGCTCTCCCTTGGTGGTGGATGACCTGGTCATTGTCATTCCGGGCGGAACGGACGAGTCCAGTGGTGTGGGATTTGACCGGGGAGTTGCTGCATATCACAAAATTTCGGGACAACTCGTCTGGTCGGCCGGAAAACATAAATCCAGTTACGGCAGCCCGCGACTCGCCGAACTGGCTGGTGTCCGACAATTAATGATCCCAAATGCGGTTGGGCTCTCGGGCCACGACAGCGATACGGGCCGTGAACTCTGGTTCTTTCCACTGGAAAACGGGTCACACGTGAATTCCACGATGCCCTGGGTGATCGACGAACAGTCGCTGATTTTTGGAACCGGATACGGAGTTGGCTCGGTTCGCCTGCAGATTTCCCAGACCGGTGACAAATGGTCGGCGGAGCAGATGTGGAAGACAAACCGATTCCGCCCTAAGTTCAACGAATTCGTCGTCCATGAGGGACACGCCTATGGACTGGATGACGGTACCCTGGCATGCCTCGACATCGAAACTGGAAAAATCAAATGGAGACAAGGCCGGTACGGATACGGCCAACTCCTGCTTGTGGATTCAACATTGCTGATCATCACGGAGGACGGCGAGCTACTTCTGCTCCCCGCGGAACCAGTCAAACCCGAGGTCATTGCCAGTATGAAAGTGCTCGACAGCGGTTTCTGCTGGAATCATCCCGTCCTCGTCCGGGGCAAACTTCTGTTGCGAAACGCTGTGGAGGCGGTTTGCTTCGACGTCAGCAAACCCCAGAACGATGAGTGAAAAAGCGATGATGAAAGATCATCGGGGTCGTCCAACATCAATCCGTCCGCGGCATACTCTCCTCGCGAACTGGTCCGCGAAGCGACTTTATGGAGCAGCAGATTTCTCTCCCTGCAAGGCATTCCACGCCTTCTCGGCCACCGGCCCATAAGGGGTATCACCGTATCGGAAGACGACTTCACTGTAGAGATTCGTCGCCTGAATCGGGTCGCCGGCCTTTTCCAGAGACACTGCCGCTTCATAGCAGGCTCGGCTGCTAAGCCATCGATCTGAATCGTAGACCAGGGGCAGCCAGAGGTAAGCGCGAGCAGCCCGTTCGTACTCATGACGCTTCTGCCATGCTCGACCGATCACAAAGTAGACGCCGCTTCGCAGCTCCGTGGGATAAGCTTCAACGGCCTTGTGCCACCGCAAAATTTCATCAGGGTCCACGAGAACTTCGCCTCTCAACCTGACGCGCCACAACTGCATCTGAGCCCGCCGCTGAATCGCAATATCTGCCTCACGGGCGAGCCGCTGAAGAGTCTTCTCGGCATCGGCCCCCAGCTCGGCATCGGTCAGTAACCAGCTCGCTCCGACAAGTCGGGACAACGGCGTCGACGACAGTTCCATCCAGCGAGTGGCTTCTGATCTCAGCCTCCCTGCGGGGACCTCATCCGTCCAGTTAAGAGGGACCAGACCGTAATGAAACGTCTCGGGATCGGACTGCACGATCGACGAGAAACGGGACATCGCAGTGACATAATCGCCGCTCCACAGACTGCATCGAACCTGACCGGCCAGGATTTCCCGCCGGACCCATGGCCGATCTTCCTTCGGCAACGCAGCCGTAAATTCGGCGTTCGCAGCATCGGCCTTGCCTGCGGCCAACAGTTTGCGAGCTTCCTCATGGCGAGGCGTGTATTCCGTCGTGACCTCCACGATCTCGGCACGGGGAAAGTGACGGGCGCGAACGTTTGGCCTCACCTTCAAGATCAATTCCCGCCCTGTGTAGTCTTCCACGTATCCGGTGATCGTGAAGCGACTTCCTCCCGGCTGCTGAATCACGACTCGATCCTGGGCCATGAGCGGCGCAGCAGTCATGAGAAACAGTGAGGCGATTGCACCGAAGATGAGTGGGCGAGCCATCCTGGTAAGCACTGTACTCAACGGGGCCCCTTCGGTTGCAACGGTATTTCGAATCTCAGCGGTTGCCAAATCTCAGGGTTGCTGAAGTGGGGCATTGGGTCGTGCAGGTCGAGTCCAACCCGAAAGCTTGGCGACAACTCTGCGAGTTTCTTCGCCTCTGCGAAAAACGATCGGAACCTGCTCACCCGGCTCTTTCTCGCCGATGATGCCGATAAGATCCTCAAAAGATTCCACGGGCCGATCGTCGATTTCAATCACTTCGTCACGGATCTTCATCCCTGCCAGCTCCGCTGCGGACCCCGGATCAATACCGATGACAATACAGCCATCATTGAGGTGACTTCCGCGGATTCCCAGTCGGGCCGGCCCCCGGTGTTCAATCTTCAGAAAAGGGAGTTCCGCGAGCAGGTCGAGCTTCGTTTCTTCGGAAATGTTGATGCCGCGAATGATGTAGAGCTGGGTGATTGACGTCCGCAGGTCCTCGATCCGCCCCAGCAGCCGGAGCCCTTCTTCGCCTCCCGTCCAGTCACGACCGAGCATGACGTATTCGATCGTGGGACGCCCGAGCGCCAGTCGCTCTGAGGATGGTCGTTCCGAGAAATGAACGATTCCCCCCAACTTCTCGAACTTCGCGATAGCTCGCTTCTGACGGGTCTCAGAACCCGTGTCGAACGCCCGTTCGGCACGCGAGGCCACGGCGAGATGCTCGTCAACTTTCAATCGCTGAAAAACCTGTTCCACCGCCTCGAAGGTCGCCTCATCCTCGCCGTTGTACAGTTTTTGTAAGACGTCGAAGGCGCGAACCGAAGCTTCCGGAGATCCTGATTCCGCCGCCCGTGCGAGCCCTGGAATTACAACAACCCCTTGTCCCGTCAGACTTTTCGCCGCCAGCTCACGCCGCTGGAATTGCGGATGATCCAGTTCAGCAATCAGGGATTGAACGTGCTCAGGCACTGTTGCGTCAGCGACGTCTTCCTGGGCCGCTCTCACCAGTTGACACGAAAGCGTGAGAACGAGGAGAATCCGGAGGAAATGCATGTGACAGAACCTCGTCAGCGAAGCGACGTTGCAGAATGGCACCTTAACGATATAATGCACGATTCGTTGTTGAGGGCAAGTTCAATCATGGGTCGCAAGCGACATTTGACCTGACTTTGACAAATGGCGACGGTGTCAAGCAGTCATCGGTCGAATATAAAGTACCCATGATTGACACGCGATTCGTCAAACCACACCCGGATCGACGTTCCCCTCGAAAGTATTGCGGGACTGCCAGTCCCCCCCAGAAAGGGTTGAACAGACTGTGATCAAGACGGCTGAACCAGTTAATATTCGTGGAATTCTGCAATCCAAGGGTCATATGACGGCTGACGAGTTCAGCCAGTTGAGGCGAGCAGTCGCCTCTGACCAGGTGGCTGCAACGCGACAAGAAATCGAGGCCTTGCTGCGCGACGTTGAGAGCGGTGCGGCCTCCAGCCAGGCGGTTCGCGCGGGAATCGGTGCTTACCTGCTCGCCCAGCATGCGATCGCCGAACGTTTGCTCTCTGGCGCCAGTAATGACGGCGTTGCTCTGTATGTTTTGGGTATGGTTTACCTGTCGCTGGAACGGTGGGACGAAGCCGACGAGAAGTTCGCCGCTGCAGCCAAAGCTGGCTACGACCCCGTTGAGTGCACAATGAAGCGGGCGGGAGCGATCCGACTGCAAGGGCGCCTCGAGGAAGCGGAAACCACGCTGAAGCAGGCTGGGATGGAAGGCGCTCGGCGAGCCGATTACTCCTATCAGATGGGCTGTATTCTGGCTGATCGCGGCGACACCTACGGTGCGATCGAGTACTTCGAACGCGCCGTCGACATGGATCCACACCATTCCCAGGCGCTGTTCCGACTGGCCGGTGAGAATGCACTTTACGGAAATGACAACGAAGCCATCCGGCTTTACGAGCAGGGACTCAGCAAGGCACCGTTCTATCTCGGCGCTCTACTGAATCTTGGTTTGCTGTACGAAGACAAGGGGAACTACTCCGCGGCAGCTTTCTGCTTCCGCCGCGTCCTGCAGCACGACCAGAACCACCCGCGAGCTCTGATGTACATGAAGGACATCGAAGCCACGAGTGAAATGTATTACGACGATGACATGGCGAAGAACGAGGCTCGGCTCGAGCAGCTGCTCAGCCGCCCTGTCACCGACTTCGAGTTGTCGGTTCGCAGCCGCAACTGTCTGGCGAGCATGGACATCCAGACGCTGGGCGATCTCACCAAGATCACCGAACCAGAACTGCTTCAGGGCAAGAACTTCGGCGAAACGTCGCTCGTGGAAATTCGCGAGTTGATGGCAGCACACGGGTTGCGAGTCGGCCAGAACCTCGCTCCTGCAAAGCCCAAAGAGAGCGGTGCCTGGCAAGGTGCTGGAAACTACGCGATCCTGCCAACCGACCTGTCCCCACAGGAACAGGCGATGCTGGCCCGTTCTGTCTCCGACCTCAACCTTTCCGTTCGTGCCCGCAAGTGCATGGCCCGCCTGGGAATCACCAGCCTTGCTGAACTGGTACAACGAACTCCGGACGAGCTTCTGGCGACGAAGAACTTTGGGGTCACGTCGCTGAACGAAATCCGGCAGCAATTGGGCGAGATCGGGTTGAAGCTTCGCAATGACTGACCGTAGTCATTGCCCACTGTGGCGCGTGTTTTTCGAGTCGAAATCGTAACGCCGCGTCATCGCACAGCACGCTAGCAACGCTCTATTTGCAACCTTGTCGCCGTGCCCGGAAGCGCGAGAATGGTGGATCAAAAGCGACAGGCTGACAGCAAACTTGCTCGTCAGCCTGTCGCTTTTTTGCGCTCGGAGCACACCCGCAAATCCTCCTCTGCTCCGCACCCTCTCAGACTTGTTGGCCTCTCGCTGCTGGTCCTGCTGGCAGGCTTCGTCGCGATACAATTGCAGACCATCCCCCCTGCACTTCCTCCCCAGCTTCAGGTGGCCAAAAGCGCGCGTCTTCCTGCGCCCGCGAGGTTGCTGAAACAGGACGGAAAGACACCCGAAACAACAGAGCCATTAATCCGAGTCAATGTGACGCCGGGCGGGACCGATTCGTTCCGATTGGAAATTCGGGGTCAGTACAAATTGAGCGGGCTGGATACGAACCCGAATTCCGAGGTTTCCCTGAAGCTTCCCCCGGGCCCGATGACCGTCGAAGCGACGAGGACGGGGATGAAGCTGGGCACCGTAGAGACCTCCCTGACCCAGATCGAGATCGTCCCGGTGGAATCTCCTGCCATTCGGGTCGACGGCCATCTTTACCGCGGCCGCATGCGACTCTTCCGCCGCACTGATGGGAAAGTTTCTGCCGTCAACGTACTTCCCATCGAAGAATACCTTGCCAGCGTGGTCGACTCAGAGATGCCCGCGAAGTTTCCTGCAGCCGCCCGTGAGGCGCAGGCAATCGTCGCGCGCACGTACGCTCTCTATCAGGCCCAGCACGCCGATCCGAAGTCCGTGTTTGACCTCTTTTCGTCCCAGCGAAGCCAGAAGTACCTGGGGGTCGAATACGTGGATAAGAATAACCGCCGACTGGCAGGAGAAAGCCAGAGCAGCCGCCGTGCCGTCCGCGAAACTCGAGGAATCGTCTGCAAACTCGACGAGAAACTCTTCTGCACCTACTACTCGGCCGTCTGCGGGGGACAGACAATCAACGGGAAGGAAGTATTCAAAGATGCCACTGAGGCGTTGAAGTCCACTCAGTGCGAATGGTGTCGTGAGTCGCCGCATTACCGCTGGACGACCGAGTTATCACGGGATGCATTTGAGGCCCGCGCCTTAACCCCTAAAGAGAAACCCAAGCTGCTCACCATCCACTCGATTCAGCAGTTGGTGGAACCCGGTCAGGGTTCCATCTGCCAGTTCAAGCTGAAGACTCCCGCCGACCTGCTCGCCGTCAATGGCATACAACTCCGTGATCGCATGCCGGTCGGAACACTCCCCAGCCCCCATTTTCATGTCATGCTGGAGAAGGATAAAGTTATCTTCAAAGGACGGGGTCACGGACATGGAGTCGGCTTCTGCCAATGGGGGGCGAAGGGCCAGGCGGAAGCGGGGCGATCCTCTTCCGAGATCATCCGCCACTACTTCGCCGGTGCAAAACTGACGACTCTCAAGTACTAGGCAAAGTACTGCGAATCCCCGGCAGAGGTCCCCCTCAAGCCACTTCGGCGCTGACACGAGCTGCTCCTTCAATCTTTGTCTCACGGCGGGTGGGTCAACCAAGTGACCAGCGAGACGTGTCCGAATCGCCTGATTTTTCGCTCCGGCAAATTCTGCCGATGTGCGAAGTCCTCAAGAAAATCCGGTTGCAGATTTCTTCGACAAACTGTGCGCGTCAGGCTCAGCACCATCGCGTCAGACGAAGCGGCGAATCCCAGCGAAGCCCCCAAGCCACCCACCCTCGCGAACCAACCCCCAACCTCCATCAATCTCTTCGCAGCACTCCCATTCCACCGAACCCCTCACCATTACCTCATCAATCAGAATCGCATTTTGAGAATGACAGGTTCAGGATTTGAGTTCCCACAGCAAGACTGGTTCAGCTCCCCAGTTGACTGCGAAGTAAAATCTTCGAGGACAGCGGTGAACATCGGGTACGGATTAGTGACGACGTGCACCCCACCCTGTCACCCGTATGTCACCGGGAAAAAGGAATTTTTCCCCGTCCTGACGTGCCAGGAAGGCGCGGCCGACCGGTTTCGTAACCCAGAAATGGAGACGAGGTGGCCATGCCGACCCAGAATCACTTACTCACGACTTCGCCTATGACTCACGACTTCGTCCAGAGCGTTTTCTCTCGCGTTACACGCAACCGGGTTGAGCAGGTTAGTTTCACGCGTATCTCAATTCACCTTGTCGCATTGCTGGGCCTGATGCTGGGGGGTATCACCTCAGCAAAAGCAGAAGAGACGATCAGCGATGCACAGCGGCGATCGACAGCCGTAGCCCTCAACTACAGCCGCGCGTCCCTGCACCGCATTCGAAAGAATTCGTCCGTCCGCGTACTGCTTGAGGAACAGGAGAAGATCCTTAACCACCTGGATCTGAATGGCATCGCCGACGAAGAAGTGTTGAAGCTCTACTCGTCAGTTCTCGACGAGATCTCCAATATTCAACTCGCCGATCGTGAACGGATCGTGCTGCGCGAACGGTACTCGCGGGCGTTCCAGCGGGATCTGGGGATCAGCACCTTTGAAATTGCAGCCCAAGTCGCGACTGCGCAGTATGTGTCCGCCGTCCGAACGGGTGCCAACAGTTGGTGGGACCATCGCAACCAGTCCGCAAGCCACGAATTAGACATCTGGCAAGTCGATAAAAAGCAGATGAACCTCGTCGTGGATAAGTCGAGCCAGTTTCTCGATGTGTCGTGGAAAATGGCCCGTGCCAAAAAAATTCCCGACCGCTGGCTGATCCGCAGTGATGATCTGGAAAAACTTGAGCAAGCCCAGCGCGAGACGGATCCGAGTGTGCGTCTGCGCATTCTGAAGCGGATGGAAGGCTTCATGGAATGCTATCCTCCCTACTGGTATTACGTCGCGCGAACCCAGCAGTCGATGGGACAACTTTTCGCCGCCAATGAGACCTATGAGAAGCTCGTCGCGATCGGAGACGGGCACTTCCGAAAAGATGAAATGCTCGCGGCCGGACTGGCAAACCGGTCCATCATTCAGGCCTTTCTGAGCCAGCCATCTGCAGTCGAAACCGCTCAGAAAGCCATGAGCTATTCAGCCGAAGCATGGGAAGCCAACCTGATCTGCGCCAATGTCCTGCAGCGATCGGGGCGGTTTGACGATGCGGAAGATGCCATTCTCAGGAACCTTGACGTCAACCTTGAGAAAACCCAGAGCCGTGTTGCACTGCTGGGGTTGTACTACTCGTCTGACAACAAGGTGAAACTTGCCTCGCAGCTCCAGGACCCGGATTGGGTCAAAGACATCCCGGCACAACAATTATTGCTGTGCGCCGCGAAGCTGGGGCCGGGCAATGTTCCAGAAACCGTCATCGATCAGTTAACCACATCTCTGCAGGGGACGCCGCGACTCAACATTGGCCGGGACGACTTCGTCGTCGCAGTCAGCCCCACCTGGCATCTCCAGAACGCCGCTGTTTCGCTGCAGTGGGGAGATAAACTCTTCGCGAATCCACGCCTGACCTCAGCGCAAGACTCACTGTTGTTAAGTTTCGATGGCATCGCCGAGATGGGGACCGTTTCAACGGCCGGTCGTGACAATCAACCCGTCGCCCTGATTGTGAAATATCCCGATGCCGCTCCGGTGAAGATCGTTTTAAACTCCCAGGGGGATCCCTATCGAGCCTCAGAGTCCAATATATCCCTTGTCGCACGCCGACATCCCGTCTACCGAATCACCGCTTTGGAACAGAACGACTTCCGAATGTCACTGAACTCTGTCGCATTGCTGCCAGATGTCGATGCACGACCGCTCCAGGGACAGACACCGACCAGACCTCCCTTTAAAACAATCGAAGATCCCATCAGCGACGACACCGACGGTCGATGAACTTTCCGCCGTCGTCATCTCAAGGTGACGACCTGAGGCTCATGGGGTGGACGCTTAATTCCGAGCCCGGGGTGTTGAGTCGCGATCAAGACTCAACACCCCGGGCTCTTCTCACGTCCTCAGAAGTGGCAATACTGGTTCCATGCTTGCCATCTGCGAGCGAATGTAACAACCTCGCCCCCCCTCCCTGGTTCCGGACACCCCTTAGCAAGACCGCGGGAAGTGCAGTAACAGAGGCCACGTCTAAACAACCGCCTTAGTCGCTCAGCACCTCCCAACTCGCTTGCGACAAATTTTCTTATCTTTTCTATTGACATTTTTTCACGTCGCGACATAATCTCTCACGTCGCCACTCCGGTCATCAGATCGAATCACCGCTGGAGGGTTAATCACGGACCACGCTGACAGAGCAGGTTCGTGGTCAATCTCAGCGGTTTTTCCGTTTTCTGGAGTGGACCATCATGCATTATCGAACCGCGTCCTACCTGATTGCCGCCGCGATCGGCTGTGCAATCATTCTTGTTCTCACCTGCAATGCCACCGTTGTCCCGCTGGTGGCCAGGGGAGCGGGCCCCGACGGAGTGCAGGTAACCTCCTCGGGCTGGCTCGCACTTCTTTTCTCCGCACTCGGTACAGGTGGCTTCACACTGGCGGGAATCGTCGCCGCCATCCTTTCGGTGATCACGCGAAGCCTCGGAGGGTCTCTCAGCCAGAATCAGGCGGATGAGTTCGCGACGGAGATTGTGGAGCTGACTTCTGCTTTCGCCGCCCTAATGAAAGACAAAACCAATCGCGCCGCCCAGCGGCGGTTCTTCTTCGCGTTTGTCGACGCGACCAGCCTGATCCATGGCTGCACGGCCACATACGAGAACGGCGTCGTCATCCTGCGATACACCGGACATACGGAGTCTGTGGAAGAAGCCCAGGCGTAATCCGACACCGATCAGCATTCTCAGTTTGCACCACGACAGTCTGAAAGGAGGACAGGATGCGCACGATCGCCATATCGCTTTTACTTTCGTTGCCTGGTTGCGGCCCCTTCACGACGTATCCCCAACCACACGAGCCGGTCCCGGTCCAACCAGCCGTCGTCGAGACAATCTTCACGGTCTTGGCGGACTGCATCGACGATCCGGACACGTACCCGCACAACACGACGCAGCTCGAACTCATGCTGCGGCATCTGCGGACGCGGCAGCAGATCACCGATGAGCAGGTTGCGGCGGTGAAAGCTGTCGTGGACTGTTCGAAGGAAGTGGAGCTGACCAAGGTCGACAGCGACAAGATTCGGGGGCTGAAATGAGCACCAACTTCGGCTGGGTCTACGACGAAGAGCGTATCGCAGCGGCGACGGAGCGGCTTGAGAAGGCTGGCTACTCGCTGTCGTTCGATGCGGATCGTCCTCAGATGCGAGGGTTCTGGGAGCGACAGAAGTCTCGCGGGGTGACTCGCGTGCTGGCTCAGGATGATGAGCTGAAGCTGAACGGAGTACTGCGGAAGTCGAATCACCAGCGGCGCGGCACGTGCGTTCAACAGGGGAGCGAGCGGGCCATTGAGGACGTGCATATCTCGAGACTCGCGGACAAGGCGTTCATCGGTGTCTATACGCAGATCGCCGGTGAAATCATGTACGGATGGTGCCGGAACAAGAACGGCTGGTCGAAGACTCACCCCTGGGGCTGCAAGTGCGGGAACTGTCCGGACGGCATGACAGGAGTTGAGGCGGCAGAGTTCTACGCGACCCGTGGTGTGATTCGCCGGGCGAACTATGCGGCAGCCGGGATCGATTTGAGCCAGCCACGCGAGGACCTTGCGATTCAGTGGAACAATCTCGGCGTTCCCGAAGTGCTGATCGCGGCGGCGGCCTTCCACAAGATCGAATGCCATCGGTCGATGACGTGGACCGACTACGAAGATCCGATCGCGGCCAAGAACTGGGGTCACGTCTGTATGCCCCGTTTCTTCCAGGGGACGCGGATCGATCGGTTCGGGTGCTGTGAACCAGACGGCAGCGGAGGCCACTGCACCGAGTGCTGCGGGATCGTGGTTCTGCCCTCGGGCGAAACCGCATTCATCATGCAGCAGTCGTGGGGCGAGGCGTGCAAATACCCGGTTGCGGTGCAGACGGCCAGCGGTCCCGTGAAGCTGCGGCCGGGTTCGTACGCGGTCCGCAAGGGGGTCCTGGAAGGGATCGGGCGGCAGGTGGAGTTGATTTCGTGCGATATTCCAAGCGGGAGTAGCTTTCGATGAACTACGACTACCAATACGGACGCGATCCTTTCGATGACGACGAGATCGAGCCGGAGAAGCACGCTGCGACGAAGCTGGTGCTGATCGTTGTGATTGTCCTGCTGTCTCTGGCCGCGTTCTGCTATGCCGGGCCGAAAGAACGAGTCGCCATCGCAGAAGCGGCTGTCTGGTGTGCTCAGAACCAGTTCCCAGCCGGCGAGAACGACTACGACGGGAATAAGGCGGGGAACATTCCGGAAACTCCGGAGAGCTCGGAGCCTCGCATCGAGTACAAGGCGGGACTCAAGCCGATCACGGCGAACGTCGAAGGACTCACCGCCACGATCTACACCGCGGAGTCTCGCAACGGGGACGGCTGGTGTGCTCGCTGTAATACGCTCAAACGAGACTGGGGCAACGGGAACGCTCAGGTGCGGCTTTTATGGTCCCGCGATCCTGTGCCTGAACGTGGAGAAGCGATCTACCCGGCTATTCGCTTTAACGGCGTCGACGGATACTCCATGCCCACCAAGGGAGGACGATACTTCATTCCCGCCACCCTTGGCGAACTTGAAGCCATCATTGAAAAGCATTCGGGTGAGGCGACGCAAGCGTCGGCAGTGGTGAGCGGATCAGCCGGGGCGATTCACGGGAAGGATCACGTCCGGGGGATCTTCACCTGGTGGCGAGCGAATATCGGCGAGGGTGTCAAAGCCGAGATGCGTTGGGACCGTTCGGGTGCTCAGTCGTTCCCGTTGCTCGCGAAAGCGGATTGGTCCCCCGTCGCAGTGTTCGGGAAATATGGGCACATGGACCTGTCCGCAAAGGGGGCTGTCGGCCTTCCCGTAGATGCGATCGGCTTTGGCTACCGCGTGGACGGCGACGACATCACGATCGACGTTGACCCGCTGACGCTGAAGGGACTGGGGCAGGCGTTCAATCCAACTAGTAAGCGATCCTTACAAGTTGGTCCCAGTCAGATCGGTCCGGGAACGGTGCTGACAATCGTGTCTGTGGTGCGTGGCCTGTGGAGCCTGCTCAACCCGAGTGCTGATCTGCAGCTCGGCGGTAACGTCTCGGCAACAGCGGCCCTGACCGGAGACACGCTGGCGATCGACTTCCAGCAGTGCCCCTCGGTAAAGCTGGTCGCGTTGTTCACGTTTCAGTTGCGAGTCGATCGGGTCGAGATCGTGGAAGACAAGCATGTGCGGGTCGTGTTCGGTGGCTCGCGGATTATCAAGGAACGGACGTTCAGTCTGAAGTAACAAAACAACCGGTTAAGCGGTCCCGCATGAATCATGCTCGCATGATCAAGCATGGAATGCCCACAGGCAGGGAGGCTTATACCGAGCCGGAGATTCGTTTCCGGCTGAATTTTCGGAGTCCTTCGCTTCGGGAACTCAGTTCCAACACGGAAAGGGGGGAAGCAGTGACGAGGCTTTGGAGGTGGCTGTCGCAGTTGGCAGTCGGTCGTAGTGTGGTTTTTGAGAAAGGAGACAAGATGGCGGAAGAGACGATGACACTGGAGGTCCCGGAAGAACTGGCGATTCAGTTCAAAGAAGCACAAGAGGCCCTGGCTCTGGCTGAGGCGGCAGACGTTGCCGTATCCGAGGCAGAACAGGAACTCGCCGAGGCACAATCCAATCTTGAGTTTGCCGTCAGCGAACAACTGACCGCACATCAGGAGGCGAATGCCCAAGCCCAGGACGTTCTTGAGGTCGTCCGGACACTTCTCAAGATCGCTTGATCCCGATCTTCGCTGAAATGGAACCGCGCCGCGACTGGGAGAGAAGATGCTCCACGGCCCACAGTCGCGGCGCCTTTTGACTCGCTACGAAATGTTAGATCAGCCTTCGCCAAACGACAGGAAGACAGATGTCAGAACCAAGCCAATCCCGTCAGCCCATCACGGTCGATTACTTCAGTCCCTGGGAACGACGCCTGGAAAAGCACGGGTGGCCCACGCTGCTCTTGATTCTTGTCGGCCTGTTCCTCTGGCGGTTCTCGGACTGGTTTCAGCCCAAGATCGACGAGGCGATTAATGCCCATTTCCGATTTATGGAAGCAGTAAAATCGACACAGGAACAACAGGCCATTAACGGACACGAGCTGGCCACGCAGCAGACACGAATCAGTCAAATCCTGGACCGGCAGGAGCGCCGGGACGAAGAGATGGCAGATCGAATCAAGGACGTTCACAAAGCGGTGATGAATCCGAAGTAACAACGAGGTGCCGAACGCACCTTCCCTATCAAACGGGTTCAAGAATCAAGCCTGCGAGGCACCGAAACTCCCGTGGGAAATTGCGATCAAATACAGCAGGCTGCGGAAGCCTTTTCGCCCGCTGAAGCGATCAACTTTGCTTCAGCACCTGAAGCAATTTCATCCACAACAACTGCAACGCGAGTCGACGCTCAGTTGTCCGTGCGATGCGCCGTCCGCCAGAAAAGCCCGCGGCAGCGGAGGCGACGGCAAGACGATTCCATGCGTAATCGATACAAGCCACCCTCGCCTGACAATGAATTCATCACAAATGATCGAGAAAGACTTTTCTCAATCGGAATATCGCATCATAGTGGCATTTTGCGACACAGAGGGACAATCAGCGTTCAAATCACCATCCTGCCTGGAAAACTTGAATGAGAACGCGACCACGAAGAACAGCACGACCTACTCAGCACCGATTGAGTATCGGAAGGGAAAATATGCAGCCAGTGGTCCTGATTTGCGGAATCCTGCTCGCTTCAACATTGGCATTTGCTGATGACGCTCCTTCAACTGCCACAGCCAAGCCATCCTCCGGCAGGGGTAAAGTCTGGTACCTGGACCCCGAAAAAGGGAGCACCCCTGTGAACGCCAGAGACCTCAAAAAAGGGGATGGCTCCAAAGAGAACCCCTGGGGCACTTGGGAAAGCGTGGTGAATGCCCGCCTGATCAACGGATCGAACCCGTCCAAAGGAAAAATCCACGCGGGTGACACCATCCGGCTGAGAACGGGAAATCATGGCCGAATCGCGATCCAGGGTGCTGACTATACGGCAACGTCGATGATCACCGTCGAAGCAGACGAAGGGCACAAGCCCGTCGTCACCCAGTTTCTGGGTGGAGCGGGTATCAAGAACTGGACTTTCCGGAACATCGCTTTCCACTGCACCGATGGGGAACTCGTCAAGTACTTCATGATCTTCCGCCTCTCCGATGCGTCGGATGTTGTGATTGAAAAATGTTCGTTCAGAACAGCCGGAGATGCTACGAAGTGGAAGGATAAGGAGTGGGAAACGATGTGTCCCTGGTACGGCCTTTGGGTGAAAGGTCGCAATCTCAGGATCGCCGAGAATCATGTTTTTGGTGTCGAGAACTGCATCGCCGTCGACGGGGATGAAATCGAGATCGACAACAACCACCTTGAGTACTTCATCAACGATGGGATCGAGCACACCGCCAGCAATCTCAAGATCACCCGCAATCGAATCACCGATCTTTACGACCTGAAGTCCAACGAGTTCCACCACGACGGGATGCAGGGTTGGAATTTCAAGAAAGAACCTCTGTCGAACGTCGTGATCGACAGTAACTACGTGGCCTTCTCGACCGGCAAATATGAGGCGGTCCCGCCGATCAGCGAAGCGGTCTTCCAGGGAATTGTGATCTTCGACGGTCAGTTCGAGAACGTGAAGGTTTCGAACAACTTCATCCTGGTCACCGCCTTCCACGGGGTCGGTCTCTACGGCGTGCACGACTGCGTGATTGAGAACAACACTGTCATCTACCAGGGAGACGCCTCGCGGGCTCCGTGCTGGATCGGCGTGTTCTCCCGCCGGGCCACCGAAGGCGCCTCCGAACCAAAGAACGTCCTTGTGAAGAACAATATCGCGCCGACTTACAACCTGTTCGAGCGTGGGATTGAGGTCGAGAATAATTTCTCGTTTCGAGTTCCACCCAAGCCTTGGGACAAGTCAGTCCAGGTCGTGAAACCAGAGAAGACCTTCAAAAAGTTTAATCTTGAAAAGGCGGATTTCGATCTGGATATCCGGGAAGAAAGCCCTGCTGCCGGGAAGGTGAAGACCACCCGGGTCAACCCCGCAGGGGCACGTCAATAGCAGTGCGAACGGTACGGCAAGGTTGCCGGTAATCTCGCACTCCATCTGAAGCGGGCACCCCTCACGGTGCTGAGGACAGCGACGCAAGTCTCGTGAAGACTGTGTGAGGGTGGGTCCGTGCGCGCCTGGCGCACAGTGACCACGGGAACGGCACGGGCCGTGACAATCTGACGTGCGTTTAGAGACAGACATCTCTCCCGAACACTCGCGGGATCGACTCAGTTTTGAGGCAGAGATCGACAACGTTCTCGCTTTCGACAAGGGATTAATCGATGGCAACGGGCAGTATTCTGGGGGTGAATATTCTGACGAATGGAGCATTCGCCGATATCACGATTGAAGGGTTGAGTACGGGGGGGACGTACGATTTCGGTCTCGGCCCTGGCAATCATCCTGCAACGGGTTCCCCGAAGGTGGTGTTTCATGTGGTGTCTCAGGGCTTTACGAACGGCGTGCTGGGAACGCGCACGCGTACGATTTACGGGACATATTGGGTACGCAAACCTTTTTCCGTCTCTGGAAACGAATTCACTGCGCAAGAATCAATGACCGGAACGGACGTCACCGTCCGCATCGCATTGAGTGAGAGTATTTATGACTCGGACAATAACACTGGAGGAACAGGTGGTCATTCCGGGGTGGCACCGACCGTCACCATTGCGTCGGGGTTCTACACCGCTGGCGGAACACCCAACCTTCCGACCACGTCGTTTGCTGTCACGAACAACTCGACACTCGCTTACCCACGAGTCATTGGAAACATTTCACGCCCGATCGCGTATGAAAAGGTGGGTACGACGTGGCGCGTTGCCGTCGCGGTGTTCCATGGTCATGCGATGCAAGGTCAGCAAGTCGACTGCGTCAAATTCACGGCGGCCGATGCCAGTGGACATTCCACTTCAGCCACGGTCAATGCAGCCACAATCGATTCAACATACGGTGACGCGGTTCCCGTGATCGAGCATCTTGCAGACCTGAACACCAGTGGCTTTACGCAAGGTGACATTGGCACCCTTCACTATATCGCCTATCCCTGGATCGGAAACGGCGCAAGTGTTCTGGATACTGCCGGAACGACCAGCGGCAGCATTCCCGGGACTGGCTCGGCAGCCGCGCCGTCTCCTTACTATGGTCCGATATCCTTCGTCTGTGACCCGGCAGGCACCTACTGTCGATCTTACGTCGTGGTCGATGCAGCCAACGGCAATGACGGCACCGGCGCGGTTGGATTGGGGGTACCGGAGTCGACGGCCCCTCCCGCCCCCTACGCGACGATCTCCGGTGCCTATAACGCTCTGCGAACCTACAACAACTCAAACTATGGCAGGAATAACTGCGGGGGCTCGACGATCTATCTGAAGGACAATGCGGGCGAAGTGAACAACTTTGCCTGGCTCGGCGGAACACCGACAATCGGCACCCGTCCCGCCTGTGTCTTGACGATCACGCGGTTCCCGGGACACAGCCGCGACAACGTCGTCGTCTCCAGTTCCAGTGGAGGAAAGAACGCGGGAGAACTGGTGAGCCTGGTGGGAGTGAAGCTCACGGCAACGAATGCTGTCGGAGTCTTCGACCCCTCTACTGCAACGTCGTACATGCTGTTCGACCAATGCGAGTTTAATGTTTCCGTGATCCCGACGATCTATCGAATCGGGGTCTGGCACATGACTCGGTGTCGAATTCTCAATTTCACCCAGGGCTGGACGAACTATGGAGCGGTCAATGCCTCTCCGGGACTCTGTCGCGGCAACACGATCGTCGATAGTTGCACCAGCCTGGGAGCCAACTCTGCCTATACGGTGCTGGGGAATCTGAAAACATCTCCGCTCGCCCACAGCATCGGAGCGGCTCTCACGGGGGCGGCCCCCAACTCACAGAATATTGTCGTCGCCTACAACCGCATTACCGCCGGAAACACAAACGCGGCGATCCTTCGTGGCGGTGAGAACGTCAATCCGCACGGGTCGGCGTTTGTGCAGAACGTCCTTGAAAACTGCAACAACCTGTCCCCTGCTGTTCAGATCGCGGCCGATCGCAGCAACACCCACGCAAATAACATTCTGCTCGTTCACAACGTCGTCGTCGGGCAACGATGCTCACTCGCCTATAACGAGTACGGCGCAGCGGGCTACGACAGGTTGAACTGGTTCATCAAGAACAATGCCGCAGACGACTTCAACATTAAGTCGGACACGTTCCTGGGAGTGAATTCCAGCGGTACACGAACATTCAATGCAGGGACAGTGACAGTCACGGTGACTCAAAGTGGTCATCAATACCTGAATGGAGACCTGCTTTACATCACCTCCGTGGTGCCGGCGGCCTATAAAACAGATGGGGCTGTGATCAGCAATGTGACCGCTAACACGTTCCAGTATTCGTTCGCCTCTGCCAGTGACCCCGGCCCCATCACATCGATTACTGTCGCGCCGCATCCCGCGAGAATCAGGAACTGGCCCGTCGTTTACGGCGTGAACTCAACGGGAAACGTCTGGGCCGAAACGGCAGGAATCGGCGCCGCGACGGACTTCATGCCCAATTTCACTGGACTCAAATGCCAGCCGCCTACGGTCTTCAGTGAGCCCCCCAAGTCCTTACCCAACACCATCACCTACCTCAAATTCGTCAACCGCAGAAGTTTCAACGGAACAACAACCGGCACTGGGGGGGGTGACTATCACCTTCAGCCTGACTCACCCGCAGTCGGAAACACGATCGACTGGGTCCTGCCCTACGGTCTCGACGGCAAGCCAAGAAAACCCAATGGAGCAGCTGGGGCATACGAATACTCTGACTCTGCTGGACTGATGCTTCGTAGAAGGAGAATGAAATGATTTTTGATAGCGGTGCCACGAATCAGTCAATCGATGTTCAGATTGTCGACGACTCGGGCTTGCCTGTGACAGGTCTGCTGGCGGCGGGCTTCCCGACACTGAAGTACTCGACAGCCGGCGCCCATGCGGATGTGACATTTCCGGCACTGACAGACCTGGCCGCAATCACGACCGGATACACTTCCGGGGGAGTGAAGGAACGAGGCGAAGGGGTCTATCGCCTTGATTTGCCCGATGCAATCTTCGCGGCGGCCGGACAGGTCAGAATCCGGGGCGAAGCCAGTGGCAAGCATCTGATTGTCGATACGATCGAGATCGCTCCTCCGGTCAACACGGTCCGACTGAACGGGGCTTCGCAAACGGCGAGAGACATCGGCGCGAGCGTTTTGCTTTCTCCCGGCACAGGAGCAGGCCAGGTATTGCTGACGGCGGGTGCGATCGAGACGACCGATTCGGCCTCGGTCGCAGCGATCAAAGATAAGACCGACAACCTGCCTGCGAATCCTGCAGCAGCAGGTTCACAGATGGATCTCGTCGATGCCCCTAACGCAACCGCGATCGCGTCGATCGTCACCGCCATTATGAATGGAGGATCGATCGACGGAGCCACGCTGCAGGGTGTTTTGCGACTCATCGCCGCTGCCGTGATCGGCAAGGTGGCGGGCCTGCCGGGAACGATCGTGACCCAACGGGCCATCGACGACAGCAAAGTCCGTTTGTCGCTGACGCTCGACAGCAGCGGCAACATCACCTCGGTCATTACCGACGCAACGTGATGAAACCGAACGGGGTCGAAACTCCATCCAGATCAGGCACCAACAAGGTGAAGAGAGGTAGAAGTCAACGTGGTTGCTCGTTTTGCTATTCCACTGGTGTTGTCCAGGCGTCGACTCTCGATACCTAAACCGGTCATCACGCCCGGTTCAGGAATTGTTGACATCATTCGTGTGACAGGGCAGGCGCTGAAATGGTTGCGCCCGGGGGACACCTGTTACGGAGAGTTTCAGATTCGAAACCCGACGACAGGTGTGCTGACATCGCCCGACAATATCGACGAACCGGCAATCGAGGTCTTGCGGAATAACGTGGTCGATATCGGAATCGAAGTCGTCGTGTCGGCGGCGTCAACGGGGCGTTACCGCTATCACTTTACTGTCCCGGGTGACTACCTCGCAGGTGACTTTGTCGCCGGCGTCGCCTCCGCCACGGTGGACGAGCATCTGGACATCGCGACTCTCGTCGACACTCGGCTCGTGGGCGTGGATTGGACGAACCCCGGCGGGGGAAGCGGCGGAACCATCCTGAATAACATCACGATTCCTGCTGCGGTCGCCCAGGCATCACTCGTCGCGGCTCAGATCACCATTATTCGAGGAGACACCCTTGCGGTCGTTCTTCCATTGATGGGAGATATCTCCACCCGCACCAAACTTGTCTTCACCGCAAAAGTACGGTCCTCCGATCCGGACATCAAAGCCATCATTCAAGTCTCGGAAGCAGAGGGTCTGGTGCTGCTGAACGGCAGCAGCGACGTCAACCCCGCGCACGCCAGCCTTGAGGTGACAGGTGCTTCAACCGGGCATGTGCAACTGGTCATTGATGGAGCAGAGACAGCCGAGCTAGCCATTCGAGACCTGATCTGGGATTGCCAGTTTATTACGGCAGCACGAATTTCGACTCCCATCAGCGGTGGCATCAGCATCGTCCCTGATGTGACTCAGGCGACCGCATAGTCACGGTCCTGTCGCTTCACGGATTCTCATCCAGGATTGAATGACGCAGCCCCAGGTCACGAGGCTGCCTGATCGAGACAAGGACTTGTCTGATATGACCGCATCGTCAGATACAGGACGAATGGAACTTGCTGAAGTCTTACAACCCCATCCGGGACCACAAAAGCAGTTCATCGATTCGACAGCCCAGATCGCTGTCTATGGCGGCCAGGCAGGAGGCGGAAAAACATGGGCGTTACTGGCAGAAGCAGCGCGATACATCACCGTCCCCCGCTATGGGGCGGTAATCTTTCGAAGAACATCACCGCAGATCACGAATGAAGGAGGTCTCTGGGACGAATCCATGCTGCTGTACCCTCAGTTGAATGGAATTCCTCGACATACACTCGACTGGCAATTCCCCACGGGTGACTGCAAATTAAAGGGAGTGAATACGAAGGATCTGGCCAATATTGGTTTTCGACACCTGCAGTACGAGAAGGACAAACTCGCCTGGCAAGGTTCACAGATCACCATGCTGGGATTCGATGAGCTGACGCATTTCACGGAATCGCAGTTCTTCTACATGCTTTCGCGAAATCGCTCGACGTGCGGAATCCGGTCATACGTTCGTGCAACAACGAATCCGGTTCCCGAGGATGATCCCATCGGGGGATGGGTACACCGTCTGGTGGCCTGGTGGATCGATCCCATTTCAGGCCTGGCGATTCCCGAGCGTTCGGGGGTCGTCCGGTGGTTCATACGATTGCGGGGTGAGTTTCACTGGAGCGATTCGAGGCGAGACTTAATTGATCGATTCGGTCGGCCTGATCTTTCTGAAGATCATGAAGAACAGCCTGTCCAGCCAAAGTCATTTACGTTTATTCCAGCCAAGTTATCCGACAACCCGGCGCTCCTCAGTAAGGACCCGATGTACCGGGCCAACCTGCTCGCCCTGCCCGAGGTCGAGCGGCAACGCCTGGCAGAAGGAAACTGGAATGCCAAAGCCCGCGCAGGACTATTTTTCAAAGTCGGTCAGATCGAAATCATAGAGGCATTGCCCGTGGGGCTTCGCTATTGCCGGGCCTGGGACCTGGCAGCAACGGACGGATCAGGCGACTACACCGTGGGGGCCAAACTGGGCATCGACTCAACGGGAATTATCTACATTGCCGATATTCGCCGCGGTCAGTGGGAAAGCAGTTATCGCGATCAGGTCATTCGACAGTCGTCGGCTTTAGACGGTGTGTGCCGAATCCGCATCCCGCAGGATCCTGCGGCCGCAGGTAAAAGCGAAGCGAGAAGATTGTCGCTGATGCTCTCGGGGCTTGATGTCAAAGTGGCGGTGGTCAGCGGCGACAAGCCGACCCGCGCGATCGGCTTCGCCGCACAACTGAATGCAGGAAATGTAAAGCTACTGGCGGGGACCTGGAATCAGGGATTGCTGCAGCGACTGGATGCCTTTCCCACCAAAGGGATCCCTGACGACGAAGTCGATGCTCTGGCCGATGCGTTCAATGAACTGACGGCGATGCGGCGACTGTACGTGGGAATCTGATATCGAGACTCGGTCGATCGGAAGTAGCGACGAAGGAACGCCGTACTCGAGCATTCCTGGAATGCTGTATTGAATAAAGGTTTCGAAGCATGAAGTGGATGCGTTGGATTACAGGCCTATTCGGCAGCTCATCAAAGTCCGCAACCCCGCTGGGAGTGGGACTGAGAACCCTCCTCAACGGAAGTGCCCCCGGTGGCTGGGCCTCGGACCATCGTGAAGAGACTGCTCATAACACCGGCTTTAACTACATCGCAATTCACGCGATCGCTTCCCAGGTGGCGAGCGCGACAGTGACCGTTTTTGCCGACGGTGAACAGCAGACCCAGCGAAGGTCGCAGCGAAAGTCGCTGGCTGCCAGTGCAGGATCATTTCATCGGTGGAAGTCGATTTACGGGCTGGAGGACCGGGAAACAGACCCACTTCCTGTTTCTCACCCTCTGGTCAAGTTGATGAAACGGCCCAACCCTTATGAATGCGGTTCCAGCTTCCGCTATCGCCAGGCACAACAGATCCGGCTTACAGGGACTTGCCTTGTCTGGAATGTCCCCAGCTTCTCAGGTCCAACGTGCGAGCGGTATGTCATACCGACGGCGATGGCGTCGGCTGTCGCACCATCGCGAGAACTACCACGAGGAGGTTGGAGAATCAGTCCTGTGGCATCGCGGTATACCACGAAGGACGATCATGGCTACTTCGATTGTCCTCACTGGTACCGGATTCTTGGTCAGATCCTCGACGCCCGGCAAGTGCAGGTCATTCGCCTGCCGCACGCCTGGTTTCTGGATGACGGACAAAGCCCGCTTTCAGCCGGCGCGAAATGGATCGATGCCGGCGAAGCCGTGGATGAAGCCCGCTATCACCAGCTACGGAACGGTGTCGATCCCTCGATCGTGTGGAGCCTGCCCCCCGACGTCATGGTCGATCAGGACGAGATTGACCGCACGCAGGCCCGCATCAGTGCCAAGTACGGGGGCGCTCAGAACGTCGGGCGAGTCATGGTCGCCCAGAGTGGAACAACCATCACGCCACTGGGAACCAGCCCGAAAGAGATGTGTTATGGCGAGGGATTTCAGGACTTCAAATCGGCCATCCTGGCACTTCATCAGACCCCTCCCGTGGCTGTGGGCTTACAGGAAGCGGGCGCCTATGCAGCCTATAACGCCAGCATGAAAGCCTGGCGTCATTCCGCGATTCAGCCACTTTGTGACTTGCTCGCCGAATCCGACACCGAAGAGCTCGCTTCTCAGTTTGGCAGCGGACTTACTGTAGAGATCGAATCCAACACCGTCGACGACACTGAACTCATCGAACAGCAGTTAAAGACCGACCTGGCCGCCAGGACGCGCACCAAAAACGAATGGCGTGCCGTCCGGGGCATGCCCCCTCTCCCCAGTCCGTTAGGAGATGTCCTGGTCGGGACCGACTTCGACCCGACCGACTGTGCATCGCCCCAGTCGGAACCTCAGAAAAACAGCGGGAGAAGCAGCGACGGCCCTTGATCGTCGTCTAACCGTCTCACTGAACTTCGCCTCTGGACTGGACTCAATGAACGAGCACCCCGGCCACGAGAATACCCCCTTAGGGCCCTCAGCCCATGATCGACACTGTCCTCCTCCCCCAAGAAAGGTAACTAAGGCTTATGACTGCCACATCACGACCAAAGCGAAGCTGGCGTCCCTGGTACACGCTTCCCGAGATTCCTCTTTGCGTCGACTGCAAAGTGATCTGTATCGTGAAGCACACGCACACCACTGACGATGGGAAACGAATCCAGCACCGCTACTGCCCCAAGTGTCGCAAACCCTATAAGACCACCTATCGACCGGAACCGGCCTTATCGACCGCGACGAATGATCCAACGAGTGAACCCGCATCCTCTACGGCTGCACGTCCGAGCGACGCAGGGCTTTCCAAGTCGGTCTAAACCTCTCTGATCAGGGAAGAAGCGCGTTCCGTAACCCCATTGCGCTCAACACTTCTCATTTCTTTCGCACTCCGCTCCGATCACGAAATGGCGTTTGGTCTCTCAAGCGACGCCTGTTGGAGCTCTCTTTGAGTGAAATTCTCTCAAATTTCGCTACAACAGGTGATACGGGCTCGTTTTGACTGCGCAGTGAGACGCTGAGTCCTCAAGATCAGTCGGCCCCCTCTTTGAAAAACGGCCGCGATTGAAGACTTGACCAACGACGCGGAACAAGACGTCGTATACAATTCCACCATCCCGGTCAGTGACGGCTTTCATGGGCGAACCATGTCTGCCGAGTCGTTCCTCGGGGTCTTTCGATCTGCAATTCGGATGAATGTGATGTCTGTGGTACGTGAAATGATGAGCGAGCCGTTGAGCCAAACTCAATTTGTCGATGACACATTCCAGTATCAACCGATGCCGCCGCTTGTGCCGATCAGCATGGCGTTTGTCTGCCTTTCGCTGCTCGCCGGACTGTCCGACCTGCTTTTAATTATTCCCATGGTCGGAATTGTCCTTTCCTTCATCGGTTACTATCAGATTTCCCGTTCAAGAGGCGAATTGAGCGGGGGAGTGCTCGCACTGTCGAGCCTGGTGTTGATGCTGCTGATCTTCATCGCATTTGCTTCGCTGCACTTGCACAGCTATGCGACGGAAGTCCCCGTCGGGTATTCCCGGGTGAATTTCAATCAGGATATCTCCCAGAAGGGTTTCCCCACGGAAAACGGCCAGCCCGGCATCCATCCCGATGTTGCAAAACTGGCTGACCAGCCGATTTATCTCAAAGGCTACATGTTTCCCTTCCGGGAAACCAAAGGGCTGAAATCGTTTGTCCTGTGTAAGGATTCAGGAGACTGCTGCTTCGGGGGCCAGCCCAAGCCGACCGACATGATCCTGATTAACATGAAGGATGGGCAAACGGTGGATTACCACGAAAAGCAACTTGTCGGGGTAGCCGGAACACTCAAAATTGAACCGACATATGACGAAAGCGGGCTGAACCCCGTCTATCAGCTCGACTGCAAGCATTTTGCACCAGCGAAAACCTGGTATTGATCTTTACGCCAAAAACCGGGCGCAAGAGAATTCAAGACCTGTACACCGAGAATGTATCCGTCCCTCACAATAGCGGGCGGATGCATTCCAGTCTTTGAGCCACCGAGAGCATGGGACAGCATTCTGTGCTTCTCGCTCAATCAAGGATGAATGAATGCGTATCCCGGCATTTCCACACTGGACAGCACCACGACTCGGAATTGCGCTGGTCCTCATTTTTCTGACAGGCTGTGACAAGACTGACCTGAGCGAGTATCACCCCGCAGGACAGGAAGACAAATCCAGCGCCGGGCAGAATGTCAAAGCGGATAACGCTTCTCAAACCGAAACTGAAGCTGTGACTGCAACCCCGGTCCCCGAGACCCAGGCGCCGGCGGAATCAGAGGAGCCGAGTTCTCCTGTCGTGACCACAGTCACACCTGACGAAGCGGCGACAGAGCAGAGCGAAGATGAGGTTATGGACGCTCCTGCCGCGTCGGCCCTCGTTCCTGTCAATGTCGTGGCGAGCGTCCAACAGTTGCTGAGCATCCCGAACGCCCCCTCCTCGCCCGCCACAGCCCCAGCTGTCGCGGAGAATAGCAGCACGGAGCCGCCAACATCACAGCAGGAGGACCAGCCAGACAAAACGGAGGCGAAAACAGGCCCGGGAAACGAAATTCAGCTCCTCATCAAAGAAAAGCAGTTTCAGACGGATCCCCGCACGGGGGCTCTTCGCCTGTCATTTGATGACCTGGATCTGCTCAAAGTCCTGAACATGGAACCGGTTGTTGTCAACGCCGTGGATCTCATGCCAGACTGGCTGAAAGGACTCGACGGCAAGCAGGTGAAAGTTCGTGGCTTCATGTATCCGACATACGAGACCGAAGGGATCGAGCGTTTCGTGCTGGCTCGTGATAATCAGATCTGCTGCTTCGGCCGTGACCCAAAGATTTATGACCTGATTCAGATCGACATGAAAGCGGGCAAAACAACTCGCTACATTCCTGCAACCCGTTCTTTCGATGTGCTGGGGACGTTGCGAATCAAGATGGTCGCACCGGATGGGACCCCTTACGGGCTCTATTTCATCGAGGACGCAACCGTCATCGATCGGTGATCATCACCTTCGCACACCTTCCACTCAGCGTCACCTCTTCGCAACCGATTTGAATGTAACTGTTTGAGGATATTCCTCTCGCGACGGCGCTCGCCCAGGTTGCGCATCTGCCCCTCGACCGGGAGCGTCCACGGTGAACCGTGCCCAGACGGGCTGCGCAGAGGACATACCGCGACGAAACCGAAGATGTAACTCGCCCAGACGTAGCGGGTGAGTCACATCTTCCCCCTGTCGATGACATCCTGCTGGCAGACCTGCATCAGGCCATTTCGGGCTCTGGTTCGGTCGTTGCGGGAGCCGGAGTTTCGCTCACCACTAATCGATAAAGCGGCAGATCACCAAATTTCTGCGTGCACTTGGGACACTTCGCCTTGGCAATCCCTTTCCCGTTGGCGCCGCCCAACTTGGCTTCGGTTCTCGCCGCTTCGCTCAGTACGACACCGCATTTGGCACAGCGCCACCCGGTGACTTCAAGCTTGAATCCCGGATCCTTGATGTAGTAGTTGAGCTTGGCCAGTTCCTGCACGGGCGCGCCGCTCATGACGCACTTATGAACGAGATACTCGTCCGTCAGTGGGACTTCCGTATTCGTCCCGAAGTCCTGAATACCGCAGACCGACTGCATTCCCTCAACAAACGCG
The DNA here is from genome assembly GCF_041860085.1 of Schlesneria sp. DSM 10557. Classification (NCBI taxonomy): domain Bacteria; kingdom Pseudomonadati; phylum Planctomycetota; class Planctomycetia; order Planctomycetales; family Planctomycetaceae; genus Schlesneria; species Schlesneria sp. DSM 10557. The sequence continues at coordinate 4,001,056 of NZ_CP124747.1, forward strand.
CGATACTCGGACAGACTGAACGAGAGATACTGCGGGTTCGTCGAATCCGGGGTCTTCGGAAGCTTAACGGCAATCCGGTTGGTCCCGAACACGGGGATATCGGCGAACAGTGACTCAACCCCAATCGCAGCCGGCTGAGCCGCCGTGATTTGAGTGAGCAACTCCTTCGTCAGAAGCTTCTTCGCAGGAATGGCGAGTTGCTCAAATGTCCCCTGCTTCGAGAAGTGCTCGATCATGGCCTGGCGAACCGGCGGGAACTTCTTCGCATTCGCTCCGAATTTGCCGACAACCAGCGTGGCAATCAGCAAATCATCGGCGGAAAAACCGATGTCTACTGCCTGGCATTCATTCAGCAGACTGTCTGCCTTGATTCGCAGCTTAACGGGATCCACGGTGTGCAGGCGAATGTCATTCAGCCATTTCTTGTAACGGCTTGTGAGGACAGGATCCTCTCCGGTGGTGGCGGCTTCAGCTTCGACCTTCTTGGGTGCCGGCTTTCTCGGAACGACAAACTCTGACTGACAGCGGGGACATTTCCCCTTGCGCCCGCGATGGCGTTCCTTAACACGAATGCGGCATCCCTGGGGACAGAAGATTACAAACGTGTCCTTGGACCGCATCGATTTTCGGACTTGCTGAATGTCCTGCTCTTCGTCGGCTGCGATTTTTAACAGATCCTCAGCGGCCGCTGCCTCCACTTCCTGCGGGGAGGGAGGAGGTTCGTTCAAGGACTGGATCGGGGGCAGTTCCGCCTCGCTTTGAACAGGCGGTTCGTTGACGTCCATCTCGGCGGGAGAGGTGCTGGCAGCTGGCGTACCGGCGTATGTCGGAATGGAGGGAGCGGGAGTCTCTTCGAGGGGGCGCAATCGGAACGTCTCCTCATCAGAAGCGACCTCTTGTGCTTCGTCAACGACCTCTCCGAAGACGGTCCCCATGGAAAGATCGAAATCGTCCTCGTCATCCCCCCCCGTGTCGCTCGCCTGGAAATAATTTTCCGGGGCAGAATTGAAGTCTGAATCGAAGCCAGAATCGCGTCGCTGCAGAGAATCTTCTTCCGTTACGAACGAGGCCTCCAGGATCGGGAGATCGATGTGTTCGATCTCGAAGTGCGTGGAGGCCTGCTTTTTACGGTAGGATTCTTCGATTTCGGGACGCAGAAAGGTCCCGCAGTTCCAGCAGCGGACCAGTCCTGTCCGGCAGGTTTCCCCACAACTGGGGCATGCTTCCATGTCTTCGGCGACGGCATTGTCGGTGGGCAGAATATGCGCTTGGGGGAGCGCGGCGGCTCGTTTATCAAGAACATGACCGCAAGCGTGACATTCGCAGGTATCGTTCAGCAAGTAGGTTCCGCAATGCGGACAGGAAACAATTTGCATCTTCATGGCAACCAACCGACTCTTTTTATTCGGACGATTCGCCGCGACTTAAGACAATCCATCCCGCGTCGAAGTCACTCAGGAATATTTTGGTCAATAATTCACAGAAGTTTGGCAGGCGTCCCCTGCGTCAAGAAATGTCGAAGATTCTCTTCACGAATAGAATCGGGAGAATGCCAGCCGTCACGCAATCGGAAAAATGGAAAAACGCCATGCTATAGCCGCTTTACTCAAAAATGTACCGTTTTGCGGGGGTGAAATCACCCCAGAATATCAGATCACCGCAAAATTTGCGGATTACACGGATGCTCATCGAATTGATGGCGTCACCGCCGATTCATCGGTAAGATCCGTGGTGTCGCTACGTCAATTATTCCCAGCTCGTCAAGTACTGTTCAGGCGACGAGGGTGATTGGCAGGTCAGGTTAAATCAAGGAGTGCCACTGTGTTGCGTCGTTTGCTTTGCTTTGGATTCATCGTATCCACGTCGTTGATCACGGCGACCTTTGCCGCTGACAATGAACCGCCAGCGGGATTCAGGGCGCTCTTCAATGGCAAAGACCTCGCTGGATGGCACGGTCTGGATACCAAGGACCCCCGCGCCGTTCAGGCGTTGTCCGCCGCCGAACAGGCCGAAGCCCGCAAGGCCAGCCTGGAAGACGTCAATAAACATTGGTCGGTTCAAAAAGGCGAACTGGTTAACGACGGTTATGGATTGTATCTGACTTCGAACGAAAACTTTGGCGATTATGAGTTATTCGTCAGTTACAAGACGGTCCCCAAAGCCGACAGCGGCATCTACCTGAAGGGAACGCCTCAGGTTCAGATCTGGGACTATACCGAAGCCGAAAAGTTCAACATCGGTGCCGACAAAGGTTCAGGCGGCCTCTGGAACAACAGCGCTGGACGACCCGGGAAAGATCCTCTCGTGCGGGCTGACCACCCCTTTGGCGAATGGAATACGTTCCGCATTCGTCAGGTGGGTGCTCGTACCACCGTGTTTCTCAATGGGAAGCTCGTTGTCGACAATGCCATTCTGGAGAACTTCTTCGATCGCAAGAAGCCTCTGATCGCCAAGGGCCCGATCCAACTGCAGACCCATGGTGGCGAGATCCGCTGGAAAGACATCTTCATCCGGGAAATCCCTGCCAGCGAAGCAACCGCGCTGCTCGCGAACGATGGCTTCACTTCCCTGTTCGACGGCAAGAGCCTGAAGGGTTGGGCCGGTGCAGTGGACAACTACGAAGTGGTTGACGGTGCCATCCGCTGCAAGACGGGTAAAGGTGGAGTTCTTCACACCCCCAACGAGTACGGCGATTTCATCGTTCGACTTGAATTCAAGGTTCCTGCTGGCGGCAACAATGGTTTGGCCATCCGTTACCCCGGCCAGGGTGATGCCGCCTATACCGGCATGTGCGAACTTCAGGTCCTGGACAATGTCGCATCACAGTACGAAAAGCTGGACCCTCGCCAATACCATGGCTCGGCCTATGGAATGGTACCTGCTGCTCGAGGGTATGAGCGTCCCGCCGGAGAATGGAACTTCCAAGAAGTCACCGTCATCGGTTCCACAGTCAAAGTGGAACTGAACGGAAACGTCATTCTGGACGCCGACCTCACCGAAGTGAAGGACCTGATGGCCAACACTCCTCACCCCGGAAAAGAGCGTACCCAGGGTTTCTTCGGGTTTGCTGGCCACAGCGATCCTGTGGAGTTCCGTAATGTGCGAATCAAAGAACTGTCGACAGTGAAGTAAGAATCGACAAGGTTCTCTGACAAAAACCGACTTCGGCGGGATGACGGATACGTTCGCCATCCCGCCGAATATTTCGTGACAGTCTCAGCTCAAGGCTGACACCGCTGCCGAAAGCAATCAGAGCCTGCTCGTCAGGATGGGATCATCCCGGCAGTGTTGCCTTGCCCTTTTCGGAACAGAACAACCTGCTCGCAGCAGGTAGACCTCCATTCAATGCCTGGGCTAACGCGATCCGTAGTGCGGCCCGCTTGACTGGAAATGCCATTAAAGTCACAGGACGAGATTAAACGGGCCGAACATTCTCAGCGCAGGGCCCCTGCCTTCCCATGGCTTCGGTATACGTCACCCTCTGGCCTTCGCGAAGTTCATTAAAGCTCACACCCTGAACGGCGGAATGATGGAAGAACAAATCCTTCGTTCCATCCGTCTTAATGAACCCGAATCCTTTTTCCATCAATTTCTTGATACTACCTTCAGCCATTCTTTATTCCAGCCTTCCGAGATGGATGAAGACCAATCTGCTTACGTTTCAGAAAGACATTCACCCTGACGATGACGCTCACTGTAGCACGTTTTATTCATCGCCACCGCACACCAATAAAAACTTGCTCATAATTTTACGTAAGTTAACATTGCTGCCCCAGGATCGAAAACACCCTTTCGACGGAGTGGCGGCAACGCGATGATTCCCTCGAAGACCGAAAACCCCTGTCGAAGTCCTCTGTTTTTCCCGCTTGTGAAAGAGATTTGCCCAGACTCCAATCGCTGTTTGTACCACCTGAAGGCCCCGCAAACCGTCACTTAAAGTGACTCAGGAAGACGAAACATGAAGATTGTCCGCGTTGAATCGATCCCGGTCAGAATCCCGCTGAAGCCGGAGCGGAGGATGATTTCAGCGCTGGGGCACCATAATGTGTCAGAGTATTCCCTCGTCAGGATCTTTACCGACGACGGTCTCGAAGGATGGGGCGAAGCGACTGCAACGCCGCGCTGGAGCGGAGAGACCTGTCGCGGCACAATGGCCATCGTACAGGAAGTTCTGGCCCCTGCGGTCATCGGCTGTCCTGTTGCAGATCTGGTGGAACTCGACAGGCGGATGGACGCCGTCGCCGTCGGTAACTGGTTTGCCAAATCGGCGATCGAAATGGCCTGCTGGGACCTCCTCGGCAAAGCAGCCAACAAGCCGATCTATGAATTACTCGGGGGAGCCTGCAGGCCCCTGACCATTCGAAGCCGCTTCTCCCTGGGGGCCTACGATCCGGAACGGGCCCGGCGACGCGCCAAAGAACTGGTGGACGCCGGATTCACCACCATCAAAGTGAAAGTCGGTATCGATCCAGCCAGGGATGTCGAACGAGTCCGGATTGTGCGAGAGACCATCGGCCCTGACATCGATCTGACCATCGACGCAAACGGGGGCTGGGACGTCAAAACGTCCATTCGTTGCATCCGCGAACTGGAAGACTGCAACCTGGTCCTGGTCGAACAGCCGATCCCTCCTGGTGACTACACAGGACTGGCGCACGTTCGCAATGAAACGGGAGTCAAAATCCTGGCGGACGAAAGCTGTTTTGACCTGATTCACGCTCAGGAATTGATTCAGCACCAGTGCTGCGACGCCATCAGCCTGTACCCCGGCAAGAACGGCGGCATCCGCAAGGCAAAGCAGATCGCTGACGTCGCCGAGGCACACGGGATCGCCTGTTCCATCGGATCTAATCTCGAATGGGATCTGGCAACGGCCGCGATGGCTCACTTCGTCGTGGCCACTCCCAACATGCAAATCGAAAAGTATCCCGGCGACACACTCGGTCCCGACTACCACGAAATCTCGATTGCCCGTAACCCGATCAAGATCGACGGGCCATTTACGACACTCGGCACAGGGCCGGGACTGGGAGTCGAAATCGACATGCACATCATCCAGCAGCACCGAATCAACTGATCACGGTTGGCAATTCCCAACAGGCAGAACCGCTCCGCAGCATCACTCGTCAGCCGAGCTTGCGGAGCAACTGCCTGGCTCGGCTCTTCCATCGGCCATGCTTGCGGGCAATGCTGGTCGGGCTGCCGTTAATATCCATGATCAGACTGGAGAGAAGATTCCGAGCCTCGGAAGCTTGTCCGTTTTCGGCATACAGCTCGGCCAGCAGGTACATCGCTTCGGGGTGTCGCCAGCGGCGAATGTGCCACTCGAACTGCGTTCGAGCCTCGTCCCGCTCCCCGAGTTCCTTCAGGGCACGTCCATTTTCCAGTGAGACGTCGCCAAACTTGTATTGGGGATCCTTATCGAGGATCGCTCGCGTGAATGACCGGACATCCTGATAGCGCTTCTGAGCCGTTGCAATCTGGGCGGATCCCCACAGCGCCTGCAGATCCTGAGGATCTTTCTTGAGTGCCTGAGCATACGCCTCGTTGGCTCGCGACAGGTTTCCGACTTCTCGAAGTGCGTTCCCCCACTGCACGTACTGATGGGAATTGCCGATCTGCCTGGCAGCCGTTTCCAGCCGTGCCAATTGTGGCCCGCGCGTCCACCGTCGCAAGAACGTCAGCTCACCATATTCCCTGGACGGGAGGTAGCGGATGACGAAATAGCCAATTGCTCCAAACGGCTGGATGATCAGCATGATCCAGATCCAGAAAAAGCGATCGGGCTCTGTCCGGTAACAGTGAATCAACATCCAGATCAGGAATACGAAGTACAAGGTCGACATCATGGATGCGACCAGTTCGAAGAGCATCAGCGAACCCCCACCGGCAGGCTCGTCGACCACAATCTCAAACTCACCGGCAGCGAGTAGCAACCACATGCAAGACCTTCCCACGCAAATGACCAGACAAACCCTTGTCCAGCGGGCGCACGATAGTCTTACCCGTCAGGAGCGAAGATGAGCACACGAGGCGCGTGCTCCATGATAGTCTGCACGATCTCGAATCCGAAGCGGGGCGAGATCGTGAAACGGGACTTCGCTCTTTACGAACACCGGAAGATGCTACTTCGTTGGCACATCGCGGTTGGGAGATGACCAGAAAACTCTTCCCAGCCAGGTCGTCCCATCGGCTCCGCGGGGATGAGGTTTGTCACTGACCAGAAATTCCGAATCCGTAACCCACGACTCGTTCGGGGTAATGGCGGCAGCACCAAAATTCCCCAGCATGACGCCCCGCTCGGGCAGGATCGCACGTTCGGTTGCTCGGATCACCTGAAGTGAATCAGGGTCCACTTGAGCAACAAAGATAGGAGCCCGGTGGCGGAAAATATGATCGTTGTCAGCTCCGCGACGGGTGTACGTCAGAAACAAGCCATTGCTGTGAGTCAGCCAGTGGGCCTGTGTGTTGTAGCTACCCAGATCCTGACCGTCATCGAAGGTCCATGTCTTGACGGGATCAAAATGCAAGCCGTCCCGGCTGGCCGTCACGTAAGCATGTGTGTCGTTTCGAATCGTGAGAAACAGCCGATCCTGATATCGGGTCAGTGACGGCTCATAAAAGCCTCGTCCCTCGGAAAGGGCCAGTTCATCGCCGTGCTTGACGTAGCGCATCTCGCTTCCATCAAAGCTGCAATGCAGAACGGTGGTCGCATATTGAGTTCCCTTCGCATCACGATAGTAGATGGGAACCAGCAGAGATCCGTCCGCCTGCTCCAGCCACTGCACGCAGCCTGGCGCAACGAGAAAAAATTTCTCCTCAGTCTGGGGCAGTGCCAGCATCTTCCAGGGGGACCAGCGATTCGTGACCGGATCGAAGACCGCGTAAGCACACTCGTGCGAGCGAGGCTTGTCGAGCAACTGATCCCCTTGCCGGCTGTAGCGCAGCTTAACGCCAATCGCCAGCACCTTCCGATGGTGTGTCAGCCAACCCGGCGTGACATCACACACGGCGATGGTTTCACCGTTATCACCCGCTTGCCAGGCCAGCTCAGGAATCTCAGTCGGTCCGGTCCAGGTATGCCCCAGATCATCCGTTCGCAGGTAGTACAATCCAGAATAGTGGTCATTCGCACTGAGATGCTTCTGGATCGTCATGACGACGGCGGGCTGTTCACCCTTTCCAAATCCTGGCATCGCGGCGACGCGCGGATGAAACCAGCAGAACTTGGAATTGAGTTCCTGAATCACCGGCGCGGCCTGGACACGGTAGTGAAGGATCACGGGAGCGGCGAGTACCAGCAGTGATTGCGCGGCACGAATACGAACGTCAGCCACTCGATCATCCAGCAGGTCGACCAGGCCCTGCTTCAGATTCACTAACCGGGCGTCTCCCGCGAATGTCGCCGCATAAGTTCGAACGATATCCTGATCGCTCTTGAGGTTTCGCTCGAGAGCCTTCTGACCACTTTCGTCACCCAGAATCGCGAGGGCATGCTCCAGATTGGCGCGAGGGACCGGATCCCCCACACGTTCCATCTCTTTCTTCAGTCGCGGGATATCTGTGCTGTCACCGATCTGGCCGAGAACCCACGCAGCAATCGCGTAGTACTTCGCCTCGGGATGCTGCAGCAGCTCGCGAACGGTCTGTCTGGCAGAGTCATCACCAACTCGCGTCAGGGCGGCCGCGGCCATCAGTTTCAGTATCGGATTTTCATTCTGAACGTACGCACGACGCATCGCCTGACCGTCACCGATGTCCGCCACCTTGAAGAGACTCTCGGCGGCGTGGATATGGCCGTGAGGCTTGTCACCCGCAAGGATGCCCCACATCACTTTCAGAGCGGATCGATCTCCCGCCCGCACTAGCTCGCGGGCAATTCCACACCTTCTCTGATCGTCTGTTTCCGAATTCAGTTTCGGGGTCAGGAAAGCAATCACTTCCTGCTGATGCCCGGCAAGGGTGAGTGCTTCGGCGGCATGAATGGCGGGCCAGAACTCTTCACCCGCCATTCCCGCACGCAGCACCTTCAGGCACTTTTCACGGAGAGCGGGATCGAGGGAAATGCGATCATCCGCCCCGCTCGCGAATCCCATGGCGAAGACGTGGATCAGAATCGCCAGGACACGGCCTGCTCGCGCATACGCTGTCATCTTGCCCCCAGTTTTAAAGGAATTGCCTGAAGTCCGTGTCAGCAGCCGCGCGGCACTACCACGCGGTCCATCCCCCATCGACGAGCAGATTCTGGCCCGTGATGTAACTCCCTGCGTCGCTCACCAGCAGAAGTAAGGGTCCTTTCAGTTCGCTGGGAACGCCCATTCGCCGCATCGGATTCTTCGTCTTGAGCCGTTCCACCATGGCTTGCGGAGCCTGTTCCGAAGGGAAAGGTCCCGGGCTGAGACAGTTCACGCGCACGCCGTCCCGCGCCCAGTAGACAGCGAGATGACGGGTCATGTGGACGATCCCCCCCTTCAATGTGTGATATTGAACGGGACTGGCCGGACAAACACCTTCGTAGGCATCCGGGTATGAGCCCACGACGCCATACATCGACCCGATCATCACAATCGATCCCGAGGCACCGCGACTGACCAGATGATCCCGCAGACGCCTTGCCAGCAGAAAGTATCCCGTCGCGTTCTGCAGGTCTTTGTTGAAGGCTTCCGCGGTGACGTTCGTCAGGTCCAGAGCATGGCCCTGTTGCCCGTTGTTGATCAGGATGTCAACCTGCCCCGCTTTCTCGAGTGCCGTTTCAAAGCCGGCGTTCAGCGAGGTCTCGTCCATCTGATCCAGCGTCACGGCATGATGCTTTGCCCCACCCGGAGACGGCAATCCCGTAACGACTTCTTCTGCTCGTGAAAGTTCACGGCTGCCGACAACGACACTGGCGCCGGCTTCTGCCAGTGCTCGCGACATCGACTGTCCCAGAAAGCCCGATCCCCCTGTAATCAGACACACGCGTCCCGACAGGTCAAACAATTCAGAAATCGTAGGTTCGTTCATGCTAATCCTATTTGTCGCTGTGCCTGGCCAACGATGTCGACTCCCACCTGATCACTCCACGCTTTCAGCAATCGCTTCGTGACAGGCCCCACCTTTCCGTCCGCCACCGGAAGCCCGTTGAAACGGGTGGCGGGCATCATGCAGTACGGTGTACTCGTGAAGAAAACTTCGTCTGCGGTCGACAGGTCATACATCTGCAGACGCGTTTCGCGCACACCAATCCCCAGCTCGTGCGCCAGCTCAATGACGGTTTGCCGACTGATTCCGGCCAGGCAATTCTCTGTGGAGGGTGTTCGCAGTTCTCCGTCGATCACGGCGAAAATATTCCCCCCCTTGTTTTCCGAAACGTTGCCATCGATATCGAGAATCACCACCTGAGCATCCGGATCAACCATGCGGGCTTCGGAATCGGCAAGAGTATAAAACAGCCGACTGCGATTCTTGATCCGTGCGTCCAGTGATTGAGCGGGAATGGCCCGACTGAACGAGGTAACTGCATGGCACCCTTCTGTGTAGTAGCGGGCCCAGCCGCGAAGATCCATGGGGCTGGTGAAGATCATGACGGTCGCGGGATTCATCTGAGCCGCAGTGGGGCCCGGCTTCATGAGACCCCGCGAAATGTTATGCACGATCCAGCAGTCATCGTCTTCGCCCATCAGTGAGCGATTCACCTCCAGTACCTGCCGAGTCACGCGTGTCATCTCGTCAGGAGTCAACCCGGGGTTCACCCGGCAGACTTTCAGTGACCGATACAGCCTTGTGATATGGTCTTCGAGGCGAAACGGCTTGTGACGAAAGGTGCGTGTGGATTCTGTCAGGCAATCTCCCAGCATGATCGCACTGTCGAAAATCGAAATTTTCGCTTCCGATTCGGGGACCATTTGTCCCGACAGATAAACCTGGCGTTCCTTCCGAACCTCGTCGTTCATCTTTGGCCCCAAGGAAAAAGCACTTCTCGTTCGCCGTCACATTCTCGATGACAAATGGCACGCCAGCGGTCTTCACGCGACAGGCAGTTCCATCACAACTCCGACAGATTCCCCCTGCTTCACTCGGGGGAACGTCCGCAAAACGATGACCTGCCCCGCCTGGGTAGACACAATTTCGCGTGGTTCGCCCCCTTCGAGGGGATACACGGTCCCCATCACGTCGCCCGCAGCGACCATGTCTCCCAGCTTCACCCGCGGATCGAAGTAACCCGTCAGAGGTGACGGATTACAGATCTGCATATGTCCCTGATCAGGTTCCGGATTCTCAACGACCCTTTCCACGCGACTGACCGGACAAGGTCGATCAAGCATTCCTAATTCGGCCATCACATTCAGACAACCTGTGAAGTAGGACTCTATTCCGGCCCGATCGCAGGTTGCTGAACCGAGATACTCACAATAAATGGCGGGGACATTCGCATCGCGAGCGACTGACAGGGATCGACCGTTGAGATTGGCTGCCGTCCCCCAGATCAGTGGCAGATTGAAGGCCTTTGCCATTCGTCGCTGCACACCCAGCGTGGCGGGGTCGGCATGCATGACATACCCCGCCAGGGGATATACAGACAGTTCTGTCCCTCCTGTGTGCAGATCGATGTAATAATCCACCTTCCGGATCAGCTCACTCAACGCAAAGGCTGTCTGCTCTGTGATGCTTCCATCCGGTCGTCCGGGACAGGTACGCGCCAGATCGAGCCCATCGTCGCCGCATCGATGTCCCCGCAAGAACGCCGACTCATTGACGACGGGAACCAGCGTCAGACGTCCCTTGAAGCCGGCGACGTCCGATGACTGGCGGGAAAACAGATCAATCAACCGGCGGATCGCCGCGATCGGTTCAAACTCGTCTCCATGCACCCCACCCGTGATGAGCAGATGAGGCCCGCCGGAGCCCGCTTGAAAGTCGTATTGCCTTAGTGTCAATCTGGTACCGGTCATGGTTTCGGTTCCGCAGGGGCGACGATGGATTCTGCCTGACAGTCTTTGAACCGGAAACCGCCATCGACAGGAAAGACGACCCCCGTGACATAGTCTGCTTGTTCAGAGACAAGAAACGCGGCCGCGTTTCCGATGTCTTCAGGCAGGCCGAGTCTTCCCCAGGGAAGCCGAGCCCCTTCTTCTTCCATCGTCTCGTCCGAGAACGTGACGTGCTCTCCAGGGGTATCGATCCAGCCCGGCTCGATACAGTTCACATTGATTCGGTGAGGGGCCAGCTCCACAGAAATCGTGCGGGTCAGATGATTCAGTCCCGCCTTCGCTGCACCGTAAGGGGCACAGAGCGCAAACGGCATCTCTGCCTGAACGCTGGAAATGAAAACCATCTTTCCGCGGATTCTCTGTGCGACCATATGGCGAGCCACGAGCTGGCTCATGTGAAAGCCACTGATCAATGTTCCGTTGATCGTCCGTTCAAACTCGTCTGGCGAATACTCCAGAAACTTGCCGCGACGGCTGTAGGCGGGGTTGCTGACGAAGATGTCGATCCGGCCTGCAGTTTTGATCGCCTTTTCGACCAGCGCCTCGCAGCCCGCGCGAGAAAAGACGTCGGCATCCATGGCATGGCAGGTTCGGCCCAGAGCCCGAATCTCTTCTGCTGTCGCAGCGAGATCCGGACTGCCGGGGCGATCGTTCAGGATGATGTCCGCACCACAGCGAGCCAGTTGCAAGGCGCAACCTTTTCCTATTCCGCGCCCCGCTCCCGTCACGAGGGCGAACTTTCCAGTCAGATTAATCACGGTGATTCCTCGTTATTGCTCAAAGGCCGCGGCACATTCCTTCAGCATCCTGAGGATGGCGCCGAAATCACCGCCGTGATTCAACAGTTGCCCCCCCTGCTGCTGCCGGCGTTTCAGAATTTCCGGAGTCGCTGCGGGAGCCCCCCAGGCCTTGCCGTGCCGCTTGCACGCGTCGGCAACCAGTTCGTACGTCGATTCCATCGTGATTTCGCTGGGTCCCAGCTTGAGTCGCAGACTCATGTCGCCCGGACCGATGAAGAGCCCATCGACCCCCGGAACGGACGTGATCTCATCCAGATTCTTCAGCGATTGTGGAGTCTCGATCTGCACGACGAGAAACGTTTCCTGATTCGCGTGTTTCACAAACGCATCGACGTCACCGGTGAAGTAGTCAGCATCCAGACCCGCTCCGTCCAGGCCTCGATCGCCCAGAGGAGGAAACTTGACCGCGTCGACCAGCATGCGCGCCTTTTCGGCCGTGTTCACATGCGGAATCATCAGGCCCGCAGCCCCGTCTTCGAGATACCGGTAGAGAGCCGTCTTCTCGAGAGTCGTGGGGCGGACCATGATGTCGATATCGTGAAGATGCGACTGAACCAGCAGCGCCTGCACATCGCGGTCAGTGAAACCGCGGTGTTCCATATCCAGCCAGATGCAGTCAAACCCGGCGTGGGCCGCGTGCTTTACGAAGAAGGGCATGTAATGGCCGAGGCAGCACATCCTGACGGTTTCACCCTTACGGATCCGTGCGAGCGTCTTACTCTTTCTCATCGTCGGAAGGTTCCTGAAATCAGGTAGCGGGGCGGAGGGACTGAGTTAAATCAGCATCAAATCGGCAGGTCGACGTATGGGGTAACCATGTCTACTCGATTCGCATCAGAGCCGTTCGAGAACGAACAAACAAGGCACCATCAGCAATTGCGGGCGTTCCCAGAATTGAATCACCCATCTCATTAATCGCCAGGACATCCAGTTCCGGCGCATCTCGCAAGACGACAATCTTGCCGTTCTCTCCTGCGATGTAAATCTTGCCATCGCCATACACGGGAGAGGCAAAATATTCGCCTCCATTATTGATACGGCCCGGGCCGTAAATCCGCTTTCCTTCATTCACGTCAAAGCAGGTGGCGATTCCGCCTCCTTTGATCAGGAGCATGCGGTCCCCGACGACCAGAGGAGAAACAATGTGGTCCGTGTGTTTCGTGGGGTGCTTCCACAGCACGTGCGTCTTAGTGACATCGCCCCGGCCACCACCTTTGACCGCGATGACAAATTCATCCTCTGGCTCTTTTGAATCAAAGGCAGCACCTGCCGCATTGCCCGGAGGCAGAAAGGCGACATCCAGCTCACGTCCTTCGAGAACACCATCACCGTTCAGGTCGCCCCGTTCAAACGTTTTCTTGTAGAACGCTTCCGGGACAGGACGTTTACCAAAAAATCTCTGCACTTCATCACGGGAAATTTTGTCGTCGTTGTTCCCGGTCTCTGTCTTATCGATCGACGCCAGCCATTGACTGGCGATCCCCTTACTTTGAAGGGAAATGTAAATGATTCCATCTCGCGACACCGGTGTCGTCTTGATATTGCGCAGC